>DASXOE010000153.1:0-14198 GCA_036494575.1 Polyangia bacterium | reverse complement strand
AGCCGGCGAGGGGATCGCCGGGACCGAGAGGCGCTGGCAGGCTCTCAACGGGCGCGGGGGCCGGCGCGGCGGCCGGCGGCGCCGCGGGCGCGGGCTCCTGGGCCGAGGCGACGCCGACGCGTACCGTCATCGCCAGCGCCGCGGCCCAGCTGGCAAGAAATCGGCGGTTCGAGGCCATGGGCGCCGTCATTGTATCCGGGTCCGTGACGCCGCGCGCGGGGGTGACGTGGGGACTTCTCTCGGCGCTCCGTCCCGTGCGACAATGGACGTGTGCGTATTGTCGTGCCCGCTCGGGCTAGCACGGGTCGCCGCTCCGCCAGCCTCGGTGGCGCGGCCATCGAGTTCGCGATCATCCTACCGCTGTTCCTCGCCGTTCTCTTCGGGATCATCGACTACGGTTGGTATTTCTACGAGCGTTACGCGCTCGTGGCGGCCATTCGGGACGGCACTCGCCACGGCGTGACGTTCGCGTCCGGTTCGGCGTGGACGAAGGCTAAAGCGCGCACGACGACGGACCTCTCCGCGGCCGGCTCGCCTATCGACCCGGCCAGCCTGACGTGGCTTCCCGTATCGCCCACACTCCCGACCTCGGGGATCGTTCCAAATGAGGTTCTGACGTTCGGCGCCCAGCTGACGTTCAAGCCTCTCGTGGGGTTCGTCCCGCTGCCGACAACCGTCAAGTACCAAATGACGATGTTACTAGAGATCCAGCCATGAGCCCCGCCGATCGCGCACCTGCTCCCATAAGACTCCGCCGCGCGACCTCTCGAGGAGGTGCGGCCGTCGAGTTCGCGCTCGTCCTTCCAATCTTCCTGGCAGTCCTCTTCGCGATCATCGACTACGGCTGGTTCTTCTATCAGCGCTTCACGCTCGCGGCGGCCGTGCGAGACGGTCTGCACTTCGGCGCCGCGTTTCCGATGTCCTCAGATCCGTGCGCGAAGGCCGTGCAGCAAGCGAAGGACGACCTGTCGCTGAGCGGCTCACCCATCAACCCTCTCAATGTCAACTGGAACTCCTGCCTCGGCGGTGCCAGCTATTCCGGCACTTCGCCGCATCAGTTCTTGACCATGACCGCCTCCATGAACTTCACGCCGCTCGTCGGCTTCGTGAAATTGCCCACACAGATGTCGTTGCAAATGTCGACACTCTTGGAGATACAACAATGACGCAGGACAAACACCAGAACGAACGCGGCGCGATCGCCGTCTTCATGATGCTCATCCTGACCGTCATCATGGGCTTCGCCGCGATGGGTTTCGATTTGTCGTACGTTCGCCTCGCGCGCTTCGAAATGAAGAACGCGACCGATGCCGCGGCGCACGCAGCCATGAACGTATTACGTACGACGAAGGATACCGCTCAGGCGCGGACCGCAGCGGAGACCGTCGCCGCTAAGAACACCGTTCTCGGAAATGCGGTCACGCTAGCGGACGCCGACGTATCCTTCGGGATCTGGGATTACGGCACGAACACCTTCAGCCCGAGCGGGACAGTCGCCAATGCAGTCCAGATCAACGGACACAACGCACAACCGACGGCGCCCGACGGAACCGTCCTCACAACGTTCGGGCGTACGCTCGGTGTCGGATCTGCAAACGTTGCCCAGACCAGCGATGGCGCCTTTCGGCCGCGCAGCATCATGTTCGAGATGGACATCACGGGCAGCTTCCTCACCTCGTCCTGCGGCATCGACAAAGCCATTGCGGCGGACTTGGCGTTCCTCGACGACATCTACAACGCTGGGGTGGTCAAAGATAATATCGGAATGGACGTCTTCACTGGACAAGCGATCAACTTCACGCCATTTCAGCCGCTGAACGCCAATTACACCACCATCAAGGCCTTATGGCAGGGCGACAATATTTCGGCGACGAAGAAGGCGCACACGAGCGGCCTCGGCGCGTGCAAGCAGACAGGTTGGGCAACCGGGGACTTTACACCCTGCCCCGGTGGGGGTCAGTGGCCGAACGAGGCCAACCTCTCGGGGACGGTTCCGAACATCTCTTGCTCGTCTGGTGACTTTCACTATTCGCCCACCACCACCGTTTACGGTGGGACAAACATTGGAGCGGCAATCAAGAGTGGGCTCGATACTCTCTCAGTAAGCGCCCATACCTACGAGGTCAGATCCATTGTCGTCTTTACCGATGGCGGCCCGATGTGCTGCGAGACTCAGAGCGGCGGCGGAATCTGCGGCACCTTGAACGGGGCAGTTCCTTGGAATCCGTGCTGCGCTGACGGCACGCTTTCGCCTTGTGTCGACAATGTCGGGGGGAAGGCATGCAAATGCGCCCAAGACGTCTACCAATACGGAATTGATGAAGCCAAGGCAGCCGGAGACGCGGGCATCGATGTTTATGTGCTCGCCTTCGGCAGCGCCAAGCCCGAGAGCCCGCGTTGGATCAACTACGCGAAGCTGCTGCCGCAAGGACGCGGCTTCGAGGTCGACACCATCGACCCGAACGCACTCGCCGGCAGCCTGCTGCAGATCGCGAACAGTATTCCTGTCTCGCTCGTGAAGTAACTGACGGCGATGGCGCCCTCATCGTAGGGCTAGCGTCACGGTCCAGGTCGCGACGGTCTTCGGACCGACCGCGCGCGCCCCGCTCTGCAGGCCGAGCAGCTTGCCGCGCACGAACGCCGCGAGCGCCGCGTCGCCCGAGACGACCTCGACGGCGACGACCTTGCCGGCGCCGTCGACGCGCAGGCGCAGCACGATCCGCCCCGCTTGCCGCGGCGCCTCGGACCACGCGATCGTCGCGAGCTTCGCCTCGACCGCCGCACGCAACAGCTCAGGCGACGATAAGTCGGTGGGCGTGCTCGCGACGACAAAGGCCCGAAGACGCGGCCGTCCATGGCGAGGTCCGTCCGATTCCGCGGCGTCGGCGGCGCTGTCGGCCTCGGCGCGCGCCTTCGCGCGGGCGTCGTCGGCGGGCTTGTGCACGGGCGCCGCCCGCGGCGGTGGCTCCGGCGCGGCCGGAGCGGGCGCGGTCGCTGCCGTACGCTTGGCCAGCGCGCTCCGGCCCGAGCCCGCGCCGCCGAGCGCGCCGAAAGATCCAAGCGAGCCCTCGCGGTACATCATCTTCTCCTCGGCCGATGGCGGCGCGACGGCGAGGTTCGAGACGCCCGCCGGCATGGGCAGCGGCTGGCGAACGGGCGTGGCCTGGCCCGTGCGGTTGACCACCTCCTGATCGACGGCGACGAAAGACGTGAAGGGCGTGAGCAAGCTGTACCGCAGGCCGAGATCCGTGATGGCCTCATCGACAATCTGCTCGCGCTCGGGCTGCCCGCCGCCGAGGACGCGCTCGTCCTCGAGCGTCGCCACCCAGCTGCGGGCCCAGAGCCAGCGCAGCGCCTCGTTGCGCGCACGGGCGTCCGACGCGCGCACGGGCACCACCTGCGAGAACGGCGCGCCGCCGCCAGCGAAGCCCGTGACGCGCACCTGGCCGCCCGGCTCCCCCTGGTACTTCCCGAACAGGACGACCGGTCGGCGCGCCAGGAGATCGGGCAGCTTCGCGGGCGAGACCTCGCTCGTGTGGAGACCTTCGAACGCGACGCCGATGTGCGTGAGCACGGGCTGCTCGATGATGGTGCGCAGGCGCTCCGCCTCGGCGGCGGCCTTGGCGGGCTTCAGCACGACGAAGGGCTCGCCGCGGCCGGCGCGCGCGAGGCCTTCGATGAGCGCGCGGTTGACGCTCGTGCCGATGCCGAAGGCGAAGAGGTTCGCTTCGTCGAGGCGCTCGCGCACGAACCGGAAGGCCTCGGCCTCGACGCCCACGTAACCGTCGGTGACGACGACCACCATGCGCGAGACGGCGCGGCTCGCCCGCGGGATGGCGTAAGCGGCGCGCAGGCCGCCCATGAGCTCGGTGCCGCCGCCGCCGCGCTGGCGCCCGACGAGCGCGACCGCCGCGCCCACGTTGGCGGGCGTCGCGGGCACGGAGCCGCCCGGGCTCATGACGTAGTTCGCGCCCGAGAAGAGCGCGACGTCGAAGTGATCCTTCGGGCGCAGCTGGCCGAGGAGCTTCTGCATGAGCGCCTTCGCCGTGTCGAGCGGGAACCCGAACATCGAGCCCGAGACGTCGAGCAGGAAGATGTACTCCCGCGCCGGGATCTGCTCGAGCCGTGGCCGCTGCGGCGGCTCCATCATGAGCGCGAAGTAGCCGTCGCCGTCGGCGCCGCGCGGCGACAGCAGCAAGCCCGACTCGATCTTGTCGCCCGCGAGGCGATAGCGCAGGACGAAGTCGCGGTCGCCGCCCGCGGCGTCCCGCAGCCGCACGTCGGCCGACGTGCGATCGTTCGGCGACGCGTACGTCACGTCGATGGCGTGTGACGGCGACGTTATCTCCTTGAGGCCCACGCCCGTCTCCAGGTGCACGCCGAGCTCGAAGCGCGTGGGCGAGGGCGCGCCGGCCGGCAGGTGGGGATTCGCCATCCATTTGTCCGTCAGCCGATCCTTCTTGGGATCGGCGCCGCCCGTGTAGCGCGGGCCCACGACGGTCGGAAAAACGAATTCGTAGACGGCGTCCTCGGGGACGAGCAGCTCCGAGTAGTCGAGCTGCACCTCGACGCGGTCGCCCGGCATGATGTTGGCGACGTTCATCGTGAAGACGTTCGGCCGCTCCTGCTCGAGGAGAGACGCCCGTTGGCCGCGGGCGCGCGCCGCCTCGTAGCTCTCGCGCGCCGCCTGCCGGCGCTCGATGCGCGCCTCGACGACGCGCTGCCCGATCTTCATGCGCATGCCGTGCACCGCGGCGCGCGTCGAGGCGGGGAAGACGTAGATGGCCTCGATGGGCTTGGCGCCGTGGTTCTCGAAGACCTGGCGTACGGCGACGTGCGCGATGACGCCCGCGACGTCGACGTGCGCCGAAGTCTCGCGCAGCGGCAGCCGCTCGGTGGCGGGATCGCGACCCGCGACGTAGAGATAGGGCGCCAGCGACCGATCGGCCGCTTCGTCCGTGTCGGCGGTGTCGTTGGGTCCGTTCGCGAGGTACATCTGGGCGTGGCTCGCGCCCGCCGCGACCTGCGCGAGCGCGCGCGTGGGGCTCACGACGGCCGGCCCGGCGGAAGGCGCCGCTGAGGCCGCCCCCGCGACAGAGACGACAATTCCGAGGACGAGCGAGCGATTCGATGTGCGCATGCCCAGGCAGACGCACGGCGCGCCGGCGGGATCTAACCTTCGAGCGCGACGGGAGCTAGAGCTCGTTAGAGCTCCTCGGGTTCATCTGGCGCCGCCAGGCCCTCGGCTGGGTGGTCGCGGTAGGGCTCATCAGGGGGGTAGAAGTCGTTCTCGGCGCGGGCCGCGGTGACCCAGGCCTGCATGGCGGGCAGCGCGTCGATCGTGGCGATGTAGCGGCGCGCGGCCTGGGGCAGCGCGACCTCGTAGGTCACGAAGCGCCGCACGACGGGCGCGAAGTAGGCGTCGACGGCCGAGAAACGCCCGAAGAGGAAGGGACCTTCGACGCCCTCGGCGAACCGGGCGCAGTCGGCCCAGATGTCGCAAATGCGGGCGACGTCACGGCGCGTCGACGTGTCGAGCACGGCGAGGGGCAGGTGGAGCTCGCAGTTCATCGCGAGCCGCGAGCGCAGGTCCGGAAAGCCCGCGTGCATCTCGGCGCAGACCGAGCGCGCGCGGGCCCGGGCCTCGCGCGCCGCGGGCCACACGCCGCGGTCGGGGAACTTTTCGGCCACGTATTCCACGATGGCCAGGCTGTCCCAGACGGCGAGGTCACCGTCGACGAGGACCGGGACCATGCCGGCGGGGTTGAGCGCGCGCACGCGCGCCGAGAAGGTCGGGTCGTTGAAGCTGAGCTTCTCCTCCTCGAAGGGGATGCCGAGTTGCTCGAGGAGCAGCCAGGGACGCAGCGACCACGACGAGTAGTTCTTGTTCCCGATGAGCAGCCTCATGCTCAAACGCTACCACCATCGGGTGGCGGCGCCGGCGTTTTGTCCCGCGTGGCGTTTGGTCAACGCGCGAGCGCGCGTGGTGGCGCCGCGGAGGCGAGCGCCAGCGCGTTGATGTCGCGGTTCTCGAGATGCGTCTTCGGCGCGCCGCGCTTGGCCGCCTCGAGCATGGCGCGGCCGACGTTCTCCGTGGTCGTGACGGCGGCGGGAAACAGCAGCCGCAAGAGCGCGACGACGGGCGCGAGCCACTTCAAGAAGAAACGGTACACCGCCGTGCGCGACGTGATTCCGTGGAGCGGCTGAATGAGGCCCGGGCGGAACATGTAGGCGGCCTTGAAGCCCGCCTCAAGCACGACGTTCTCGGCGGCGCCCTTCACGCGCGCCCACATGACGCGGCCGCGCTCCGTGCTGTCGGTGCCGGCGCCCGAGACGAGCACGAACGTCATGCCGGGGCTAAGACGCGAAAGGACGTTCGCGAAGGCGGCCGTGATGTCGAACGTCACCTTGCGGTAAGCCTCCTCCGTCATGCCGGCCGACGTGACGCCCAGGCAAAAGAAGCACGCGTCCCAGCCCGCCAGGTCGCCCTCGATCGCCGAGAGGTTCGTCAGGTCGGGCACGACGCGCTCGACGAGCTTGGCGTCGGTCAGGCCGAGCGCGCGCCGCCCGACGACGAGCACGCGCTCGACCTCGGGATCGAGCAAGCACTCGCGCAAGACGCCCTGCCCCACCATGCCCGACGCGCCGACGACGATGACCTTCATGGAGATTTTTTCATGACCGGTTTGAACGTATCATCATGATCGCATATTATCACTCCTCATGACACGTCCCTTGCAGGTCTACCTGGAAGAGAAAGAGCTGGCGCGACTCGAGGTGTGGTCGCGTGCTCGTGGATGGACAAAGTCGCAAGCCATCCGAGCCGCCGTTCGGGCAATGACGACCGAGGGCAAGACGGATTCGCTGCTGCGTGCCAGCGGCATGGTCCAGGGCCTTCCGTCAGACCTGAGCACGAGCTTCGATCGATACTTGGAGGATACTTTTGTCGTCACGCCGGCCCCGTCGCGCGCCCGGACCAAAAAGCCAAGCCCCCCGCGTCTTCGTCGATAGTGGGGGTTGGCTCGCTCTTTTCAGCGCGAGCGACGGTAAGCATACGGCTGCGGATTCCCTGTTCCGGCGAGCCCTTCGGGACTCGATACCGCTCTTGACGACGAACTTGGTGCTCGCAGAAGTTCATCGGCTGCTCTTGTTTCGCGCGGGGCCACGCGCCGCCGCAATGGCCCTGGCCCGAGTTGACGAGAGCTCGCTCGTCGATGTCCACTTCCCGTCACAGATGATTCACGATGCCGCACGAAAATGGCTCGCGCGGTTGTCCGACCAAAAGATCAGTTACACCGACGCCTCCAGCTTCGCCGTCATGGACGCCGAGAAGTGCAGGGTCGCGCTGACCTTCGACCGTGACTTCTGGATCGCCGGATTCGAGATCTGGAGCGCCTAGCGATGCGGCGCGCGCTCGAAGCCGTGATCCGATGGCTCGCCGAGGCGCTCGTGCGTCTTTACTACCCGGTGCGCCTCGTCGAGGGCGGCGAGCGCATCCCGCGCGATCGGCCCGTCGTGTTCGTGCTCAACCACCCGAACGGGTTGCTCGATCCGATCGTGCTGCGCGTCGCGACGGGGCGCGCCACGCGCTTCCTCGCCAAGAGCACGCTGTTCGGCAACCCGCTCGGTCGGGTCGCCATGAACGCGTTCGGCTCTATCCCCGTCTACCGCGCCCAGGAGGCCGGCGCGCGCGCCCAGGACGCCTCGCGCAACGACGAGTCGTTCGCGCGTTGCCGCGCGGCGCTCGCGGGCGGCGAAGCGCTCGCGCTCTTCCCCGAGGGCACGTCGCACTCCGATCCGCAGCTGCGGCCCCTCAAGACCGGCGCGGCGCGCATCGCGCTTTCGGCCGAGCGGGAGGTGGCGGACGGCGGCGGCCGCCTCGGCGCCGTCGTCGTGCCCGTGGGCCTGTTTTACGAACGCAAGGCGGTCTTTCGCTCGCGCGTGCTGCTCGACGTGGGCGAGCCGCTCGAGACGGAGCCCTTGCTTCCCCGCTACCGCGCAGACGAGCGCGCGGCCGTCGATGCGCTCACCGACGAGATCAGGTCGCGCCTCGACGCCGTCGTTTTGCAGTCCGAGACGCGCGAGCTCCTGGCGGGCATCGCGCGCGTCGCGCGCTGGACCGCCGACAAGCGCCCGCGCGGCGACGAGCCGGGCGATGATGCCGAGCTGGCCGCCGAGCACCGGCAAGCGCGCGAGCTGCTCGCGGCGTACGAGCGCCTGCGCGCCCGCGACCCAGCGCGCGTCGAGGCCGTGGCCGCCGAGGCGCGCGCCTACGCGCGCACGCTGCGCCACCTCGGCGTGCGCAACCCGTGGGGCCTCGAGATCGAGCTCATCGCGCCCGGGCGCGTGCTGGCGGCCTGCGCGCGCGTGGCGCTCGCCCTGCCCCTCGCGCTCGTGGGCGCCGCGCTCGGGTGGCTGCCCTACCGCCTCGCGGGGGAGGTCGCGACGCGCCTCACGCGCGACGAGGATCTGCTGGGCACCGTCAAGCTCATCACGGGCGCGACGTTCATGTTCCTCGCCTGGGCTATCGAGGCCGCCGTCGCGGGTGCGCTCTTCGGGCCGGTTTGGGTCGCCCCGGTGTTCGTCGGCGCCATCGGGACCGGATACGTAGCGCTGCGGTTCGAAGAGCTCGCGCGCGACACCTCCGAGGCGCTCCGTCACCTGTGGCTGCGCGCCTTCCACTTCGACACGGCCCGCCGCCTCGGCGACCGCCGGCGCGCCCTCGCCGAGGCCGTCGCGAGCGCGCTGCGCGAGGCCGCGTGACCGCCGACGCGGTGGCGCCCGTCGGTCCGGCGGCGCTCGCGCGCAAGTACGCCGCGCTCGTCGAGCTGCGCCGACGGCGCGACTCCGGGGGAGACGCTTTGGGCGGCGGCGCGCTGCGCCAGCTGGCCGCCGAGTTCCCCGGCTGCCTGCGCGAGCTCGACACGCTCGGCCTCGTGGAGCTCGAGCGGCGCGCCCTGGCGGTCCAGGCCACGGCCCTGGGCGCCCCCGCCGAACCGTGGATGGACTGGATAGACGGCTATCACGCGCTCATGCGAGCGGCGCTGGCCCTCCGCCATCCCGAACGCGGCCGCGCCGCCGGAACCGATTCGCGCGCGCTCGCGGCGCTCGCGACGCGCGCGGCCGGCCTCGCCGTCGACGAGGCGTTCGTCGCGAGCGCGCTCGCGCCGCCGGGCGGGCGCGTGGGCGTCGTCGTCTTGCGCGCCCTGGGCGCGCGCTTCGGCGTGCCGGCGGCGGCGATCGCGCTCGCGCTGTTTCCCGTGCGCCGGCCCTCGCCCTACACGCTCTGAGTCAGTAGGGCTTGACGTCCGCGAGCTGCGCGGCGAAGGCCGCCGGATCGTGCGTCGGCAGCCGGCAGGCGCCGTGCTCGCACACGTAGGCCGTGGCCTTCCCTTCGGTCGCGGTCTTGCCCTCGACGAACGGCGCGGCCTTGGCGAGCGCGGCGACGTCGTCCTCGCCGACGACGGCGCGCACGACGTTCGGCAGGAAGTGTCCGCGGAGAACCGCGAGCAGCGGCGCCGCGCTGTCTGGTCCCCCGCCGCGCGGCAGGACGATCGCGACCTCGCGCGCGCGGTCGGTGGCCCAGTCGAGGGCGAGCAGCGCCTCTGTCATCGCCATCGGACGGCTCGTGAGCACGCCGCCCACGGAGCCGAAGGCCCGCTCGGCGAGCTGCCGCCACCGATCGTCGGTCGTGAAGGCGGCCAAGCGAAGGGCGTTGGAGAGCGCGACCGACGTGCCCGACGGCTCGGCGCCGTCGTAGGCGGGCTTTTCGCGCGCGAACAGCGCCTCGTGGTCGCCCGAGGTCATGAACCAGCCGCCGCGCTTCTCGTCGGCGAAGAGGCGCTCGGTCTCGTCGGCGAGCGCGAGCGCCGCCTCGAGAAAGCGCCGCTCGAAGCCCGCCTCGTACAGATCGAGGAGGCCCGCGACGACGAAGGCGTAGTCGTCGAGGAAGCCCGCGGAACCGGGCCGCCCATCCTTGAAGCTGCGCGCGAGCAGCCTGGGCCCGCCGGCGCTCGTCGACGGCGTCGGCGCCCGCATCTGCTCGAGGACGAAGCTCGCGGCGCGCGAGGCCGCGGCGACGTAGCGCGGCTCGTCGAGGAGCCGCCCCGCGACGGCGAAGCCCGAGATCATGAGCCCGTTCCAGGCCGCGAGGATCTTGTCGTCGCGCAGCGGCGGCACGCGGCGCGCGCGCACCTCGTACAGCTTCGCGCGCGCGGGCGCGAGCGCCGCGTGCTCGGCCTCGTCGGGATGCCCGACGTTGAGGATGTTGGCGCCCTCGAAGTTGCCGGCCGCCGTGACGCCGTAGTAGCGCAGGAACCGGGCGGTGCCAGGCCCCGGTCCGAGGACGTCCTCGATCTCCTTCTGCGACCAGACGAAGAACTTGCCCTCCTCGCCCTCCGAGTCGGCGTCGGTCGCCGAGAAGAACGCGCCCTCGGGCGCGGTCATTTCGCGCAGGACGTAGTCGAGCGTCTCGCGCGTGACGCGCGCGAAGTCGGCGCGGCCCGTCACCTGCGCCGCCTCGGCATAAGCCACGGCGAGGAGCGCGTTATCGTACAGCATCTTCTCGAAGTGCGGCACGAGCCAGCGCGCGTCGGTCGAATAGCGGTGGAAACCGCCGCCGAGCTGGTCGTACATTCCGCCGCCCGCCATCTTCGCGAGCGTGAGCGTCGCCACGTGCAGCGTCTCGGCGTCACCCGTGCGTCGGTGCGCGCGCAGCAGCAAGCGAACGGGGACGTTCGACGGGAATTTGGGCGAGCGCCGCACGCCGCCGTCGACCGAATCGAAGGAACGCTTGAAGTAGTCGACCGTCGCCGCGATGACGCCCGCGCCCGGCTCCGCGGCGCCCGTGTGGTCCGGCTCCAGGTCCTTGCGCACGGCCTCGACGAGCGCCTTGGCGGCGCGCGTGACGCGGTCGCCGTCCTTGGCGTAGCTCTCGGCGAGCTCGCGCAGGAGCGTGAGGAAGCCGTGGCGCGCGCCGCGCGCGCCGTCGCGCGGCGGGAAGTAGGTGCCGCCGAAAAACGGCTCGCGCGCGGGCGTGAGCCACACGCTCATGGGCCAACCGCCCGACTGCGTGAGCGCCTGAACGGCGCTCATGTAGATCGCGTCGACGTCCGGGCGCTCTTCTCGGTCGACCTTGATGCAGACGTAGTGCTCGTTCATGAAGCGCGCGATCTCGACGTCTTCGAAGGATTCGCCCTCCATGACGTGGCACCAGTGACAGGTCGAATAGCCGACCGACAGGAAGACCGGGCGATGGAGCCTCTTGGCCTCGGCGAAGGCTTCGTCGCCCCACGGCCGCCAGTCCACCGGATTGTGCGCGTGCTGCAGCAGGTACGGGCTCGACTCGAGGATCAGGCGATTCGTGTAGGTGGGCGCCTTTCCTTCGAGGTGATGCGTGCGCGGCACGTAGCCAGGTCCCTTGGCTGCGAGGGCGGCCGCGAGCTTCGCGGCGAGCGCGTCGTCGTACGCGGGTGCGCCGGGCGGGTGGTGCGCCCTCATGAGCGCTGGCCTCGATCTCGTGCGGCAAGCATCGCCCGTCACAATGAGCACGACCGCTAGCGAAAGCAATCGCCCCCGCGACGGAGCGGTCAAGGTCCGGCGTCGACGGGGACGAATTCGAGGCACATGTTGTCCGGCAGGCAGATGGTCGGGACGCAGTACGCGGCCGCGTTCAGGTAGTTGCAGCAGGTGGCGTTGCTGCCGCAGTAGCCCGCGGCCACCGAGTCGGTGCAGGGGACCTTGGAGCCGTTCTGGGCGAACTGCGCGAGCGTGCAGAAGCAAGGCACGCCGACGAGGAGCGCGCCGAGCTGCGGATCGCACGTGCACAGGAGGCCGTTCTTGCATTGTTTCCCGTTCATCGTGCAAGGCGTCCCGACGCCTTTGTCGTTCCCGGCCGCGGGAGGACACCCCGGCGGCAGATCGAGCGAGACCTCGAAGACCGCGTCGTGCAAGCCGCCGTCGCCCGAGCCGCTCCCCGACGAGCACGCGCCCGCGGCCAGCAGCAGGCCGAAGAGACCAAGGGTCCAAGCGACGCCGCGCATGATTCGAGGTTACCTCGTTCCCCGCTCGGCCCCTAGCAGGCTGATGCCGAAGGGCTGCTCCGCAATCAGCCGGTCGGTGACTTGCCGGTGTTGACCGCCAGTTGAGCTTCGAAGGCTCGCTTGTAGGCGGACCGCGCTTCGCCGCGGGCGACATAAGCGGCCAGGGTTGAGTATTCGTCCAGAATGCCGGATGGTCTCGACCTCAGCAGCACCGACACCATCAAAAGGTCGCCCGCGCTGAACGCACCATCGAGCCAATCGGCTTCACCCAAGCGAACGGAAAGTTGGTTTAGCCGGCCGCGAACGCGATCTTTCACCAGAGGAAGGCGCTCCGCACTCCAGGGCTTGTCGCCCTCGAGCACTCTCGCCGTTCCGAGGTCGAGGATCGGCGGTTCCACCGTGCTGAGCGCGGCAAACATCCATGTGATCGCGCGCGCCCGAGCGTTGGCATCGGCCGGCAGCAAGCCCGCATGGCGCTCCGCGATGTGAAACACGATCGCTCCTGTCTCGAACAGCGCGAGCTCGCCTTCCTCATAGGTCGGAATTTGGCCGAATGGATGCAGCGCCAGATGCGCGGGTTCTTTCATCGCGCGAAACGAAACAAGGCGAACCTGATAGGGCTGGCCCACTTCCTCGAGCGCCCAGCGAACGCGCGTATCACGCGCCAGGCCCTTGCCGCCATCGGGTGAGCGTTCAAAGGCGGTAATGGTGATGGTCATCGAGAGGTTTCTCCTTGGCGAACATCATCGGCTAGAAGGGGCGGCTGACGCGCAGCGTGTACGAGCTCTTCCCCGCGAACTCCATGATGCCAAATAGGTTGGAGCTCTGCGAGAGCCCGAACCGCGCCACGAGATCGATGCGGTAGTCGGAGACGTGGAGCTGGAGCGCCGGAGCGATCCAGACCGAGCGCACGTCGTTGAACTTCGTGAAGTCGAAGCCGCCGACGTGATTGAGCTGGACGGCGGTCGACAGCTCGACGGAGGCGGCGAGCCAATCGAGCGGCGCGTAGCTGGCGGCGTAGGCGGCGTCCCAGAACGCGATCGTCGGGACGTGGATATAGAAGCCTGAGAAGCTGCCGTCCGGGCCCAGCATCACGATGGCGCCCTGATTCATGACCAGCGTGAAGCGGCCGAAGGCCGCGCCGAGGATGGCGGTCGGCTCGAGGTGGAAGTAATAAGGGAACGCGTACCGCTCCGTCGACCCGTCGGCGAGATGGAACGTGAAGCCGGTCGTGTGCGTGGCCAACCGCGTGCGGAAGCCGAAGCCGCCGACGACGGCGTCGGTGAGGTGGTCCGTCCAGTCGACGCCGAGCCGGAGATCGCCGAGTGACCAAGTGGTCTGGTGAGCGTCCTCGGGCAGGGGCGGCAGGTTCATCAGCGCCGTGACGTCGACGGTGCTGGCCTGCACGAACGGAAGCTCACCCGAGAAGGCGAAGCGGCGCCAGCGCCAGGAGCCGCCGGCCGCGAAGCGGACGTTGCTGCCCTTGCCGGCGATGTACGGCAACGCCGAGAGATCGTCGGTGCTCGCGAAGCTCCCGTCGACGTAGAGGCGCGTGGGCGAGAACGGCAGGCGAAGCTCCGGCCCGTCCACGGGCGCGGGCGCGTAGGTCGCGAGGAAGGCGTCGACCTCGGCGGGAGACCTGTCGGCTTCGGGGCTCACGGGGTCGGGCTCGTCGGCGCGCGCGCCCGCCGTCGACAGCACGGCTGCCGAGATCAAGGCGGTCATCGCGCGGGTGCCCAACCTCGCTAGGGAATCGTGCCGGCGCGACGCTGTCAACCGCGCGAGCGCGAAGAACAAGATGGTGCCGCCGTTCCGAGAGGCGGCGTTCGAGATCCTCTACGGCATGGGCGTCAACCGGGCAGGCGAGATCGACGACCTGGGAAGTGAGGAAATGAGGCCGGCGTCATCGAGAAGTCAGGCGCCTGCTAGGCCTGGAAGGGAGAGCGCACCGCGCACGGCAGCGAAAACGCCTGCCGCCGTTTGCGGGAGCGGCCGACTCGCCAAGGCGCGGCGGGTGCGGGGGCCTGCTACGAGCGTCATCGTCCTGAGAAACGGAGGCCCCGCCATCGGTTACCATCTACTGCACGGCACAAGGCGCTTCCGTGTTGCTCCGCAGTAGCGGCACTGCGGCGGCCTTCGGAGCAGTACCGTGATGCA
>DASXOE010000152.1:0-14845 GCA_036494575.1 Polyangia bacterium | reverse complement strand
CATTCGCGGTGCAGATAGTCGATGGCGTTCAGCAGCGCCGGGGCCGCGCTGTAGTTGTACTCGGGCGTGACGAAGACGAAGGCGTCGGCGGCGTCGACGATCGCGCTCCAGGCCTTCGTGTGCTCCTTCTCGTACTGACCGAGGCGCGGGTGCTTGGGCTCGTCGAAGAGAGGCAGGTTCACCTCGGCGAGGTCGACGAGCTTCGCTTCGAACTTGCCGTGCTGGCGCGCGAAGGCGTGGAACCAGGTGCCGATGGGCAGGCCCGCGCGCCCGGGCCGCGTGCTCGCGATGACGACGTGCAGCTTTGGCATTGGGCGCCTCTACGCGGACACGCCCGGCGGCGGCTCGATGCGCATCCAGACCGGGCTCGTGGCCATGCCGCCGCCGTCGAAGCCTTCGATGCGCGTGCGGGCCGCCCACAGGCTTCCCTGCGCGTCGAGCGCGTAGATGTAAGCGCCGTCGGGTGAAATCGCGATCTGTACGAGCTGCATCGGGGATCCTTTCCGCAGAGGGGAGACAGACTATGTCACGTCCTTGATCGCGTCGGGCGCTGGGGCGTCGGGTGCGAGTGCGTCGGGCGCTTCTTCGATGTCGGTGTCGGCCTCGAGCTCGGCGAAGGCGCTGTCCATGGCGTCCTCCTCCGCGGCGTCTGCAGTGTGGCTCGCGGCGCCGCTCTCGCGCGCGACGTGCAGGGAGAGCGTCGGGTCTTCCGAGGGATCGCCGATGGGCGCGGGCTGGCGCTTCCAGTGCTCGAAGACGGCGGCGGCCGAGGCGCGCGTCATGCCGGGCACGCCCGCGAGATCCTCGAGCGAGGCCTCGCGGATCTTCTTCACGCTGCCGAAGTGGCGCAGGAGCAGGCGCTGGCGCGCCTCGCCGATGCCGGGGATCTCGGCGAGCGCGGAGCGCAGCGTGAGGCGGCGCCGCTGGCTGCGGTGGAACGTCACGGCGAAGCGGTGCGCCTCGTCACGCAGGTGCTGCAAGATGAACATCTCGGCGCTGTTGGGGCGGATGAGGATCGCGTCCTTGGCGTGGGCCAGGAAGACGCGGTCCGGCATCTTCACGGTCTCCCCTTTCGCGAGCTTGCTCTTGCGGCCGCGCTTGGGCGCGGGCTCTTCGGCGGGAGCCGGCGGTTCGACCGGCGGCGAAGGTGCAGGCGGCGCGGGCTCTTCGGGCGGCGCCGCGCCGACGGGCGCGGGCTCGATGCCGCCGCCTTCGAGGCTGTCGCGCTCCTTGGCGAGGCCGACGATGGACAGACCCACGCCCGGGCGGACGTCGATGCCGACGTCGCGCGCCGCCGCGAGGGCCATGCCGAGCTGACCCTTGCCGCCGTCGATGACGATGAGATCGGGGAGCGCCCACGTGCTGTCGTCGTTCCCCTGCGCGCTCTCCTCGCGCGCGCGCCGGAAGCGCCGTGAGAGCACCTCGTACATCGAGGCGAAGTCGTCGTTGCGCGAAGCGAAGTCGCCGCCGCCGCCGGCGCGACCGGGCGCGCGGACCTTGTAGGTGCGGTAGCGCGACTTCTCGGGCTTGCCGTCGACGAAGACGACCATCGACGCCACCGTCGCGAAGCCCTGGAGGTGTGAGACGTCGTAGCACTCGATGACGCGCGGGAGCTTGGCCAGCTTGAGGCGCTTCTGCAGCTTGCCGAGCGCGAGCTCGGTGTCCGCGCGCGCGTTCCGGCGCGTCGAGAAGCTCGAGGCCGCGTTCTTCTGCGCGAGCTCCACGAGGCGCCTCCGGTCGCTGCGTTGCGGAACGAGCACCTCCACCTTGCGCCGGCGCGACCCGTGGGCCGACGCCGCTCGCCGCTCGCCGAGCCACTCGGCCTTGAGCGCCGCGTCTTCGATGTCGAAGGGCAGGAGCACCTCGTCGGGCGGCGGCGCGCCGAGGTCGTAGTAGAGGCCGATGAACGACGAGAGGAGCTCGGCGTCGGGGAACTCCTGGCCCGTGAACGAGAACGCGCGGCTCGCCGACAGCTTGCCGCCGCGAATGGACATGACGACGAGCTCGAGCGCGATGCCCTCGCGGTGAAATCCGATGACGTCCTGATCGCAGAAGTCCGCCGACACGACCCGCTGCTCCTCGAGCGTCACCTCGAGCGCGCGCACCTGATCGCGGATGTCGGCCGCCACCTCGAAGTCGGTGCGCGCCGCGGCGTCCTTCATGCGCACGCGCAGCCGGTCCATGAGCTCGTCGCTCTTGCCGTCGAGGAAGAGGCCGACGTCGCGCACCTGCTCGGCGTAGGCCTCGCGCGCGACCGGCAGCACGCAGGGCGCGGGGCAGCGCTTGATCTGGTACTGCAGGCAGGGGCGGCGGCGGTTGTGCAGGACGTGGTCGGTGCACGTGCGCAGCTGGAAGTGGCGGTTGACGACGCGCAGCGCCTCCCGGCAGGACGTCGCCGAGTGGTACGGGCCGAAGTAGGAGGCGCCGTCGTCGCCGAGCTTGCGCACGACCTCGAGGCGCGGCCACTCGGCGGCCGGGTCGAGGCGCAGCACGAGGTAATTTTTGTCGTCCTTGAGGTTGACGTTGAAGCGCGGCTGATGCTTCTTGATGAGCGTGTTCTCGAGGAGCAGCGCCTCCTTCTCGTTCGAGGTGATGACGGTCTCGATGTCGGCGACGATGCCCTCGAGCAGCGGCACGAAGTCGCGGCTGTCGCCCGAGGCGGGCTGGAAATACTGGCGCACGCGGTTGCGGAGCACGGCGGCCTTGCCGATGTACACGGTCTTGCCGCGGTGATCCTTCATGATGTAGACGCCGGGGGCCGCGGGCAGGCCCTCGAGGATCTCGGCGAGCGGCTTGCGCTTGGGCGCGACCTCGCTCTCGCGCAGCGTCGGCGCGGCGCCCTCGGGCGCCTCCGGCGCCAGCTCCGAGAGCGAGTCCTTGGGCCGTTCTTCCGACATGCGCCGCTAACCATAGCGGATGCCGGGAGCCGCGCGAGGGCCCGGGCGGGGGGACGGGACGCTTGACGGACGAAGATCCGCGAGCCCGGTGGGCGGCGGTGCGCCTCGCGCTGTCGGCGGCGTTGTTCGCGCTCATGGCGGTGCTCACGAAGCTCGTGTCGCGCCATGTCCCTGGCCCACAGGCGGCGTTCGTGCGCTTCGCCACGGGCGTCGTCGCGACGGGCCTTTGGTGGCGGGCCGGGCGCGCTGAACTCCGGCCGCGGCGCTGGCGCTGGCTCGTCGCGCGCGGGCTCTTCGGCGGCGCGGCCGTCGTGGCCTACTTCAGCGCCCTGCAGCGCATCCCCGTGGGCGAGGCCACTCTGCTGAACTACACGCAGCCCGTGTTCACGATGCTGGGCGCGTGGCTGCTGCTGGGGGAGCGGCCGCCGCGGCGCGCGCTCTTCGCGCTGCCGCTCACGCTCGTGGGCGTCGCGCTCATCGTGGGCCTCCGGCCGCGCGACCTGCACGCGAGCACCGGTCCGCTCCTCGGCCTCGCGTCCGCCGTGCTCTCGGGCGTCGCCGTGACGTCGATCCGCGCGGCGCGCCGCGAGATGCCGCAGGGCCCGCCCGCCGAGACCGCCTGGTCGGTCTTCTTTTCCTTCACGGCGCTGGGGCTCGTCGTGAGCGCGCCGGCGGTGCTGCCGCCCTTCGGCCGGTGGGTCGCGCCCACGGCGGGCGATTGGGCGCTGCTGCTGGGCGTCGGCGTGGCGGGCGTGGTGGCGCAGCTGCTCATGACCGAGGCGTTGCGGCACGTGCGCGTGGGCACCGCGGGCGTGATCGCCCAGCTCGCGTCCGTGCTGACGATCGGCGCGGGCGTGCTCTTCCTGGGCGACACGCTCAGCCCGACCTTCCTGAGCGGCGCGCTGCTCACGCTCGGTGGCGTGGCGCTCGTCGTGCTCGGCGCGTCGCCGCGTTTCCTCAGCCTGCGGCGTCCGTGAAATCGCGCTTGGAGCCGTGGGCCGCGAGGCTATAGTCGCCTCCATGGCGAGAACGCGGCGCCCCGGCAGGTGGGCCTGGCTCTCGGCGGGCCTGTGCCTGACGGCGCTCGCGCTGTCGGCCGCGCTCGCGTTGCGGGCGCGCGCGGCGGGCGCGCCCGTCATCGGCAAGCTGACATGGCTCGGGCAGTCGGCCTTCGTGCTCGAGACGGCCGCCGGCACGCGCATCGTCATGGACCCGATCCCCAAGGGCCTCGGCTACGACCTGCCGCTCGGGCTGAAGGCCGACGTCATCACGGTGAGCCACGAGCACCCCGATCACAACAACGTCGCGCTCGTCGTCAACAAGGCGCGCGTGCTGCGTGGGCTCACGGCCGACAAGAAGGGCTGGACGCGGATCGACGAGAAGGTGAAGGACGTCGCCATCCGCAGCGTGGGCGTGTACCACGACGACAAGCGCGGCGCCGAGCGCGGGCTCAACACGGTCTTCATCTTCGAGGTCGACGGCCTGCGCATCGCGCACCTCGGCGATCTCGGGCACCTGCTCACCGACGAGCAGCTCTCGGCCATCGGCTCGGTCGACGTCTTGCTCGTGCCCGTGGGCGGCGTGTACACGATCGACGCGTACCAGGCCACGCGCGTCGTCGACCAGCTTCACCCGCGTCTGGTCGTCATCCCCATGCACTACCGAACGCCGCCGCTCACGATCAAGGAGCTCGAGCCCGTCGACGAGTTCCTCGAGCACAAGGCCAACGTGCGCCACGAGCCCACGAACACGCTCGCGCTCACGCCCGTGAAGGCGCGCCCGGCCGTCCAGGTCGTCGTCCTCAACTGGAAGTAGCGGCGCGGCAAGAGCGCCGGCGCGCGAGCGCGACGGCCGCCGCGAGCAAGGCCACGGCAAGCGGCCCGTCCGTCGAGCGCCGCCCGGAGAGCGCGCAGCCCACGCCGAAGACGTCGCGCGAGCCGCGACCCGGACCCGTGCCCGCGGCGCCCGTCGCGGGGCTCGCCGGCGCTCCGCCCGCGCCGGTCGCCGCCGTGGCGCCCGCTCCGCCCGAGTGTCCGGCCGCTTCGCCGGCGGCGCCCGCGATTCCCCCGGCCCCCGCCTTACCGGCCGCGCCCATGCCCGGCGCGCCGGCCGTGCCCGCGGCGCCGCCTGCGCCCGTCGCGCCGCCGGCGCCGCCCGCTCCCATGCCCGCGCCTGCGCACGTGGCCGCCGGACGCGTCGTCGCGAAGAGCGCGCAGCTCGCCGCCGCTGTCCCGGTGCCCACCTGCAGCGCGCCCGTGTCGGGATACGTCGCGAGCGCGACGCCGTCACCCAGCGTCGCGACGAAGTAGTAGGCGTGGCAACCGTCGGCCAGCGGCGCGGCGCCCTCGTACGCGCCGAGCGCCGTCGTGCCGCGCACCATGGCGAGGCCGTGGCACGCGCCGTCGACGACGGCGAACACCTGCGGCTGGCCCGTGCCCACGGCCGCGTCGTAGTACGTCGCGCCGAACGTGATCGAGCCGCCCGCCGCCGCGCTCTTCGGAAAGTGGATGCCGTCGGCCAGCCGCGGGCGCTTGACGGCCGTGCCCACGAAGTCCTGAGTCCAGTAGTTCGGCGTCTTCGTGGCGCCGCCGGCTGCGAAGCCCACGCCGATGAGCGTGAGGTCCGCCGAGAAGATCGCGTCGCGGTGGCCGGTCTCGCCCGGCGCCGCGCCGATCTCGTAGATCCAGTTGTGCACGACCACCTGCGGATCGGCGACGCCCGCCGAGATGTTCTCGGCGAGCATCGACCAGGCGCCCTTGTAGAAGGTCAGCACGCGCGTGAACGTGTCGGTGCCGTCGCACGACGGGTGCTGGAAGCACGGCGTGTCGCGCATGTCGACGGAGTGCGCGCGCGACGACTGATTGAGCTCGGCGTTCCACTGCAGGGGCGGCTCGGACGGATATGACGGCCAGCCCTCGGTCGCGGGCGAGACGCGCGCGCGGTTCGTGGCGTAGAGCACGACGCGCTCCTCGTAGCCGGGGTAGTCGCCCATCGGCTCGCCGAGCGCCGACGACCTCACCTCGAGCGCGCGGTCGTCCGTGGGGCCCGCGCAGGCGCCAACGCCCAGGGCGAGCGCGCACGCCGCCAAGGCGCGCGAGGGCGCGCGCGGCTGCAGAGGCGGCGCCCGGCGGCCCGCCGCGTTTTCCGGGGAGAGCAACTTCATTTCCGTCCGGGGTTCAGGGCGCGCGCGGCCAGGACGTCCAGGTCTCGCCGCGTCGTCTCGCCAATCAAGCTATCGCGCAGTCGGCCCTTGGCATCATACGCGAACATCGCGGGGATGGAGCCCTCCCAGCGCGGATCGATCGTGTTGATCAAGGAGCTCGTGTCCTGGACCCGCACGATGTTGCGCGTCAGATTCGGCGCGCGCGCCGCGAGGACCTCGACGACCTGCCCCCCAGCCCGTTCCGCGTCGTCGAGCGACAACGACAAGACCTCGACGCCGCGCGCCTTCATGTCGCGCGCGAACTTGTCGAGAAGCGGCAGCTCTTGAAGGCAGGGCCCGCACCAGCTCGCCCAGAAGTGCACCAGCAGGGGGTGGCCGCGCCCGCGCACCGCGTGCTCGATCGCCTCCAAATCCATGAGCGTGTAACCGGGCGTCGTGCCGACCGCGGGCGCGGCGGGCTCGACGGCCGCGGGCGCGGGGGCCGCGGGCGCGGCGGCCGCCGGATCATCCACGCGCGGCGACAGACCACGCCCGCAGGCGGAGACGGCGAAAAGCGCCAGCGTCAGCGCGAGCGCCCGAGCCGGCGCCGGCGCGGACTGCCTCACGGTTTCCTTTTGATCGTGCAACCGAAGGACTTCGATTCGAACTTCGTGACCGGTTGACCCGCGACGAGCTGGGCGAGCGCGGGCCCGAGCTCGTCGACGCCGCCGTGATACCGGATGAGGCCGTTCGGCCCCACGACGAACGCCTCCGGCGTGCGCTGCGCGCCGTAGAGATCAGCGACCTTCGAGCCGTCGTCGCGCAGCATGGGGAAGGCGAAGCTCTGCGCGGCGTCGGCCTTGATCTCGGCGACGGGCTCGTTCTGGTTGGCGTTGAGGCCCACGAACGCGACCTTGTCGCCGTACTGCTTGGCGAGCTCGGCGATGGGCGAGCGGGCCTGCGCGACGTATGGGCAGCGGCACGACAGGAACAGCAGGACGGCGCCCTTCATCCCCTTCGCCTTGGCGAACGAATCGAGCGTGCGCGGCTGACCGGAGTCGACGGCCTTGAGCGTGAAGGACGGCGCCTTGTCGCCCGCGCGCGGGACGGCCGGCGGCGGCACGACCGGCTTGACGGGCGGTGGCAGCTCGCCGAGGGGCGGCTTCTCCTCGAGCGGCTCGGCCGCGCGCGCGCCCGGCGCGCTCCCACCACCCAAGGACGCCAAGCAGAGCGCCAACAACGAGATCGTCAACCGGGGATTGGGGCGCATGAGGCCAAGTCTAGCGACGATCTAGGGAACTGTCAGGGGCGCTGTGTGCTCGGCCCGGTCGATGGCCGCCTGCATGGCCGTGGCGGCGCCGATGGCGCCCGGCACGTAGCTGCCGCCGGAGATAACGAGCTTGAGCGCCTCCTGCGCGCTCATGCCGACGAGCACGCAGAGCTTCGACGGCACGAAGAAGAGCCGCCCCGACGTCGGGTTGGGCGACGCGGGCACGAACACGCACCACGTCGCCGGATCGCCCTCGATGCCCTTGGCGCTCGTGAACCCGAGCAGGCGCGTGCCGCCGTCGCCCGGGATGAGCACGACGTGCGCGAAGATGCCGTCGTGGGTGTCGGTCGTGAGCGCGACCTGCTTCCACGAGCGGTAGAGATCGCGCAGGCCCGGCAGCCGCCGCAGCACGGCGTCGACGGCGCCCAGCAAGAATTGCCCCACGAGGCTCGTCACGAAGAGCCCGAGCAGGTAGAGCCCCGCGAGCGCGATCGCGATGCCGACGAACGGATATTCGACGTTGAAGATCGCGCGCGCCTTGCTGTCGACGTACCACAGGACGAAGACCGTCACGACGAGCGGAATGGCCGCCAGCGCCCCCGCGACGAGCTTGTTGCGGAAGTGAACTTGGATGCGTCCCATTTCCCCGCCAGCCTACGCCGCGCGCGCGGGGAGCGCCAAAAACGCCGCGCGAGTTGTCGTCAAGTCGTCTTGTCGCTATAGTGCTATGACGTCATGGCAAAGCGCGCGACGATCTATTTCGATCAGGACCTTCATCGAGCCCTGCGCCTCAAGGCCGCCGAGACTGATCAAAGTGTCTCCGAGATCGTGAACCAGGCGGTTCGCTCGACGCTCTCGGAAGACGTCGACGATCTGGCCGCGTTTCGTCAGAGGGCCAAGGAGCCGACCTTGTCCTTCGAGCAGGTCCTCCGCGACCTCAAGCGACGTGGCAAGCTATAGGCTCGAGGTCAAGAAATCCGCGGCCAGGGAGCTCGGCGAGCTTCCGTCGAAAGACTGCGCGCGCGTGGCGGCCCGGATCCAGACGCTCGCGGAAGAGCCCCGTCCACACGGCTGCGAGAAGCTTTCCGGCGAGGAGAAGTACCGCATCCGTCAAGGCGTCTATCGTGTTGTCTACGAAATCGACGACCGCGGCGCGCGCGTGACAATCGTCAAGATCGCCCGTCGGCGCGAGGCGTACCGCTAGGCGGTGCGTCGTCACCGCGGCGCCCGACGGCGTAGGAGCGCTCGTTCGGCGCCTACTCAAATGTCGAGGAAGAGGTCGGTCGCGCGCTTGCCGGGTTTGCGCGGCGGGGTCTTGCCGGGGCGCTTGGCGGCTGCGGGTGCCGGCGGCTGCGAGGCGGGCGCCGCGGCGGGCGCCGAAGCGGCCAGCTTGCGCTGCATGCCGAGCACGAGCGTCCGGCTCTTGGTGGCGTCGAGAGTGCGCGTCATGGACGCGTAGCCGTCGGCCTGGAAGACGAGCGCGTGCGTCTGCGGACCGCGCGGAAGCGAGATGGGCACGCGTCCCGGTCGTCCGTCCACCGTGACGGTCAAGCCGGCCGGTCGATCGTCGACGTCGATGTCGACGGTCGTCGGCGCCAGGGGCGCCGTCGCGGCCGCAGTGGCCGTCGGGCGCGCGGCGCCTTCGTGCGCGCGCTCGGGCGCGCGACCGAGCAGCAACGCCGCCACGCCGGCCGCGGCCGCCACGCCGCCGGCGACGGCCCACGCGCGCTTGCGTCGGCCCGCGGACAGCCCCTCGGGCCGCGCCTCCGAGACGAGGCCGCTGAACGTGCTCCCGGCGGGCGGCTCGGACGGAACCGGCCCGCGCGCCCGACCGCCGCCCGCGCCCATCGTCACGACGCCGCCCGACGGGGCTGGCTCGTCGGCCGGCAGCGCGAGCTTGAGGGGCCGCGCCGATGACAGCACCACCGCGCTGCCGCGCAGCGCCGGGGGCACGCCGGTCGCGTCGATGTCCGCCACGATCTCCTCCATGGTGCGCGGGCGCTCATCGGGCGACTTGGCGAGCATGCGCAGGACGAGGTCGGCGAAAGCCGCCGGCACCGTCGGCTCGAGCTCCTGCAGGGGCGGCGGCGGCTTGAACATGTGCGACGCGATGAGCTCGGCGAGCGAGCTCGCATGAAAGACCGGCTGGCCAGTGAGCAGCTCGAAGGCGATGCAGCCGAGCGAATAGATGTCCGTCCGATGGTCCAGATCCTTGGCGCCCTTGCACTGCTCGGGCGAGATGTAGACGGGCGTGCCCAGGAGCTCGCTCGTCGTCGTCACCGCGGGCATCTGACCCGCGCTCACGAGCTTGGCGATGCCGAAGTCCAGGATCTTGACCGTCGCGACGTCGACGGCGCCGCCCTCGCTGCACAGGAAGACGTTGTCTGGCTTGAGGTCGCGGTGAATGATCCCGCGCGCGTGCGCCGCGGACAGCGCCATCGCGACCTGGCGGACGATGGCGCGCGCGAGGTTGACGTCGGACGAGAGCTTCCCGTAGCGCTCGGCGTAGGAGCCCAGCGTCTCGCCGGGGAGAAACTCCATGACGATGTACGCCTGGGCGTTTGGCAGCATGCCGCAGTCGAGGATCTCGACGATGCCGGGGTGCTTGATGCGCGCCGTCGCGCGGGCCTCATTGAAGAAGCGCGTCACCGCCTCGGCGTTCGCCGACATGGCGGGCAGCAGCAGCTTGATGGCGGCCTGCCGCCCCATGACGGCGTGCTCGGCGAGGTAGACGACGCCCATGCCCCCCTCGCCCAATTTTTGAATGACCTTATAATTGCCAATCTGCTGTCCCACTGCGCCCCCAGCTTACCGTAATGCCTAAAGGTTCCACATCGAAGCACGCGCGTGTTCCCTTCTGGACCCTGTTGCTGTCGATGGCGCTCGGCGGCCGCGTGATTGCGGCGCCCGTCGAGCCGGCCGCGGAGCCGGCGCGCGCCCACGCGCGGGCCCTCATGCAGGAGGGCGCGCAGCAAATGGACGATCGGCAGTACGACAAGGCCGTCGAGAGCTTCTCAGAGGCTTACCGTCTCGTGCCGAGCCCGAAGGTGCTCTACAACCTGGGCATCGCGTACCTGTCGGTGGCGCGCTACGCCGACGCGCTGCAGGCGCTCGAAGGGTTTCTCAAGGAGGAGACGGACGCGCCGGCGGCGAACCAGGCCACGGCGCGCCGGCACGTCGACGACCTGCGCGCCAAGGTGGTCACGCTCGAGCTCAAGAGCGACCGGCCCGGCGCCGACCTCGCGCTCGACGGCCGCAGCCTCGGGGCCGTGACGTTCGATCACCCGCTCGTCATCGATCCGGGGCCGCACGACCTGCGCGCGCGCGCCGGAGAAGACGTCGTCGAGGAGGCGTTCACCGCCCAGCCCGGTCAGTCGATGGCGCTGACGCTGACGTTCACGGCCGCCCCGAACGGCGCCCCAGGCCCGACGACGGCGGGCGCGCAGACGCTCGCGCTCGCGCCGCCCGCCCCCGCGCCGCCCGCGCTGATCGCGGCGGCGCCCGCGCCCGCGCCGCGGCCGGTCTACCGGCGGCCCTGGTTCTGGGCGGCGGTCGGCGGCGGCGCCGCCGTCGCGGCGGCGGTCATCCTCGTGCTCGCGCTCAGCCGCACCGAGTACCCGGCGGTCGACGCGAAAGTGGCCGGGCCTTGACGGCGCCGCGAACGCGCGTCGCGGCGCTCGCGGCCGTGGCGCTCCTCGGCGGCTGCACGAAGAAGGAGGCGTGTCGCCCCGGCACGATCCTCCTGACGCTCACCTTCGATGCGGCGGCGATGGCCGAGACGAGCATCGACGTCACGACGACGGTCAACGGCGGCGCGCCGACGAAGGCCAGGGTGGCCCACGGTACGGACCGCCCGCAAATGACCGTCGAGATCGATCTCACGTCCTACGCGGCTGGGGCGATGTACACGGTCAGCGTCGCCGCGGGCAGCTTCGGCGACAGCCGGACGTCGACCTTGCAGTCAGGCTGCTCGCTGCTCCCGCTCGCGCTCGGGGGCACGCCCGTCTCCTGCGGCGCCAGCACGCACGCCTGCGGCGGTGTTTGCGTCGCGAACACCGATCCCATGACCTGCGGCACGGGTTGCGACGCGTGCCCGCTGCCGGACAACGCGGATCTGCCGACCTGTGACGGCGTGACGTGCGGCTTCACGTGCAAGGCGGGCCATCACCGTTGTGGCGCTGCGTGCCTCGACGACACGTCGCCGATGAGCTGCGGCGGCTCGTGCTCGGCGTGCATCGCGCCCGCGGGCGGCACCGCCACCTGCGACGGCACGACCTGCGGCGGCGCCTGCCCCGACGGCCAGAAGCTCTGCGCGGGCACCTGCATCCCTCAGGCCACGGAGTGCACGTCGTTCTGCGCCGTGGCGACGCACGACTGCAACGGCCTGTGCTCGGCGAACACGAGCATCAACAGCTGCGGCCCAAGCGCGTGCACGGCGTGCGCGACGCCCCCGAACGGCGCGGCGAGCTGCGACGGCACCGCGTGCGGCGCGGCCTGTGTCGAAGGCTACAAGGCCTGCCCCGACGCCACCTGCGTGCCCACCGGCGGCTGCTGCACGAGCACCGACTGCGGCACGCCCGCGAGCGGCACGGGGACTTGCACGGCCGCGCACGCGTGCAACCTCACCT
Source organism: Polyangia bacterium (assembly GCA_036494575.1). Classification (GTDB taxonomy): domain Bacteria; phylum Myxococcota_A; class Polyangia; order Fen-1088; family Fen-1088; genus DASZFV01. The sequence goes on along the minus strand of DASXOE010000152.1, from coordinate 2,908 downwards.
GCAACAGCGGCTTCCACGTCTGCAACGGCCAGTGCGTCGACAACAAGTCGCCGGCCAACTGCGGCATGTCGTGCGCGCCCTGCACGCCGCCCACGGACGGCACGGCCACGTGCGACGGCCAGAGTTGCGGTGGCGCCTGCGACATGGGTCAGCAGCTGTGCGCGGGCGCCTGCATCCCGTCGACGCAGCCATGCATGATGACCTGTCCCTCGACGACGCACGCGTGCGGCGGCCAATGTCTCTCGAACGCGAGCGTCAACTCTTGCGGCGCGAGCTGCGATCCCTGCCCCGTGCCGGACAACGGCGCGGCCAAGTGCAACGGCACGACGTGCGGCTTCACCTGCGCGAACGGCTACAAGCGCTGTGACACGACGTGCATCGCGGAGGCGACTTGCTGCACGACGGCCGAATGCCCCGCCGTGACCCACGGCACCGCGACCTGCAGCGCCAACCACCTGTGCGGCTTTTCGTGCGGCGCGGGCTTCCACGCTTGCAACGGCGGTTGCTCGGGCGACAACTCGCCCGCGTCGTGCGGCACCTCCTGCTCGGCCTGCTCGACCCCGCAGGGCGGCACGGCCACCTGCGACGGCACGACCTGCGGCGCGAGCTGCCCGACGGGCGAAAAGCTCTGCGCCAACGTCTGCATTCCGAACGGCACCGCCTGTATGGGCATGTGCCCCATGGGCACGCATGACTGCAGCGGCCTGTGCCTCTCGAACACGAGCGTGAACTCTTGCGGCGCGAGCTGCGATCCCTGCCCCTCGGTCACGAACGCGACGGCCACCTGCGCCAACCGCGCCTGCGGCTTCACGTGCGACTCCGGCTTCAAGCTCTGCAACGGCGCCTGCATCGCGAGCTCCCTGTGCTGCGCCGACGCCGACTGCCCCGGCGGCGCCTGCATGGCGGGCAAGTGCTGCCCCACGGGACAGGTCAACTGCGGCGGCACGTGCGTCGACACGGCGAGCAACCCGAATCACTGCGGCGCCTGCGGGAAGGCCTGCCCCGGCCACTGCTCGATGGGCATCTGCTGCGGCGCCAACCAGTCGGCCTGCGGCGGCGCCTGCTACAACACGAACAGCGACGGCGCGCACTGCGGGCCGAGCTGCACGATGTGCACGCTGAACCTGCTGTGCCTCAACGGGAAGTGCACGCTCTGAAGCGGGCGCGCCCGCTTCAGAGGGCAACTTGCGAGGTCGCCCGTCGGCGTGAGATCATGAGCGCGTGCGAACGCCCGACGCGATCCTGCGGTTCGCCGAAGAGCCCGACACCGAGCTCCCCGAGCCCTGGTTGCCCGGCCGGCGAATCCTCCGGCCCAACTTCACGCTCGCGCTGTCGCCCACGCCCACGCACTCGAGCATCTCGCGGGTGCGCACGACGGAGGACGAGCTCGACGCGACGATCGCCGACGTTCGCGCGATCCTGCGCGCGGCCGGCTTCGTCGCGTGCGCCTGGCACGTCGGCCCGTCCTCGAAGCCCGTCGGGCTCGCGAAGGCCCTCGCGGATCGCGGCTTCGTGCCGGCGACGCGCCCCCCCTTCGAGCCGCACTACACGGCGATGGCGCTGACGCGCCCGCCGCCGATCGCCCCACCCGCGCCTGGCGTCGAAGCGCGGCTCGTTCAAAGCTACGAAGAATACGTCGACGCCCTGCGCGCCGGCCTCACGGCGCTCGGCGAAAACGAGGACGCGATCGCCAAGTGGGTCGCCACGGCGCACGCCGGCTGGAACCACGAGACGAGGGTCGCGCGGATGACGCACATCGCGTTCGCCGACGGAGCGGTCGCGGGCCTCGGCCTCGTCAACTACGGACCGGCGGCCGTCCTGTGCGCCGGCGGCGCCGTCCTCACCCGCTTCCGGGGCCGCGGCGTCTACCGCGCCCTCGTCGCGTCGCGCTGGCGCGCCGCCGTCGAGATGGGCAAGCCGGCCCTCACGGTGCACGCGGGCGCGATGTCGCGGCCCATCCTCGAGCGCTGCGGCTTCGAAGAGGTGTGCGGCGTCGACCTGCTGCTCGATCCGGAGCTCGGCTGAAACGCCGCCACGGCGCCGCGAGCTCGGCCTTGGCATCGCGGCAGTCTCCCACCTTCTGGTAGCCGTAGACGGCGGAGTCCCCGGCTCACGGTTGCAGGAGGGAGCAGATCTCGTCCAACGCGCCCGTGCCGCCCAGCTTGCAACTCCATCCGCGCGCCTGATACCAGAGCGGACCCACGACCGGGTCATCGCGAAGCTCTCCAGTGTCCAACTGCCAACTGAGCTCCGCCCGCGCGCGACGCGCTGGAACAGCCTCCGTCTTCCCACCTACGAGGATCCGTTTGCAGGGCTCACCGGACGCTCGAGACGTCTGCACGATCACGAAGTCGGTGAGACCCGCCCACGCGGCTCGCCGCCGCGTGTTCTTGGATATGGCGACGACCGCCGCCGCCAAGACCGTACCCGCTGGACAGCTGACCTCGAGCGCTCCTTTTGCCCGCTCTGTCGCGATGACATTGCTGGTCCCGTTCAGGCCCGGGGGGCCAAAGACACCCGCGTTCACGATATCGAGTCGCAAGTGATCGCCGGCCCAGGTGGCGCCGCGGCCGCTCCGCAGGTCCGCCATCACCAATATCCGCACAACGTCGTCAGGCAGGATCCCATTCGTCAGGTTCAAGATCAGGGGCGCGCGTGACTCGACGTCCAAGAAATTCCGCGGCGGCGGCGGCGAAACCTTCCGCGCGCGCCAGAAGTCATCCCAAGGGCCCGCGACAGGAACGCCGGTATCCCGACCCTCGGAAGGGGACGCGCTCGGGGTCTTCGACAAACGCGCGCGACACCCGAGAGCCGCGGTCAGGACGAGCAGAGCCGCGGCCGCCTCGAGTGGCATCTGTGACCTCATGCTGGCTGGTCCGACCACTGGCGATATTACGGTGGTCGCCGC
>DASXOE010000151.1:0-2351 GCA_036494575.1 Polyangia bacterium | reverse complement strand
ACCGCCGGTTCCAGCGCCACCGGTGCCGGCACCACCCGTGCCCGCGCCGCCCGCGCCCGCGCCGCCCGTGCCCGCGCCACCTGTCCCGGCGCCGCCCGTGCCCGCGCCGCCGTCGGTCCCAGCGCCGCCATCGGTCCCGGCGCCACCCGTGCCCGCGGCCCCGTCGGTCCCGGCGCCGCCGTCAGTCCCGGCGCCGCCGTCGGTCCCGGCGCCACCGTCGCCGCCCGCGTGACCACCGCCTCCTTCGCCAACGTCGGGATTGACGTCGGTCTTGACGTCGCCCTGCGCGTCACCGTCGCCCCCGTTGACGTCGACGTTCGCGTCGCCATCGGACACGTTCCCGTCGGCGTCGAGGCCCGCGTCCGTGCCCGCCGTGCCGCCCGAGCCGGCGCCGCCCTCCTGATCGCCGCCCGAGCCCCCCTGCCCCGTGCCCTTCGGCGTGTTGTCTCCGCAGCCGGCGGCCGCGCCGAAGAACACGAGCGCTGCGATCAAAGCGAGTCGATTACGAACGGACCAGGTCATGTAGCCTCCGGGATCGGCGTGCGCGCGAGGTGGTGCTGGCCATCAATTATCAAGAAGGCGCTCAGCTTAGTGGCTTTTCTGGGAGCAGACCATGCTTTTCCCCGGGCACCGGGCCTCCTCACCCAGTGCTGCTCAGCGCTCTTGCCAAGAGGCTGGGTCGCGTTTGTGGTGAGCGACGGCGACGATCGTAACGGTGGCACCGGCGGCGAGATAGGCAATCGTGAAAGGGAATTTACGCATCACGTATCGGTGCTTGCCGCGACGAATGGGCCAACGATGGGGGGCTGTGGCGATCACGTGAGTGGCCTCGCGGACCGCCAAGCGAAGAGACTCGCCGAGGCCGAAGCGCTGTTCTTCGTACCGGGAGACTGCATCCCGAAGATCGCCGTGGGCGGCAGGTGAAAAGTCGACTTTGACTCTACTTGCCGGCACGTCGGGTCCGAAGCGAAGCTTCGATCTCAGCAAAGACCTGTTCAGCCGGGATGGGCTCGACGCGGCGCTCTTCGACTTCCTGCACCCGACGATCGAGCTCCTTCTCCCATGCCGGGCTCAGCTCGCCATAGCTGCTATCCTCGAGGCTCTCGAGAATCTCCTGAGCGACTTCGGCGCGGACCTGGGGATCGAGCTTGAGAGCGGCCTCGACGATCTCTTTGGCGACTGTGGTCATGACATTCTCAGTGTACCCCGCTCGCGAGCTGCGAGCCCGCAGGGTTCGACCAAACGGGGAGCAGGGCTGCCAAAGGAGCCGAAAGTTGGACCTACACCCCTCCCCGCGCCGGCATCAGAGCCCGGTGATATAGTCGAGTGAGATGAGCACGGCCATGCCCCGAGAGCGGGCTGCGAGCCCCGCCGAGCTGGTGGCGACGCTCGAGGCCAACATTGCGCGCGTGATCCGCGGCAAGCCCGCGGCGATCCGTCACGCCGTCATCGCGCTGCTCGCGCGCGGCCACCTGCTCATCGAGGACGTTCCAGGCGTGGGCAAGACCACGCTCGCCCGGGCCCTCGCGGCGTCGATCGGCGTCGTCTTCCACCGCATCCAGTTCACGAGCGATCTGCTGCCCTCGGACATCGTCGGCGTGTCGGTGCTCGACCCGAAGTCCGGACAGTTCGAGTTCAGGCGGGGCGCGATCTTCGCGAACCTCGTGCTCGCCGACGAGATCAACCGCACGACGCCGCGCACGCAGAGCGCGCTGCTCGAGGCGATGAATGACGGGCAGGTCTCGGTCGACGGGCACACGTACCCGCTCGAGGCGCCCTTCCTCGTGATCGCGACCCAGAACCCCGAGGAGCACTACGGAACGTATCCGCTGCCCGAATCGCAAATGGACCGCTTCCTGCTCCGCATCCGCATGGACTACCCGTCTGCCGCCGACGAGAAGCGCATCCTGCTCGAGTCACCGGGCCGCGCGAGCGACGCCCTCGCCGAGCTCGCCGCCGTGCTGCGCATCACCGACGTCCGCGCGCTCCAGGAGGCGGCCGAGCGCGTCCACCTCGCGCCGGAGCTCGCGGAGTACATCGTGGCGGTCGCGCGCGAGACGCGGCAGTCGCCGCACCTCGCGCTCGGCGTCTCGCCGCGCGGCGAGCTGTCGTGGCGCAACGCCGCGCGCGCCGCCGCGCTCGCCGAGGGGCGAGACTACGTGCTGCCCGACGATCTCAAGGGGCTGGCCCTGCCCGTGCTCGCCCACCGCGTCGTCGCTGCGTCGCCCGCCGAGATCGTGGGGCGCTCGCGCCAGGACGTCGAGCGCGTCTTGACGGACATCCTCGAGCGCATGCCGGCGCCGGGGTAGCACGTGACGCGCGAGAACACGGGGCGGCGCTGGCCGCGGCGC
>DASXOE010000150.1:0-61557 GCA_036494575.1 Polyangia bacterium | reverse complement strand
ACCCCCGCCCGCGGGCCCAGAGGTGCCGCCCGGATTTGAACCGGGGAATAAGGGTTTTGCAGACCCTCGCCTTACCACTTGGCCACGGCACCGAGCTCGAACGGCCGTTCTTAACATGCGAGCCAGCGCCCGCGCCAGCCTTCGGCCGCCTACGGAACCAGCTCCCACTTTGCGACGAGGCGCGCCGGATCGCCGCCCGCGCGCGCGAAGTCCTCGAGGAGCTCATCGGCGGCGCAGCGGCCCGCCGACGCGTAGGCCTCGAGCGGCGCCAGGAGCCGCGCGTCCTCGCCGCCGCCCGGTAGCCGCGCGAGCCCCGCGCGCGCCAGGGCCACGAGCTCGACGGCGAGGTCGCGCGCCACGTGGCGGCCGAGCCGCGCCGCCAGGCCCTCTCGCGGCACGGCCCGGCGCAGCGTCTCGCGTTCCGACATCGACGCTCCGGCCACGAGCCCCCAAGCAGCGGCGCAGGCCGTGGCGTCGTCGAGCAGCCCGCGCCACAACGCCGCCAGGCCCATCGCGGTGTCGAGCGGGCCCGCGTCCGCGCCGCGCAGCTCGATGTAGCGCTTGAGGCGCACCTCGGGGAACAGGGTCGACAGGTGCAGCTCCCAGTCGGCCAGCGTCGCCGTCTCGCCTTCGAAGCCCTCGCTCAGGAAGCGCCTGAAGGTCAGCCCGCGCGTGGGACGGTACACCCCCCCCCGTAGGACGAAGAACATCGGCACGTCGAGCGCCCACGCGGCGTAGTCGCGGAAGCCGAACCCGGGCGTGAAGACGAACGGCAGGAGGCCCGCCCTCTCCTCGTCGGTCTCGAGCCAGATGGCGGCGCGCACGCTCTTGTATCCGTTCGGCCGTCCCTCGCTCACGGGCGAGGCCGCGAAGAGCGCCGTCACGATCGAGGTCACGCCGAACGCCGTTCGCATCTTCGCGACGGCCTCGGCCTCGTCGAGGTAGTCGAAGTTGGCCTGGACCGTGGCCGTCTGCTTCATCATGTAGTGCGCGAGCCGGCTCTGTTTTCCCTGCTCCGGGAAGTAGGCCCGCATGACGGCGTAGCGCCGCTTGGGGAGCCAGGGCACGTCGTCGATCGTTCCGAACGGCCGCGCGCCGATGCCCAGGAAGCGCATGTCGAGTGCGGCGCCCACCTCGCGCACCTCGGCGACGTGGGCGCGAAGAACGGCGGCGCATTCGGCGGCCGTGGGCAACGCGGCGCCCGAGAGCTCGACCTGCCCACCCGGCTCGACCGTGATGCGATCGCCCCCGCGCGCGAGGGCGATCGTGTGCCCGCCCTCACGCTGGGCCGAGAAGCCCCGGGCCTCGAGCGCGGCGAGCAGGGCCGCGATCCCGTCCGGACCCTCGTAGGGCACGGGCATTCCGTCCGCGCGCACCGCGATCTTCTCCTGCTCCACGCCGACCCGAAACGCCGAGCGCGGCTTGTCGCCGCCGTGAAAGTAGCCCACGAGCTCGTCGACGGTGGGCTCTCGGGCGGGCCGCGAGGCTCCTTTCGGTGCGTCTGATTCGTCGGCCATCGGGGGTGCGGCATGCGCGGCAGGTCGCCGCGCGCGGGGAAGGCTAACGGCGCTGACCCGGCTCGTCAACGCGGTTCCCAGCCAAACCGTCGATATTTTTGACGCCGCGGCGGATCGCCCCACACTTACCCTCAGATGACGGGGCCCGGGCCGATGTGCTTCAGCCAACAATCGCCGCCCCGCTCGCCCTATACTGGAGTGGGCTTACCTCCTTCATGAACCAGCTCTCTACCTTGCTCCTGGTCGATCCCGATCCGCGCGGCCTCGAGACCTTGACCTATGGCTTCGAGCGCGAGGGCTGCACCGTCGCGGGGACGTCCGACCCCAAGCTCGCGCCCGATCTCCTACGCACGACGACTCCGCAGCTCGCAGTCGTTTCGCTGCGGGCGCCCGAAAGATCCGGGTTCGACGTCATCACGGGCATCAAGCGAGGCGCGCCCGTGCGCCGCGTGCCCATCGTGACCGTCGGCGCCCCCGGGCTGCGGCAGGCGGCCCTCGCGGCAGGCGCCAACGACTTCGTGGCGACGCCGCTGTTCGTGCGCGACGTCGTCAACGTGAGCCGCCTGCTGACACTCTCCCACTCCGTCCCGAACGCGCCGCATCCCGAGGTCGAGGTGCAGGCGCGCCTGTCCGAGTACCACGGCCTCTTCTACCTGCTTCGCGCGCTCGCCGTGACGGGCCGCTCGGGGATCATCCTGCTGTCGCGCGGGAACAAGCGTGCCGAGCTCCGCATCTCCGACGGTGGCGTCATGGCCGTCCACATCGCGGGCCTGCAGGGACTGCCCGCGCTCCACCAGCTCCTGCTGTGGGAAGAAGCGGCGCTCTCGCTGAAGTTCCGCGACGTGCCGAAGCGCTCGAACCTGCACCTCTCGGCACAGGAGCTGCTCGACGAGTGCGAGCGCTTTCTCCGCGATTTTGCCCACGCGGCGCGCGAGCTCGGCGCGCCGCGATGTGTGTACGTCCCGTCCGGCGACCGCGACCCCGGCAGCTCGGGTCTGCAGCCGAGCCAGCTCGGGCCGGCGCTCCGCCTCTTCGACGGCCAGCGCACGCTCACCGACGTCATCGAAGAGAGCCCCTTCCGCGTCTTCGACACCTTGCGAGTGGTCAAGCGCTTGCTCGACGCGGGTGTCCTCGCCGTCAAAGCCGCCGGCGCGACCGAGGACGGCCCGCAGTCGATGCTCGAGCAGTGGGCCGTCGTCCCGGAGCAGCGGGGCATCGTGGGCGAGCGCCGGCGCTCGAGCCGCCGCCTCAAGCCCGTGACGGGCGCGCAGGGCCTCGTGACGGTTGGCGGGGCTTCGTCGTCGTCGGCGTCCGTGGCCGTCAGCAGAGCGACGACGCCGGTCGCGCCGATTCCGCTCACGCAAAAGAAAGCGGCCGCCTCGGGTGAGATCGCGGCGCGCCGGTCGACGCCGACGCCCGCGGCGGCGGCCGCGTTCGCCCAGGCCCCCACGGTGCAGTTCAAGCTCGACGAGCTCGCGAGCGCCTCCGTCCTGGCTCCCGCGGGACATGTGCCCATCACGGCGCGGCACGCGACGGTCGCGCCCGCGGAGCCGCCCGTGCGGCGCGCGTCGCCGGCGGCGCCGCGCGACAATCTGCGGCGCACGCCGCCTCCCGACGGCAGCCTGCGGCGCACGCCACCTCCCGACGGCAGCCTGCGCCGCACGCCGCCCCCCGATGGCAGTCGGCGCATGACGCCGTCGCTGCGTGACAGCGGCAGGCGGCCGTCGCTCGACGCGCTCCTGCCTTCAGGCCCCGACTCGAAGAACAAGCTGCGCAGAATCCTCCCCCCGACGCGCATGACGCCCAGCACGGCCTTCGACGCCGTCGAGGCCGACTTCTTCGCGCGCGAGGCCGATCTCTACAAGCAGGACGACGTCGATAGCTTCGACGACCTCGACCGCGGCGCCCCGCGTGGGCCCGGCGCCAAAAAGCGCCGATAGGAGCCCGTTTCGCGTAGAACGCAACGGGCTCACGTCGGGCCTCCACGCCCTGCCACCACCCCTCGCGACCTACGGTCGCGACCCTCGCGTTTCCGGCTCAGCCGCCGCGCCACTCGAGCTCGATGCGGCCGATCGGGCTCGCGAAGCGCAGCGTGAGCGCGCCCGATTTCGTGCCCGCGAACGCTTTTCCGTCGGCCGGCACGGAGAAGCGGATGGCATACGTCTTCGTGAACGGCGTCTTCGCGGGAAAGAACGTCTGCTCGTAGGCGTCGGGCAACTTGACGACCTTGACGTACTCGGGCGCGAGCTCATGCCCGAGAGCGTCGATGAGCGTCGCCCGCCAGGCCGAGCTCGACTTCTCGAGGTCGTTCCACTTGTAATTCGAGGCCTGCGCCGTGACGTGGAACTCGTACGCCGCGTGGAACACGTCCTGCTGGGCAGTGCGCAGAGTCTTCTCATCGGCGTCAGACAGGCCATAGATCTCGGCGTAACGCTCGATGTACGCCTCGCGGAAGTCCCAGCTTTTGAACGTGGCCCAGACCTCGAGCGCGACGTCAGCGTCCTGGAGGACTTGCATGTGGCGCGTCCACATATCGTAGATCCGCTCGTAGTCCTTGCCGACGTAGTCGCGCGGAGTCTCGGAGAAGTCGACGGCGACGTGCTTCTGGCCCGCGCATCCCGCGGCGATCGCGCAGACGGCCACGTAACCGACGACGCGCGCCGCTCGCGCCGCCCACGCGACCCGAGGCGCGCTCATGGAAAGTCTCGCCGCCGGAAGAGCGTGTAGAGCGGAGCTTCCTTCTCGAGCACCTCGCGCCCGCCCTCCTCGCGATCGACGAGGCCCAGGATGACCGCCACGACGAGTCCGTGCTCGCGCACGCGCGCGATGGCCTTGAGCGCCGAACCGCCCGTCGTCACGACGTCCTCTAGAATCGCGACGCGCATCCCCGGCCGCAGGGACTTCGTGCCCTCGATCCACTGGCCCGTGCCGTGGCCCTTCGCCTCCTTGCGCACGTAGAACGCCGGCAGTGGCCGCCCCGCGACGAAGCTGAGCGTCGACACGGCGGAGGCGAGCGGGTCGGCGCCCATCGTGACGCCGCCGATGGCCTCGACGTCGGGAGCGCGCTCCGTGAGCAGCCGCCCGAAGCACGAGGCCACGAGGAAATGACCTTCGGCCGTGAGCACCGCCTGCTTGCAGTCGATGTAGAAGTTGCTCTTCGCTCCCGACGCGAGCGTGACCTCCCGCTGCTCGTACGAGAGCTCAGTCAGCAACGCCAGGAGGCGCTTCCGGTTCTGCTCGAACAGATCCTCGCCGATGCTCATCGACGCATTTCTATCACACGCGCGCCCGATTCAGCCGTGACCGGCGCACGGCGGCGGCCTCACAAACCTTCGAGCGGATTGTCGCTGACGTCCTTCTTGCCGACGACCCTGCGGGCCCCGGGGGTGGGCTTGTCCTCGGCCTTGGCGGCGCCGTGGCCGTGGGACGGGCGCGCGTTCGCGATGTCGGCCCGTTGCCGCGCGGCTTCCAGGCGGATCTGGGACCGCTCGGCCTCGGTCTCGGCCTTCGCGAGCTTCGCGTCCGTGTCCTTCTGGAGCGCGGCAAACTTTGCCTCGAGCTCTGCCTTCTGGGCTTGAGCAGCAGCCTGCGCGTCCACCAGCTTGTTGCGCTCAGTGGTGAGCTCTGCTTGGTGGTCGCTGTACATCTTGTAGCCGAGGCCGACCGCGATGACGACGAGCACGCCCGTCACGCCCAGAATGGCCTTGAGCGGCGACTTGTGCTGGGTCTTGGCCTGGACCTCGAGGCGCAGGCGCTCCTCCTGCAGGCGGACCTCCCCCTCGATGCGTGCGCGCTGCTCCGCCTCCTGCAGGCGCATCTGCTCCTCGCGCACGCGGCTCACCTTGTCCTCCTCGATGCGCCGGACGCGATCCTCTTCCTCGCGGAGCTTGCGTTCTTCGGCCTCGCGAATGGCGCGCTCGGCGGCCGCCTTGGCGGCGCGATCGGCCTCGAGGCGAGCGTCCGCCTCTTCCTTTTCCTTCTTGACGCGCCCGTCCTCGATGTTGCGCAGCTCTTTCAGGGAAAAGAGGACGGAATTCTCACGGCGCTCGGACATGATGCCCTTTCCAGCTTCGCTCGGTTGAGCGGGTCGAATTAGTAGACACGATTATCCCACGAGATTCAAACGCACGGCGGCGCGATTCGACCTCGCGTCGCTGACGCTGCCACGCTCGCCCCTGCCACCCGTGCATCGGCTGATAGCCCGATACCCTGATGGGCTCCGGGCCCGGGCGACGAGGCGGCCCGCGCGTCAGAACTGCGACAGTCGGACCCCGCCCAGAGTGGACGGTGGCTACTTGAACTGCGCGAGCAGCTTGTCGATGGTGTCGTCGTTCTTCTTCTTGGTCGCGGCCGCGGCCTTCGTGTGGCCGCTGTCGCCGTTGGCGACCTTCACCGACCCAACCGTCTTGCCACCCGTCTTGGTCGAGATGCCGTGCGACGACGAGCCGTGGTGGTGCGATGAGCTCTTGTGGTGCGATTCGCTCACCGCGACGGTCGCCTTTTCGCCGGCGCCATTCGCCCCCGGCTCCGCGCCGGCCGACTTGCTCGAATCGACGGCAGGCATGGCGGCGCCGCGCTTGGCGGCGGCGAGCTTGGCCTTGGCCTCAGCCGCTTTCGCCTTGGCGGCGTCGGCCGCGGCGAGCGCCTCTGCCTTGCGGGCCGCGACGAGCGCCTTCGCCTCCTCCTCGGCCGCGACCTGCTGGGAGTGGTGGTGCCAAAGCGCGCCGCCCAGCACCATCATCGACAGGACCAGCAGGCCGCCGACGACGATGAGAGCCTTGACCGCTGGATGCGGTCCCTGGCCCGGGAGATCGAACTTCGGAAGGACGACTTTCTCGCTCATCTCTGATCCTGCTCCTGACTCGTGTTGACGCCGACGCGAAGGTCGAAAGAAGCTAGAAATATCCCGTTAAGCCACAAATCTTAACTCATGCAAACGCCCCGCACCAGGGGCACGAGTGGGTCGATGCGGCTGCCCTGCAGGCTTGGGCGTGTGTGGTTCGCGCGCACCCCGCCCCCGCCCGGTGGCGCCTCCAGACCTTCCAGGCTATCGTCCCGGCGCCGCGCGATGGCTCACTACGTCGACCTTCACTCGCACTACCTGCCGGCCCTCGACGACGGTGCGACGAACCTCGAGATGTCGCTACAGATGATGCGGGCCATCGCGTCGCTCGGCTTCTCCCACCTTTACGCGACGCCCCACCAGCGGGCAGGCATGTTCATGCCCGAGCGGACGAAGATCAACGCCGCCTTCGCGCAGGTCAGCGATGCCTTCGCCGGCGCCGGCACGCCCGCGTTGGGGCTCGCGGCCGAGAACTTTTGGGATCTGGTCTTCCACGACCGCCTCCGCGAGCACGCCGTCCCGACGTACGACGAGACACCGGCGTTCCTGTTCGAAGTCAACACGCAGATGATGCCAGCCGAGATGGAGACCCAGCTCTTTCAGATCCGCACGAGCGGATACATGCCCGTCATGGCGCACCCGGAGCGCTACGCGGCGGTCCAGCGGGACGTCGCGCTGGCCGAGCGGCTCGGCCGCCACGCCGCCATGCTGATCGATCTCGGCGCGCTCGACGGCGCGCACGGCAAGGCGGAGATGAAGACCGCGCGGCGCCTCGTGCTCGACGGTCTCGCGCACGCCGCCGCCTCCGACATCCACCGCCCCGAGGATCAAACCTCGGTGGCGGCCGGGATGGCGTGGATCAAGAAGCAGCGTGGCCAAGGAGTGCTCGACCAGCTGCTCGACGAGAACCCGCGCCGCCTCCTCGAAGGCGAGCTCCCCGATGCCCCCCGCGCGTAGGAGCGGCGCATGAACGGCCGCATGGCGCTCAAGCTCGCGCTGTCTCTCGGCGTGGGCGCCGTCTGCGTCGTCTACGCGATGCACGGCATGGACCGGCACGCCGTCGGCGCGGCGCTGCGCGCGCTGCCGGCCTCCGCGATCGCGTGCTATCTCGTGATCCTCGCCGTCGCGCATCTTTTTCGGGCGTGGCGCTGGGAATTTCTCCTGCGTCCGCTCGGCGTCACGCTGCCGCTCGGCCGGCTCCTGCTGATCTCGTCGGCGGGCTTCATGGCGATCCTCGCGCTGCCCGTGCGCCTCGGCGAGTTCGTGCGACCCTACTTCGTCACGCGCGAGCGCGGCGTGCGCATGAGCGCCGCGCTCGGCACCGTGGCCGTCGAGCGCATCATCGACGGGCTCTTGATCTCGATCTTGTTCTTCGTCTCGTACCTGGTCTCGGCGGGAGATCGGTTCACGCCCGAGCTTCGCTTCGCAGCCTGGGCGTCGCTGCTCGGCTTCGTCGGCCTCACGACGTTCCTCGCGCTGGCGCGCGTCTGGACGGAGCAGACGATCGGGTTCGCGCTGCGCGTGTCGCTGCTCAAGGTCCTCGCGCCGGCGCGCGCGCACGAGGTCGCCGACAAGCTGCGCGCCCTCATCTCGGGCTTCCAGGTCCTGGCCGACCGGCGCAACTTCGGCATCTTCCTCGGCCAGTCGGTCCTCTACTGGGGCGTCAACGGCTTCGGGATGTGGCTCCTCGCGCGCCAGATGGGTCTGCCGATCTCGCTCGGCGCCGCCTACACGACAATGGCCTTCACGGGTGTCGTCCTGTCGCTGCCGAACGCGCCCGGCCTCGTCGGTCAATTTCACGCCGCCATCAAGCTCGGGCTCCTCGCGTATCTGCCGGCGTCGGTGGTCAACGCCCGCGGCATGGCCTACGCCATCGTGCTGCACGGAATCCAGACCGTCTGGTACGTCACCGTCGGCTTGCTGTCCCTGCCGGCCCTCTCGGCGGGCGGGTCTCACACGTCGCTGGCCGAGGCCGTGCGCGAGTCGAACCGGGCCGTGGAAGCCGGTGGCGACCCGAGCGTCGCCCCTCCCCCCGATGGTGGCGCCGAACCCACGGCGGAGAGCGCCTAACTTGACGACGGGCGTCGTCGATCTGCGCAGCGACACCGTGACCCGGCCCTCGGCCGGCATGCGCGCCGCCATGGCTGGCGCCGAGGTCGGCGACGACGTCCTCGGCGACGATCCCACGGTGATCCGCTTGCAGGAACGAAGCGCCGAGCTGCTCGGCCAAGAGGCGGCCCTCTTCGTGCCCTCGGGCACGATGGCGAATCAGACGGCCCTCAAGGTACACTGCGAGCCGGGCGACGACGTGCTCGCCTGCGACGGGGCCCACCTCATGTGGTACGAGGCCGGCGCGGCGGGCGCCATCGCGGGCGTGCAGATCCGCTCGATCGGACGCGCCGGGCGGTTCTCCGCCGAAGACGTCGCGGGCGCGTACCAATCCGGCGGCCCGACGCAGCCGCCGACCCGCCTCGTCTGCGTCGAGAACACCCACAACCGCGCGGGCGGAGTCGTGTGGCCTCGGGAGGACGTCGCCGAGGTCGTCGCGACGGCGCGCCGGCTCGGCATGCGCCTCCACCTCGACGGCGCGCGGCTGCTCAACGCCGCGGCCGTCGCCGGCGTGGCGCCGAAGGTCCTGGCGCGCGGCTTCGACACCGTCTCCTTGTGTTTCTCGAAGGGTCTCGGCGCGCCCGTGGGCTCGGTCCTGGCCGGCTCGCGCGCCTCGATCGCGCGCGCGTTGCGCTTCCGCCGCATGCTCGGGGGCGGAATGCGCCAGGCCGGCGTGCTCGCGGCCGCGGCGCTCTGGGCCCTCGACCGCAACGTCGAGCGCCTCGCCGAGGATCACGCCAACGCGCGCTGGCTCGCCGAGCGGCTCTCCGCCGTCTCGGGCCTGGTCGTCGACCCGACGCCCCCCAGCAACATCGTCATGGTGGATCTCGGGCCCGGGCTCCCCGCGGCGCGCGAGGTCTCGGCGCGCCTCGCCACGCGCGGCGTCCTGTGCCTGCCGTTCGGCGATCGCCGGCTGCGCCTCGTCACCCACCTCGACGTCGACCGCGACGCCTGCACCCGCGCCGCCGCCACCTTCGCCGAGGTCATCCGCTCTTAGTCAGGGCGCCAATTCCACGAGGGGGGCGCCCTCCTCGACCGACTGGCCCTCTTTGACGAGCACGGCGCTCACCTTGCCGGCGGCGGGAGACTCGACGGGCATCTCCATCTTCATCGACTCGAGGATGACGACAGTCTGGCCCTCCTGGACGGCATCGCCGACCTTGACTTCGATCTTCCAAACGGTGCCGGTGATGTGCGCGTTCACGCTGGTGGGCATGGGGTCGTGAGAGTAGAAACGCATCGCATGATGGTCAAGCACCGACGCCGCCGGGCGACTCGCGCGCGCGCCGCGGGCGCGCTCGTGGCCCTGATCGTCGCGGCGGGCATGGGACGGGCGGGCGCCCACCCGGAGTTCTCGGCGCTCGGCACGAACCGCTACGTCACCGCCGCGATCTTCGACGGCCGCGTCGACGTCACCGACGATCTCCTCGAGGGCGCCCTCGTGAGCGGCGAGGAGCGGCGCCGGCTCGACGCCGACAGCGACGGTCGCATTTCGGACGCCGAGCTGCGCGCCGGCGAGGAAAGCCTCCGCGCCGAGGGCCCCGCCATCACGGTGGCGATCGACGGGCGCGTCCTGACGGCGTCCGTCGTCGTCGGGATCGATCTCGGAGACGAACCGCGCGCGACCGCCGCGCCGCTCGTCGTCGAGCGGCGGGCCTCGTTCCCCGGCGCCTGGAGCGCGCGGGCGCGCCGACTGCGCCTCACGCTGGCGCGGGAGCCGCCCCGCCTGCTCGACACGGAGGTGGGCGTCGTCCTCGGGGCCGGCCTCGCGCTCGCGAGCGGCGTCGATCGCGTGAGCTTCCCGGGACCGCGCACCTCCGCCCTCGAGGAGCGCGCCGCCACTTTCGAGGTGGTCGGGCCGCCACCCGCCGATGAGGGCGCCCTGCCCCGTTTCGCGCTCGCGGGCCTCGCGCTGGTCGCGTTCGTGGGCATCGGCCTCGGCTCCGTCGCCGCGGCCCGGCGGCGCGCCTCGCGCTCAACGCGGGGGTGACGGCGCGCGCTTGGGCATCGACGCGGCCATGTGAAAGGCGAGCTGCTCGTCGGAGTAGCGGTGCTCGGGCCCGCGGATGCAGGCCAGGCGCGCCGCGCACGACAGGTGGCACGGTGGAGACACGAGCCGGTGCCCGTGGCAGGCGGGCACGACGAAGCCCGCGCGCTGCACGGCCGCCGCGGGACAGGCGGCCACGCAGGGAGCGGGACAGCCCGCGCAGCCGTCGGAGAGCGGCGCGCCCGGCGGCAGCTCGACGTCGACGACGACGAGCGCGCGGTAGGCCCACCAGGCCCCGTAGACGGGGTGGATCTGCAGACCGAGCGGCGAGGAGGCGGCCAATCCCGCCGCCCGCCCGAGGCGCTGGAACGGGATCACCACGCCACCCGCCGCCTCGCCCAGGAACGGGAAACACTCCACGTGCGCGACGCCGAGCGGCTCGAGCGCCCGCCGCGTCACCTGCGTGACGAGCGCGCGCGTGTACCGGTCGAGGGGATTGGGGCCTGCGCCCTCGGGGGTGGCCGCGCGCGCCCGCGTGAAGCCCTCGAAGAACGCCCGGCCCGCCGAGCCGACGACGAGCGCGCCACGCGCGCCCTCGAGCAGCGACGCGAGCCGCAGCGTCGGCGCCACGGGCGCGCAGGCGGCGTCGAAGGTCGGAGCGTCGAGCGGCAGCCAGACGTTCAGCCCGTGGGCGCCAAGCGCACCCACGAGCGCCTTCAACCGGCCGGAGGGCGCGTCGACGTCGACACCGGAGGAGGAGCGTGCGCCGGAGCTTGCCGTGCCGCGCCTACTTGAGCTGGAACGGGTACGGCGTCGTGAGCCCGTCGGAGGGCGGGAAGCTCGCCGACTTGACGGCCCTCTCGACGCACGACCCGGTCGGCGTCCCGGCGAACTTGCCCGTGACCGTCGCCGAAGAGACGTGACCGCTCTTGCCGATGACGACGTTGACCATCGCCATGCCCGGCACCTTGAACTGCTGGTAGCACTCCCCGATCTTGCCCTTGACCGAGTTCATGCCCGCGACGACGGCCCCCTTGGCAAGCGGTCCACCGCCGCCCGATTCGGACCGGCGCGGGCTGTCGTCCTCGGAGACGCGCGGCTTCGCCGCGCCGCCCCCGCCCCCCTTGTGGCTGAGCGCGCCCTCGAGCAGATCGTCGAGCGAGCCCTTGGCCGGCTTCTTCTCGACAGGCTCGGGCGCGACGGCCTTGCTCCCTTCGGCGACGGCCTTCTTGCCTTCGTCGCCGCCCTTCTTTCCGGTGCCTCCCTCCTTCGCGCCGTGCTCGCCCTTGCCGTGGTGGTGCTCGGCGTGCTCCGGCCTGGCCTCGGCCTTCGTTTCGGCCGCCTTGGGCGCCTCGCGCGGAGGGAGCTTCTCGGCCGGGATCGTCGTCGGCGCCGCCGGCGGCGGAGTGGATGGCGCCGCAGCCACGGGCGACGGCGCCGGGGCCGCGGTGGCCGGCGCGGCGTTCTCGACGACGTCGGGCTTCTTGTTGAGAATCGTCATGGCCATCGCCCCGATCGCGACGACCGCGACGACCGCGACGCCGATGACGGCGTAGATCCACTTCGGTGGGCCGCTGTTCGTGGGCAGCGCGAGCAGGACGGGCGCCGCGGGCGAGAACGCGCCGAAGGTCGGCAGGTCGTCGCCAGAGACACCGCCGCCGAAGCCTGGGCCTGCGCCCGCCGAGGGACCGAGCGTCGTGGCCGCCATGGCGCGGATGTCGATGAGACCGGAGCCCTCCGTCGTCGGCGCCGTCGACGACAACGAAGGCTTGGCCGCGGGCGCGGGCATCGCGAGTGATTGCAGGTTCGACAGCGAGAAGAGCACCGAGTTTTCGTGGCGCTGCCCCGTGAGATTCTCGACGCGGCCGCCGTCGTGACCCGCCGGCGACGCGCTCGCCGCCGGCCATCGCGATTCGTCGGCGGCCGGCTTGGTCGCCATGGGCGACGCGAAGAGATCGCCGCTGCGCTTGGCGGCGGCGGATGCCAGGCCACCGAAGACGTCCGCGTCGTCGGCGACGGGCGCGGTGCCGAAGAGCCCGCCGCCGGCGGCGGGCGCGTGCGCGGCGGCGTCGCCGTTGACGGCGCCCGAGCCCGTGCCATCCGCGAACACGCCGGGCTCGGCCGGCGTCACGAGCGAGGCGAACTCGGGAATCGCCGAGAGCTTCAACCAGTCGGCGAACCCCTCCTTCCAGACGTACGTCTCGGCGTTGATCTCGCCGCGCTCGATGCGCCCGCGGATGTCCGACTCCGGAACCGGGCCGACCTGATCACCGTCGACGACGAGGTGCCAGCCGGCATCAGCGCCGGTGGCGGCGGCGCCGTTCGTGGCCGCGACCGCGGGCGTCGCGGAGGCCGCCGCCTCGTTCGTTCCGCGCACGACGATGATGTGGCTGCACTTCTTGCAACGGATCTTGAAGACCTTCCCACGAACCTTGTCGTCGGAAATCGAGTATTTGGTGCCACACGAATCGCAAACGATCTTCATCAACGCCTCGTTTCGGAGGGAAAACCGGTCACCTGAAGTAGCAGACGCATG
This sequence comes from Polyangia bacterium, assembly GCA_036494575.1. Classification (GTDB taxonomy): domain Bacteria; phylum Myxococcota_A; class Polyangia; order Fen-1088; family Fen-1088; genus DASZFV01. Next base: position 48,565 of record DASXOE010000150.1, on the reverse strand, counting down.
ACACGCTCGGAAGGTGGATCATTATATTGAGCCCGCGAATAGGCGCAAGCGTTCCGCGCGCCATTTCCCGCGCGATTCCAGCTATGTACACATTGAGTCGCTCTTGGGAGGTCCCACGCCCTCGGCACGCGTCGGCCGAGCGGATCGGCTCTCAGGCGGCGTCGAAGGGGTTGCGGGCGACGACGGTTTGGGCGCGGCCCGGACCCACGGACGTGGCCCAGATGGGAATCCCCGCGAGCGCGCTGATGCGCTCGACGAAGCGCGCCGCCGCCGGCGGAACGTCCTCTCCCTCGGGCCACCCCGGGAGCTCTTCGTAGACGGGCTCGGCGCCCGCGAGATCGTCGGCGTCGAGCGGCATCTCGTCGATCGTCCGTCCCGCCACGCGGTAGCTCGTGCACAGCTTCACCGCGGGCAGTCCCGCGAGCACGTCGAGCTTCGTGAGGCCGAGGCCCTCGATGCCCGACAGGCGGATCGCGAGCCGCAGCGCCGGCAGGTCGAGCCACCCGCAGCGCCGCGGGCGACCCGTCGTCGAACCGAACTCGTTGCCGCGCATGCGCAGCGTCTCGCCCGTGGCATCGTGGAGCTCGGTGGGGAACGGTCCCGCGCCGACGCGGGTCGCGTAGGCCTTGGCGATGCCCATGACGGCGTCGATCGAGGTCGGTCCGATGCCGCACGCGGCGCACGCGCCGCCCGCCGTCGTCGACGACGACGTCACGAATGGATAAGTGCCGTGGTCGACGTCGAGCAGCACGCCCTGCGCGCCCTCGAACATGACGTTCTTCTTGGCGCGGATCGCGTCGTAGACGAAGCGCGAGGCGTCGCGGATGAAGGGGCTGAGCTCGGCGCCGAAGGCCAGGTAGGCGTCGGCGATCTGCGCGGCGTTCGGGCGCGCGCCGCCCAGACGTTCGAGCGTGGGTCCGGCCTCTTCCAGCGTGCGCGCGAGCAGCTCGCGGAAACGATGCGGGCGCAGCAGATCCCCCACGCGGATGCCCATGCGCGCCGCCTTGCTCTCGTAGGTCGGACCGATCCCGCGCTTGGTGGTGCCGATCTTGACCGATGACCCCGCCGGGCCCTCCTCGCGCAGGCGATCGATCTCCCTGTGGTACGGCATCGTGAGGTGCGCGCGCTCCGCGATGACGAGATCCTCGTCGGCCGCCAGGAAGCCGTGGGCGCGGAAGGTGCGGATCTCCTCGAGCAGCACGGCCGGGTCGACGACCATGCCTTCACCCAGCACGCAGGTCAGGCCGGCGCGCAGGATGCCCGACGGAATGAGGTGCGTGACGTACTTCTTTCCGTCGACGACCAGCGTGTGGCCCGCGTTGGCTCCGCCGGCCCAGCGCACGACGACCTGCGCCTTCTCGGTGAGCAGATCGACGATCTTGCCCTTCCCCTCGTCTCCCCACTGCGCTCCGACGACGACGACGACGGACATCTCGCTCCTCTACCTTGCTGGTTTCTGCGGGTTGGTGACGCCGGCGCGCTCAACGGCGCGCACGACCTCGGTGAATCCCCAGCGGCGCGCGTAGGCGGTGAGCGCGTCTCCCCTCAGGCCCGCCAGATCGGCGGCGGCGCGCTTGCCGCGGCGGCGCAGCTCCTCGGCCGCCGCGGTCGCCGCGCCGAGCGGGCCCGAGACGAGCACGCCCCCGGCGCCGTTGGCGAGCTCGGCGCTCGGGGCCGCCGCGCCGGCGCCGTCGTTCTCCGCCGTCTCGAGCGCCCCCGCGACCGCCTCCACGTCGATGGCGAAGCCCACGGCGGGGCTCGGTCTGCCGTAGCGCGCGAGCAGGCCGTCGTAGCGGCCACCCGCGAGCACGGCGTCGGGCGCGCCCGGCACGAAGGCCTGGAAGCGCACGCCCGTGTAGTAGTCGAAGCCGCGCACCTCGCCGAGCTCGACGTGCAGCCGCGCGTCGACACCGCGCGCCTCGACGGCCGCGACGATCGCCGAGAGCCCGACGAGCGCGCGCTTGATGCCCGGCGTGGGCGCGCGCTTGAGCGCCGTCGCGAGCACTGACGGCGGCCCCGCGAGCTCGGGCAGCAGCGCCGCGAAGCGCACGGCGGCCGCCGACCCGCGCGCGTCGCGCAGGATCTCCGCGAGGCCGCTCGCGTCGCGCTTGGCGATGCGCCGCCGCGCCTCGTCGACCGCCGCCTCGGGCAACGCCAGCGCCTCCATGACCTCGCGCGCGAGGCCGAGGTGCGCGAGATCGATCGTGGGCTGCGGCAAACCCGCAGCGCGCAGCGCCGCCACGCCCAGCGCGATGACCTCGACGTCGCCGGCCGGGCCCGCGACGCCCGCGAGCTCGACGCCCGCCTGGATGAGCTCGTGCTGTCCGCGCCCCGCGCGCTCGAGGCGCACGACCGTGCCCTCGTACGACAGGCGCACGGCGCCCGGCTCGTCGCGAAAGCGCGTCGCGATGAGGCGCGCGATCTGCGGCGTGATGTCCGGGCGCAGCGCGACCACTTGTCCCGTGCTCGGCTCGACGAATCGGATGGCCGCCGCGCGCCCCGCGCCGCCGAGCCCGAGCGCGAGCACCTCTTCATACTCGAACGCCGGCGTGATGACGCGCGCGAACCCCCACCGCTCGAACACCTCGAGCAGCGTCTCCGCGATGCGCCGCCGCGCCGCCGCCGCCCGCGGCGCAAAATCGCGCATGCCAGTCGGGAGTCGGAGCGATGGACTGTTAGGCATTCAATTCCAGTTGACTTCGTTTGGCGTGCGCAAGCGGAGCGTGGCTTCGCCACGCGGAGCGAGGGGGCGCGGGGTTCGTGAGCGGCAGCGAGCCGGACCCCGCTCTAACGAACCGCGTTCTTGACGATACCGTCTTTGAGGAAGCCGATGAAGACCTCGGCGAGCTCGATGGCGACCTTCTCCTGCGCCTCGCGCGTCGAGGCGCCGAGGTGCGGGCTCGCGATGAAGCTCTCGTGCTGGAAGAGCGGCGACGGCTCGGGCGGCTCCTTGCCGAAGACGTCGAGCGCGGCGCCCGCGAGCTGGCCCGACTGCAGCGCCGCGAGGACGGCGTTTTCGTCGACGATGCCGCCGCGCGCGCAGTTGATGAGGTAGGCGCCCTTCTTCATCTTGCCGAAGGTGTCGGCGTTGAAGAGGTTCTTCGTGCCGTCCGTGAGCGGGACGTGCAGCGTCACGAAGTCCGACTTCGCGATGACCTCGTCGAGCGAGACGAGCTTCACGCCTGCTGGCAGCTCCTTGGGCGGGTACGGATCGTAGCCGATGACGTTCATCCCGAGGCCGACGCCGCGCGAGGCGGCGTTGCGCCCGATGTTCCCGAGGCCGACGACGCCCAGCGTCTTGCCGGCGATCTCGACACCCATGAACTTCTTCTTCTCCCACTCGCCGTTGCGCATGCTGGCAGCCGCGCCCGGGATCTTGCGCGCGAGCGCGAACATGAGCCCGATGGCGAGCTCGGCCGCGGCCGCCGCGTTGCCCTGGGGCGTGTTGATGACGAGGACGCCCTTCTCGTTGGCGACCTTGACGTCGATGTTGTCGGTGCCCACGCCCGCGCGCCCGATGATCTTGAGCTTGCCGGGGTTGGCCAGCACGGCCGCCGTCACCTTCGAGGCCGAGCGGATGCCGAGGCCGTGGTACTGGCCGACGACGGCGGCCAGCTCGTCGGGCTTCATGCCCGTCTTCACGTCGACCGAGAAACCTGCGTTGGTCAGCAGGTCGACGGCCTTCTTGGACATGTCATCGGCGATGAGGACTTTGATGGGCTCGGACATGTGCGCGGCTCCTTCTCTCGGATGATGTTGTTGTGGTGGCGCGTCCGTCAGGCGCGAGTTCCCGCGAAGGTGGCCTGCGCCGCCGCGACCCCCGCGCCCGGGCGAACGCCGTAGCCCAGGTCCGAGAGCGTCATCTCGAGGCCCGAGATCGCGGTGATGATGTCGAACTCGCTGACGTAGCCGATGTGGGCGACACGCACGATCTTGCCCTTGAGGTGATCCTGGCCGCCCGCGATCGTGATGCCGTAGCGCGTGCGCATCTGCTTGATGATGGCCGAGCCGTCGATGCCGGAGGGCACGCGGATGCCCGTCACCGAGTTCGCGGGCGAGGAGGACAGCAGGTCGAGACCGAGCCCGCCCGCCGCGGCGCGTGTCGCCTTCGCGAGGCGCTCGTGGCGATTGAACACGCCCTCGAGCGTCTCCTCCTTGAGCATGCGCAGCGATTCGCGCAGGCCCACGATGAGCGACACGGCCGGCGTGAACGAGGAGTCTCCCTTGTCCTGGCTCTTCCGCTCGCGCCCAAGGTCCGTGTAGAAGCGCGGCAGGTTCGCGCGCTCGTTCGCCTTCCAGCCCTTGTCCGACACCGAGACGATCGCGAGCCCGGGCGGCAGCATGAGCGCCTTCTGCGAGCCGCACACGGTGACGTCGAAGCCCCACTCGTCGACGGGGACCTCATAGACGCCGATGGCCGTGATGGCGTCGACGCAGATGATCGTGTCCGGCTTCGTCCTCACGATCTTCGCGACGGCCTGCACGTCGTGGATAGTCGCCGTCGAGGTCTCGCACGCGGTGGCGTAGACGGCGCGGATGTCGGGCGCCTTCTCGAGCGCGGCGGCGACGGCCTGCGGGTCGACGCCCTTGCCCCACTCGACGTCGAGGAACACGCACTCGACGCCGAAGGCCTGGCAGATGCGGCCCCAGCGCTCGCCGAACTTGCCGCCGCGGATGACGAGCGCCTTGTCGCCGGCGCGCAGGAAGTTCGCGACGGCCGCCTCCATGCCCGCCGTTCCCGAGCCCGTGAGCACGAGCGGCAGCTGCTTGGTCTGGAACAGCCAGCGCAGGTTGTCTTGCACCTCGCGCAGGCACTCCGTGAACACGGGCGACCGGTGATAGAGGACGGGCCGCGCCATCGCCAGCAGCACCCGTTCGGGCACGGGCGTGGGACCGGCCGTGAGGAGATATTCTTTCATGGAAACGTACTTGAATGAGCGCGCGAGACCGCCGTGTTTTATTACATATTTGGGTACAGGCCAACCATCGATTCGACTAAAACCGACGCTCGAGCCCACGCGCACATCGCACACGGCCGTTTGACATGTCCCTCGCCCAGTTCGCCGACGTCAGCTTCGCCTATCCAGGCAACGAGATCCTCGCGGGGGCCTCGCTGCTCATCAAGCCGGGCGACCGGCTGGCCCTCGTGGGGCCGAACGGAACGGGCAAGTCGACGGCGCTGCGCCTGCTCGCGGGCGATCTCGAGGCCGACGCGGGCGACGTGCGCATCCTCGGCCGTCAGACGGTCGCGTACCTGAAACAGTCGCAGGAGTTCGTGGGCGCGGGCACGCTGCTCGACGCCCTGCTCGAGCCGTTCGCGCACGTGCAGACGCTGCACGAGGAGCTCGCGGCGCTCGAGGAGCGCATGGCCACGGCGCACGCCGATGAGGACGTCGCCCGCTATGGCGAGCTGCAGGAGCGCTACCAGCGCGAGGGCGGCTACGAGCTCGAGTCGCGCGTCCGCCGGCTGACCGCCGACGTCGGCTTCACCGAGAGCGATCTCGGACGCGCCGTCGAGACGCTGTCAGGCGGCGAGCGAGGCCGGCTCGAGCTCGCCAAGGTGCTCGTGCGCCAGCCGGATCTCCTGCTGCTCGACGAGCCGACGAACCACCTCGATCTCGGCGCCATCGAGCGCCTCGAGACCTTCCTCGCCGAGTACCCCGGCGCGTTCGTCATGGTGTCGCACGACCGCGCGTTCATCCGCGCCGTGTGCCGCGAGATCGTCGAGCTCGAGAACGGCAAGTTCGTGCGCTATCCGATGGGCTGGGACAAGTACGTCGTCGAGCGCGACGCGCGCATGGAGCTCGCCCGCGCGGCCTTCGAGCGCCAGAAGGACCACGTCGACAAGACCGAGGACTTCATCCGACGCAACCTGGCCGGCCAGAAGACCAAGCAGGCGCAGTCGCGCCGCAAGATGCTCGAGAAGCTGGACCGCCTCGAGCGGCCCGACGATCAGTGGCAGCACGCCGGCAAGATCGGCCTGTCGTTCCAGACGGGCGGTGATCTCGGCAGCAAGGAGACAATTCGCGCGCCCAAGCTCGACGTCGGCTACACGGCGCAGGGCGGCACCGTGACGCGCATCCTCCGCGACGTCACGGCGAACATCTATCGCGCCGACAAGGTCGGCATCGTCGGCCCGAACGGCGGCGGCAAGTCGACGCTCCTCCGGACGCTGATCGGCGAGCTGCCGCCGCTCGCGGGCAAGGTCGAGATCGGCACGGGCGTGCGCATCGGCTACTTCGATCAAAAGCTCGGCACGCTCGACGAGGCGCTGACGCTCGAGGACGAGATCCGCTCCGTCCGCGCCGATCTGTCGCCCGAGGCCGTTCGCAGCTACCTGGCGAAGTTCCGTTTCTTCGGAGACGACCCGTTTCGGGTCGTCAGGGGCCTGTCGGGCGGCGAGCGCAGCCGCCTCGCCATGGCGAAGATCATGCTCTTCCCGCGCAACGTCCTCGTCCTCGACGAGCCGACCAATCACCTCGACATCCCCGCGCGAGAGACCCTCGAGGACGCGCTCGGAGGCTACGAGGGCACGCTCCTCGTCGTGAGCCACGACCGCTACTTCCTCGATCGGGTCTGCACGCGCCTCCTCGTCATCGAAGGCGACCGCGTCGAGGCGCACCTCGGCAACTACAGCGACTGGCGCCGCCGCGCGCGCGAGGCCGCCCCGGCCCCGGCCGCGACCTCGCAGCCGCCGCGCGAACCGGAGCCGCCCAAGCCCGCCGCCTCGCCGCCGGCCAAAGAGCGCACGGCCAGCAAGGAGCGCGACCGCGAGCTGCGCCGGCTCGAGAAGCGCGTCGAGACGTTGGAGGGAGATGTAGGCAAGGTCGAGACGGAGCTCGCGGGGGTCCGCGAGGAGCTCGCCGGCGATCACGCGGGCGATTGGCAGAAGCTCCACCAGCTGGCCGATCGCGAGCGCGAGCTCGACGCGCTGCTCGCGCGCCGCATGAGCGAATGGGAAGCCGCCGGAACAGCCCTGGCCAAGGCCCGCGCCGCGGTCTGAGCGCGCTTTGTCACCAGTATGATTCGTCGGCCCAAGACGTACATCAAGGGCTCCACTGGCCCTCCGATTTGATCCTCAGGGGGAACTTTGCCTCTCCCGAATGGGGACTCATACTAGAGGCATAGCTTCTTCTTCGGTCGGAGGGTAACGGATGCGCTTCGCTGGTTTCGGGATTTGCGCGGTTGCGGTTGCCGTCTCGGCGACCGCCTGCGCAGGTCGCCACGTGAAGCCCGTGACGCCAGCCGCCGCCGGCGCCCAGCTCTCCGGCGTGTGGGACGGCATCAACCGCACGACGATAGACGCCGGCATCGGCGCCGGCGACACGCGCATCGAGAAGCAGGAGTGGCACCTCACCCAGGAGGGCGACGCCATCGCCGGCTACTACATCGCCGCCCTGACGTTCGTGTCGGGTGACGGCCGTCCTTACGTGTGCAGCCGCCAGCCGCAGTTCTCGACGATGCAACGCTTCGACGTCTCGGGTCGCGTGCGCGCGGGCGCCATCGAGATCGAAGAGGTCACGCAGCGGGCCGCACAGAGCCGCTGCGATCCCGGCGCGCGCCGCCTCTCGCGCTACAGCGGGCAGCTCAAGGGCGACGTCTTGACGCTCGTGAGCGACGGGCTCAGGCAGACGCTGTATCGCAACCGCGCGCCCGGTCAGAGCGACGACGCCGCGCCCGAGATCGCGCTCGCGACCGCGGCTCCCGAGTCGGCGTTCCCGGCGCTCACCGACGGTCCGGCCGCGCTGCAGTCGCAGCAGCCCGTCGACGTGAGCGGCCTTTGGGTCTGGGAGCACCGCGGGATGGCGCCCGGCGGCGACGACAAGCAAGAGCGCGAAGAGTGGCACGTCACTCAGGACGGCGCGCGCCTGTCCGGGTACTATGATCGCATCGTGCGCCAGGTGTCCGTCGACGGACACGCCTACCGCTGCAGCATGTCCCTCGATTTCCAGATCTCGACGCGCTACCAGATCTCGGGCGAGGTGCGCGGGACCCAGCTCGTCATCTACGAGAACTCGTTCGAGGTCCTCGATCCCTCGTCATGCGACAACGGCAAGCGCCGCCTCGACGCCTACGAGGGCCAGGCCTCGGCCGACGAGCTGCGCCTCGTCTGGGGCGTCGGCGGCCAAGTCCTCCGGCGCTCCAGACCCGACGTGCCGACGCAGCGGTTTTGATCTGCGCGCGCCGCGCTACTTCAGCTCGGCATCTATTGCCGTCTTGAACGCGTCGACAGGCTGGGCGCCCACGAGGATGCGGCCGTTGATGAAGAAGGTCGGCGTGCCCGTCGCGCCGACGGCTGCGCCCTCTTTCGCCTCGCGGTCGACGCGGTCCTTGAACTTACCGGTGTCGAGAGCGGCCTTGAACTTGGCCATGTTGAGGCCGAGCTCCTCGGCGTACTTGTCGAGGCTGGGGCGGTCGAGCGCCTGCTGGTTCGCGAAGAGCTTGTCGTGCATCTCCCAGAACTTGCCCTGATCGTTCGCGGCGAGAGCCGCCTCGGCCGCGAGGTGGGCCTTGTCGTGGAACGGCAGCGGCATCTGCTTGAAGGCGACGCGGATCTTGCCCTTGTAGTCGGTCTCGATCTGCTTGAGCGTTGGCACGGCGCGCGAGCAGAACGGGCACTGGAAGTCGCTGAACGCCACGAGCGTCACCTTGGCCGACGATGGACCCATCGTGGGCGCGTCGCCGATCTTGATGTCCTGCTTCGCCGACGGCGCTGGCGCCTCGGCAGCCGCGGGCGCAGGTGCCGCCGCCGCCTCGGTCATGAGCTTGTCGTAGACGTCCTTGAGGGGCGTGCCCTTCTTGAGCAGCTCGTCGGCCTTCTTGATCTGGCCATCGATGATGGTCTCGAAGGCCGAGGCTGGCTGCGCGCCCACGAGCTGGTTCCCGTTGATGAAGAACGTCGGCGTGCCGTTCGCGCCCGCGGCCGTGCCGATCTTGGAGTCCTGATCGACCTCGGCCTTGATCTTGGGATCGTCCCAGTCCTTCTTGAAGCGGGCCATGTTGAGGCCCACGGCCTCGGCGTACTTCTCGATGTCGGCGCGCGCGAGCGCCGTGTTGTTCTCGTACATCTTGTCGTGCAGCGCCCAGGCCTTGTCGGGGCTCTGGCGCGCGGCCGCCTGGAAGGCCGTGGCGGCGTCCATGGCGTGCTCGTGGAAGGGCAGCGGCTGGTTCATCCAGACGAGCGAGACGTCCTTGCCGTACTTGTCGAGCACGCCCTTCACGGTGGGCTCTGCGCGCTTGCAGAACGGGCACTGGAAGTCGCTGAACTCGACGATCGTGACCTTCGTGGCCTTTTGACCGCGGCGCAGGTCGTGAGAAAACGGCGTGATCTTCTTCGGCCCGGCGGGCGGCTCCGCCGACGGCGCCTTGGCGCCGGCGGCCGGCTTCTGCTTCTCGTCGATGGCGGCCAGGATTTCGGGGAGGCCCTTGCCCTGCTTCGCCATGTCGATGGCGAGCTTGGCCATGTTGGGGCTGCGCGGACAGTTCGGATCCTTCTTGAGGCAGCCGGCGATCTTGCCCATGCCGCACCCGCACTCGCAGTCGCGCTCGTTGAGCGCCTGCAGTGCCGTGACCTTCTGCGCCTCGCTGAGACCCGCGAAGCTCACCGTCGTCACGGACGTGAGGTCGGATTCCTTCGTCCAGCCCGCGGGGAACTCGCTCTGGCTCTTGTAGATCTTGTCGGGCAGCTTGGTTCCGGCCGGCACGGCCGCCTTGTCGGCGGCGACCTTATCGTCCGAGCCACCGGAGTCAGCGTGCCCGCCGCCCGCGGTCTTCTGTCCGACGATGTAGCCGATCGCGAGACCCGTGATGAGCGGCCAGAGCGTGGCGCCCCAAGCGAGGCGCGAAGGTTCGGGAGAGTTCACCATGGCGCGCCTTATACCATCGTGGCCGGGGCATTGCTCTTCCCCTATACCGAGCCAGCTGGATCTGGTAGGCAACGGGGACCGACATGGCGCTTCGCTTTTACTCTTGGCCGAGGAGCTCCGGGACGCGCGTCCACTGGGCGCTGGAGGAGCTCGGCGTCCCGTACGAGCTCGTGACGCTCGACAGAGCCAAGAGTGAGCATCGCGCTCCCGGTCATCTCGCGCTCAACCCGGGCGGCAAGGTCCCCACCCTGGTCGACGGAGATCAGCCCTACTTCGAGTCGCTGGCGATTCTGCTTCACCTCGCGGAGACCTACGGCCCGCAGGCTGGCTTGTGGCCAGCGGTGGGCAGCGCACGCGCGGAGGCCCTTTGCTGGAGCGTGTGGGGTATGACCGAGGTTCACCCCTACATGATGCAGTACCTGTATCACGGCCTCGACACTCCGGTGTCGTACGCCCCGGACCAGCGCAGCCAGGCCACGGCCGATTACAATCATAGCCAGCTCCTGCGCCTCTTGGACGCGCTGAACGAGCGCCTCGCCACCCGCGATCACATTCTCGGCGCGTTCTCCCTCGCGGATATCCCGGCCGCCTCCGTGTTGCTGTTCGGCGCGGCCTTCGGCCTGAAGCTGGAGGGGCGCACGAACGTCGAGCGGTGGCTCGAGCGGTGCCGCGCGCGCCCGGCGTTCACGCGCGTCACCGCCTGAGCACCTTTCCGCGCCGGCCACCGACAACCCTCGTCGTGGCCGCCGCGACGGTGAATGTTAAGATGGAAGACATGGCGATGTTGGAGCACCCGACCCTCCGTCGAATCACCGCCCGCGAGGCGATGCGGATGGTGGACGCGGGCATCCTGGGCGAAGACGAGCCCGTGGAGCTCCTCGACGGTGTGCTCGTCGAGATGAGCCCTCAGGGACAAAGGCACGTCGCCGCCACGACGAGGCTCGCCGAACGCCTGCGTGGGATCTACGCGCGAACGGCCCAGGTCCTCGAAGAGAAACCGCTGGCCACGGGCCCGACTGACCTTCCAGAGCCTGACGTCTCGGTCGTTCGCGGCCGCATCGAGGACTACGCGGAGCTTCCGACCGGCCTGGACGCGATCCTGGTCGCGGAGGTCTGCTGGTCATCGCAGAGCATCGATCGCCGCAAAGCCTCGATCTACGCTCTCGGTGGCGTCGAGGTCTACTGGCTCGTCGATCTCGCGGCGCGCACGCTCGAGCTCCGCACGACACCCGTCGACGGCGCTTACCAGGTCACGCGCATTCTCGGCGAGGATGACGTCGTCGAGTTGCCCCATTCGGGGGAGCGCCGGACCGTCCGCGACCTCCTGCCCTAGTCAATTCCGCGATACTCGGGAATCCACCTTAAAGGTCAGTCTCCTTCGGGTGGTGCTCACCCGCGTTGTTCTCGCGCTCTCCCTCAGAGCTCCCAGGGCTCCTTGGCGTCTTCTTTGCGAGGGAGCGGCGCACGAGCTCCTCGAGCGCGCGATTCACCGTGCGGGAGTAGGTCTTCTCTCCGGACAGCCGCGTTGCCTCTTCGAGCAGATCATCATGAAGCACAAGATTTGCGCGTTTCATGTACAGAGTCTGCGCTCGAAGATTCGGGGGCGGCAATCCCCGCGCCCCGCCCTCGCACGGAGGCAGACGCTCTCCGTTACCGAGGGACCTCAACGCCGGCTATTCCTCGTCGTCGGCGTCTTCCTCTTGCTTCGAGCGGCGGCTCGATGGGGGATCGAAGTCGAGCTCGCCGGCGAACATCTCGTCGATGATCTCGTAGCCGGAGTCGAAGTACGGTTCGCGGCGGAGCTCCTCGCGCTCGAACTCCTCGAAGGTCTGATAAATCTTCTGCTCGGCGGAGCGGCTCATGGTCTTTCTCCTTGAATGGGCCTTGGGGGGCAAACAACCGACATGTAGGTATATGGAATACTCTCCACTACACGTGGTCAAATTTTCGAGCTGATTTTTCGCTCTTGCGCCCCGGTCCGCCGCGGTTGAACCCTACGCCGTATGCGTGTTAGCTACCTGCGGGACGCCTCATGGGACGTGTGATCGCGGTCGCGAATCAGAAAGGCGGCGTGGGCAAGACCACGACGGCGGTGAACCTCGCCGCGTCGCTCGCCGCCGCCGAGAAGCGCGTCCTACTCGTGGACGTCGATCCCCAGGGCAATGCCAGCTCGGGCCTCGGCCACGCGCGCGGCGAGCGCGGCACGCCCAGCGTCTACGACCTGCTCATCGGCGCCCGCACGCTCGAGGAGGTCACGCTCAAGACGGAGCTTGGAACCCTCGACCTCGTGCCGGCCAACGCCGACCTCGCGGGGGCCGAGATCGAGCTCGTGGGGCTCGCGAACCGGGAGCTGCGCCTGCGCGCCCCGCTGCGCGAGGCGGCGGCCCGGTACGACCACGTCATTCTCGACACCCCCCCGTCCCTCGGCTTGCTGACCCTGAACGCGCTCGCGGCCGCCGACGCCGTCCTCGTGCCCCTGCAATGCGAGTACTACGCGCTCGAGGGCCTGTCCGACCTCCAGAATACGATCCAGCTCGTCGGGCAATCGCTCAACCCGGGACTCACGATCGAGGGCATCGTGCTCTGTATGGTGGACCCGCGCCAGAACCTCACCGAGCAGGTCGCGAACGAGGTGCGGACGCACTTTCCCGGTAAGGTCTACGCCACGACGGTGCCGCGCAACGTGCGCCTGTCCGAGGCGCCCTCCTTCGGCAAGCCCATCATCCTCTACGACATCGCGTCGAAGGGCGCGAAGAGCTACCTCGAGCTGGCGCGCGAGTTCCTGGCGCGCGCCGCGCCCCGCGAGGCGGTCGCGGGCGAGACGGCCGGCGCGGCGTCACGATGAGCGCGCCCAAACGCCAAGCGCTCGGACGCGGCCTGGCGGCGCTCATCCCGGGCGCGAAGCCGCCCGAGGCGCCCGCAGCGGCGCTGGGCCGCGCGGACGCCCAGGGCGGGCTTCGCACGATCGCGATCGAGGACATCCACCCCTCGGCGGGCCAGCCGCGCAAACAGTTCGACGACGCGCGCCTCGACGAGCTCGCGGCCTCGATCGAGACGCAGGGGATCATCCAACCGCTCGTCGTGCGGCTGCGCGACGGCGGCGGCTACGAGCTCATCGCGGGCGAGCGGCGCTGGCGCGCGGCGCAACGCGCGGGGATGCACGAGGTGCCCGCCGTCGTGCGCGACGTCGCCGAGAAGCGGGCCTTCGAAATGGCGCTCGTCGAGAACCTCCAGCGCGAGGACCTGAACCCCATCGAGGAAGCCCAAGGCTTCGAGCGGCTCATCGACGAGTTCGGCTATACGCAAGAGGCGCTGGCGGCGCGCGTGGGCAAGGATCGCAGCACCGTCGCGAACGCGCTGCGCTTGCTGCGCCTGCCCGCGAGCGTGCGTGGCCTCGTCACGGAGGGCCGGCTCTCCATGGGCCACGCCCGCGCCCTGCTCGGCCTCGAGGAGGCAGGCGCCATCGAGCGGCTCGCCCGCCGCGTGGTGGCGCGCGAGCTGTCGGTGCGTCAGGTCGAGGCGCTCGTCAAGCGCGAGCGCGACGGCCGCGGGCCCGGCAAGACGCCCGAGGCGACGGCGCCGCCGTCGGCGAGCGCGCGCGATCTCGGCGAGCGCCTGTCGCGCGCCCTCGGCACGCGCGTGCGCGTCGTCGAGGAAGGACCGGGAAAGGGCCGCCTCGAGGTCGCGTACCATTCGCTCGACCAGCTCGACGCCGTGCTCGCGCGGATCCTCCGCTCATGACAGGCGGGCAGGCCCCTCTGGCTATCCCGCGGGTGGAGGGGCGATGACCGATCCGGCGTCCTCCGGCCCCCCCGAGGTCCCCGCCTCCGCCCAACGCGCCCTCCCCGTCGTCGAGATCGGTTATCGGTCGGCGGGGGCGTTCCTCGTCGCCTACGTGGCTCAGATCGCGCGCGGCGAGCTCTTCATCGAGAGCCCGACGCTGCCGCCGCGGGGAACGCCCTTGGCGCTGCGCATCGCGGCGCCACCCGCGACGATGGCGCTCGAGGGGATGGTCGTCGGCGGACGGGAGGCGCGGCCAGGCCAGCCCGCGGGCATGGCCGTCGCGCTCGCCGCGACGTCGGAGGCCTTTGGCGCGACCGTCGATCGGCTGGCCGCCGCGTTCGCCGGGTTTCGCATCCTGCTCAGCACGGGCGAGGCGGCGCCGCGAGCAATCCTCGGCCGCTACCTGCGCTCGATGATCTCCTGCACCGTCATCGACGCGGACGGTGAGACCGATCGGTCCCTCGACCTCGGCACCCTCGACCTCGTCGTCCTCGATCTCGATTCATCCGGACCGCGGGGCTTCGAGCTCGGGCAGCGCGTGCGGCAGCGTCCGCGCGCGGCGCCCATCCTCGCGCTCGCGCAACTCGAGCGCGACCGCGCCATCGCCTCGGGCCTCGGGTTCGAGGAGGTCCTGCCGAACCCGCCCGCCTTCGCTGATCTCGACGCCGCCATGCGCCGCTGCCTCTCGCGGCCGATGACGATCCACCACGCGACCCGCTACGGAACCCTCAAGGGCTACGGCGCGGATTAGAGGAGCACCTCTCCGGCGCGCATGCGCGCCGACAGGAGCGTGTTCGCGAGCAGCATCGCGATCGTCATGGGGCCGACGCCGCCGGGCACGGGCGTGATCGCCGACGCGCGGCGCGCGGCAGTGGCGAATTCGACGTCGCCCACGAGCTTGCCGTCGGCGTCGCGGTTCATGCCGACGTCGATGACGACGGCGCCGGGCTTGATCCAATCACCCTTGATCATCTCGGCGCGGCCCACGGCGGCGATCACGAGATCGGCGCGACGAACGACGCCGGGGAGGTCCCGCGTCTTCGAGTGACAGACCGTGACGGTGGCGTCGGCAGAGATGAGCAGCGCCGCCATCGGCTTGCCGACGATGTTCGAGCGCCCGACGATGACGGCTTCGGCGCCCTTGAGTGAGAACCGTGCCTCCTCGATGAGCTTCATGACGCCGAAAGGCGTACACGCGACGAAGCGCGGCTGGCCCATGAGGAGGCGGCCGAGGTTGTCGGGGTGGAAGCCGTCGACGTCCTTGCGCGGGTCGACCGACAGCAAGATGCGGCGCGCGTCGATGGCCGCCGGGAGCGGCAGCTGCACGAGGATGCCGTCGACCTCTGGGTCGGCGTTTAGGCGCGCCACGAGGGCCAGCAGATCGCTCTCGGTGGTGGCCGCGGGGAGCTTGTGATCGAACGTGCGGAAGCCGCACTCCTGGCAGGCCTTCGTCTTGTTGCGGACGTAGACCTGCGAGGCGGGATCCTCGCCCACGAGTACGACCGCGAGGCCGGGCGTCACGCCGCGCGCCGCCAGGCGAACCGCCTCGGTCGCGAGGCCTGCGCGCACACGCGCCGCGAGCGCCTTTCCGTCCAGGATGGTCGCGGTCGTGGGCGTCGGGGCGGACATCGCGGTCCTATATCACGCGGCCCGGACGTCGGCGTCCGGATTTCGCGCCGCGCGGCCGGGGGTGGGACGAGACGCGACGATGGCCGCGTGCAGGCGCGGACGAGGCGACGGCACGCCCGTTGCTCCGCGTGGCCGTGGGAACGACATGAACGCCTTCGACCTCTCCGCGCTTCGCCTCGGCGCGGGCCTGCTCGCGTTCGCGGCGCTCACCGCACCGGCGGTGGCCGCGCCGGAGCCGCCGCTCCTGGCGGCGGAGCCACCGCTCGTGCTCGCGGGTCGTGTCGACGGCGTCGTGCCCGCCGGGGCCGGGGTGGCCACGTTGCGCGATGGCGCGCTCGTGCTGCTCGATGCGGACGGTCGCGCGAGCGGCGGATGCCGCGGCGGCGCGGCGGCCCTGGCCTCCGGGCCGCGACGCGACGCCACGGCGTTGTCCCGCGAGGAGGTGCTGGGCGAGGCCGGCTTCAGCCCCGAGGACGTCTCGCCCGAGGCCGAGGAGTTGCTCGACGACGAAGGCATCGAGCCACGCGCGCGCCGCGCCCCCGTGAACGCCACGGCGGGCGCTCCCCGCGCCTTGTCGCTCGCCGCCACCAACGACGCGGCCTGGCTCGGGACGGTCGACGGATTGTGGCGCTTCGACGCGCGCGACGGGTCCTGCGTCCCCGCGGCCCTCGCCGGTCAGGAGATTGCCCTGGTCGCGGCGCGCGGCGCGACCGTCGTCGCGCTCGTGGACGTCACCGTGTGGCGTTCGCGCGACACAGGCACGACCTTCGACGTCGCCGCCGTGCTCACTTCGCCGGCGCACGCGCTCGCGTTGGCCGGCGACGAAACGGCCTTCGTCTCTGACGAGGATGGCGTCGTCGAGATCGGACCCGCGCACGGGTTCCGCCGCCGGCTCGAAGGTCGCGTGGACGCGCTCGTCGCCTGCGGCCCGGATGTCGCCGCGCTGGCCGACGACGGCGTTCACCGGCTCGATCTCGGGGGCGGCGAGCTGCTCGTCGGTCCACGCCCGGCGGCGCGCGCGCTGGCTTGCGCCTCGGACGGCCTCGTCGCGGCGGGCATCGGGCTCTGGACGAGCCCCGACGGGGCGACGTGGCGCGAGGAGCCGTGCACGCTCGGGCGATCCTTCTCGGGCGTCGCTTGGGCCGCTGGGTTCGCGTGGCTCGCCGGCGAGGACGGCCTCTTGCGCGTCAGGCCGGGAGGCGCCCAGGAGCCGCTCGTCGTCTCCACGCCCGAGCCGCGCGCGCGCCATCCCGTCGATGGCACGCACCCGCCCGCCTGGGCCGGCCTCCTCCCGCGCGTGGCCGTCGCGTTCGATGGCTGGACGGCGTCCACGGGCGTGGCCGGGTGGCGGCTCTGGGTGCTCCTCACGGTGTCGCTCGGGCGGCGGTGGCAACGGACGACGACCGAGAATCTGGAGGACGTCCGATGACCCTCGCGACCCTGCTCATGGCCTCGCTCTTGGCTCAGACGGCGCCCGTGCCGCCGCAACCACGCGAGCCCGCGGCGCGGGGCGAGCCCGCGAAACGGAGCGCGGTGGCTGTTCCGCCGGCCATCCTCCGCGCGGCGTTCGCGGGTGACCCGCCCGTGACGTTCCTGCGCGGCGCGGCGACGGCGCTCGCGCTCGCCGAGCCGGACCGCGCGCGGTCGATGCTCAGCCGGGCCCGCTGGGCGGCCCTGCTGCCCGAGCTCCGCGTGCGGCTCGACCGCCGCTACTCGCGGACAGAGTCGCTCGACCTCGGTCAGTCGGCAGCCGACCCCCTCGCGACGCCCGTGGGCGTCGACTCGATCAACGATATGCGTTACGAATGGCGGGCCACCTGGGATCTGGGCCGGATCGTCTTCAATCCCGACGAGGTGGGCGCCAGCACCCACGCGCTGCGGATGGCCGAGGTTCGCAGGGAGCTCGAAACCGTCGTCATCCGCCTCTATTTCGAGCGGCGCCGCCTCAAGGCTGAGGCTCTGGCCACCGATGCCAGCGATGGTGCCCCGGGCGTCCGCGTCGAGATCCGCATTCAGGAGCTCGAGGCGGAGCTGGACGCGCTCACCGGGGGTGCGTTCTCGCGGTGGAGAGCCTCGCGCGCGACAGACCAGCCCGCCACGCCATGAAAGAGAAACCAGCGAAAGACGAGCGGGAGACGACGGCGTCGCGCCGGCTGCACCCCCGTTTCACGGTCGACCTGCAGGTCGCCGTTTCGTCCGACAAGCAGAGCGTGGCGGCGCACACGCGTGACATCTCGCGCTCTGGGCTCTGTCTGGTCTCGACGCAATCTTTGGCCCGTGAAAAAGAGATCGGGCTCGAGCTCGTGCTGGCCTTCGCGCAGGGCGGGCTGTCCGAGCCGCTCCATCTCCGGGGCCAGGTCGTGTGGTGCACGGCCATGTTCGGCCACTACCAGATCGGCGTGAAGTTCCTCGAGCCGGACCACGAGCAGGTGCGCAACCTCGACATGTTCCTCGGGTTCCTCGACGGCTCGCTGAACGCGGGAGAGCTGTTCACGGGCGACGACGAGAGCACCGACAGGCCTTCTGACCCCGACGATCCGTTCGGCGTATGACGCCGGTCCCCTCCCTGACGCACAGGACGATTGTATGAAGAAGCCTCCGAGCCCGCCCCCGGCCCCGACCCAGCGCCGGCAGCACGCCCGCCTCGACCTGCGCATGTCCGCCGAGATCCGCACGTCGCGCTCCGTCTTCACGGCCACGACGCGCGACCTGTCGGAGGGTGGCGCCGGTCTCGACGCCGAGCGGTCCCTCGAGGAAGGCGAAGAGGTCGCGCTCGGCCTCTTCCTCGTGCTCGATGACGTCGAGACGGACACGCCGCCGCTGTGGGTCAAGGCGCGCGTCGCGTGGATAAGCGAGACGGACGGCGGCCAACACACGGCGGGCGTCCGCTTCGAGGTGATAACGCCCGAGCAGCGGACCTGGCTGCGGCAGGTGCTCAGTCAGCTGGGCGGCGGCCCGCCTGCGTCCGCCTAGGCCGCGGGCGCCTCACGCTGACGCGAGGATGCGCTCGGCGACGCGCGCGCCGTCGAGCGCGGCGCTCACGATGCCGCCGGCGTATCCGGCACCCTCGCCGATCGGATAGAGGCCCTCGAGTCCGCGCGCGACGAGCGTCTCCGGATCGCGCAGGAAGCGCAGCGGCGCGCTGGTGCGCGTCTCGACGCCCACGAGGACGGCATCCGCGTGCAAGAAGGCCGGCAGGCGGGCACCGACGCGGCGCAGGCCCGCGCGCAGCGCCGTCGCGACGAAAGGTGGGAGGACGCACGCGAGATCGGACGGCGTCGTGCCAGGCCGGTAGCTCGACGCCCCGACGGCCTCGCTCGCGCGGCCGGCGAGGAAGTCCCCGAGGCGCTGCGCGGGCGCGCGGAACCGGCCGCCGCCCGCCGCGAACGCGGCGCGCTCGACGGCGCGCTGGAGCTCGACGCCCGCGAGGGGGCCCGCCGCGGCGGGGCCGAAGTCCTCGGGCTCGACGGCGACGACGAAGCCCGCGTTCGCGAACGGCGAATCGCGCCGGGACAGGCTCATGCCGTTGACGACGACGCCCTCGGGCTCGGTGGCGGCCGGCACGATCCACCCACCGGGGCACATGCAGAAGCTGTAAACGCCCCGCCCCTCGGCCTCGGTCGTCAGCTCGTAGAACGCGGGCGGCAGCCGCGGGTGCCCGGCGGCGGCGCCGTACTGAAGGCGATCGATGAGGGGCTGCGGGTGCTCGAGCCGGACCCCGATGGCGATCCCTTTTCGCTCGAGCGCGACGCCGGCGCGCGCCGCCCACTCGTAAAGAGGCCGCGCCGAGTGCCCGACGGCGAGTACGACGACGTCGGCCGGCAGCTCGCCGCCGCCCGCGAGGACGACCGCGCGCACGCGACCGCGCTCGAGGCGCAAGCCCGCGACGTCGGCGTCGAAGTGATACGTCAC
Organism: Polyangia bacterium; assembly: GCA_036494575.1. Lineage (GTDB taxonomy): Bacteria > Myxococcota_A > Polyangia > Fen-1088 > Fen-1088 > DASZFV01. The sequence continues at coordinate 29,375 of DASXOE010000150.1, read as the reverse complement.
GCCCGAGCCCTCGAGGTGCTCGCGCAGCGACGTGAGGACCTTGGGCAGGCGGTTCGACCCGACGTGCGGGCGCGACTCGACGGCGATCTCTACGGGCGCGCCGAAGCGCACCAGGTCGCCGATGACGGCGGCGATGCCCTCCCGGTCCTTGGCGCGCGTGTAGAGCTTGCCGTCGGAGTAGGTCCCGGCGCCGCCCTCGCCGAAGCAATAATTCGAGCGCGGCGCCAGGAGGCCCCGCGTGAGCGCGGCGAGGTCGTGGCGCCGCGGCTGGACGGGTTTGCCCTGCTCCAGGATCGTCGCCGCGACGCCGCCCTCGGCGAGGCGCAGCGCGGCCCAGGTCCCCGCGGGCCCCGAGCCGATGATGACGACGCGCGGGCGTTCCTTGCCCGCGGGCCAGGCGCGGCTCCGGAGGGGCGGGGGTGCGTCCACGCCGGCCTCGCCCGCCCGCGCGGCGCGCACGCGCAGGCGATGACCGAGCGGTCGGCCCTTGCGCGCGTCGAGCGAGCGCCGCAAAACAGTGACGGCGCCCGCGGCGCCTCGCGGCCACCCCAGGGCGCGCTCGACGGCGAGGCCGAGGGGCGCGTCCTCTTCGTCGAGCGGCACGAAGATGTCGACGACCTCGGCCATCGGTCAGCCGCGGGCGCTCAGCCCCACGCGGCGGCGGGCGTCGAGGCAGTGGCGCCCGCCGGCGGCGAAGTCGCGGCAGGCCTGCGGGCGATCTTCGTAGATCGCGCACGTGAAGATCCGCTCGCCGGCGGCCCGCGTGGCGTCGCTTCGGCGGTCGCAGAGCGCGGCGCAGCGCTCGCCCTCGCGGCGAATCTCGAAGCGGTGCGCGCGCCGCTCGACGAGCTCCGGCTGCTTCCACACGACGGGGTCGCGCATGGAGACGGTCACGGAGTGGTAGGCCTCGCGACAGCAGGCGCCGCAGGTCGCGCAGTCGACGGGCGGCTCCCAGCGCACGCACGCGGGGGCGGCGCGCTCCGTGCGGGGACCGTCGGCGTTCGGCGCGGCGGCCTGGCGACAGCGTGCGACGGCCTTGCCGCGCCCGCCGTCGTAGAGCCAGGCGCACGAGCCGCAGGTCTCCCCCGCGGGCCCGAGAGGCATTCCGAGCGGATGAACGGCCGTGGGCGCGAGCGTCGCCGCGGTGGCCGCGAGCGCCTCGCGGAGCGCCTCGCGCCAAGGCGAGGCGGCGGCGCGCGCGGCCGCCTCGCGCGCGATCGCGATCGCGGGATCGTCGCCGTCTGCCAGCGGCGCGCCCGGGAGCGCGTCGTGGTACGCGCGGTACTCGGTCGTGGGCGCCATGAGCGCGCGCAGCCCGTGCGCGTCGGCGAGGTGCGCTTGCAGGCGCAGGCACGCGTGCTCGCGCACGACATCCCGGGGGCCCGTGTTGTCGAGGCCCCAGTCCGGCCGCGACAGTGCCGCCCCGCCCTCCGTGATCGCGTGACAGAGCTCGTGGAAGACGAGCTGCGCGACGGCGTCATCGACGTCGAGCACCTCGCCCACGCCTATGGCGATCGTTCCGCGGCCGTCGCTCGTGGCGTACGCCTCCGGCGTTCGCGCCACGCGGAAACCGAGGCGCGCGGCCGCGTCGATCCAGACGCGCTCGATGGTATCGCGCGCGAGCGGGCTCGGGGCCAGTCGTCGCATGGGCGGGCATTCTGCACGCGCGCGGGCCCGCGCGCCGCCCGATCGCGCATCGCGCCGGCCGCGTGCGGCGTGCTAGTCGACCTTTCGAATTTTGCAACCACAAAAAAGCCCTACAGGCAAGAAAGCAGATTCAGGTCTTGAAATGGGGACGTCCCGGATCGACTCTTCCGAACACAAGGCGCGACCACGGCGGCATCAACGTCGGCGCGCCGCTTCAACGCAGCGGGGAGGAACTTCCGTGCTCGCCTATCTTCGAAAGCTTTTGTATTGGGGCGTCGCCGCCTTGGGAGCCATGGCATCGGCGGTCGCCTTTCACGGGGTCTCGAGCTCGGGCGCCAAGGCCTCCACAACGCCCCCATCGGTGGCGGTCCTGACAGCCCAGGCCGCGGCCACCTCGGAGGCCGACGCCGACACGGCATCGACCGACTGCCTCACGAGCACGATCTGCTCCGTGAAGGAGAAGATCCGATGGCAGACGCCGGCGTGGACGCCGTCCCAGTGCCGCCGCATCTCCGACGCGGTCTCGACCTCGGCGAAGCGATACCACCTCTCGCCGACGCTGCTCCTCGCCGTCATGATCAACGAGAGCGACATGAATGAGAAGGCGTCGCGCGCGTACACGCGTGACGGCAAGGTCTTCGCGAAGGACGGCGGTCTCATGGCCATCCGCTGCCACGTCGACGCCCACGACCGTTGCACGAACGGCGACCTCAAGGGAATGGCGTGGAAGGACCTGATGGAGCCCGCGACGAACATCGAGCTCGGCGCGCGCACGCTGGCGCATTACCGCGACGGCGGCGCCGTCATGACGAAGACGATCGTCAAGCTCGATGCGAACGGCCAGCGCGAGCGCGTCACCAAAGAGGTGCCTTGCACGCACAAGAACCACGGGTTTTGGGCCCACTACAACCACGGCCCGCACTACATCGACAAAGGCTACGCGCGCCACTACCCGCACCGCATCGCCGTGCTGGACCACGCCCTCGCCCAGGTCATGAACGTACCCGCGCCCGAGCTCTCGCACGGCGCCATCACGATCCACGACCCGGGGAAGCGCGAGCGCACCGCCGACCGGCCCATCGAGCCGCGGTTCAAGAAGCTGTGCGGGCAGATCTTGTCGAGCGGGTCCTGCTCGGCGTTGGCTTTGAACTGACTTCGGGCTCCGGAGACACCGCGCGAGCGCAGCGCAGAGCGCCAGCCCATTAGCGGACGGGAGGCGCCGGAGCGAGAGGCGCGGCGGCGGCCGGCGCCTCGATCTCCGGCCCTTCGGTGCTGGGCGCGGCGGACGGGAGCGTCATCCCGTTGCGGGTCCACAGATCGCCGAAGACGCCGACGATGAGCACGATCGCGAAAACGACGGAGACGACGAAGACGATACGGTTGGCCGCGGGCGCCTCGGTCATGTGCATGAAGAACAGGATGACGAGCGTGGCCTTGATGCTCGCGATCGTGAGGGCCAGCAGGATGTTGCCTGCGCCGAGGTCGATGCGTCCCGTTATGACCGTCAGGATCGTGCCGCAGATCAGCACTGCCCATACGCCGAAGTAGCGACCGACGCCGTGCGCGTGCGCCGCTGCGCCGTCGCCGTGTGCGCCGCCCTGTGTGTCTTGGCTGTTGGTTGCGTTCGCCACTGGGATTCTCCCGTCTAGATCAGATAGAGGAGGGGGAACAGGAAGATCCACACGAGATCGACGAGGTGCCAGTAGAGGCCGCCCAGCTCGACGGCGACGAAGTTCCTCGGGCCGTACTTGCCCTTGACGACGCCCTTGAGCACCCAGATCAGCACAGACATGCCCACGATGACGTGGAAGGCGTGCAGGCCGGTCGCCAGGAAGTAGATCGTGAAGTAGAGGTTCGCGCCGGGCGCCGTGATATCGGCGTGGTACCACTTTCCCGGCAGCTCGCCGACCTCGAACTTGTGCGCGTACTCTAACGTCTTGATGAAGAGGAAGCCGAGCGCGCACAAGATCGTGAACACGAGCATGCCGGCGCAGAGCTTCTCCTTGCCCTGCTTGATGGCGTTGTACCCGAGAGCGACGCTCAAGCTGCTCGTGATGAGGATGATCGTGTTCGCCGTGCCGAAGGGGAGGCTGAGCGAGCGTGAGCACTCGTGAAAAGCCTCGTGATAGAAGTGCCGATAGACGGTGTAGCCGAGGAACAGACCCGCGAAGAGCAAGACCTCGGTGCCGAGGAACAGCCACATGCCGAGGCGGACGGCGCCGTCCTGCTGAGCCTGCGTCTCGAAGTGATGCGCCAGATGCGGCTCGCCGCGGCCGGGAGCAGCATGGGCGGCGTGTGCTTCAGATGATGACATGCTCGACGTCCTCTCCCGGCTTCTGGTACGAGTGCGCGTCCTCCGTGATGATGGGCGTCTCGTGGAAGTTGTGCTTTGGCGGCGGAGAGGTCGTTAGCCACTCGTAGCCCTTCGAGCCCCAGGGGTTGTCGGAGGCGCGCTCGCCGCGCACGAGCGCGAAAATCAAGTACACGAGGATGATGACGAACCCGATCGCGAGCAGCGATGAGCCCGCGGTCGAGGCGACGTTCAAGGCCTGGAAGCGCTCCGGGTACATGTAATAGCGGCGAGGCATGCCGGCGTTGCCGAGGAGGAACTGCGGAATGAATGTCGCGTTGAAGCCGAGCACGATGAAGCCCGCGGCGGTCATGGCCCAGCCCTCGTGGTACATGCGCCCGAACATCTTCGGGAACCAGTAGTGCAGCGCCATGAGGAACGCCATGATGACGGCGCCCACCATGATGAAATGGAAGTGCGCGATGACGAAATACGTGTCGTGCCAATGCACGTCGAGCGACACCGTCGCGACGGCGATCCCGGTCATGCCGCCGAACACGATGAAGAAGAGAAAGCCGCAGATATAGATGAGGGGCGCCCTCACGGAGATCGAGCCGCGATAGAGCGTGCCGACCCAGTTGAAGACCTTGATGGCCGTAAAGACTCCCACGAACATCGAGATCACGGCGAACGCGCCATCCTCGAACGTCGACTGGCCCGAGACGAACATGTGGTGACCCCAGGCGAAGAACCCGACGAAGGCGATCCCGAGCGACGAGTACGCGATCATTTTGTAGCCGAAGACGTTCTTGCGTGAGTAGGCGGCGATGCACTCGCTGACGACGCCCATCGAAGGGAGCACCATGATGTAGACGGCCGGGTGCGAGTAGAACCAGAACATGTGCTGGAACAGCACGGGGTCGCCGCCCCTCGTCGCGTCGAAGAGGCCAAAGCCGCCGACCTTCTCGATGCCGACCAATAGGACGGTGAGACCGATCACCGGCGTTGCGAGGACCTGAATGATCGACGTCGCGTAGATGGCCCACACGAAGAGCGGCAAGCGCATCCAGCCGATGCCCGGCGCGCGCAACGTGTGGATGGTGACGATGAAGTTGAGGCCCGTGATGATCGACGAGAAACCGAGAATGAAGATCCCGAGCAGCACGGGAAACAGCGTCTCGGGCGTCGACGTGCTGTAGGGCGCGTAGAACGTCCAGCCCGTGTCCGCGCCGCCCATGATCATGCCCGAGATGGCGAGTGTCGCGCCGATCCAATACAGGTAAAGCGAGAGCAAGTTGAGCCTGGGGAACGCGACGTCCTTGGCGCCCAACATGAGCGGCATACAGAAGTTCCCGAACACGCCGGGGATGGCCGGGATCATGAACATGAAGATCATGACGACGCCATGAAGCGTGAACATACGGTTGTAGGTGTTGGCGCCCATGATCGTCGGATCGGGCGTGAGGAGCTCGATGCGCAGCGCCATCGCGAAGATGCCGCCCAGCAGGAAGGCCAGCAGCACGGACACGAGATACATGAGACCGATGCGCTTGTGGTCGACGGTCGTCAACCACGACCAGACGCCACGGTCGTGGTTCAGGTAGTTCACGGCCGGCGGGGCCGGCTCGGCGCTATCGAGCTCTATTGACTGGCTCATAAACCGCTTCCTTCGAGGGCACGTTCTCGAGGCTCGTGCTGCGCAGTGATTTGATGAACTCGACGAGCGCGGCCGCTTCGGGCGCCGCGAGCCGACCCTTGAAGGTCGGCATGACGGGCTTGTAGCCCTTCACGATCTTGGCGCGCGGATCGATCATCGAGTCCGTGAGGTACGCCTCGTCGGCGACGATCTTCTCACCCGTCTCGAGCGTCTCGCGGCGGCCATAGAGATCGAGCCAGGTCGGGCCGATGTGCGGCTCGCCCGTGACGGAGTGGCACTTGAGGCAGCCCTCCGCCATAGCGATCCTCTTGCCGTACTCGACGAGCGTGCCATGAAAGCCTGGACCGTCGTCGCCGCCCGTGTCGACGCGGCGCGCGAGCTGGCCGGCCTTTTGATCGAGCATCCACTGGTCGAACTCAGGCCCCGGCATGACGACGATCTCCCCCCACATCTGCGAGTGCCACGTCCCGCAATATTGCGAGCACAGAATCTGGTAACGGCCTGGCTTCGTCGCCTCGAACCAAGTCTCAGTGTAGCGCCCCGGCAGGACGTCTTGCTTGATGCGGAAGTCCGGCACGAAGAACGAATGGATGACGTCGCGGCTCGTCATGAGCAAACGAACGGGCCGGTTCGCGGGCACATGGATCGTGCCGATGGCGTTCGGGCCGCCACCCCCGTACGAGAACTTCCACATCCACTTCTTCGCCATGACATAGATATCCATCGTGTTGGCGGGTGGCGTCGTGTACCAGACGTAGTCCCGGTAGCCCTGCACGAACCACAGCAGGAAGAAGAACAGCGGAACGCCGATGACGCCCAGCTCGAACCTGACGCTGGGGTTGACGACGGGCGTGGACGCCTCCGGGCTGCGCTCGCGGTATTTGAAGAAGAATCCGAAGGCGAGCAACCCCGTGAGCGTCGAGGCGATCATCGTCACGGTGATGACGAAGTAGTGCAGGTTGTCGACGGACCTCGCGAACGTCGAAGCCTGCTCGGGCAGGAACAACAGGCGGCGCATCAGGTCGTTCATGCCGCCCTCTTGTCCCGAGCTGTCTTCATCATGAGCTCCTTGCGCCAAAGCACGGTCAAGAGCGTGGCCAAAGCCACGAACACGAGGCCGGCGCCGATGCGCATGAATCCGAACACGAACGGCGCGTACCGCCGCGTCACCGGGTCGTACTTGTAACAGGACAGCAGCACCTTATCGAGGGAAGTCCCAACGCGGCCGTCGCCGGCTTCGACGACGGCGAGGCGAAAATCCCGGGGCGACGGCTCCACGCCGTAGACGTAGCGCGCGATGATGCCGCCGGGCGCGATGAGAAAGGCCACGGCCTCGTGAGCGTATTGCTTGCTCTGCGCATCGTACTTGTACCTGAACCCCACGGCGTCGGCGAGCGCGCGCGCCGCGGCGCCACCGTCCTTCGTCGAGAGCCAGAACGGCCAGGCGGCGGCCGGCACGCCAACCTGCCCGGCGATGCGTTTCTGCGTACCCGTCGCGAGCGCGAGGTCCTCGGTCGGATCGATGCTGACGTCGACGGCCAGGAGGTCACGTCCGAGCACGAGGCCGGACTGCTTCATGGCCTTGACGAGTCCGTCGAGGACGAGGCTGCACAGCATCGGGCAGCGGTGATAGCCGAGTGTGACCAAAACGGGCTTGCCCGCATTCGTGAGGGAGTCGAGCGAGACCGGCCGGCCGTCGAGATCGATGAAAGTCAGATGGGACGGCACCCGATCACCGAGATGCTCGATGACGTCGATATCCTGCAGCGCCGCCAGCGGCTGCTCGCTGCCCGCCGGGAACGCCAGCGGCGGCGTCTTCTCGGCGCGCGCGACGGAGCCGCCGCCGACCGCGAGCGCGAGTACGAGCGGCGCGACACGCCGCGCCGTCACCGCGGCGCTCCCGCGGGCATCGCGCCGCCCACGACCTCGTGCATGGCCGCCTCGATGGGAATCCTTACGACGCCCTTGGCCTTGTCGACCCAGCCGTAGCGCTCGAGCTCGAGCTTGCGGTCACGACGCCACTTCAGAAGGCGCCCGTCGGCCGAAAACTGCACCTGATCGACGATGCCGATCTCCGCTTGGTGTGTATCAAACTCCTTCGCGGGGCCGGCCTTGGCCTCGGCGTCGGCCTTGGCGCCGTGCCAGATCGCCGCCGCCCACCAGATCGAGAGCGCGAAGATCACGAGCGAGCCCACGCCCACGCCGATGACCTTGCCGTAGTTGACGGCGTCGCTCGAGCCGCCCTGATCCCCTGCTCCCGCGTGTCCGTGGTCACTCATGGCTGCCTGAACCGGAGAGAGTCGGCGAGATAGGGATCCTTGATCGGCACGGCGTATTGGCCGCGCAGCCGCGACACGCCGAATGAGACCGAGAGGAGGCCCATGCCGACGACGGAGGTGATCGTCGTCCAATGAAATGACACGCCGTCGGGGCTGAAGGTCGGCATGACGAGCCAGTAGATGTCGACGAGGTGCACGAGGAGGATCCAGAAGGCGACGCCCGCGAGCTTGCGCGGGTCGCGCTTGAGCGAGCGCGAGAGCAGCGCGCCGAATGGCACGAAGAAGTTTCCGATGATGAGGAGGATGCCCAGCGGGGCCCATCCCGTCTTGAAGCGCGTGATGTAGAAGGGCGTCTCCTCCGGCAGGCCCGCGATCCAGATCAGCAAGAGCTGGGAGAACGCGATGTACGTCCAGAAGCAGACGAAGGCCATCATGAGCTTGCCCACGTTGTGCGTGTGATCGGCGTTCACGAACGTGCCCACCGAGTCCTTGCCGCGCGCGTGGGCGGTGATCATCGCCAGCACCGACAGCGCGCTCACGAAGCTGCCCGCGAAGTAGTAGACGCCGAAGACCGTCGAGAACCACGTCGGGCTGAGGCTCATGAGCCAGTCGAAGGCCGCGAAGCTCATGGCGAGTCCGACGAAGGGCAGCGCGCCCGCGCCGACGTTGCGCTGCTTCTGCGTGAGCCGCACGTCGCCCGAGGCGTCCTGCTTCTTCGACCACCCGAACAGCAGGGTGATGACCACCGTGATCGAGAAGATGTAGAAGAAACCGCGCATGACGAAGAAGCCCGGGTTGAGCCACGGCCGCTTGTGCTCGAGCAAGCGCAGCGTCTCGACCGAGGTGCCCGCCGCGGGCGCCGCCCAGTTGAAGTAGACGCTCTTGAGCGCGAAGGCCAGCGGGATGAAGAGCAGCAGGAAGAGCGGCAACGTCGCGCCCATGGCCTCGACGGGCCGCCGCAGCACGACCATCCATTTGGCGCGCGTCGCGTGGAAGATCATGAGCAGGAGGACCGAGGCCATGGCGATGCCGCACCAATAGGCGAACCCCACGAGGTAGGACGCGCCCGCCGCGCGCTGGGACTCGGCGTCGCCCATGAAGAGCCCGGCGACGCTCGCGAGCACGAGCAGGAGGCCCACGGCGCCGCCGCCGAGGAGCCACGGTCGACCGCCCTGGAAGCGCTCGATTTGAACGGGCGCGAGGGGAGCAAAGGGAGGAGAAGGAGGTGATGCCGCGCTCACGGGTGCTCCTTCTTCGTGGCTTCGTTGGGGGCGGCCTTGGGATCTTGGGGGCCGACGCCCTCGCGGGGTGCCGCCGGCGACGCGTCGAGCTCGGCGCGCTTCTCGGGCGGGACCTGGTCGACCGACGCCGTTTGCGCGAGCTGCAGCGCGCGGAGGTAGGCGACGACCGCCCAGCGCTCCTGCACGTCGAGCTCGGCCGCGTAGGAGGCCATGAGGCCGAAGCCCTTCGTGGCGACTTCGAACAGGTAACCCGAGGGCTTCTCGACGTATTTCTGCGCGATGAGGGACGGCGGCGGACGCAACGACATCTGCGTCGCGACGATGCTGTTGCCGTCGCCGAGCGGGCCGTGGCAGGTCGCGCAGGTGATGTCGAAGCGCTTGCGGCCGAGCTCGAGCAACGGCCGCGTCACCGGCAAGGGGATGACCGTGACATAGCTCGGCAGCGGCTCACCGTTCGGCTGCACGGGGCCGTCGGGCAGGCGCCCCGTCGTGAGCGGGGCGTTCTGCGTGATGCGCTCGTGCGGGACGGTGCCCTCGGGCGGCGCGTGCATCGACAGCCCGTCGTCGTAGAACGCGCTCTCCTTGTAGCGGCCCGTGCGCGGCTGGCGGTCGGCCATGGGGTCGAGAATGTTCTCGTCGCAAGCAGACGCCGAAACGGCCGAGGCGACGGCGAGGGCTAAAAAGGCGAACGAGGCGCGCGCGCTCATCGCTCGAGCTCCTCGATGATCTCGACATGCGTGGCGCCCTCGGCCCCGGCGAGGGCCGCCGCCGCGTCGGGGCTCTCGCCCTCGCGGATCTTGATCGAGAGGAAGAAGCCGTCGATCGAGGCTTGCCGGAACGACTCCGACTGAAAGACGGGGTGATAGGGCTTGGGCAGCCGCGCCAGCGTGAAAAATCCGAAGAACGACGACGATCCCGCCAGCAGGACCGCGAGCTCGAACGTGATGGGAATGTTGGCGGGCGGGCTGTGCGCCGGCCGGTTGCCGATGTTGATCGGCCAGTCGAGCACGTTCATGAAATAGATCATCGAGTACGCGATGAACGCTCCCGCGATGGCGCCCCCGAGGACGATCGTCGGGATGAGCGGACGCCCGAGGCCGAGCGCCTTCTCGAGGCCATGGACGGGGTATGGCGTGTGCGTGTCGAGCTCGCCCTGCCCCGCCTCGCGGATTTTGCGCGTCGCCTCGAGCAGCGCGTCCGACGTCGCGAACTTCGCGAGCACGTAGCGCTCGGGCACGAAGCCCGTGTCCTCGTGAGGGATGTGCGCGCTCTGGCTCATCCGTGCGCCCCCGCGCCGCCGCCCACGCTCGCGTGGTGGGCCTCATGCTCCATCTCGTGACGGAGCTCTTTGACCTCGGTGATCGCCACGGCCGGCACGAACTTGAGGAAGAGCAGGAACAGCGTCGAGAAGAGGCCGATCGTCCCGATGAAGAGGCTGATGTCGACCCAGGTCGGCGCGTAGTTCTGCCAGCTCGAGGGCAGGAAGTCGCGGTGGAGCGAGGTGACGACGATGTTGAAGCGCTCGCACCACATGCCGACGTTGATGAGGATCGACGCGAACCAAATGACGCCGACGTGCGTGCGCGCCTTCTTGAACCAGAAGATCTGCGGGACGACGCAGTTGCAGAACACCATGGTGAGGAAGATGCCCTGCATCGGGCCGTGCCAGCGCGTCTTGAAGAATTGCCCCTGCTCGTACGGGTTGCCGCTGTACCAGGCGATGAAGTGCTCCATGATGTACCCGTAGGTCACCATCATCCCGGTGGCGAGCATGACCTTGCACATGTTCTCGAGGTGCTTGATCGTCACGACGTGCTTGAGGCCCAGGAACTGCCGGGCCGGGATCATCCACGTCGCGACCATCGCGAAACCCGAGAACACGGCGCCCGCGACGAAGTAAGGCGGGAAGATCGTCGTGTGCCAGCCCGGGATGACCGAGACGGCGAAGTCGAAGGACACGATCGTGTGGACGGAGAGCACGAGCGGCGTCGAGAGGCCGGCGAGCAGAAGATAGGACCACTTGTACTCGGACCAGTGGCGCCCCGAGCCGCGCCACCCGAGGGCGAAGATCCCGTAGACGATGCGCTTGGTTCGGCTCTTCGACGAGTCGCGGAGCGACGCGAGGTCGGGGACGAGGCCGAGGTACCAGAAGAGCAGCGAGATCGTGAAGTACGTCGAGACGGCGAAGACGTCCCACGTGAGCGGGCTCTTGAACTGCGGCCAGATGCCCTGGACGCTCGGGTACGGCATGAGCCAGTACGCCGCGAACCACGGCCGGCCCGTGTGGAGCAACGGGAAGAGCAGCGCGCAGATGACCGCGAACAGCGTCATCGCCTCGGCGAAGCGGTTGATGGACGTGCGCCACTTCTGCTGGAGCAGGAGCAAGATCGCCGAGATCAGCGTCCCGGCGTGCCCGATGCCGATCCACCAGACGAAGTTGATGATGCCGAAGGCCCACCCGACGGGGATGTTGTTGCCCCAGGCGCCGATACCTTTGTAGAGCGTGTAGGTGATGCCGATGAGCAGCAGGCCGAGCGCCGACAGCGCGCAGCCGAACAGCATCCACCAGCCGCGACCCGCGCCGCGCCAGACGTGATTGAGCAGGCTGTCGTTGAGCGACTGATCGGTCTGGGCGCCCTCGATGAGGACGGTCGGCTCGAGCGGGTCGCGAGAGACGTTGGCGGATGAAGGCGCGGCTGACATCGCTCAATCCACCTTCGCGAGATCGGGGTTGATGTTGCGCACGCGCGCCAGGTAAGCCGTGCGGGGGCGCGTGCCGATCTCGTGCAGAAGATCGTAGCGGCGCGCGTCGGCGTGCAGGCGCGTCACCTTGGCGTTCGGATCGTTGAGCGATCCGAACTCGATGGCGCGCGCCGGGCAGCCCTGCTGGCAGGCCGTCTCGAGCTCGCCGTCCTTGATGTCGCGGCCGGCGATTCGCGTGTCGATGCGCTTGCGCTCGATGCGCTGCACGCAGTAGGTGCACTTCTCCATGACGCCGCGCGCGCGCACCGTGACGTCGGGGTTGGTCCCCATCATGCGCGCGGCCGTGTACTCGCTCGTGTAGTCGAGGAAGTTGAAGCGCCGCACCTTGTACGGGCAGTTGTTGCTGCAGTAGCGCGTGCCGATGCAGCGGTTGTAGGCCATCTCGTTGAGGCCCTCGTCGCTGTGCACCGTCGCGTTCACGGGGCAGACGTATTCGCAGGGCGCCGTCTCGCACTGCACGCAGCCGAGGGGCTGGTTGATGACCTCGGGATCGGCGACGGGTCCCGTGAAGTAGCGGTCGATGCGGATCCACTGCATGTGCCGCCCCTTGCGCACGTTCTCCTTGCCGACGACGGGGATGTTGTTCTCAGCCTGGCAGGCGACGACGCACGCGTTGCAGCCCGTGCACTTGTTGAGATCGATCGACATGCCCCACTTGTACTGAACGTGGCTGTAGTCGACGGGCTCGTGGATCGTGGGCAGCGGACCGCGCCGCTCCTCGAGGTCCTCGTGGAACTTCGAGCCGTCGTTCAAAAACTCGGCGAGCGTCGCGTCCACGGCCGGCGGCGGCGACTTGCGACCGTCGGGCGACATCGTCCACTGCGTCTGCGTGATCGCGAACTTGTGCTCGTCGCCCGTGCGCGCGAGCTTGAGCCCGCGGTCGTACCAGGGCGCGTCGCTCGTGCGGATTGCCCCCGCGTTGAAGCCGACGCCCTTGGCGATGGATTCGCCCGTCCCCTCGCGCCCGTGGCCGAGCGCCACGGTGACGGCGTCGTCGGCGTGACCGGGCACGATCAGGATCGGCCCCTCGACCGAGCGGTCGCGGTACTGCAGCGCGACGACGTCACCCGTCTCGAAGCCCTGAGCCTTGGCCGTCGCCTCGGAGATCATCACGGCGTTGTCCCAGGTGTGCTTCGTGATCGAGTGCGGCAGCTCCTGCAGCCAAGCGTTGTTCGCGAAGCGTCCGTCGTGCAGCCGCTGGTCGTTCACGAAGCCGAGCTCGAGGCCGTCGGCCTTGGCGGTGAGCGCCGCGAGCTGGGTCCCGATCACCGTCGCGAGCGCTTGCCCGTCGACCGCCGGCACCGTTACGGGCTGCGCGGCCGTCCCCGGGAGCACGCCGTCGGCGAGCCATTTCTCCCAGGCCGCGTCGAAGGCCGCGGCCTGGTTACCCGGGCGCTGTCCGAACCAGTAACGGCGCACGAGCTCGTGCGCGGAGACGTCGCCCTCGTCGAGGAACGCCGCGAGCACCTGGGTCTCGGCGAAGGCGCCCCACAGCGGCGTGATGAGCGGCTGGATGATCGAGACCGTACCGTCGAGAGCGCGGGCGTCGCCCCAGGTCTCGAGCGGGTGCGTCGCGGGGATCATCGTGCCGCAGAGGGCGGCCGTCTCGTCCTCGTAGACGCCGTGATAGATCGTCGTCGGGACGCGCGGCAGCAGCTGCGCGAGCTTGAAGTCAACGGGCGCCGTGTAGACCGGGTTCGAGGCCGTGATGACGAGCGTGTCGACGCCGCCGGCCGCGATGTCCTCGACGAGCGCGCCCAGCGCCTTCGGGCCCGACGAGCCGTCGAACGGCGAGAGGAGGTAGGTCACCGTGCTGCCGGCTCCCACATTGCCGAGCGCGGCGTTGATGGCCGCTGCGAGCGCGTGCACGGCTGCCGGCTGGCGGCGCCCCGCGATGACGACCGACGATCCGCGGCTGCGCTGCAGGTCGTGCGCGAGCGCGCGGATCCAGCGCTGATCGAAGCTGGCGCTCTTCGGCAGCCCGGCGAGTGGCGCGAGGGCGGGCGTATCCGTCGCGAGCTCGGCCACGAGGGCGGCCGCGAAGCTCGGGATGTCCGTGCCGCGCAGGCGCAGCCGGTGGTCGGCCATGGCGCCCGTCCCCGTGAGGGCCGGCTCGACGACGTAGAGGCGGTTCATCTCGGGGCCGGGCGCGCGGCGCGCGGCGAAGGCGCGGGTCGCGCGCGGCAGCTCGGGGCCCTCGCCGAGGAAGTCCGCGTCGAGCGACAGGATGACCTTCGCCTTGTCGAGGTCGTGGCGCGCGACGAGCGGCTGTCCGAACGCGAGGCGCGGCCCCTCCGCGGCGCCGTCGCTCGTCGTCGACGAGTAGCTCACGAACTTCGCCATGGGGAAGCGCGCGAGGATGCGCCGGCGCAGATCTCCGAGCAGCGGCGACGCGCTCGGCTCGACGAGGAAGCGCAGCCCCGCACCCTTGTTTGCCTCGAGCCTCTGGGCGCGGGCCTTCGTGTCCTCCAGGAAGGTGCGCCAGGCGGTGCTCTCGCCGCCGCGCCGGAGCACCTTGGCGCGATCGTCGTCGTAGAGCCCGAGGATGAGCGCCTGCTCGATGGCGGTCGTGCCGCCGAGCGTCTCGGGGTGATCGGGGTTGCCTTCGATCTTCGTAGGGCGCCCTTCGTGGCTCGTGGCAAGCAGGCCGCTCGCGAAGCCCTCGAGGGCATACGCCGTCGCGAAGTGGAGCGGGTTGCCGGGCGTGAGCTCTTCGGGCCGGCGCACGAATGGCACGATCTTCTCGTTGGGCTTGCGGCAAGCCGCGCCCACCGTGGCGAGCGCCGTAGACGCGCCCAGCAACTGCATGAACCCGCGCCGCGAGACCGACCCCTCGGCGAGCTCGTCGGCGCCCGGCGGGAATTCGTTGACGGCGCCGAGCGCGATGGCCTTGGCCGCCTCCCGCTCCTCGATGCTGCGCCAATAGCGCGGCGCGGCCACGCGAGACGATTGTCGCGGCGCCGCTTGAGCGGCGGTGGCGGTCGATGGTCGAGGCGTCTCGGCCGTGACGATCGGGAGCGAGCGCCGCTTCTGGCGGTCCTTCGCGCGCGCTTCCTTGTTGTCGTCGCAGCTCATCGGTTTACCTCGTCGCCCCTGGCATATTCATCGGTGACACGTCGTGCAGCTCGTCCGCGTGTGGACGTGGTTCTCTTCGGCGAGCGCCTTGCCCGTCTCCTCGGGATCGCCGTCGGGCTTCCAGTCCATGTTGACGACCTCCGACACGGGGCGGAGGTTCTTCTCCGGGTGCCGGTGGCAGTCGAGGCAGAACCCCATCGTGAGCGGCTCGCCCTTCTCGACGGCGGGCATCAGGTCGACGCGCCCGTGGCAGCTCACGCAGCCCACGCCCTTATTGACGTGGATGGCGTGGTTGAAGAACACGAACTCAGGCACCTTGTTCACGCGCCGCCACTCGATGGGCTTGTTGTCGATGAAGCTCCGGCGCACGGGGTCGAGCAGCGGGCTCTTGTTCCAGATCTGCGAATGGCAGTTCAGGCAGAGCTGCGTGGGCGGGATGCTCGCGCTCGGCGACTTGTCGACCGTGTTGTGGCAGTAGCGACAGTCGATGCCCTCGTCGCGCGTGTGGTGGCGGTGGTCGAACTGGATGGGCTGCTCGATGGGATCCTGCATCCCGCGCGCGTAAGGCGTGCGCGCGTAGACCATGAGCCCGCCCAAGCCTCCCAACGCTCCCGCCGCCACGACAAACAACGAGATTTGCGCGAGAGTGTTGTGACGTGGTCGAAAGAGGAGACTCATCCTCGTTGGCGCAGCATATAGGCAAAGCTTTGTGTTCGCGTCAAGCAATAGTGACGGAGCGTGCGCGCTGTCTTGTCGAAGGTGCCGTCGACTATTTGGATCGCTTCGGCTATTTGGATCGCTTCGCCGATCGTTTCGCCGATCGCTTCGCCGATCGCTTCGCCGATCGCTTCGCCGCCTGATCTTTTCGCGGAGAAAAACACACGCAGTTTTTTTTGTAACCGCGCCGGGTCGGCGGCGTGCGCACGTCAGCCCACACCCACCTCAAGGCGCGCGACGCACGCGCTAAGGTTTCCCTCCGCCGCTGTCGACCTAACGGGCACATGTCTACCCGTGTGGAAACGGGCCGGACGTCGCTCGGCGGCTTGACGACGACGATCTCGGCCGCGCAGACGGCGCCGATCCGGATCCACCACCTCACGGAGATCCTGTGCGCCGACACTCCGGCGCTGCGCCGCTCGCTCCCCGAGGCCGCCGAGCGCGCCCTCGGCCTCACCGCCGGGCGCACCGCGGACGCGGCCGCCATCGAGGCGGTCCTCGCGCCCGATCCGGCGCTCTCGGGCCCCCTCGTCTCGTTGGCCGCGTCTGGGCTGTTCTCGCCGCGGGAGACGATCACGAGCGTGCGCGAGGCCGTCATGAACCTCGGCCTCGAGGCGACCCGGGACGCGCTGCTCGTCATCGTGACGAACGGCATCGCGGCCGCCGTAGCGGGGTTCGAGAAGCACGCCGAGACGCTGCGGCGCCGCGCGCTCGCCGCCGGGATCGCCGCGCGCTTCATCGCGAAGGCCTTGCGGATCGAATCCGACCACGACTTTCTCGTGGGCCTGCTGCACGACGTCGGGGAGCTCGTGCTGCTGCAGCGCTCGGCCGAAAAGGGCATCTTGCCCTTCGGCATCCTCGAGGATCCCAAGGATGGTCCCGTGGTGCTCGACGCCATCGACGTCGCGCACACGCGCGTGGGCGCGGCCCTCTGTCGCGCGTGGGGACTGCCGCCCGCCGTCGCGGAGGCCGCCGAGCTCCATCACGACCGACGTGCTGGGCGGCGCGGCCGCCTCCCGTCGCAGCTCGCAGCCGCCACCGACGTCATCGCCCTGCACCTCACGGGATCACCCTGCCCCGACCCGACCCACCAGCCCATCTTCTCGGAGGTGGGCCTCCCCCCCGCGGCGGCCGCCGCGGTGATCGCCGAGGTCGAGGCCACGCTGCCGGCCCTGTCCGGCGCCGCGACCGCCGCGCGACGCTAGCGGAACGCCTGGCGGGTGCGCCGCGCCTAAAAGCCGATCTTGCGCATGACGAAGCGCGGGAGCCAGCGGATGACCAGCATGACGAGCGCCCACATCCGAGGCGTGTAGACGACGGGCGTGCCGGCGTCGATGGCGCGCAGAACGTCCGCTGCCACCTGCTCGGGCTCGCCCGCGAATGGCGGCGGCCGCAGGCCCTCGGTCATCCCGGTCTTCACGAAGCCGGGCTTGACGCAGATCGTGCGCAGGCCGCCTGCCCGATACTTGTGGTCGAGGCTCTCGAGGTAGCGCGAGAGGCCAGCCTTGGCCGCGCCGTAGAAGACGACGGGTTTACGGCCGCGGTCGCCCGCCACCGAGCTGAACACGCACAGCGTGCCGCGCAAGGCGCCGCCCGCGACCACGTTGCCGAGCAAGCGGCGCCGCGCCTCTTCGCAGAAGAGGATCGTGTTCGTGAAGTCGACCGTGAGCACGCGGCGCAAGAGCACGGCGTCGCCCTCGAGTCGATCCTGCGGCGCGAAGAGCCCCGCCGTGACGACCACGGTGTCGATGCGCCCGAGGGCCGCCTGCGCGCGGTCGAGCGCGGGCGCGAAGGTCTCGGGCATCTCCAGATCGCAGGCGGCGAAGCCCACGACCGCTTCCGGCTTGCCGGCGCGTGCCTTCAGATCGGCGGCGCTGCGCTCGAGCTCGCGCTCGTCGCGTCCGAGCAGGAAGACCGCGTCGCCGCGCTCGGCGAGGGCGCGCGCGACGGCCCGGCCCATGCCCTTCGTCGCGCCCAAAATCACGGCCTTCATGCGGGCATGGCCTTCACGCGGGGAGCCTCCCGGCGCCCGCGAAGGGGGCGTCACCGAACAGACGCACCGACTGCGCGCTGCGAAACCGACCCTCTGGATCCCACTTGCGGCGCACGCGTAGGAACTCGGGAAGCCGCGGCTCCATGGCCCGGAAGTGCTCGGCGCGCGTCAAGGCGTCCTTCGCGAGATAGATGCGCCCGCCCTCCTTCAGCACGACCTCGTTGAGATCGTCGATGAGCGCCTGCGTGTCCTCGCGAACGGCGATGTCGAGCGCGATCGAGATCCCCGGTCGCGGGAACGACAGCATCCCCACGCCCTCAGGCCCACAATCTTTGATCACGCACAAGAATGAGGCGCCGCCCCGCGCCACGAGGACCTCGAGGAAACGACGCGCCGCGCCCCGTCCGGCCTCATTGGGCAGGACGCACTGATGTTGTGTGAGGCCGCCGCGCCCGTACAGGCGATTCCAGCTCCCGATGACGTCGAGGGGATAGAACGCCGCCTCGGGGTGCACGATCCCGCGCGGGAGCGGCTGTCGGTAGAAAAGGGCGTTGAAGGCTCGGATGGACGTCCGGCCCAGCACGAACGACGGCATCTCGAACGGCACCGTGAGCCGCTTCCGCGGGCGCGAACGGGCGGCGGGCGCCTCGGCCGGCGTCGCCCACCGCGACTTGAAGAGGATGCCCCGTCCCATGTGCCGGCCTGCCGTGAGGCAGTCGATCCAACCGCCCGTCAGCGGCCACGTGACGCTCGCGGTCTTGAGCGCCTCCATGAAGGCGTCGATGTCGGGCACGCGCTCGGCCTCTTGCCACAGCCAGGTCGACGGCACGCGCGTCATCCGGAACGCCACCTCGAGGATGTGCCCCAGCAAACCCATCCCGCCGATCGTAGCGCGGAACAGGTCTCGCTCGACGGTGGGCGAGCAGGTCACGAGCCGGCCGTCGGCGACGCGCAAGAGGAGCTCGGTGACGTGCGCGCCGAAGCAGCCCTCGATGTGGTGGTTCTTGCCGTGCACGTCAGCGGCCACCATGCCGCCCAAGGTGACGAACTGGGTGCCCGGCGTGACCGGCGTGAACCAGCCGCGCGGCAGGAAGATGCGATAGATGTCGCGCAAGGAGAGGCCAGCCTCGGCGCGCATGACGCCGGTCTGCTCGTCGAACGCGAGGAGGCGGTCGCCCAGCACCGTCGACGCCACCTCGAGGTCACCAGCGGCCGGCAGCGACGAGTCGCCGTAAGAGCGGCCGAGCCCCCGCGAAAGGTGCGTCGCCCGCGTGAGCGCGCCCAAGTCCTCCGAGCGCCGTTCGACTCCCGGGACGACGGGCACGCGGCCCCATCCCGCGAGAGTGGACGTCTTCGTGGAGGCGCTCACGCGCCCTGAGACTACCAGAGTCGGCGCGCCAGGCAGTCGGTCGGCGCCAGCGCTCGCCCTAGGCGCGCGAGGCGGCCGTACGCCGCCGGAGCTTCTCGACCAGGGTCGTGCGGCCCATGCCCAGGAGCTTCGCGGCTTCCTTCTTGTTGCAACGCGTCTGCGTCAGCGCCGCATTGATGTAGGCATTCTCGATCTGCCTCAGCATGGTCGGCAGGTCGACCGGCAGAGCGACGATCGGCTCCGGCGCGCCGTGCCCGATGTCGTGCTCCGCGTGAATCGACGTGCCCCCGTCGGCGTGAACGTCGTCGGTCGCGCTCGGCAAGCTCGCCCAGGCCGCCTCGGCCCCGTCTCTCGATGTCATGACCCTGACATCGGAAGCTCCCCCCGGGGCCTTTAGGAAGCCCCGGTAAACGACGAGACACCCTTCGACGCACTTGGACCGGAGGACAGACACGAATGGGTGAAGGTTCCGGGGGTCCGGGCGGCCGCGCCGTGCAGATTGCGGCCGCGCCGGCGAGGGGCGTCGTCTCGCGCGTGAGGCTCATGGGCAGCAGCCGCTGGCGGCCGCCCCTCGGCAAGCGCCGCGTGGCGCGTGTCATCGCCGTGGGCGCCGCAGGCTCCGGCGTCGGCAAGAGCGTCGTCGCCTCGAACCTGGCGATCGCGCTCGCCGGCCTCGGGCCGCACGTCGTGCTCGTCGACCTCGATCTCGCGGCCGCGCGCCAGCAGGCGCTCTTCGGCATCAAGCGACCCCTGCCCGGCGTGCAGGCGTGGCTCGACCGCAAGATAGAGACGCTCGAGGCGTCGCTCACGGCGACCGGCATCCGCAACCTCCACCTCGTGACGGGCGCGACGCCCGCGCCGGGTCGCGCGGCGTTGCCCGCGGCGCAGAAGCGCGCGCTCATGGCCGAGCTCTCCCAGCTCGACGGGGACGTCGTCGTCGTCGACGTGGGCGCCGAGAATCGCGAGGACCTGCTCGACTTCTTCTCGGCGCGCGCGCTGCGCGTGCTCGTGTCGGGACCCTCGGGCTCTGCCATCGAGACCTCGTTCGCCTTCCTCAAGAGCGCCTCGCTGCGGGCTGAATCCCTTTACGGGGACGGCGCGCGCGAGGCGCTCGCGCGCTTCCGCGGGCGCCTCGTGGGCAACAACGCGCGCACGCCCGAGGAGGCAGAGGCGTTCCACGCGTTCTCCCGCCTCGTGCGCGACCACCTCGGCATCCCCCTGCCCGTGCTCGGGTGCCTGCGCGGCAGCGATCGCATCGCGCAGTCGGTCACGGCGCAGCGCCCGCTGCTCGCGCGGCGCGGCCTCGACGAGAACGTGCGCGCGTTCCACAGCATGGCCGAGGCGCTCCTCATGGAGGGCATCGTCTCGGACGACGCCTGTGAGCTGGGGACGGACGCGCCGCCGGCTGTCGCGCAGGGACCGTTGCCCGTCGACCTGCGCACCTACCTGCGCCTTTTCCCCCGTTACCCGGTCGATTGGGCCGCGAGCCTCGAGCTCGAGGGTCGCCGCGCCGACGTGCGCGTGCTCGACGTTTCGTTCACGGGAGCCGCCATCGAGGTCTTCAGCGATCTGCGGGCGGGCGACCGCGGCTGGCTGCGTTTCGGCCAGCTCCAGGGTCAGCCGGCGCTCGAGGTCATCGTCAAGAACGTCGTGCCCTCGGTCCGACGCATCGGCCTGTCGTTCGCGGAGCCCGGCGAGATCTCGTCGCGCCTCGTGGCCGCGGCCAGCGCGCTCGCCGCCATCGCCGACCGCCGCTCCGAAGAGCCGCCCAGCCGACCCATCCCGACGTCGGCTTGACTCGCGCGAACGCCGCGGGTGACGCTGGCGGCGATGGTCCCCCGCGTCCGCGCCGGCGCCTCCTTGCTCACGTGGCTCGTCCTGTGGACGTTGCCCGCGTGCCACTCGAGGCCGGCCGCGCTGGGCAGCGGTCTCGACGCGGCGGCGGGTGACGGCTCCGCGGCCGACGTCCTGGGCACGCTCGCGCTCGATTTCGCGGCCACGGGCTGCGGGCGCGCCGACGCGGGCGGGACACACGGAGGCGGTGGCGTGGCGCCGTGCACGGGCACGCCGCCGCTCACGCTGACGTTCTCGCCCGTGAGCTCGGCCGCGCTGACGCGTTTTCTCTGGACCTTCGGCGACGGCAGCGCGCCGTCGACGGAGCGCGCCCCCACCCACACTTATGTCCTGCCCGGCGCGTACGACGTCGCGCTCGTCGCCGAGGGCGCGGTGGGCAGCGTGTCCCGGCAACACGCCCAGTACGTCCAGGTCGCGGCGGCTTCGGCGGGCGCGCTCTGCGACGTCGACGCGCAGTGCGCCGCGGGCCTCTTCTGCCTATGCGGTCAGGGCGCGGGGTGCGAAGACTCGTTCAGGCGCGGCGTCTGCACGAGCGCGTGCGCCGCGGCCGCCTGCGGGTCCGGCGCCGCCTGCGCGCGCGTCGTCGTGCCCACGTCCACCGTCGTCCCAGCCGCCGACGCAGGGGACGACGCGAGCGCCACGGACGGAGCGAGCGATCGTCCGAACGACGTCGCGAGCGACGGCCGCGACGCGGCGCCGATCGACGCCCCGAGCGACGCCGATGCCGCCGCGAGCGACGCCAGCCGCGCCGGCGCAGGCAGCGCCGACGCGTCCTCTCCAGCTGACCGTCCCGCGAACGACTCCGGCGCACCGAGCGCGACGCCCACGGCGCTCTGCCTCGCGGCGTGCTCCAACGATGCCCAATGCGACACGGGTCTCGTGTGCCGCGCGCTGCCCGGGCTGGCCGGCTCGTGGGCGAGCGTGTGCGTCCCGCCTTATTTCCGCAACATCGGAGACTCGTGCCGCGACGCCCAGGATCGGCTCGACGACGGCCTCTGCTCCGCGGGCCTCTGTGCCGATCTGGGCGCGGTCGGGCTGTGCAGCGCGAGCTGCGCGGCCGGCGCCGCTTGCCCACCGGGCTCCGCGTGCGCGACCTTCGGTGACGGACGCGCGCTCTGCCTCGCGAGCTGCTCGCCGAGTGTGACGTGCACGCGCGATCCCCTGCTCTCCTGCCAAGCGGCCACGGGCGCGGGCTTGCTGGGTTTCTCGATTTCGCCTCCCGCCCCCATGGTCACTTTTTGCGCGCCGCGCTCCTGCGCGTCGCAGGCGGATTGCGCGCCCGCGGGCATGTGCGCGCCAAAAGCCGCCGTCGCCCATTGCGTCGCGAACTGAGCCGATGTCGACCCCGCCGCCCACGTCCACCTCGCCCTCCCCGTCGGGCCGGCTCGCGATCCCCGTCGCGCACGGCCAGCTCGAGGCGATCCTCAAAGCGCCGGCCTCCCCCGTGGCGGCCGCCGTCATCTGCCACCCGCATCCCCTCGGTGGCGGCACGATGAACAACAACGTCGTCTACCGCGCCGCCAAGGCGCTCAACGAAGCGGGCCTCGCCGTGCTCCGTTTCAACTTCCGTGGCGTCGGCGCGTCGACGGGCCGGTACGACGGAGACACCGGCGAGGAGGAGGACGCTCTCGCGGCCCTCGAGCTCCTGGCCCAGCGTTACCCAGGTCTGCCGCTGTGGATGGCCGGCTTCTCTTTCGGCGCGCGCGTCGGCCTCACCGTCGGCGCGCGCGACGCGCGCATCGAGAAGCTCATCGGCATCGGCCTCGCGCTTCGCATGTTCGACTATCACTTCCTCGACGCCTGCGAAAAACCCAAGGCCATCATCCAAGGCACCAACGACGAGTACGGCGGCCTCGCTGAGATCGAGGCCGCCGTCGCGACGATGGCGCCTCCCACTCGCCTTTGGGTCGTCGATGGCGCCTCCCATCTCTTCCCCCAGCATCTCGCCGAGCTCGAGTCTGCGGCCGCCGCGGCGGCCGTGTGGCTGACCGCGGATCCTTAGACAGGAACACCATCGGTGTGCGCTCGCTCGCCTTCGGCTCGCATCGGCCCGCGCCGGGGGCGCTCGCTCGTGGTGTGCGCTCGCTCGCCTTCGGCTCGCGTCGGCCCGCGCCGGGGGCGCTCGCTCGTGTGCGCTCGCTCGCCTTCGGCTCGCGTCGGGCCGAACCGCCGCTCGCGTCAGCTACCGCGCGGCACCAACGCCGCTACAGATTCGGCGCCTCCCGCCGCTTGGTCGCTCGGCGCCGCGCCGAGGTCTCTCCCTGCGCCGTACTCTGCGACCAGGCTTTCGTCGACGAGTGGCATCCCTCGGCCTTCGATCGTGGGAGACCTCGGCGCGACGCCGAGCTCTGTTCGCAGAGCCAGAAGGGATGCCACTCGGCGACGAAAGCTACCAAGCGGCCGCCACCGCCGAATCTGTCGCGGCGTTGGTGCCGCGCGGTAGCTGACGCGAGCGGCGGTTCGGCCCGATGTAAGCCGAAGGCGAGCGAGCGCTCTCCCGCGCGGGCCGATGCGAGCCGAAGGCGAGCGAGCGCTCTCCCGGCGCGGGCCGATGCGAGCCGAAGGCGAGCGAGCGCTCTCCCGGCGCGGACCGATGCGAGCCGAAGGCGAGCGAGCGCTCCCCCGGCGCGGGCCGATGCGAGCCGAAGGCGAGCGAGCGCTCCCCGCGCGGGCGACGCCTCAGTACCCGAGCTGCGACTGCCGCGGCTTGCCCGACTTGTCCGGCACGAACGCCGGGGGCCGGCGATCGCCGCCCACGCGCAGCTCGAGGCCGCGCAGCCCCTCGGCGCCCACGCTGACGCGCACCCTCGTCGTCTTCGACGACCCTTCGTGCCAGACCTCGACGTCGTACTCGCCGGGCGGGACTCCCTTGATCGTGAAGGCGCCCGAGCCGTCGGCCTGAGCGTAGTACGGCGAGTCGACGACGTACACGTAGCCGATCATCGACGAGTGGATGTTGCAGAGGAGCTGGACGGCCCCGGGCTTCTTGAAGGTCTGCTCGTACACCCCGCCCTGCTTGTAGAGGCCCGTGTCGAAGTCGTTGGGCTTCGTGAGCGAAAAAACGTTGTGGTAGATCGTGTCCTCGTTGCGGAAGTCGACCTTCGTGCCGACGGGAACCGCGAGGACGTGGGGCACGAACGCCTTCCCCTTCTGGCTTATGACCTTGCCGTGCGCCGGCGCGGGGCGTGGCGTCTCTCCGTTCGCGCGCTTGAGCCAGACGACGGCACCGCCCGGGCCCGCCGTGCCGCCGCCCGCGACGGTTCCGCTCACGGCCACGGGTGAGATGCGCTCGCGCACCGGGGGCGGTGCGGGCGCCGCGGCGTTCGCGGGCGCCACGGCGGCGGGTCCGCGCGCGGCCGCGGGCGCCGCGGCCTGACCGCCGGCCCGGTCGCGCGCCGTCAGGGCGAGCGGGCGGATGACGCGCTCGATCTCGGGATCGATGCCCGGCACGCGCAGGAGGGTCTCCCACTTCGTGGCCGCCGTCGCGAAGTCGCCCGCGTCCCAGGCGACCTTGCCGCCCGCGAGCAGGTTGAAGATGAGGTACTGCTTCTCGGCGACGCTCTTGACGGCCAGATCCTGCGGCGTCTTGACGGCGAGCGGCAGCGGCATCTCCTCGCCGAGCCAGTCGCGGCCGGAGCCGTGCGCGGAGGCCGCCGCCGGCGCGACCCCAGACAGCAGCGAAGACAGCGTGGCCGCCGCCACGAGGGCCATGGGCCAAGAGACGCGCCACGTAGGCCGACGCGACGAGCGTGTGAGCATGGCCTCCCTCATCACCAGCTGTATACGACGGAAGTCGTTTCGACGTTATTGGCGACCTTGGGCGCGCCGGCGAGCTCGCGGTTGACGAGCACCTCGGCCTTGACGATCAGCGAGTCCCACAGGTCGACGCGCAGGCCGGCCGTGATGCGGTCCACCGTGAGCGGCGTGAAGCCGTCGAACCAGGCGTGCCGCTGCTCGTAGCGGGCATACGGCGTGACCTTGTGCAGCGGGCCCGCGTCGAGGGCGAGGGCGTACGCGAGCTGTCCGTAGAACCCGCGACCGTGAAACTCGGACGCGAGCATGAACTGACCGCTGTCGTTCGTCTTGGGACCGCCAGCGTCCTCGTCGATCTTGACCACCTCGGCGTTCAGGTAGATGCCGAAGAGCGCGACCCGCAGGTCGGCGCCCAGCGCGTGCTGGCGCGCGGTGCGGTCACTCTGATCGTTGCGCGCGCCGTACATGCCCGAGCCGCCGAGCTTGACCTGCACCGTGGGCAGGTTGAGCTCGTAGCCGACACGCACCGACCCGACGGGGACGCCCGTGAGGCTGACGTCGGGGGTCTGCAGGGCGTCGACGAGGGTGCCGCTGTTGGTGGCCGCGGCGTTGATGCTGAGGGCCGACCAAAGGGGCGCGAGCTGCAGCCGGTAGAAGAGCTTCGCGCCCACCGACTGCCCGGTCGTGTAGCGCGCCACGAGCGAGGGCGTGATGCCCGTGCGGATGTTGGCCTCGTTGTCGAGATATTCGATGCCGAAGACCGAGTCGAACTTGCCGACAGCGAGCGCGAGCTCGAGCGAGTCGAACGGCACGACGCGCCCGAACGCCTGTTCGACGAGCACGCGCGTCGCGTCGCCCGTCGCGGAGAAGCGCGGCAGCGCGAGGAGGCGCATGAAGATCGTGAGCGGCGCCGACGGCGGCGCGTACTTCAAGTCGACGGCGACCGTGTTGACGAGGAACGAGGGACGGCCGCCGATGCCCACCGAGTGCGGCAGGAAGCCGTTCGTGAAGAGCCCGCGCGAGTCCGTGGACGCGACGTCGCCGCGCGAGTTGACGGCGGTCGCGAACGTGTCGACGCCGTAATCGGCGGGCAGCCGCGTGTCGCCAGGCGGATAGCTCGTGCCGTCGCCCTGGGCATGCGCGTAACCGATGTCGACGTAGCCGCCGAGAACGAGAGCCGGCGCCGCGTTCGTCCCCGCGGGCGGCGTGTAGCCCTCGCTGTCGTTCTCGGACGGGACCTCGTCGCCGGCCGTGCCGCTCGAAGGCTCCGCCGTTTGGGCCCGCGCGACGGCCGCGCGCGACGCAAGCAGGGCCGCGCAGGCGAATGCCAGCGTCGAGTGGGAGGCGCCTCTCAAGGAGTCACCGCGACGTCGTGGTACGAGACGAAGGGACACGTCACGAGGACGTCAGTCCTCTCGATCGCCTCGTGCGGCATCAGCTGCTCGATGGCCGTTTGGGAGTCGAGCCAGACACAGGGATCGGGCACCGTATTCCCGGATTCGACGGTGTCGATCTGCTTGAACGAATCGAAGCAACTCTTCGCCGAGCCGTCGGCGGCGCCGATCGCGTTCAAGGCCACGCGTCCCAGCCACGGCGCGACGCCCTCTTTACCGGCATCGATGATGTCCTGGCCGTAGCTGCTTCCGACGAGCGCCATGGGATAGTCGGCGCTCTCGGACGCGAAAAGCGTTGGGGGCGCGAAGATGCGTGCCGTGGGAGGCACCTCGACCGTGTAGAGACGCCAGTACGCGCCGTAGCGAGGGACGCCGTTCACGATCTTGGGCAGGCGATTCGCGTAGAGCGGGCCGGTGCCGGCGACGGTCGGCACGTTCATCCTCGCCAGTTTGCCGGCGGCGTCGCGGTAGACCAGCACGAACAGGGGCGTCTCGTCGATGACCAGATCTCCGTTCCACGAGAAGGTGTCCACGCCAAAGTCGAGAAACGAGGCCGGCTTGCCGTCGAGAAACCCGGAGCCAATCGTCTGGGGGCCGCCGATCATTTGATCCGAGCCCGCCATCGTCTGGGGAAGCCCGACCGCGCCTGGCACGATCGACAGCACGCGCGCCGGCCCCTTGATGAGCGGCAAGCCCGAATCGATCACCTGACGCGCCGACGTGAACGCGGCGGGGTCCGTGCCCTCGGGCACCTGGAAGTAGTGGATCTGCCAGAACGGGCTGTAGAACGCGCTGCCGCCGCCCACGGAGAAGATGGGGCTCCAGGCGCCCTTGGCCGGGTCGACGAGCTTCGTTGGCACCCCGTCGACGAAGCCGGTGATCGGCACGTAGATCGGCTGCAGCCAGACCTCGTCGAACCCGGTCCACAGCTCGGCCGTGACGTAGGCCGAGCGATACTGTTCCGTCCAGGTGTCGCGCAGCGTGAGGTGATACCCGGCGTCGTCCTTCGTGACGTAGTCGCGCACGCGCAGGCCGCCCGGAACGCCGCTGTCCTCGGCGAAGGTCGCGTCCGGATTCATCGGGTCGGCGAGCGCCTCGAGGTCGGACAGCGTGAGGAGCTTCGAATGCCGCGGCTCCGCGGGCAGGTCGCAGCCCGCCGCCGCGCAGAAGGCCAGCGTCGCGAGGAGACCCGCGGCGGCGCGCGGGCCAGCAGTCGCGCGAGGTCGAGTCGAGCGGTGCGTCGTCACGGCCGAGGACCGCACGATAGTCGGTCCTCGGCGCGGAGGAAAGTTTACGCCGGCTTGCCCAGCGTCTTCGCGCCCGGCTTCCACTCGACGGGGCAGCGCTCTCCGGTCTGGACGGCCTGCACGAGGCGCAGCGTCTCCGCCACCGAGCGGCCGAGCAGGTCTGCGTTGTAGGACGCGTGCTGCACGACGCCGTTCGGGTCGATGATGATGGTCGCGCGCAGCGCCATGCCATTGTCCATGAGCGCCTCGTAGTCGCGCGCGATGGTCTTGTTGAAGTCGGCCAGCAGCGGATGGTTGAGCGGCCCGAGGCCGTTCTTGATCCAGGCCTTGTGCGAGTGCTTGGAGTCCGTCGAGCAGCCGAGGATCGCGCAGTTGGCGGCCTTGAACTCCTCGTTGCGCCGCGAGAACTCCTGAATCTCGGTCGGACAGATGAACGTGAAGTCCGCGGGATAGAAGAACAACACGACGTACTTGCCCTTGTAATCCGAGAGCGAGATCGTCTTGAAGTCGCCGTCGCCCACGACGGCGTCGGTGGTGAAGTCGGGTGCCTTCTTCGTAACCAGGCTCATCTGAAGTCCTCCCTGGGATTGGTTGCGAGTTCCGCGCGGTTGCGGCGGATTTGGATGCCGGACCTTAACATAGTTCCCCGCGGCCCCCGCGGCAGAGAGCGTCGAGAGAAAGACGCCGCCGTTCAAAACCGAACACCGCGCGACAGCTGGGCGGCCCATTGGGCCGGTTCGGCGCGGAGTGCCCGGCGGCACGTGGGTTGCTGTACGACGCCGCGTGCCCGAGCTGCCGTCACCCCGACGTCTTCCCGTCGCGATCTTACTCGCGGGCCTGAGCGCGCTGACCGCGCCGGGCGCGCGCGCGCAAACCGGACCGGCGGGCGTCGCGGGGCCGGCCGCCGCCCCGCCTCGCGAGGAACCGCTGGAGCCCCTGTTCGGCGTCGCTCCCGATTCATCTCTCGCCGCGCTCGGCGCGCTGGCCACGCGGACGCACGTCGATTGCCGCGCGTCGAGCGCCGTTCGGAGCGGCGCCGCGGGGCGCGAGGCCCTCCCCGTCGTTTGCGTTCCGCCGCCGAGCCGGACGCCCATGCCGGTCTCGGCGACGTACTGGTACGAGGACGAGGCGCTCGCGCGGGCCTTCCTCGTGGCGACCCTGTCCTCGCCGACCGTGACGGAGGCGCGGGGACGATTCGACGTCCTGCATCTTTGGATCGCGCACGCGCTCGGTCCGCCGACGCAACCGCTGCAGCTGCCATCAGGCTGGTCCGGAGCGCGTCCGCTGCCCGACGCCGACCAGCTGAGCTCGCTGCTGCCGGGCCGCGCCCGTCTGTCGATCGTGTGGCAGCGGCCCGAGGCCACGATCGAGCTGTGGCTCGCGGGGGAACAGGGGCGGCTCGTGCTCGCCGTCGGCATGCGCCGAAACGCCGCCGGTCCCCGCTGCACCCCGGACGTGGTCGAGAGCGCGCTCTTCGATCTGTTCCCGCCGGCGACCGCCGAAGAAAGGACGCGCGCGGCGGCGCTCCTCGCGCGCTGTCACGTGACGCGAGCGGCCGGCGCGCTGCGCGCGACGCGGCGCACGACGACGACGCCGCCGATCCGCGCGGGCCTGGCGGCGGGACCGGCCGCGGGCATGCTCGTCGGCGCGCTCGTGCTGCCCCGCCTGCGGCGCGCGCTCACGCCGAGCGGCCCGACGGCGAGCGCGCCCACGGCGCCGCGCGACCCCGACGCGACCGCGCCCGAGCGCGGCGACGCCAGGCCGAGGCGCGACGCGCGACGCGCGGCGTGGCCGAGCAAGGCGACAGCGACGGCGACGGCTCGTCGTTGTCGCGGCGCCTCGCGCAGGTGGGAACCGTCACCGACTGGCAGCCCCTCGTGGGCGCCCTGCCCGCCTCGCCCGACGGCGGCCCGGCGCCCGTCCTCTTTGGCCTCACCGGCCACTGGAAGTGAGCTGCTAGAGTGCGGGCATGTCATCGAAGGTCGGGACGCTCGTCCTGTCGGCGTGGGAGCCGGAGGTGGCGCCGCTGCGGCGTCTGCTGCGCGGCGCGCCCCGCGATGTCGCGCTCGAGGCGATTGGCGTCGGCACCGTCGACG
>DASXOE010000149.1:0-1762 GCA_036494575.1 Polyangia bacterium | reverse complement strand
GACGGCGCCCTGGAGCACCGGGATGAGCGCTCCGCCCACGATCGCCATGCAGAGGATGCCCGAGCCCTGGCCCGTGTGCTTGCCGAGGCGATCGATGGCGAGCGTGAAGATCGTCGGGAACATGATCGAGTTGAAGAGGCCGACGGCGAGGACCGAGTACATCGCGAGCGGGCCCGAGGTCAGCATCGTGAGCGCGATGAGGGCGCACGAGCCGACGGCGTGGAGGGCGAGCACCTTGCCGGGCTTGTACATGCGCAACGTGAACGTGCCGATGAAGCGCCCCACCATGGCGCCGCCCCAGTAGAGCGACACGAGCTTGGCGCCGGCAGCCTCGGTGAGCCCGCCGATGGCTGGCTCCTTGAAGTAGTTCACGAGGAAGCTGCCGATGGCGACCTCGCCGCCCACGTAGACGAAGATCGCCACGGCGCCGAGGACCAGGTGGCGGTAGCTCCAGGCGCTCTTGTGGGCGGCGTCGTCGCTCACGCCCACCGTGCCCTCGACGGCGCCGCCCTCGATCTTGGGCAGCCGGAACGCCGCGATGGCGACGGCCAGCAGCACGAGCGCGCCCGCGAGGCCGAGATAGGGCTTCTGCACCGAGGAGGCCTCGGCGAGGCGATAGGCATCCGCGGCGGCCGGAGACATCGCGGCGAGCTCGAGCTTCGACTTCACGGCGTTGCCGAGGATGAGGATCGAGCCGAAGGCGGGCGCGAGCGTCGTCCCGAGCGAGTTGAACGCCTGCGTGAGCGTCAGTCGCGACGAGGCCGTCTCGGGCTTGCCGAGGACGGCCACGAACGGGTTGGCCGCGACCTGCAGCAGCGTGATGCCGGACGCGAGCACGAAGAGCGCGCCCAGGAACATCGCGTACGAGCGCGCGCCGGCCGCCGGGTAGAACAACAGGCACCCGCAAGCCGCCACGAGGAGCCCGATGATGATGCCGGTCTTGTAGCCGACCCGCTTGACGATCGACCCCGACGGCAGCGACATGAAGAAGTACGCCGCGAAGAAGGCGAACTGGATCATCATGGCCTGGGCGTAGTTCAGCTCGAACACGCTCTTGAGGTGCGGAATGATGATGTCGTTGAGACAGGTCAGGAACCCCCACATGAAGAAGAGGGTCGTGAGCACCGACAGCGGCGCGAGGTAGCTCGTGTTCGTCCCCGCGGTGGACGAGGTCGCGGCGGGGGCGGCGAGGGGGGCTGGTCCGGCCATGTTGGGCTCCTCAGACGCGCCGAGTGAAACCGGCGCTGATTGCCGCGGACCATACCGTCCGGTCCCTGAGGCGTCAAACCAGACCGTGGTCAAACACCGAGCTTGACCAAGGCCGCGCGTCCAACGCCCGCGATCCTCACGGTCTTGCGGCGGCTCGCCTCGCCCCGCACGATCGACACGGCGGCACGGCGCACGCCGAACGCCTCGGCGACGGCCTCGATCACGGCGGCGTTGGCCTTACCGTCGACGGGCGGCGCCGTCACCGAGACGCGCAGGCGATCGCCGACAGCGGGCCCGACGCCCGCGCGCGACGCCCGCGGTTGAACGAGGACGTCGACGATCAGCGCCCCATCGACCTCGCGCGCGACGACGGACGACATCGACCCGAGGGTCACACGAAAACCGGCTGCCCTTCATCGCCTCGGGCGCTTCTTGCTCGCGCGGCGGCGCTTCGGCGCCGGCCGCGCCCGGGGAGCGGGCGCTCCGTCCGCGCGCGTGGCCTTGCCCTCGAAGCGCGGCTTGCTCGGGTGCCGCTTGTAGACGAGCACCGTGC
>DASXOE010000148.1:0-20719 GCA_036494575.1 Polyangia bacterium | reverse complement strand
GGACGGAGCGCGCGGCGCCGGCGCCTGGCGCGCAGGCGGCGTCGCAGCGGCCGGCCCGAGCGCCGCGCGGTCCCCGGCGCGCGCTCTTGCCGCGACCGCCGCGGCGGCGTTGGCCGCCTCGAGGATGCGCGCGTGCGCGCGGGCCGGGACGGGCGCGTCGTCATCATCCAGGGAGGCGCGCAGGCGCGCGCGCGTGTCGCCGAGCGCCGCGAGGTCGGCCGTGCAGCGCGCGCACGTCGCGACGTGCGCCTCGAGCGCGGCCCGCTCCGCCGGCGCCGCCTCGCCGTAGACGAGCTCGAGGAGCCGCGCGTTCGCGTCGTCGTGCGAGAGCGTCATCGCGCCCCCTCCGCGGGCCCGGCCGAGCGGCGCAACGACGCGCCGCCGCGCAGGTCCTCCAGGGCCTCGCGCAGCCGCTCGAGCGCGTAGCGCATGCGGCTCTTCACCGTGGGCTCGGGCGCGCCCACGACGGCCGCGATCTCGGCAAACGGCATGTCCATGACCTCACGCAAAAGGAATACCTCGCGCTGGTCGGGAGGCAAGGCCGCCACGGCCGCGTCGACGCGCGCGCGCACCTGCCCGTCCGAGGCCAGCCCCTCGGCGTCGCGCCCGTCGTGGGCCAGGCGATCGTGCAGGGTCTCCCCCGCTTCGTCGTCGGGGCGCGTGGGCGCGTCGAGCGAGCGCGCGTCGCGGTGCACGGCGCGGCGCGCGTGATCGACGCAGAGGTTGCGCGCGATGGCGTACACCCAGGTCGTGAACTTGGCCTCGCCCTTGAAGTCCACGCTGTCGGCCTGGGCCTTGATGACGCGCAAGAACACCTCCTGGAGCAGATCCTCGGCCGTCGTCGGATCGCCGACCGATCGGCGCAGGAAGTGCCACACCTTGCGCTCGTGCCGGGACAGCAGCAGCTCGAAGGCGCGCGCGTTCCCCTCACGGAACGCTTGCATGAGCTGCTCGTCGGTTTGGTCGCTCATCGGCGGGCACGGCCCTGGGGCCCCGCCGCCACATTAACTCCATGCGCGAATCGACGCACGAGGCCGCGGTCGGATCTGACGAAACGCCCGGGCGCCCTGCGGCGTATCAAGCCAGGACGCGTTATGCTGAATCCCAGCCAGGGACCAGGGAAGGACCACGAACATGTCGGACAAGGTCACGAAAACCGAGGACGAGTGGCGCGCCGAGCTCGCGCCCGACCAGTTTCGCGTGCTGCGCAAGAAGGGCACGGAGCCCGCGTTCACCGGCGCGTACTGGAACGCGCACGACGAGGCGACGTACATGTGCGCCGGGTGCGGCGCCAAGCTGTTCGCCTCCGAGACGAAGTACGACTCGGGCTCTGGCTGGCCGAGCTTCACGGCGCCCGCGGCGCCCGACGCCGTCGCGACCGAGGCCGACCGCTCGCACGGCATGACGCGCGTCGAGGTCACGTGCGCGCGCTGTGGCGGCCACCTCGGGCACGTGTTCGACGACGGCCCAGGCCCGGGCGGCAAGCGCTTCTGCATCAACTCGGCCTCGCTGCGCGCGCAGCCGGCCAAGAAATGACCGCGACCTCGTGAAGACCTCGCGGTGAGCGCCGACGTTCCGCCGGCCGAGGTGTCGGCGGCCGCACACGAGGTGGCGACGTCGCGCGAGCTGCCGCTCCTGCTCGCGGTGAACTTCGCGTTTGGCATCGCGTTCTCGATCTTCGTGTTGCTGCCCAAGATCCTCGCGTCGACGCTGCACGTGGGGCCCGAGGGCATCGGGCTCGTCATGTCGATGTTCTCGTTCGCGGGCCTCGGCGCGGTGCCCTTCGTGGGCGCGCGCGTCGACCGCCCGGGCCGTCCGCGCGTCATCGTGGGCGGCACGGCCCTCATGCTCGTCGCGTCGCTCGGCTTCCTGGCCGTCGATCACGTGGGCCTGCTGGCCATGGTGCTGCGCGGGGCTCAGGGCGCGGCCTACACGATCGTCTTCGTCACGGGCGCGGCGCTCGCGGCCGACCTCGCGCCGCCCGGGCGCATGGCGCGCACGATGGCGCTCTACGGCAGCGCCAACCTCATCACGAACGCCGTCGCGCCCCTCTTCGCGGAGCCGATGATCGATCGCTTCGGCCCCGCGTCGGCCTACGTCGCGGCCGCCGTCGCGTCGCTCGCGTCGGGGCTGTTCGCCGCGCGCCTCGCCGAGCGCCCGCGCGCGCACGCCCACCCCGTGGGCGCCGCCGCGTCGCTGTGGACCGTGGCGCGCCGCGGGCGCGCCGTGCGCATGGTGATCGCCATCGGCCTGTCGGGCGTGGCGCTGGGCGCCATGTTCACGTTCAGCCAGCCGATGGCGCTGTCGCTCGGCATCCGCCACGTGAGCGGCTTCTTCGTTGCCTACACCATCGCCGTCATCTTCGTGCGCCTCGGGCTGCGCGATCTCATCGATCGCGTGGGCCCGCAGCGCGCCTGCGTGGGCGCGCTCGGTCTCTACGTCGTCGTCGTGTTCTCGATGCGCTTCCTCGGCGTGGGACCCCTCGGCCTGTCAGCCTTCGGCGCGGCCTTCGGCGTCGCGCACGGCTTTCTCTTCCCGGCCGCCATGGCCCTCAGCATCGCCGACCTGCCCCCCGCCGAGCGCGGCCGCATGCTCACGCTCACGAATGCCGGCTTCATCGGCGGCGGCGCTTTCGTCCTGCCCCTCGGCGGCGTGGCCGCGCATGCCGGCTACCCGACGCTCTATGCCCTCTGCGCGACGTGCGCGCTCGCGGCGGCCGCGCTGCTCTGGCGCTGGCCCATCGTCGGGCCGCGCGCATTGCCGTGACGGCGCCGGGTGGTTCGCCTCACCGGCGCCGTGAGACGTCGTCGGCGGAGGCGGCGCGGATGAGCCCCGAGAAGATCCAGGAGACGAGCGCGACGACGACCGAGCCGAGCACGGCGGAGCCGAGCGAGGCGACGGTGAAGCCGGGGACGAGGGCCGCCGCGAGGCCAAAGGCGGCGCCGTTGACGATGAAGTAGAAGATGCCGAGCGTGAGCACCGTGAGGGGAAGCGTCAGCAGGACGAGGACGGGCCTCACGATGGCGTTGACGAAGCCGAGCACGAGCGCCGCGAAGACGAGGACGGGCCCCGACGCGATGTGGATGCCGGGGACGAGGCGCGCCGCGGCGCCGAGGGCGACGGCCGTGACGAGCCAGTGCAGGAGGAATCGAGCCATGGGCGAATCCTAGCGCGCCGGAGAGGCCGGCGCCTCTGCGGTCACGATCGAGACGGACGAGGAGGCGCCGAGGCGGCTCGCGCCCGCGGCCAGCATGGCGAGCGCCTGCGCGCGCGTGCGGATGCCGCCCGATGCCTTGACGCCGACGCTCGACCCCACGGCGGCGCGCAGCGCGCGCACGGCGTCCTCGGTGGCGCCGCCCGCGAGAAACCCCGTCGACGTCTTCACGAAGGCGGCGCCGCCCGCGACGGCGGCGAGCGCGGCGGCCGTCATACGCTCGGGCGACCAAAGGGTCGTCTCGAGGATGACCTTGACGGCCGCGCCGCGCGCCGCCTCGACGACGGCGGCGATCTCGTCGCGCACGGCCGCGTCGTCACCGGCGCGGATGGCCCCGAGGTCGGCCACGACGTCGAGCTCGGTGGCGCCGTCGTCGCGCGCGCGCGCCGCCTCGGCTGCCTTGATGGCCGTCACGTTCGCCCCGTGCGGGAACGCTACGACCGACGCGACGGCGACGCGGCTGCCCGCGAGCGCCCGCGCCGCGCGCGCCACCCAGCGCGGCTGCACGCACACCGCCGCGAAGCCGAAGCGCAGCGCCTCGGCGCACAACCGATCGATCTCGGGCGCGTCCGCCTCTGGCCGGAGCAGCGTGTGGTCGATCAGCGCCGCCATGTTCTCGTCCACGCTCACCTCGCTCGCGACGTCACCCACGTGCCCTCTCCACTTCGTCTCAGCCGGCGGCGGCTGGGGGGCTCTGGCCGAGGCCCACGGCCGCGCGCAGCGCCGCGGGAAGGCGCACGACGCGCCCCTCCCGCGTGATGCACGCGTGGACGGTTCGCCCCGACACGAGCCTCTCGCCGTCGGGCGCGCGGCGAATCTCGTACTCGAAGCGCACCGAGGCCGCGCCGCGTGCGTAAACGGCCGCGGCGATCACGAGCTCGTCGTCGTAGCGCGCCGGGCGGTGGTACGAGATCTGCGCCTCGACGACCGGCAGCATGAGCCCGTGGGTCTCCTCGAACGCGCGATACGTCGAGCCCGCGAGGCGCAGGGACTCGTTGCGCGCGATCTCGAAGTACCGCAGGTAGTTCGCGTAGTAGACCATCCCCATCTGATCGGTGTCGCCGTAGATGACGCGCACGCGCGCGACCTCGCGCAGCGGCGCCGGGGCGGCGGACACGGGCACGGGCTCGGCGGGCACGCCCGGACCTTACCCGGGGGCGCGCGCCGCGCAAAGCGGCGGCGGCCGCCGCGCTAGTAACGGAGCGTCCCCGTAATGACGAGCGCGGCCTGCCCCGCGATGAGGACGCGCTCGCCGCGATCCTCACAGCGCACGTCGCCACCGCGCGCGCTCACCTGTCGCGCCCGCAGCGCGGGCTTGCCGAGGCGCGCGGCCCAGTAGGGCGCGAGCGTGCAGAACGACGAGCCGGTCACGGGATCCTCGGGGATGCCGTGGGCGGGCGCGAAGAAGCGCGACACGAAGTCGACGCCCGGCAGCGCGGCGTCCGCCGGCGCCGTCACGCACATCGTCACGCCGAGCCGCGCGATGGCGGCCATGTCCGGCGCGAGCCGCCGCACGTCGTCGGCCGTTTCGAGGACGGCGAGGACGACCCCGCCGGCGTGAGCGACCTCGCTCGGGCGCGCGCCCAGCGCCGCGGCGACGGCCGCCGCGCGGTCGGCCGCAGGCTGGGCGGGACGCGCCGGAAAGTCCATCACGAAGAGGTCGCCGCCCTTGGCGTCGGATTTTTCCCGCCGCGCCTTGAGCGTGCCGCTCCTCGTGCGGAAGGCCACCTCGGCGCGCCCCGGCTCGAGCTCCGTCATGACGACGAACGCCGACGCGAGCGTCGCGTGCCCGCACAGCTCGACCTCGACGGTGGGCGTGAACCAGCGCAGGCTGAGGGCATCGCCTTGGCGGTGGAAGAACGCCGTCTCCGAGAGGTTGTTCTCGGCGGCGATGTCCTGCATGAGCGCTTCGGGGAGCGGCGCCTCGAGCGGGCACACGGCCGCCGGGTTGCCAGCGAACGGCCGGTTCGTGAACGCGTCGACCTGGTAGAGCGGCAGCGTGGGCATGGCGCGAGTATGCCGCGAGCCGGCCCGACGCGCGCGGCGCCCGTGGCGTGGGCGCGCCTCAAGGGTGCGCGGGCGGCGACGGGCTCGAGGCGCGCTCGAGCTCGCGCCGATGAATCTGCGCGGCCTCCTCGCTCATGTTGAGGAGCGCGAGGCGCGTCGCCCCTAAGAGGTTGACGCAGGCCCACACCATGCCAGCGGCGCCCACGACGCCCGCGACGAGCGCGAGCCCCGCGAGGAACGTGAAGGCCGCCCGCAGCGACGAGGACGCCACGCCCGCCCCGAGGATCGAGATCAGGCTCGCGCTCACGAAGCTCCCGATGGCGACGTAGGCCGCGCGCAGACCGTTGAGCAGCATCGCCGCCTGCCGCTCGACGCGCGCGATCTGCTTGACGAGCAGCGCGCGCGCCTCCGCGGTATGCGCCTCGTGGTAGCGCGCCGCGATGGCGCGCATCCGCTCGCTCGCGCGCAGAAACCGGTTGCTCGTCGACAGCGCCAGCACCGAGGCGGCGTTCGTGAGCACGGCCGGCGCCGCGATCAACGACAACAGCGCGAACGGGTTCTGCGCGAAGGCCCCGGGGTCAGTCGGCATCCGTCCCGCCTTTCGTCGTGCCACCCGAACGTGTCACGGTAGTCCGGAACGATGGCGGCGGCGTCTAGTGGTAGCAGCAGGGCGATTGAGGTCGTTACGAGTGTTTCGAGGGCCCTGAGCAGTCCCCGTCGTTCCCCTGACGCTGGCCGACGCAAGAGCTACGATCTCCTCCGCGGGAGAAGCGATGTCGACGTTCTCACCGAAGTGGCGGCGGAGCAGCGCGATCACGTGCGCCTCGAAGCTGCGCCCACAACGTTCAGCGTCCGCCGCAATTTTGGCGCGCAAGGCCTCGGGGAACCTCACCGTCCGCGCAACCGGCGCCGCCGACGCCACCGCCCGATGTCGTGCCATCACCAACAACATACCATATTGGTGGCTCCGACGCCGGGGTCACTGAATCGTGAAGGCGTCGACGCGGCCTTCCTTCAGGACGACTCGGATCTCGTAGTCCTCGGGCGCGCCGGCGGGTTCGAGCTTCCACAGGTGGAGCGTGCGATCGCCCTTGCGCAGGGTCCCGAGGAGTGTCGTCTTGTAGCCCTTGAGCAGCATCGGGGCGAAGCGCGCGCTCAGGCGGTCGAAGGCGGGCCTGCCGGAACGGAGCGAGGGCGTGCCGTCGGCGACGAAGAGGTCGTGGGAGCTCGCCTTGATGGCGTCGAGCCCCGTCTTCATGAGCGCGTCCGCCGGATCCTTGGCCGGGACGAGCGTCTCGGCGCGCCCGGCCCGCGGCGCGAGCGGCATCGAAAAGGCCAGGAGGGCGACGAGACCGAGCGAGCGGAGCGTCATGGCCTGAATCTACACCGGGGCCGCTGGCATCCTCATGGAAGTCCGGTGAGACTCCGGACGCAGATGGATCGCCGCGACGCCCTCAAGCTCCTCGCGACCGTTGGCGTGGCCGCGCCCGCCGCGGCGGGGTGCATCCGGCGTCCCCCAAAGCCCGACACGAAACGAGAGCCCGCCATGTCCACTTCCTCAGCCCCCGGCCCCTCCAAGGGCGCTTCGCCGGACCGGATGCCCAGCATCTTCCTCGCGCACGGCTCGCCGATCCTGCTCACCGACCGCCCCTGGATGTCCGAGCTCAACCTGTGGGCGAGCAAGCTGCCGCGACCCAAGGCCGTCCTCATGCTGTCGGCGCACTGGCTCGACAAGCCCGTGACGCTCGGCGCGACGACGCCCGTACCGCTCGTCTACGACTTTTACGGCTTCCCCGCGGAGTTCTATCAGACGCAGTACCCGGCGCCCGGCGCGCCGGCGCTCGCGGCCCGCGTGCGCGCGCTGCTCGGACCCGGACAAACCGTCGACGAGCCCAAGCGCGGCCTCGACCACGGCGCCTACGTGCCGCTCGTCGCGATGTACCCGGGCGCCGACGTGCCCGTGTTGCAGGCGTCGCTGCCCACGCTCGAGCCCGCCGAGCTCCTGAAGCTGGGCCGCGCGCTCGCGCCGCTGCGCGACGAAGGCGTGCTCGTCGTGGGCAGCGGTTTTCTCACGCACAACCTTCGCCGCATGAGCTTCGACCCGAACGCCCCCACGCCGCAGTGGGCCGCCGAGTTCGACGCGTGGAGCGGCGACGTGCTCGCGCGCAAGGACGTCGACGCGCTCATGAGCTACCGCGAGAAGGCGCCCGGCGTGCGCGAGTCGCTGCCCACGCACGAGCACTTCGTGCCCGTCATCGTCGCGCTCGGCGCCGCCCTCGACGACGCCGCCAGAGTCACCTTCCCGATCACGGGCTGGGCCTACGGCTCGGGAACGAAGCGCTCCGTCCAGTTCGGCTGAGAACGGACGCCGCTCTTCGTCCGCGGAGCTGCGCCGTGGCATAAGGACTGTCCGCCCCACGAACGTGGTGACACTTCCGGCGCGCGCCGGTGTTTACCCGGCATGGGAGAGGACGCGCCAACGTGGCACTCGACGTCGAAGGCACTTACGTGCAGTACGGGCCGATGGTGTTTCGGCGTTGCCGCAGGCTGCTGCGACACGACGCCAAGGCGCAGGACGCCATGCAGGACGTGTTCGTGAGCCTGCTGCGACACGAGGCGCGCCTCGACGAATCCGCGCTCTCGGCGCTCTTGCTGCGCATGGCGACCAACGTCTGCCTCAACAAGCTGCGAGCGGAGCGCCGGCACCCCGAGGATCGCGAGGACGAGCTCCTGCAGCGCATCGCCGACGCCGACGCGGGCGACGGCGAGTCGCGCGCCGTCGCCCGCGGCCTGCTGGCGCTGCTCTTCCGCGCCGACGATCCGCTGGCGGCGTCGACGCGCACGATCGCAGTCATGCACCTCGTCGACGGGCTGACGCTCGAGGAGGTGGCGCGCGAGGCGGGCCTGTCCGTCTCGGGCGTCCGCAAACGCTTGCGGACGCTGCGCGGCCGCTTGCTCGAGCTGGAAGGAGTCTGAGCATGGCGACCCGAAAGGATGCGTCCTCCTCTTGCCTCGATTGGCTCGTCGAGCGGCTCGCGCTCGGGGAGCTCGACGCCGCGGCCGCGGCCGACGTGCGCAGGCGCCTCGTCGCCGAGGGCCGCGACGCCGACGCCGAGCTGGCGGCGCTCGCGCGCTCGAGCCGCGAGATCCTGGAGGCGCACCCGCCCGCACGCGTCGCGGCGACGGTGCGCGCGCGCGTACCGCGAGCGCCGGGCGGACGCGCGGACGCGCGGCGCTGGCTCGTCGGCGGGCCGCTCGCGCTCGTCGGGGCCGCGGCGCTCGTCCTCGTGGCGCGATCGGCGGCGCGCCCGACGCCGGGCGCCGAAGCCGGCGCGTCGCCGCTCGAGGACGCCACGCCCAAGGGCCGCGCCGAGGTCGGCATCTACCGGCACCGCCCGTCGGGCGACGAGCGGCTCACCGACGGCGCGGCGGCCGGGCGCGGCGATCTGCTGCAGCTCACCTACCGCGCGGGCGCCGACAGCTTCGGCGCGCTCCTCTCGATCGACGGGCGCGGCCACGTGACGTTGCACTGGCCCGAGAGCGCCGCCGCGGCCGCGGCGCGGCTCAGCGGCAAGGGCGAGGTGCGGCTGCCCTCGGCCTACGAGCTCGACGACGCTCCCGCGTTCGAGCGTTTCTTCCTGGTCACGGCGGACGCGCCCTTCCCTCTCGGGGCCGTGCTCGACGCCGCGCGGACGCTCGCGGCCGAGCCTCGCGTGGCGCGCGCGCGGACCCTCGCGCTGCCGTCTTCCCTCCACCAGGCGTCGCTCACGCTCGCCAAGCCCCGTCAGGAGACTCCATGAACCGCCGCCCCCTCCTCTTCCTCGCCGTCGCCGCCGCCGCGGTGAGCTCGTCAGCGCTCGCCGCCCGTGAGGCCGCCGCTGCCGAGCCGCCGCCGAGCGGGTCGTTCGAGGTGCGTCTGCGTCGCTTCGCGCTGCTCATCGGCGTCAACGACGGCGGCGGCGCCCGCGCCAAGCTGCGCTACGCCACGAGCGACGCGCGCTCGATGGCACGCGTCCTCGAGAACCTGGGCGGCGTCGCGCCCGCCGATCTCGTCTTCGTGAGCGAGCCGCGTCGTGCCGCCGCGCTCGACGGCTTCGCGCAGGTCGAGGCGCTCATGCGCGCCGGGCAGGCGCCCGGCGTGCGCCGCGAGCTGCTCGTCTACTACTCGGGCCACTCCGACGAGGAAGGCCTGCTCCTCGGCGACGAGCGCGTGAGCTACGCCGAGCTGCGCGCGCGCATCAAGGCGCTCCCCGCCGACCTGCGCGTCGCGATCCTCGACTCCTGCGCCTCGGGCGCCTTCACGCGCGCCAAGGGCGGCGTGCGCCGCCCGCCCTTCCTCGTCGACGCGTCGGCGGACATGCGCGGGCACGCGTTCTTGACCTCGAGCGCCGCCAACGAGGTCGCGCAGGAATCCGACCGCATCGCGGCCTCGTTCTTCACTTACTACCTCGTCTCGGGCCTGCGCGGCGCGGCCGACGTCAACCAGGACCACCGCGTGACGCTGCAGGAGGCCTATCAGTTCGCCTCGCAGGAGACGCTGGCGCGCACCGAGCGCACGAAGGGCGGACCGCAGCACGCCGCCTACGAGTTCGAGCTCTCGGGCACGGGTGACATGGTCGTGACCGACATGCGCACGACGCAGGCCAGCCTCGTGCTCGCGCCCGACGTCGCGGGCCGCCTCACGGTCCGCGAGGCGGGCGGCGGCCTGGTCGCCGAGCTGCGCAAGCCCGCGGGCAAGGCCATCGAGCTCGGCGTCGAGGCCGGCTCGTACGTCGTGGCCCTCGACGCCGGCGGCGGCACGATCTTCGAGGCCAGCGCGACGCTCGCCTCCGGAGAGCGCGCCGATCTCTCGAAGCTGTCATTTCATCCCGGCACGCCGCTCGAGGTCGCCGTCGCGCGCGGCGACGGGCCCGCGGCGCCGGCGGCCGTGGCGACGGCCGAGGCGGCACCCGCCCCACCCCACGCGCGCATGGGCGCCAAGCTCGGGCTCCTCCCGCGCGACGGCGACGAGCGCATCGACGTCGACGGGTTCTCGTTCGCGTTCGTCGGTGACCGCGTCGGGCACATGCGCGGCTTCCAATGGGCCCTCGGCTGGACCCAAGCGGACGCGGGCCTCGACGGCGCGCAGCTCGCCGTGGGCGCGACCACCGTCGCCGGCCGCGCGCGCGGCTTCCAGCTCGCGGCGGGCGTCACGTCGTCGGAGGGCACGCTGCGCGGCGCCCAGGTGGGGGGCCTCGCGACCCTGTCGCGCGGCGAGATGCGCGGTCTGCAGCTCGGCGGCATCGCCACCATCGCGAGCGGCACGTTTCGCGGCGCCCAGGTGGGCGGCTCGGCGGCCGTGGCGCAGCGCCTGCGGGGTCTGCAGCTCGCGGGCGCCGTCGCCGTCGCCGAAGACGCGCAGGGCTTGCAGCTCGCGCCCGTCAACGCCGCCCGGACACAACGCGGGATGCAGCTCGGCGTCATCAACGTCGCCGACGACGGCGGCGGCTTTCGATTCGGCGTCGTGAACGTCGCGCGCCAGACGCGCGGCTTCCAGTTCGGCGTCGTGAACGTCGCCGAGCACGACGACGGCGAGTCCTTCGCGGTCGTCAACGTCATCGGCAACGGCATCCACGACGTCGCCGCCTACGCGACCGACGCCATGCTCACCAACCTGTCCTTCAAGCTCGGCGGTCGCCACCTCTTCACGTCGCTCGGCGCCTCGTATCAACCCGGCGACGCGCTGCCGGCGGGCACCGAAGCGATCTCGCGTGGCGGCGCGCGCTGGGGCGCAGGCCTCGGCATCGGCTGGCGCTTCGCCGTGCCGGCGGGGCGGCTCGAGGCGCTCGAGCTCGAGGCCAACGGCATGAACGTCTTCCGCGCTTGGGGCGTGAGCGGCCACCCGCCCATGCTGAACGCGCTGCGCGTCGCCGCCCTCGTGCGTCTCGCGCCCCACCTCGCGCTGCTGGCCGGCGTGGCGGGCAACGTCGTCGTCGGCCAGCAGGGCAGCGACCTCGACCTGTCGCTCGGCGGCCCCGAGCGCGTCATTCATGACGGCGGGACGACCGTCCGCATCTACCCGGGGTTCATCGCGGGCCTGCAGCTCTGAGCGTCGCGGAGTCGCCGCGGGCTCACCACGTGCGACTGGCCGCTAACGTCGTCAACGGCGCTCGTCTTGGCGTTCCTCGCGCCGCTCCGCCTTGCGCTCTCCCTTGCGGTCGCGGCGCTCGTCCTTGCGCTCTTCGTGACGCTCGTGCCTTTCGTCCGTGCGCTCGCGGTGCTCCTCGCGCGCCTCGGCGCCCCAGTCGCCCTGGCGCCAGACGTGGTGGTCGCCTTCGCGCTCCCAGCGGCCGGGATTCCACCGCCGGCCGGGGCGCTCACGCTCCCAGTGGCCGTCGGCCCACGCGTAGCTGCCGCCGCGCCACTCGTAGGCACCCGCGATCCAAACGAAGCCGGGACGCGGCGCCTGGACGGGCGCCGGCGCCGGGGGCGGGGGCGGGGGCGGCGGCTCCATGACGACCGCCCGCTGAGGCGGTGACCCAGCCTCGACCCACCCGCCCGGGCTCCAGACGTAACGATCGCCCTGACGGTCCCAGCGCCCCGCGCGCCAGCCGCGTCCAGGCTGCTCGCGCTCCCAGACGCCGCCCACCCAGACGTAGCGCCCGTCGCGCCACTCGTGGTGACCGCTGATCCAGACGAAGCCCGCCCGCGGCGCGACGACCTCGCGCGGCGGCGGCGGCGGCGCCTGCACGGGATACGACCGCCAACCGCCTTGTGGCGGCGGCGCGCCGGCAGGAGGCGTTCCGCGCCACCCGCTCGCCTGCGCGAGCGAGCGCTCGTGCACGACTGGCCGCGACGTCGGCGTAGAGGCGCTGGTGGTCAGCATGATGAAGGTCGACAGGATCAGCGTGGGGGCGAGCATGCCCTCATCTTAACGCCCTCGAAGCGTCTCCGCGCGCCCGGCGTTCATCCGGCCGGGATCCGCCAGGGCAGCGCGGGATCCGGTCCTCGGCGCGAAGGAGACCAGCGGATCTCCGCCCCCGCGCTCCGGCCCGAGACTTGCTCGAGGAGGGCCCCAACCGCCCACCAAGGGCGCGCGAAAGAGAGGATGCGAGATGAGATCATCGTTGGGAGCACTGTTGGTTCTGGGATTGTTCGGGTGTGAGACGGCCAGGTCCGGGGACGCGCCGTCGCCAGCCGCCGAGAACGCCGCGCCCATCATCGGCGGCGAGACGGACACGGGCGATCCCAGCGTCGTCGCCGTCTACGCGCAGCAGGTCGGCGCGACGTCCGGGTTCTTGTGCACGGGATCGGTCATCGCGCCGACGGTCGTGCTCACGGCGGCGCACTGCGTGTCACCGTCGGAGACGGGCGCCGGGGCGCGCTTCGTCGTCCTCACGGCGACCGACATCAACAAGCGGGGTGGCCAGCAGCTCGCCGTCAAGGAGGTGCACGCCAACCCGCGCTGGAGCGCGCACGATCTCGAGAACGGTCACGACGAGGGCATCGTGATCCTGGCGCAGCCGACGTCGCTCGCGCCGCTGCCAATCAACCGCACGGCGCTGGGGCCTTCCGCGACGGGCGCGGCGTTGCGCATCGTCGGGTACGGGCTCGACGACGGCGTCGACCAGACAGGCGCGGGCGTCAAGCGCCAGGCGCTCACGAAGCTCGGCCAGGTCGAGAGCACCCTCGTCGAGGTCGGCGATCACCGGCGCGGCACGTGCAACGGCGACTCAGGCGGGCCGGCCTTCATGAAGCTGGGCGGCGTCGAGACCATCGTGGGCACGACGTCGTACGGCGACGAGACGTGCAGCGAAGGCGGCTACGACGCGCGCGTCGACGTCGATCTGGACTTCATCGATCCGTTCCTGAACGATCCCGGCTGCACGCCCGCCTGCGAGGGCCGCGCTTGCGGGAGCGACGGGTGCGGCGGTGTCTGCGGCTCCTGCGGTGACGCCGACTCATGCTCGAGCGCGGGCGCTTGCGTCTCGCCGACG
This sequence comes from Polyangia bacterium, assembly GCA_036494575.1. GTDB lineage: Bacteria > Myxococcota_A > Polyangia > Fen-1088 > Fen-1088 > DASZFV01. Next base: position 7,522 of record DASXOE010000148.1, on the reverse strand, counting down.
GCCGCCTGCGCGAGCGGCGGCGCCGAACAGGAGCCCAACGACTCGGCGCTCGCCGCCAACACGTTGTGCGCCGGCACCGGCAGCAAGGGCAAGCTCTCGTCGACGACCGATCAAGATTGGTTCACGTTCACGGTGCCCGCCGACGCAACCTACGACGTCCGCCTCACGGGTGGCCCGTCGGGCGCGACCCTGCGCGTCTACAAGCTGTCGGCCGCGGGGCGCCTGTCCTTCGTGGGCGACGGCGCGGGGACGGGCCCCGAGCTCTCGCGTCACACGGCCGACGGCGGCACCTACGTCGCGCGCGTGATGGGGGGCAAATCGTCGACTGCCACGTACACCCTCACGGAGGTGACGACGCCCGGATCTTGACGGCCGGGGGGGCGGCGCCTGTTATGGTGTCGCCCCAACCTCGAGGAGGAATCCATGAAGAACGCCGTCGTGCGCCTCGCGCTCATTTCGTCCCTCTCCCTCCTGTGGACCGCGCTCTCGCCTGCGCCGGCCCGGGCCCAGATGGGTGACCCCACGAAGGTCACGCTCAAGACGACGCCCGTCGCCGGCAGCGTCTCGATGATCGAAGGCGCGAACGGCTTCGCGGGTGGAAACGTCGGCGTCTCCGTGGGCGACGACGGCGTCCTCGTGATCGACGACGAGCTGCAGCCGCTCGCGACGAAGCTGCGCACGGCCCTCGGCGCCCTCTCGAAGAAGCCCGTGCGGTTCGTGATCAACACCCACGTGCACGCCGACCACACGGGCGGGAACGCCGCGCTCGGGGCCGCCGGCGCCGTCATCGTCGCGCACTACAACGTCCGCAAGCGCCTCTCGGCCGACCAGTTCATGGAGTTCATGGGCCAGAAGAAGACCATCCCCGCTTCGCCCGCCGCCGCGTTGCCCATCGTGACGTTCAACGACGACCTGACCTTCTTCTTCAACGGCGACGAGATCCAAGTCCTACACGTCGCGCCGGCCCACACGGACGGCGACAGCATCGTTCTGTTCAAGAAAGCCAACGTCCTGCACATGGGCGACACCTTCCTGGGCGGCTATCCCATCGTCGACGTCTCGAGCGGGGGCCGGTACGAGGGTTACATCGCGGCGGCCGAGCGCGCGCTCGGCCTGGTCGACGACGCCACGAAGATCATCCCCGGCCACGGCCCCGTGATGACGAAGGCCGACCTCGCCGCCTGGCGGGACATGCTCGTCAAGATCCGCGACGACGTCGCAGCGCTCGCCGCGCAGAAAAAGACGCTCGACGAGATCAAGGCCGCCAAACCGACCGCCGCGTTCGACGCCCGCTGGGGCCAGGGCATGATCAAGGCCGACATGATCGTCGAGACCGTCTACAAGGCGCTGCCGCCCGCGCCCGCCAAGAGCGCCGCGAAGCGCAAGCGCTGAGCCGGCGGCGCGCCGCGCGCGTGGAGGCGGGCGCGCTTGGCCTTGAGCAAGTAGTAGTGGGTCATCGTCGCCTTGGGTGGGATGGCCCAGTCGCCCAGGACGCGCAACGGGTTCGTGAACGCGTCGTCGACGCGCACCTCGAAGTGCAGGTGCGGCGGCGACACCTTGACGCCCGTCGTGCCCACGAAGCCGATGGTCTGGCCCGCCTTCACGCGGTCGCGCTCGGAGATGACGTACGAGCGCAGGTGCATGTAGCAGGTGACGACCTTGCGCTCGGCGCCGTCGTGATCGATGCAGACGTAGATGCCGCCCACGCCCAGGCGCCGGTGCGCGAAGCGGGCGATCTTCGACGGCGGGATGTCCCCGTGCCGTGGATGCCCGACGAGATTCGCGCCCGCGAAGATCACGGTTCCGTCGGCCACGGCGCGCACGGGCTCGCCCAGGCTGGCCGTCAGATCGAGCCCGCGGTGCTGGCGCGCGCCGCCGTCGCGCTCCTCGCCGGGCCCGCTCGTGGCCACGCGCGGCGGCGCCTCGAGCGGCGAGACCATGTCGACACCGACGCGCGTCGGGCGCGCGAGCTCCGCGGCGCCCGCGTAGGCGACCAGCATGCGGCGGCGCGCCGTCAGCACGAGATCCTCGTGGCCGCTGCTTCGCACCTCGTCGCCCCAGATGAAGTGCGAGACCGCGTCGCGGTGGGCCACGCCGCCGAAGGCCGCGTCCGAGGCGAGGTGCGTCTGCTTCCACATCGCGAGCAGCTTGGCGCCGACGGCGAGGTTCGTCGCCGGCTCGAGCAGTCGTCGCGTCGTGAGCAGCGGCCGCAGCTCGGCGTCGAGCTTGGGCGCGCCGGGCTGCCGGTACATCGCCGGGTCGATGGCGAGCAACCCGACGCCCGCGCGCGTCTTCAGCTTCGCGTTGCAGTCGCTCGCCGTGAACGCCAGCGCCGCGAGCTCGAACGGATCGATCGCGGCGGCCCCGGCCGCGGCGAGCACATCGGCCGACACAGCCGCGACGCGATCGTCGGCATCGACGGCGCACAGACGCGCGAACGCGACGTGGAAGCGTTCGGCATCGATCGCGGCCGGCGTCTCGGGCTCGGCGGGCCAGGTGGCGAGGTTGCGAAGCTGGTGCGCGGGCTTGGGCTCGACGGACGGCGCGCGCGCGGGCCACGGCCGCGCCGCGAGCGCGACTGACGCCGACGCGACGGACGTACAAAAAATCAGCGCGGATCCGGCCGCGCCCCATCGCGGAAACCCCAACCCCGCAGTTATAGGTCGCGGGACGGCCCGCGAGCATCACCTTTTTTCGAGTCCCTCAATGACGCGGCCGGGCGGCCCCAGGGCTCAGCCTCGACGGCGGGCGGCGCCGAAGCGCAGGCCAGTCACGACGACGCCCGCCGCCAGCACGATGAAAAACGCGGCGATGCTGAAGCTCGCGGCGTAGACGCCCATGGCCGCGGCGGCGGCCCACATGAGGAGCTCGGCGAGGACCGCGGGGATCCAGCGCGGCCTGGCCGTCGATGACGCGGCGACGCGCGCGCGCCAGGCTGGCCATAACCGCGGCACCTCCAGAAATGGCTTGAACGCAGCGCCATGGCGGAGAAGGAGGTGTTGCTCTTCCCGGAGGATGAGGCGGACCAAGAAGACGTCCATTCCGGCGACGAGGACGATGAACCCGAGGCGACTGGCCAGAAACCCCACGCCCGCGGCGACCAGCAGATTGCCGAGGTAGAGCGGGTTGCGAACGTGCCGGTACGGCCCGGCGACGACCAGACGCTCCGACCGCAGGCGGGCATCCTCCATCGTCTCCACCTCGAGGTGGGCCGTGCCCCAGGTTCGCAGGGCCGCGCCCGCCGCGACGAGCGCAAATGCCAGGAAGAACACGACGTGACGGCCGCCGGCGTCCGACGCGGGGATGCCCCACGAGATCAGCCGGCGCGCCAGCGCGTCGCCGGCGTTTCGCGGATCGATCCAGGAACAGCAAAACGCGAGCGCGAAGATCGCCGCGATGAGCGACATCCGATGTCGAAACTCGAAATCGCTGGCCGTCATTCCAGCGCACCGTCCTGCGGCGATCGTCTCCATGCCTGAGGCCCGCCCGAGCGGCGCCTGAATTGAATATAGGTCAATACCGGCTTGACAGGGTACCGGGCCCGGCGAAGGATCACCGCGCCGTGGGGAGCGACGAGACGTCGGGCGCGCGATCGGCGGCGGCGCCGTGCCCTCGCACGACCTGCCCCAGGCGCGCGAGCGCCGCCTCGCTCTGGCGGGGCAGCACGCGGTAAAAGGCCGGAAATACATGCACCATGTTCTCCTCGACGTCGTGGACGACCCGCACGCCCGCGCTCCTCGCGCGCGCGGCGAGCGCCTCGTTGTCGGACAGGAGCACCTCGGCGCCCCCGCTCTGAATGAACAGCGGCGGCAGGCCGTGGAAGTCGGCGTGAATCACCGACGCGTGGACGTGCCGCGCGTCGGCGCCCCGCGCGTAGTCGTTGGCGGCGCGCCGCAGCGCGCGCGCGGTCAGATAGTCGAACGGCGCGTTCCGCAGCATCGAATCGCCCTGCCCCGCGAGCGAGGTCCACGGAGACAGCAACAGCAGGGCAGCGGGCAAGGGCAACGCGGCGTCGCGTGCCCTCAGGGCCACCGCGAGCGCGAGGCCGCCCCCCGCGGAATCACCCGCCAGATACAAATGCGCTGGCCGCGCGCCGGCCGCGAGCAAGTCGCGGTACGCGGCCTCGCCGTCGTCCACGGCGGCGGGAAACGCTTGCTCGGACGCCTTGCGGTAGTCGACGGCGACGGCGCGCGCGCCGGCCGCGAGGGCGAGACGCGCGATCAGATCGGCGTGCGTCGCGGGCGAGCCAACGACGTAACCACCGCCGTGAAAATAAAGGATGGTGGGAGCGGCCTCCGTCCAGCCGACGGGCGTAAACGTCTCGGCCGGGCGTCCGCCCACCTGCGCGCTCGCCCTCGTTATCCGCGCGCGCAGCTCGTGGTCCATCGGAACGCCGACGAATCGGCGACGGAGCACCTCGGGCGGCCAGTGCACGCTGTCGTCGACGATCGTTCGAGTGACGGCGACCGCCAGCTCGAACCGCATCGTCCACCCCGCGAGGCGTGGGCCCTTGAACAGGCGTCGCGCCGTGACCGCGAGCGTCGTCCACAGAACGGCCAAGGTGAGACCGATGAGACGCAACAGCTTCACGGCGCGCGATCGAACATAACACCGCGACGGCCGAGCGACGGGCCCGGGAGCCGCTGATGGCGCGCGAGGGCCGGCACCCGCCCGCGTTTTGGTTCCGCGTGATGTTCGGCCTGGGGCTCCTGTGCAGCCTCCCCGCCCTGGCCGCCGGTTTCTACGCCGACGACTACCTTCAGCTTGCCAAGCTCGAGTCGGCCGGCCCCGCGCCCGCGCGCCTCACGTCGCTCTTCGCCTTCGCGCCCGGCGGCGCGGCGACGCGCGACCTCGTCGCGGCCGGCGCCGCGCCCTGGTGGACGACGCCCACGTTGAAGATCCAGTTCTTCCGCCCCCTGTCGGCGGCGCTCATGGTGGTCGACCACGCGCTCTTCGGGCTGCGCCCGCTCGGCTACCACGTCCACAGCCTCGTGTGGTGGCTCCTGTGGCTCGGCGGAACCGCGCTGCTTTTTCGACGTCTGCTGTCGCCGGGGTTGGCGGCGCTGGCCTTCGCGCTGTTCGCGATCGACGACGCGCATTGGCTGCCCATCGCCTGGATCGCGGCTCGCAACGCCACGGTTGCCATGACGTTGGTGGTCTGGGGCCTCGTGGCCTACCTGCGCTTTCGCGAGGACGACTGGCTCCCGGGCGCGTGGCTGGCGTTCGCGGCCTGGGCGCTCGCTCTCCTCGCCGGCGAGGTGGCGCTGTCGGGCCTCATGTACGTCGTCGCGTACGAGCTCCTGCGCGAGCGTCCTCCGCGCTTCGGGTCGTCGCCCCTCCGACTGCGGGCGCGGCTCCCGGTCGTCGGTTTGGGACTCTTGTTGGCCGGGTATGCCGCTCTCTACCGCTTCACCGGCTCGGGCGTCCGAGGCTCTGGCGCCTACGTCGATCCGATTCACGACTTTCCGGCGTTCATCGGCGCGGCGGCGCGGCGGCTGCCCGCGCAGCTCGGCGGGCTCGTCTTTGGCTCGCCGCTCGATCTGTGGCTGCTGACGCCGCTCCAACCCGTCTTCGTCGCCGTCGGGCTCTTGGCGGTGGTCGTCGCGGTCCCTTGGTTCGTCGCGGCGACGCGCGTCTTGCCCGCGCCCGATCGGAACGCGGCGCGCTGGCTCGCGCTCGGTTCGGCGCTCTCGCTCATACCGACGTCGGCCGGCCTCCTGGGGGAGCGCTCTCTCGCTGCGGCGACCGTCGGCGCTGCCGCCGCGCTATCGATCCTCCTGCGGCACGGCTGGCAGACGATTCGGCAGGGGCCCCGGCTCCGCCGCGTGGCGCTCGCCGCGGGGATGATCGCCGTCGGTCTCCCCAACGTCGTGCTGGCCGGTCCCTGGCTCGTCACGAAGCTGATCTTTCTGCGCGCGAACGCCGCCGCGATGGAGCACCTGGCCGCGACGGCCGACCGGGCGTCGCCCCCGCCCGCGCGGACGGTCCTGCTGTGGTCGGACGATTTCCTCATCGGCACCTACACGGCCGCGGTCGCGCGCTTCGCGCGCCCGGAGGCGCTGCCCTCCTTCCGCGTTCTGGCGATGGCACCGGTGGATCTGCGCATGACGCGCGTCGCGCCCGACGAGCTGGAGCTGTCTTGCGTGTCCGGGTCCCTCCTCGGCTCCGAATGGGAGCACCTCTTTCGCGCCGACGAGCTGCCGCTCCCCGCGGGCACGACGCTGCCGTTGAACGGAGTGACCGTCCGCGTCGTCGAGGACGTCGGCGGCAAGCCCTCGCGCGTGCGATTCCGGTTCGATGTCCAGCTCGAGGACCCGTCGTTACGCTTCCTGGAATGGCGCGGCCGGCGCCTCGTCCCGGCCGAGCTCCCCGGACCGGGCGAGACGCGGCCCGTCTTCCGCAGCCTGCCCATGCTGGCGACGCCCCCTGACGCCATCGACTATTAAACGATGGTCAATAGTGGCTATACTCGCCCCTCTGGCACGGGAGGACCAAGATGAAGACCACGACGGGCATCAACATGACTTCGGCGCGCCTGATGGTCGCCCTCCTGCTCGCGGGCGCCTGCGCGGCGGGAAACTCCGGCAAGCCGGCCGGAACGACGGGTGGCGCGGGCGAGGCCGGCGGAGGCGCGGGGTCAGGCCCGGGCGGGAGCGCGGGCGGTGGCGCCGGCGGCGCCGTCACAGGTGACAACGACGCCGCCGCGACAGACGGGAGTGGCGCGGGGTCGGGCGGCGCGACGGGCATCCCCTGTGAGGTCCGATCGGCGTTGACTCTCGCGGTCGACATCGTCGTGAGCGTGAGCTGGGACGGCTCGCTGGGCGCGAGCGCGGGCACAGGGACGTTTCACCTGTGGACGCTCGCGAAGATGACGGCGAACGGCACGGCGCTGACCGGCACGATCCAGCTGTGCGGGAACACGCTGCCGGAGCTCAAGCTCTCGCCGCTCGTCGGTGGCGGCACGGTGGCGGTCGATATCCCGCAGGCGGTTTGGGACTCGCCGGCGGCGCCGAAGTTCTCGACGACGGGGACCCTCGACGGCTGGAACGCCGGCAGCACGCTCACGACCGCACCCACGATCGCGCTCATCGGGCTGACGATGCCCGACCCGCAGGGGGCGTGGCCCGCCTCGTACACGATGGTCACCTCGGTCGACGCCGACATGGACGGCAACCCCGGGATCACGGGAATCCCAAAGACGGGGGCCGGCTACGTCCAGACGCCGGTCTCGACACCCATCCTCGGAATCGGGGCGCGGGCTGACAAGCTCTACCTTGCCTCCCGCACCGGCGTGGCGTTGAACGGCAAGCTGACCTCCTGCACCGAGCAGTCGGGCCTCGCCACGATCTCGTTCTTCGACAGCCACGTGCTCGGATGCCACGTCAGCGGCGGAACGGAGTGCACCGCCGCCCAGGTCGACTTCGTCGACACGAATCAAACCAAGTACACGATGATGAGCGGCACCTTCACGTCGAAGATCCTCCCCGACACCGCGACGTGCGCCGACGCGCGCGCTCTCTAG
>DASXOE010000147.1:0-69139 GCA_036494575.1 Polyangia bacterium | reverse complement strand
GGGCGCGGAGATGGTGATGCCCGGAGACAACGTGAGCCTGAAGGTGGAGCTCATCACGCCCATCGCGTGCGAGGAAGGCCTGCGCTTCGCGATCCGCGAGGGCGGCAAGACCGTGGGCGCCGGCGTCGTCAGCAAGATCCTTGCGGATGACCCCAAGGACGCCAAGAAGTAGGACCCCGTAGGGATTTACAAAAGGCTGCTCAAGACATGACTCCCAAAATCAGAATTCGACTGAAGGCCTACGATCACCGGCTGCTCGACCAGTCGGCCGGCGAGATCGTGGATACGGCGAAGCGGACGGGCGCGAGCGTGGCCGGTCCCGTTCCGCTGCCGACCAAGATCAACAAGTTCACGGTGCTCCGCTCGCCGCACGTCGACAAGAAGTCGCGCGAGCAGTTCGAGATCCGAACGCACAAGCGTCTCCTCGACATCCTCGAGCCGACGCAGCAGACGCTCGACGCCCTCATGAAGCTGGACCTGTCGGCGGGCGTCGACGTCGAGATCAAGACGTAGATAGGCGAAGGCGACCACCATGCAGATCGACATCGTCAACATCCAAGGCAAGAAGGTCGGCTCCGCCGATCTCGACGACGCCGTCTTCGGCGCGAAGGTGAAGGACTACCTGCTCTGGGAGCTCGTAAAGGCCCAGCAGGCCGCCAAGCGCGCCGGCACCCACGCGACGAAGACGCGCGCCCACGTGCGCGGCGGCGGCAAGAAGCCTTACAAACAGAAGGGCACGGGCAACGCGCGCCAGGGCTCGTCGCGCGCGCCCAACCACGTCGGCGGCGGCGTGGTCTTCGGGCCGCACCCGCGCTCGTACGAGTACACGGTGCCGAAGAAGGTCAAGCGCGCGGCGCTCGCCTCGGCGCTCTCGCTGCGCGCCAAGGAGAAGAAGCTCGTCGTCATCGACAAGCTCACCTTCGACGCGCCCAAGACGAAGCAGATGGCGGGCATCCTCAAGACCCTCGGCCTCGCCAAGGCCCTCGTCGTCGACGAAAAGGCCAACACGAACCTGTTCAAGTCGGTGCGCAACCTCGCGAAGGCGAAGGTCCTGGCGCCCGAGGGCCTCAACGTCCTCGACATCCTGAACCACAGCGACCTCGTCATCGCGGCCGGTGTCCTCAAGCAGGTCGAAAAGCGCGTGCTGCCGCCCGCGTCCTCGACCCCGGCGGCCGCGTAGGAGCCACCATGCGCACACCCGAACAAGTCATCAAGCGGCCGCTCCTCACTGAGAAGGGCACGCTCCTCAAGGAGACGGGCGGCAACCCGAGCGGCGAGCTCGATCCCGAGACCGTCAAGTCGCAGCTGCTCTTCGAGGTGGCCAAGGACGCGAACAAGGTCGAGATTCGCCACGCCGTCGAGAAGCTCTGGAACGTGGACGTCATCTCGGTCCGCACGTCGATCGTGCGCGGCAAGGAGAAGCGCGTCGGCCGCTTCGTCGGCAAGAGCTCAAACTGGAAGAAGGCCGTCGTGACGATCGCGCCCGGCCAGAACATCGAGTTCTTCGAGGGCGTCTAGCCCGAAGTCTAGGCAAGGAGCAGAGGAATCATGGGTCTTCGTCCACACAACGCCACCACGCCGGGCTCCCGGGGCCGCGTCGCGCCCGACTTCTCCGAGCTCTCCCAGGGCAACGCGCCCGAGAAGTCGCTCACCGAACAAATGTCGCGCACGGGCGGCCGCAACCACTACGGCCGCATCACGAGCCGGTTTAGAGGCGGCGGCCACAAGCGGCGTTTCCGCGTCATCGATTTCAGGCGCAACAAGGTGGGCGTGCCCGCCAAGGTCGCCACCGTCGAGTACGATCCGAACCGCACGGCGCGCATCGCGCTCCTGCACTACCTCGACGGCGAGAAGCGCTACATCCTCTGCCCCGATGGCCTCAAGGTGGGCGACACCGTGCTGTCCTCGCGCAACGCCGACATCAAGCCGGGCAACAACTTGCCGCTGCGCTTCATCCCGCTCGGCACGACGGTGCACAACATCGAGCTCAAGATCTCGGGCGGAGCGCAGCTCTGCCGCTCGGCGGGCGTGGGCGCCCAGGTCATGGCGAAGGAAGGCGACTGGGGCCAGGTCCGTCTGCCGTCGGGCGAGACGCGCAAGGTCCACCTCGACTGCCGCGCGACGATAGGTCAAGTCGGCAACATCGAGCACGGCTCCGTGCACGTCGGCAAGGCCGGCCGCACGCGCTGGAAGGGCCGCCGTCCGCACAACCGTGGCGTCACGATGAACCCCGTCGATCACCCCATGGGCGGCGGCGAAGGCCGTTCCTCGGGCGGTCGGCATCCTTGCTCGCCCTGGGGCCAGCTCTCGAAGGGCCTCAAGACGCGCGAGAACAAGCGCACCGACGGCATGATCGTCAAGCGGCGCGGCAAGAAAGCGTAACGGGAAGGCTCAAAGGGAGAACGCATGGCACGCTCAGTAAAAAAAGGGCCCTTCATCGACGACCACCTCATGAAGAAGGTCGTCGAGGCGCAGCGCACGAAGTCCAAGAAGGTCATCAAGACCTGGTCACGGCGCTCGACGATCATCCCGGACATGCTGGGCGTGACGTTCGCCGTGCACAACGGGCGCAAGTTCGTCCCGGTGTTCGCGACGGAGAACATGGTCGGCCACAAGCTCGGCGAGTTCGCGCCCACGCGGACCTTTCACGGCCACTCGGGCGATCGCAAGGCCAGCACCGGATCGACAGGCGGCGCGTCCCCGGCGCCGGCGCCCGCGGGCAAGTAAGGAGACGACATGGCACGCGCAGTTTTGAAACGTTTCCGCGAGTCGCCCCGCAAGGTGCGCATGGTGGCGGACATGATCCGGGGACGCTCCGTCGACGACGCGATGTCGATCCTCCGCCTGCAGCAGCGCAAGGCGGCCACGATGCTCTCCAAGGTGCTCGGGTCGGCCATCGCCAACGCCGCCGAGAACGAGAAGGCCGACGTCGAGAAGCTCGTCGTGAGCGAGGTCTTCGTCGACGGCGGCCCGGTCTCGAAGAAGTGGATGCCCCGCTCGATGGGGCGCGCCAACCGCATCCTCTCCCGCACGTCGCACGTGACGGTCGTCGTCGACATCCCGGAATAGCCACCTCGAAAGAACGCCAAAGGTATTTTAGATGGGACAAAAGACACATCCAGTTGGTTTCCGCCTGGGAGTCATCCGCGGCTGGAGCTCGAAGTGGTACTCCGAGAAGGACTTCACGAAGTGGCTCCACGAGGACCTGCGCCTCAAGAAGTTCGTGAAGCAGAAGCTCAACCACGCCGGCGTCTCGTCGGTCGAGGTCGAGCGCGCCGCCAACAAGGTCAAGATCAACATCTTCACGGCGCGCCCCGGCATCGTCATCGGCAAGCGCGGCGCGGGCGTCGAGACCCTCAAGAAGGAGGTCCAGGCGCTCACGACCAACGAGGTCTTCCTGAACATCCAGGAGGTCCGCAAGGCCGAGACGAACGCCCAGCTCGTCGCCGAGAACGTCGCGACGCAGCTCGAGCGTCGCGTGGCCTTCCGCCGCGCCATGAAGAAGGCCGTGCAGACGGCCATGAAGTTCGGCGCCAAGGGCATCCGCCTCGCGTGCGCCGGGCGCCTCGGCGGCGCCGAGATGGCGCGCTACGAGTGGTACCACGAGGGCCGCGTGCCGCTGCACACGCTGCGCGCCGACATCGAGTACGGCACGACCGAGGCTCACACGACCTACGGCGCCATCGGCGTCAAATGCTGGATCTTCAAGGGCGAGGTCCTGCCCCAGCGTAACTCCCGTCTCGCGTAGGGCTTCATCGGGAAAAGGAACGACTCATGTTAGCTCCCAAAAAAGTCAAATGGCGCAAGCAGCAGAAGGGCAAGCGCCGCGGCGTCTCGAAGGGCGCGACGACCGTCGCGTTCGGCGAATACGGGCTGCAGGCGCTCTCGCCCGGGTTCGTGACCTCCCGCCAGATCGAGGCGGCCCGCATCGCCATCTCCCGCCACGTCAAGCGCGGCGGGAAGCTCTACATCCGCATCTTCCCCGACAAGCCCATCTCGAAGAAGCCGGCCGAGACGCGCATGGGTAAGGGAAAGGGCAACCCGGAGGAGTGGGTGGCCGTGGTGCGTCCCGGGCGCGTCATGTACGAGCTCGAGGGCGTGCAGGAGTCGCTCGCGCGCGAGGCCTTCCACCTCGCCGAGCACAAGCTATCGGTGCAGACGCGGTTCCTCGCGCGGGAGCAGGTGCTGTGAAGGGCCTCTCCGCCAAGGACCTGCGCGGCAACGATCCGGCCGAGCTGCGCAGCACGCTGCGCAAGCTCGAGGAGGATCTCTTCAAGAACCGCCTCAAGAAGACCACCAACCAGCTGGAGAACACCACGCTGATCCGGAACGCGCGCCGCGACATCGCGCGCGTCAACACCGTCCTCACTGAGCGATTGCGCACCGCAGGCGGATCACCCGAAGGCGGATCGAACGTCGCCAAGTCCGCCGCCAAGAAGACGAGCGCCGGCGGCGGCGCGGCGGCCACCAAGGAGAAGACCAAGTGAGCAGCGAAACCCACAAGTCGGCCGGGGGCGCCGCGGAGGGCGCCGCCAAGATCCACAAGCGCGAGCTCATCGGCGTCATCACGAGCGACAAGATGCAGAAGACCCGCGTCGTCCTCGTCGAGCGTCGCTTGGCGCACAAGAAGTACGGCAAGTACATGACGAGCCGCACGAAGTACAAGGCGCACGACGAGAAGAACGAATACAAGAGCGGCGATCGCGTCGTCATCGTCGAGAGCCGCCCGCTCTCGCGCGACAAGCGCTGGCGCGTCGAACGCCTCATCGAGCGGCCGCAAGAGGCCTGACACATCCGCCTCGGAGCCCACAGAGAACATCGCCTCGCGGCACAGAAGGAATCCCAGTCATGGTCCAAACCACAAGCACGCTCGACATCGCCGACAACTCGGGCGCCAAGAAGGTCATGTGCATCCGCGTCCTCGGCGGCACCAGGCGCAAGTACGCGTCGCTCGGTGATGTCATCGTCGTGTCGATCAAGGAAGCGATCCCGAACGCCAAGGTCAAGAAGGGCGACGTCGCCAAAGCCGTGATCGTGCGGACGAAGAAAGAGGTCTCGCGCCAGGACGGCTCGTACATCCGCTTCGATACGAACTCGGCCGTCCTCGTCGACAAGGACAACGAGCCCGTCGGCACGCGCATCTTCGGGCCGGTCGCGCGCGAGTTGCGCGCCAAGCGCTTCATGAAGATCATCTCGCTCGCCCCGGAGGTTCTGTGATGCACGTTCGCAAGGGTGATCAGGTCGTCGTCATCGCCGGCAAGGAGAAGGGCAAGCGCGGCCGCGTGCTGCGCCTGCTCACGGCCAAGGAGCGCGTCGTCATCGAGCGCGTCAACCTCGTCAAGCGCCACACCAAGCCAACGCAGCGTCAGCCGCGCGGTGGCATCCTCGAGAAAGAGGGCTCGGTCGAGGTGTCGAACGTGGCGCTCTGGTGCGGCAAGTGCGTGGCGCCGCGCCGCGCCCGTCACGAGGGCGAGGGCGAGCATAAAAAGCGCGTCTGCACGAAGTGCGGCACGGCCTTCGAGACGACTTAGCAACGAGCGGGACAAAGCGGGACAGCGGGACAAAGAAGGAAAGCGACATGGCCGACGAAAAAGAAAGCAAGCCAGGCAAGGCCGGCAAGCCGAGCCTGACGCCCGAGCAGGAGGCCGAGGCCGCCGCCAAGAAGGCGGCGCGCGCCGAGGCCAAGGCCTCGGGCGGCAAGGGCGGCAAGGGCAGAGGCGCCTCCGCGGCCGCCAAAGAGGTCGCGCAGGAGCGCGTCAAGCGCGACAAGCCGGCGCGCCTGCGGGTGCTCTATCACAGCGAGATCAAGCAGAAGCTCCAGCAGGAGCTCGGCCTCGCCAATCCGATGGAGGTGCCGCGCCTCACGAAGATCACGATCAACATGGGCATCGGCGAGGCCGTCACGAACCCCAAGCTGCTCGACAGCGCCGTCGACGAGCTCGGCGCCATCACGGGTCAGCGGCCGGTCGTCACGAAGGCGAAGAAGTCGATCGCGGTCTTCAAGCTGCGCGCCGGCCAGAAGATCGGGGCCATGGTGACCTTGCGCAAGGACCAGATGTACGAGTTCCTCGATCGCCTCGTGAACTTCGCCCTGCCGCGCGTGCGCGACTTCAAGGGCGTCTCGCCCAAGGCCTTCGACGGGCGAGGCAACTACACGCTCGGCGTCCGCGAGGAGATCATCTTCCCGGAGATCAACTTCGAGCGCCTCGACAAGGCCAAGGGCATGAACATCACCTTCAACACGACCGCCGCCAATGACGATCAGAGCCGCGCGCTCCTTCGTCACTTCGGCATGCCCTTCAGGGCTTAATCGAGGACTGAAAAATGGCAAAGACCGTCGATCTCCCCGGAAACAAGAAGCCGCCGAAGTGGCGGGTGCGTCATCACAACCGCTGCAAAGTCTGCGGTCGTTCTCGGGCCTTCCTGCGGCAGTTCGATCTCTGCCGCATTTGCTTCCGCAACCTGGCGCTCCGCGGTGACATCCCGGGCGTCATCAAATCGAGCTGGTAGGGTGGTGCTCACATGTCCATGACTGATCCCATCGCCGACTTCCTGTCGCGAATCCGCAACGGCATCATGGCGCGCCACAGCGAGGTGGTAGCGCCCGCGTCCAAGCTCAAGGAGAAGCTCTGCGAGCTCCTCGAGAGCGAGGGCTACATCGCCGGCCACGCCGTACGCGACGCCGCCGGCTTCGGCGAGCTCGTCGTGCGCCTGCGCTGGGCGGACCCGCGCACGAACGCCATCACGGGCCTGCGACGCCGCTCCCGTCCCGGCCAGCGCATGTATGTGCGCCACGGCAGCATCCCCAAGATCCGCTCGGGTCTCGGCATCGCCATCCTGTCGACGTCGAAGGGCCTCATGACCGACCGCGCCGCCCGCAAGGCGGGGCTCGGCGGCGAGCTGCTCTGCGAAGTCTGGTAAGACGCCCGCTCAAAGACGCCTCGTAAGGAGCCAGTATCCATGTCTCGAATCGGAAGAAAACCGCTGCCCATGCCCAAGGGCGTCACGCTCGCCCAGAAGGCGGGGGCGTTCAGCGTCAAGGGCCCGAAGGGCGAGCTGTCGAAGCACATGCCCGACGGCATCTCGATCAAGACCGAGGGCGGCAACCTCCTCGTGTTGCGCGCCGACGACTCGCGCGAGAACCGCGCGAAGCACGGTCTCGTGCGCGCCCACCTGGCCAATATGGTCAAGGGCGTGACGGACGGCTGGACGCGCGAGCTCGAGATCAACGGCGTCGGCTACCGGGCCGAGGTCACGGGCGACACGCTCACGATGGCGCTCGGGTACTCGCACCCCGTCGTGTTCAAGCTGCCCAAGGGCATCAGCGCCAAGGTCGAGAAGAACCGCATCGCGCTCTCGGGCGCCGATCGGGACATGCTCGGCCAAACGGCGGCGAAGGTGCGCGAGCTGCGCCCCCCCGAGCCCTACAAGGGCAAAGGCGTCAAGTACGTCGAGGAAACGATCAAGCGCAAGGTTGGCAAGGCCGGCGCCACGGGCGGCGGCGGCAGCTAAGCGGAGAAGAACATGCTCACGAACATCAAATACAAGAGTGAAGCCCGCAAGAAGCGGCACCGTTCCCTGCGCAAGCGCGTGGTCGGCACCGCCGAGCGCCCGCGCCTCGCCGTCTTCCGCAGCGCCAAGCACATCTACGCCCAGGTCATCGACGACGAGCAGAAGAAGACCATCGTCGCGACGTCCGATCAGAAGGTCGACAAGAGCGCAGCGCCGGCCGCGAAAGAGGGCGGGAAAGACGGCGCGAAGGTCGGCGCGAAGAAGGCGCGCGCCAAGCAGGTGGGCACGCTCATCGCCCAGAAGTGCAAAGAGAAGGGCATCGAGCAGGTCGTCTTCGACCGCGCCGGTTACAAGTACCACGGTCGTGTCTCGGCGCTCGCCGAGGGCGCCCGCGAAGCTGGGCTGAAGTTCTAAAACGGGAAGCGAAGGTCCTCTAGATGGCAATCAACTACGAAGACGTCGGCGAGCTCGTCGACAGCGTTGTGTTCATCAACCGCGTCGCCAAGGTCGTCAAGGGCGGCCGGCGCTTCTCGTTCTCGGCGCTCGTCGTCGTGGGCGACCAGCGCGGCTACGTCGGCGCCGGCCTCGGCAAGGCCAACGAGGTGCCCGAAGCGATCCGCAAAGGCACCGAGCAGGCCAAGAAGAACCTGTTCCGCATCCCGCTCGCGGGCGGCACGATCCCGCACGAGGTGCAGGGGCACTTCGGCGCGGGCGCCGTGCTGCTCAGGCCGGCCAGCGCCGGGACGGGCGTCATCGCGGGCGGCGCCGTGCGGCCCGTCCTCGAGGTCGCCGGGGTCCAGGACATCCTCACGAAGTGCATCGGCACGTCGAACCCGCACAACGTGATTCACGCCACGATCGACGCTCTCCAGCAGCTCCGCAGCGCGGAAGACGCGGCGAGCCTGCGCGGCAAGAAGCTCGAGGAGATCAGGGAGTAACGCCATGGCCAAGCAGTTGCGCGTCACGCTGGTTCGGAGCGGCATCAACCGCCCCGAGAAGCACAAGAGGACCATCCGGGGGCTCGGGCTCATGAAGACCGGCTCGACGATCGTCCTGCCCGACAATGTTTCGGTGCGGGGAATGATCCGCGCCGTTTCCCATCTCGTCACCGTAGAAAAGGCCGAATAGACATGGGCACGACGCTTCATACTTTGAAGGGACCGAAGGGCGCGACGCGCAATCGCAAGCGCATCGGCCGCGGCCCGGGGTCGGGGACGGGCGAGCAGTCCGGCAAGGGCGTCAAGGGACAGAAGGCGCGCACGGGTCATCACGGGGCTCGCCTCGGGTTCGAGGGCGGCCAGATGCCCATGCAGCGCCGCTTTCCGAAGAAAGGCTTCAAGAACCCGTTCCGCAAGGAGGTCTTCGCCGTCAACGTCGGCGCGCTCGAGAAGCGCTTCCCGGCGGGCACGGTCGATCTCGCGGTGCTCCAGGGCGCCGGCATGGTGCCCCGCAGCCACAAGGTCGTGAAGATCCTGGGCGAGGGCGACCTCACGAAGAAGTTCGTCGTCAAGGCCACGTCGTTCTCGGCCTCCGCCAAGGAGAAGATCGAGAAGGCGGGCGGCACCGCCGAAGTCGTGTCAATCTAGCGCCCGCTCCGCGCCACGCAAGAGACGCTCATGGCCTCCGGCTTCCAGAACATAGGCAAGATCCCCGAGCTGCGGCGACGCATCTTCTACACGATCGCGTTGCTGGCGATTTACCGCATCGGCGCCTTCGTGACGACGCCCGGGGTCAACCGCGCGATCATGGCCAAGATCGTGAACCAGGCCTCGGGGACGTTCCTCGGCCTCTTCAACATGTTCTCGGGCGGCGCGCTCGAACAGATGTCGATCTTCGCGCTCGGCATCATGCCGTACATCAGCGCGTCGATCATCCTGCAGCTCCTCACGGTCGTCGTCCCCAAGCTCGAGCAGGTCCAGAAGGAAGGCGAGATGGGCCGGCGGCGGCTCAACCAGTACACGCGTTACGGCTGCGTCATCCTGTCGTTGATCCAGGCGTTCTTCATCTCGCGCTGGCTCGAGTCGAACAACCGCGCCTACGCCCAGTACGGGCAGGTCGTCCTCAATCCGGGCTGGGGCTTTCGCCTTCTGACGATGGTCTCGCTCACGACCGGCACGGCCTTCATCATGTGGCTCGGCGAGCAGATCACCGAGCGGGGGATCGGAAACGGCATCTCGCTGATTATTTTCGCGGGGATCGTCACCGATATGCCGGATGCGGCCGTGCGCATGTTCTCCAAAGCCAGGACCGGCGACATCACGGCCTTCGACCTTGCCGTCATCGGGCTGCTCATCGTTCTCGTAGTGGGCGTGATCATCTTCTTCGAACGGGGGCAAAGAAAGATACCCGTCCAGTACGCCAAACGCGTCGTGGGCAAGAAGATGTTCGGCGGCCAGTCGACGCACTTGCCGCTCAAGGTCAACACGGCGGGCGTCATCCCGCCGATCTTCGCGTCGTCGATCCTGATGTTCCCGCAGCAGATCGCGTCGTTCGTCCAGACGCCCTGGATGCAGCGCATCTCCGAGGCGCTCCACCCCGGCGACTGGCGCTACAACACCCTCTACATCTCGCTCATCGTCTTCTTCTGTTACTTCTATACGGCCGTCACCTTCAACCCGGTCGACGTCGCGGACAACATGAAGAAGTACGGCGGCTTCATCCCCGGGATTCGCCCAGGGAAGGCCACCGCTGCCTACATCGACAAGGTGCTGACGCGCATCACGTTCGGCGGCGCCATCTACATCTCGACGATCTGCGTGCTGCCGTCGCTCTTGCACGAGAAGATGAAGGTGCCTTTCTACTTCGGCGGCACGGGCCTCATGATCGTCGTCGGCGTCGCGCTCGACACCGTCCAGCAGATCGAGTCTCATCTCATCACGAGGAACTACGAAGGATTCACCGGCCCGCGCGGACCTCGCATCCGCGGCCGTGGGGGGAGCGGGACGGGGCGGGCCGGCGCCATCGGCTCGTAGGCAGGCGTTGGGTGAGAATCTTCTTTTCTTCGGTCCGCCGGGCGTCGGCAAGGGGACGCAGGCGCAGCGGCTCTCGGCCGTCTTCCGCATCCCGCACATCGGGACGGGTGACATTCTCCGTGGCGCCATCGCCTCGAACACGCCCTTGGGCAAGCGCGCCAAGCAGTTCATCGACAAGGGTCAGCTCGTCCCCGACGAGCTCATCCTCGATGTCATCGCCGACCGGCTCGCCCAATCCGACACGGCGCGCGGCTTCCTGCTCGACGGCTTCCCGCGCACGGAGCCCCAGGCCGAGGCGCTCGCGCGCATCCTGGCCGTTTCGGGCAAGTCGCTCAGCGCCGTCCTCGTGCTCGACGCGCCCGTCGAGGAGCTCGTCGATCGCATCTCGAAGCGCCGCACCTGCGAGAGCTGCAGCGCGAGCTACCACATCGTCGCCAAGCCCTCCAAGGTCGCCGGCAAGTGCGATCGCTGCGGCGGCCTGCTCGTCCAGCGCAGCGACGACTCCGAGGCGATCATCCGCCACCGGCTCGTCGAGTATCTCGCGAAGACGAGGCCCGTCCTCGATTACTTCAAGAGCCATCCCGAGGTCTGGCCCCTGCGCTACATCGACGCCGCCGGCAACATCGACCAGATCTTCGGGCGTATCTACGCCGCCGTGCTCCTGAGCTGACGACCAATCCATGTCCATCCAGCTCAAGAGCCCCGCCGAGATCGGCAAGCTGCGCGAGGCGAACCTCGTCGTCGCCGATGTGCTCGACCAGCTCGAGGCCGCTGCCAAGGCCGGCATGACGACGTGGGAGCTCAACGAGATCGCCGACCGGCGGCTCAAGCAGCTCAAGGCCTCCCCGGCATTCCTCGGATATCACGGCTACCCGGCGGTGCTCTGCACCTCCGTCAACGAGGTGGTCGTCCATGGCATCCCGCGCAAGGACGTCGTCCTCAAGGAGGGCGACCTGCTCTCCATCGACTTCGGTGCCTTCAAAGACGGGTGGTGCGGCGACTCTGCACGCACCATCCCCATCGGCAAGGTGTCGCCGAAGGCCGAAGCCCTCATGACGGCCACGCGCGAGTCCCTGGAGAGGGCCATTACGCAGTGCGTCCCCGGAAATCGATTGGGCGACATCGGCTGGGCGGTCCAGTCCCACGTCGAGCCCAAGGGCTACTCGGTGGTCCGCCAGTTCGTGGGGCACGGCATCGGCCGCGAGATGCATGAGGAGCCCCACGTCCCGAACTACGGGGACGCCGGCAAGGGACGCCGTCTTTCCGCGGGTTTGGTGGTCGCCATCGAGCCCATGATCAACGCTGGGACGGCCGAGGTCATCGTGAAAGATGACGGGTGGACGGCTGTAACCAAAGATGGTAGCCTCTCCGCCCATTTTGAGCACTCGGTCGCCATCACGGATGAGGGGCCGATCGTGCTGTCGAGACCGTAGGTTTATCCGTATTTTTCCAGCATTTCGTGTTATCGGGAGCGTTCGATGAAGGTCAGAGCATCGGTCAAGAAGGTTTGCGACAAGTGCAAGGTCATCCGCCGGCGCGGCGTCGTGCGGGTGATCTGCGAGAACCAGCGACACAAGCAGAGGCAGGGTTAACGAATGGCACGTTTGGCAGGCGTCGATCTTCCGCGCAACAAGCGCATGGACATTGCGCTCACGTACATCTACGGCATCGGCAGGGCGCTCGCGAAGGAGATCCTCGCCGCCGCCGAGGTGCCGCTCGCGAAGCGGACCGACGAGCTCGACGACAACGAGTCGCGCCGCCTGCGTGAGGTCATCGAGCAGAAGCAGATCAAGGTCGAGGGCGATCTGCGCCGCGACGTCTCGATGAACATCAAGCGCCTCATGGACCTCGGCTGCTTCCGCGGCCTGCGTCACCGCAAGAGCCTGCCCGTGCGCGGCCAGCGGACTCACACGAACGCACGAACGCGCAAGGGTCCGCGCAAGGGCGCCGCCATCCGCAAGAAGACCGAAGGGACGGGAGCGTAAACCAATGTCAACATCGACGGGAGCACCCGAGGCCGCCAAGGCAGGCAAGCCCAAGGCGAAGAAGGTCAAGAAGAACATCCAGAGCGGCATCGCTCATATCACCGCCTCGTTCAACAACACGATCGTGACCATCACGGACGTGTCGGGGAACGTCGTCGCGTGGTCGTCGTCGGGCGTCAAGGGCTTCAAGGGCTCGCGCAAGTCGACGCCCTTCGCGGCGCAGCTCGCGGCCGAGGACGCCGCCCACAAGGCGATGGAGCACGGGATGCGCTCGCTCAGCGTCTACGTCAAGGGCCCGGGCTCGGGCCGCGAGTCGGCGCTGCGCGCGCTCGCCTCGACGGGCTTCAAGATCACGCTCATCCGTGACCTCACGCCGATTCCGCACAATGGTTGCCGGCCGCCCAAGCGCCGTCGGGTCTGATATCTCGCGTTTGATTTCTAAGGAACCCTCACCCAGGCCCTCTCCCCTTGCATGGGAGAGGGATTGATCGAAAAAGAGCTCATCCAAAATGGCGAATTACTCCGGACCCGTTTGCCGCCTCTGCCGGCGTGAAGACATGAAGCTGTTCCTCAAGGGGGACCGCTGCTACACGGACAAGTGCGGGTACGAGCGCCGCGCCTACGCCCCCGGCCAGCACGGCCAGGCGCGCCGCCGCAAGCTCTCGAACTACGGCTCGCAGCTGCGCGAGAAGCAAAAGGTCAAGCGCATCTACGGCCTCGCCGAGCGCCAGTTCCGCGGCTATTACCACAAGGCCATCCGCATGAAGGGCGTCGCGGGCGAGAACCTGCTGCAGCTCCTCGAGCGGCGCCTCGACAACGTCATCTACCGCCTGGGCTTCGCGTCCGATCACGCCGAGGCGCGCCAGCTCGTCCGCCACCGGCATTTCCTCGTGAACGGCAAGCGGGTCAACGTGCCCTCCTTTCTCTGCCGCGCGAACGACACGATCGAGGTCATCGAGAAGTCGAAGAAGGTCACGCGCGTCCTCGAGAGCCTTGGCGCCGTCGACCGGCGCGGCGTGCCGAAATGGCTGGAACTGGACAAGGACAACTTCAAGGGCAAGCTCACCTCGCTGCCCGCGCGCGAGGATCTCACGATGCCCATCCGTGAGCAGTTGATAGTCGAGCTCTACTCTCGTTAATCGCACGGAAGCACCATAGGAGATCGCATGGCGACCGCTGGAATGACTCAAGGGACCTCGCAGTCGAACACGTTCATCGCGCGCAACTGGCGCGACCTCATCCGCCCGCGCAAGCTCGAGGTGGATCCGGACAGCCTCACGCCGACGTACGGCAAGTTCACCTGCGAGCCGCTCGAGCGCGGCTTCGGCACGACGCTCGGCAACAGCCTGCGCCGCATTCTGCTGTCGTCGCTTCAGGGCTCGGCGATCACGGCCATCAAGATCGAGGGCGCGCTGCACGAGTTCACCACGATCCCGGACGTCGTCGAAGACGTGACGGACATCGTGCTGAACCTCAAGGAGGTCCTGCTCAAGTGCGTCGACTCGAAGGCGCGCGTGCTGCGCATCGAGAAGGACGGCGAGGGCAAGATCACCGCGGGCGACATCATCCTCACGGACGGCGTCGAGGTGCTCAACCCCGACCACCACGTGCTGACCTGCTCGAAGGGCGCCAAGCTGCGCATCGAGCTGCAGGTGGGCACGGGGCGCGGCTACGTCCCGGCCGAGCGCAACAAGACGCCGCAGATGGCGGTGGGCGTCATCGCGATCGACTCGCTCTTCTCGCCCATCCGCAAGGTCAACTTCCAGGTCACGAACGCGCGCGTCGGGCAGCAGACCGACTACGATCGTCTCGCGCTCGAGGTCTGGACGAACGGCGCCGTCAAGCCGGAGGACGCCGTGGCCTTCGCCGCCAAGATCCTCAAGGACCAGCTCTCGATCTTCATCAACTTCGAAGAGGGCGCCGAGCCCGCTCACGAGACGGTCGTCTCCGAGGAGCAGGCCAAGCTCAACGAGAACCTCTGGAAGTCGGTCGACGAGCTCGAGCTGTCGGTGCGTTCGGCGAACTGCCTGCAGAACGCCAACATCCGCTACATCGGCGAGCTCGTGCAGAAGACCGAATCCGAGATGCTCAAGACCAAGAACTTCGGCCGCAAGTCGCTGAAGGAGATCAAGGAGATCCTCGCCGAGATGGGCCTCTCCTTGGGAATGAAGCTCGAAGGCTGGCCCGGAGACGGACCGCCCAAGAAGGCCTAACGGCCTCGCGGAAGGGGCTTCGCCCCTCCCGCGGACCCTCCCCAAGTCCTTCGCAAGGGGAGCCGGCACGGCGAAGCCGCGCCTCACCGCGCGCCTCACCGTATCTGGACTCGCTCGCTGCGCTCGCTCTGACGTTTCGAAAACCGGATAGTGAATAGGAAGAACACCTCATGCGGCATCGTGTAGCTGGACTCACTCTTTCGCGGACGTCGGCGCATCGGCAGGCGTTGTTCTCGAACCTCGTGGCGGCGCTTTTGACGCACGAGAAGATTCGGACGACGGACGCCAAGGCGAAGGAGACCAGGCGTTTGGCGGAGCGGACCATCACCTGGGCCCGACGCGTCGGTGACGTCCTCACGAAGAAGCCTGACCGCCGCAGCTCCGAGGAATCGGCGCGCGTCGTTCACGCGGTGCGGATGGCCCGCCGGGTCGTTCGTGACCGCGGCGCCGTCCTGAAGCTCTTCGACGAGCTCGCGCCACGCTACCTCGCGCGCCGGGGCGGCTACACCCGCATCGTCAAGCTCGGCCAGCGGCCGGGCGACGCCGCGCCGATGTCGCTGCTCGAGCTCATCCCAGACGAGGGCGGCCCAGCCGCCAAGGCGCCCCATGCCTCCGAGGCGAAGGGGAAGCCGAGCAAGGGTGGCGCCAAGGCCTCCGCCTCGGACGCCTCCACGACGTCCGGGAAGGCGCCCAACGCCAAGAAGGCCGCCGGCACCGACGACAAGGCCGCCGCGAAGAAGCCGGCCAAGCCCGCGAAATCGAAGTAACCCTGGCTGGTCGCGCGCGCCCGCGTTCCCTTCGGGCCACGCGATCGGATCGGGCGTCCTGTCTCGGCTGGATCGACGGTAAGCGCATGCATGCGCGAGCGCTGGGATCGGGCTCGCGGTCCTGCTACAGTTTCTCGCAGTCCTGTCGAAAGTTCCTGGTGGACGAGGAAGCGTCCTCGGCCCACCCAAGGAGCTTGTTTCCTATGAACACTGGACCGGGGGCCAAATTGGCAGATTCCCAGCAGAACGTCCGCGCCGCTGAGCGCTATGACCTCGAGATCAACGTCGATCTCGAGAGCGAGCACAACTTCTACACCGGGCTCACGCAGAACATCAGCGCCGGTGGCTTGTTCATAGCGACACACCATCTCCGGCGCATTGGCGATCGCATCACGCTGAAGTTCCAGCTGCCCGGGACCGAGGGATCGGTGGAGGTCGAGACGGAGGTGCGCTGGATTCGGGAGAACTCCGCCCTGACGCGCGCCGAGGGCGCGACTGGCATGGGCGTGCGGTTCATCAACCTCTCTCCCGAGGCGACCTCGGCCATCCAGAAGTTCCTGTCGAACCGCGACTCGCTTTACTACGACGACGAATGATGCTTCGCTTCGCGGAAGGGGCTTCGCCCCTCCCGCGGACCCTCCCCAAGTCTTGGTAGGGTGAGCCGGCGCGGCGGAGCCGCGCCTCCCGTCGATAAATCGGCGCTCGGGGTCTGAAGAGAGCAGATCTGTCTGCCTCGCCCCGCGCAGCGGGGAAAGGGTTGGGGTGAGGGGCGGTTGCTGTTGACGCGAGCCGTTGGCCTGGCGTATGACGCGCGCATGGAGGCGGCGGGGCAGGTGCCCGGGGTGGGTTGGGAGTCGTTGGCGCTGTCGTTCGTGTCGCTCGGGGCGGTGTGCGTCGTCGCGTGGGCGGCGTTGAAGCTGCTGGCGGGGCGCGGCGTGGGGAAGGCCTCGGGGGCGATTCGAGTGGTGGCGCGGTGCCCGCTCGAGCCGCGGCGCTCGGTGTACGTCATCGAGGCCGCGGGGCGATGTTTCCTCGTGGGCGTCGGAGACGGGCCCATGGCCATGCTGGCCGAGCTCGACGCGGCGGCGCTGCCCAGCG
Source organism: Polyangia bacterium (assembly GCA_036494575.1). Taxonomy (GTDB): domain Bacteria; phylum Myxococcota_A; class Polyangia; order Fen-1088; family Fen-1088; genus DASZFV01. Next base: position 52,592 of record DASXOE010000147.1, on the reverse strand, counting down.
AACGGCCGGCGGCGGCGCCGCGGTTCGCGGACGTGTTGGCGCGGGTTCTCGGTCGCCCGCGGGCGGCGGTCTCGCCCGACGCGGTCGCGCGCGCCGCAGAAACAGTTTCGATCGAAGGGGAGGCGCCGTGAGCGCAGGGGGGCTGGCGCCCGTGCCGCTCATGCTGGCGATGGCGGCGCTGTCGCTGGTGCCGTTCGCGCTGCTCATGGTGACGTGCTTCGTGCGCATCTCGGTCGTGCTGTCGATCCTGCGCAGCGCCATCGGCGCGCCGCAGGTCCCGCCCACGCAGGTGCTGACGGGCCTCGCGCTCGTGCTCACACTCGCGGTGATGGCGCCCACGGGCGAGCGCATGCTCGCCGCGGTCGCGCCCGTGTTCCCGAGCCTCGGCGCTGTCGCCTCGGCGGATCTCGGAAGCGCGCAGACGGTGACGGCGCTCGGCACGGCCGCGGATCGGGCCAAGGAGCCGCTGCGCGAGTTCCTGCTCAAGCACACGGGCGCCCGCGATCGGGCCACCTTTCACGCCCTCGCGCTCAAGATGCGCACCCCCGGGGAGCGCGCCGGCATCACGGATCGCGACCTCGCCGTGATCGTCCCCGCGTTCGTGACCTCGGAGCTGCGCCGCGCCTTCGAGATCGGATTCCTGCTCTTCATCCCGTTCCTCGTGATCGACATGGTGATCGCGAACCTCCTGCTCGCGCTCGGCATGCACATGCTCTCGCCCACGACGGTCTCGCTGCCGTTCAAGCTCTTGCTCTTCGTCGTCGCCGACGGGTGGACGCTCGTCGTGCGCGGCCTCATGGAGAGCTACCTGTGAGCGGCGTCGGCCTCGAGCTCGTGCTGCGCGCGGCGCGCGAGGGCCTGCTCCTCGTCCTGCTGCTGTCGGCGCCGCCGCTCCTCGCGAGCATGGCCGTCGGTCTCGTCGTGGGCGTCGTGCAGGCCGCGACCCAAATCCAGGACCAGGCGCTCGCCTTCGTGCCCAAGCTCGTCGTCGTGCTCGTCGTGCTCGCCGCCATGGGGCCCGTGCTGGGCGCGCAGCTCGTGCGCTTCATGACGGCCCTGCTGGTCGCGATCCCAACGGTGAGCTGATGGCGCCGGACCTGCCGCGCACCGTCCTGGCGGTCGGGCTGGGCGCGGCGCGCACGGTCCCCGTGACGTGGCTCGTGACGCCGCTCGGCGGCACGCGGCTGCCCGCGGGGGCGCGCATCGCCTTCGGGCTCTTGCTGGCGTCTCTCGCGGCGCCCGCGCTCGGCGCCGCCGTGGCGCGCGCGGGGCTCGTGCGCGCGAACGGCGGCCTGCTCGTGCTCGTGCTCGCGCGCGAGCTCGTCGTGGGCCTCGGGCTCGGGCTCGTCGTGTCGTTCGCCTTCCGCGCCGCCGAGACGGCGGGCCGGCTCGTCGACGTCCTGCGCGGCGCCTCGCTCGCCGAGGTCCTCGTGCCGACGTCCGACGAGCGCGCGAGCCCTGTGGGAGCGCTCTACCTCCTGCTCGCGACGCTCCTGTTCCTCGAGCTCGGCGGGGTGGCGCGCCTGCTCGAGGCGCTCCTCGCGAGCTATGACGCAGTCCCGCTCGCCGCGGGCCTCGCGCCGGGCAGCTTGCGCGCGGCCGCCTCCGTCGTCGTCGTCGGTTCGGCGCGTGTCCTCGAGGTGGCGCTCGCGCTCGCTGCGCCCGTCATCGTCGCGCTCTGGCTGACGGATCTCGCGCTCGGCATGATCGCCCGCGTCGCGCCGCAGGTGCCCGTGTACTTCGTGGGCCTGCCCGCCAAGGGTTTGCTCGCCGTGGGCGTCGTGCTCATCGGGATCGGCGCCCTCGATCACGCGCTCACGGCCGACCTGCCGCGGTGGATCGAGCTCGGGCGCCGCTGGCTCGCGGCCTGGGCCTGAGCGCGCGCCGCCGCCGATGCCCGGTGGAACGGATGCTAGACTCGGAGCGGGATGCGCTCCCTGCGGCGGCTCGTCTTGAAGGCCCTCGTGCCGCTGTGGGTGGCGACCGCGGCGGGCGCGGCGCCCTCGCAGGAGCCGGGCGCGCTCGACCCGTCGGAGGGCATCGACGATCCAAAGCTCGAGCGACGGCTGGGGACGCGCGTGGAGCTCGCGGCGGCGCAGCCCGCGCCCTCCGAGGTCGGCGTGGCGCGCGTCTTTGCCCCCGTCGTGGCCCAGACGTCGGCTTCGCTGCCCCCGCGCGCTCGGCGCACGCCGGGGCTCAAGCTCGGCTACCGGCGGTTCACCTTCGCCCAGGTCGGCGCCTCGGCGACCGCGGGGCCGGGAGCCGACGAGCCCTTCGACGTGCTGTCCCTCGACTTCTATCCCATCTCTTCCTCGTGGCGCCTCGGTCTCTCGACGCAGTACGGGTGGGAGTCGGGGACGTTTCGACAAGGCGGTGACGCCTTCATCGCCCAGTCGGTCTCGCTCGGAGGCCAGATTCCCGGCCCCGTCGTGACGCCCTTCATCGAGGCCTACGCGGGCGGCGGGTACATGCAGCGCACCCACGCCGGCCTGAACACCGTCGCGACCGCCTACGGGCAGCTGGGCGTCGACGTCGGGACGGAGGTCTTCCTGGCGCGCCACTTCTTCTTGAGCGCGGCGCTCGGCTTCATCCACGCGGCGGACGGCTTCGTCAAAGACAACGCGTTCGGCAGCTTCTCCGTCGACACGTGGTCGTTCAAGCTGGGCTTCGGGCTCTGAGGTAGACTGCCGCCGCCGTGGCGCGTGGCCCCTCAGAAGATGCGACGGAGGAGCCGACCCCGCGCCGCTTGGCCGAGGCGCGCCGGCGCGGCGAGGTCGCGTTCAGCCGTGAGCTTTCATCGTCCGCGGCCCTGGCCGCCGCGGTCGTCGTGCTCGCCTGGGACGCGCCCGCGCTCGCGGCTCGGGCCGCGTCGGCTCTGCGCCTGTCGCTCGAGGAGGCCGTCTCTGGCGGCGGCGCGGGGCTCGCGCTCGAGCACGCGGGCTCGCTCGCGCTGCGCCTGCTCGGGCCGACGCTCGCGGCTGTCCTGCTCGTGGGGCTGGCCATCGGTTTCGCGCAGACGCGCGGCCTCGTCCTCGCCCCCGTGCGCGTCGATCTGGGGCGCCTCGCCTCCGCGGCCTCGTGGCGCCGGCTCTTCGACGGGCGGGCGGCCGTCGAGTGCGCACAGGGTTTCCTCAAGGTCGCCGTCGTGGGCGTCGTCGCGGGCCTCGCGCTTCGCCCCGTGCTGGGCGCCCTCGTGATCTCGACGGGCGCGCCAGCCGCCCGGCTGCTCCCGACGCTGGGCGCGCTCGCAGCTCGGCTGGCCGTGCGCCTGGCGGCGGCCGGCCTCGCGCTGGGCGCGCTCGATGCCCTCCTCGTGGTGCGCCGGCACCGGCGTGGCCTGCGCATGACGCGCGAGGAGATCAAGCGGGAGCACAGAGAGGCGGAGGGCGATCCGGCCCACAGGGGCGAGCGTCAGCGCCTGCACCGCGAGATCGTCGAGCAACGAATGATCGACGAGGTCCGAAAAGCCGACTTCGTCGTGGTCAACCCCGATCACATCGCCGTCGCGCTGCGCTACGATCCGGAGGGCGACGCCGCGCCTGTCGTCGTCGCCAAGGGCGAGCGCCTCGTCGCCGAGCGCATCAAGCAGATAGCGCGAGAGGCCGGCGTGCCCATCTTCCGCGACGTTGGGCTCGCGCGCTCGCTCGCCGAGCTCGGTGAGGGGGGCGAGATCCCGGCGGCGCTGTACGAGGCCGTCGCCGAGATCCTGCGCGTCGTCCAGGGTCTGGACGGGCGGGAGGCCGCCGCGCCGGCGGCGCCCGCGCGCGCCGAAGGCGAGGCGTCCGCGCTCGGACGTGGCGCCGAATGGAAGCGCGTCTAGAATGTCCCCCCGAGGAGAGCCCATGGCCGAGGCGAAGCGCGCGAAGGTCCGCAAGGCGGTGTTGCCCGTCGCGGGGCTCGGGACCCGGTTCCTGCCCGTCACGAAGGCCGTCCCCAAGGAGATGTTGCCCATCGTCGACGTGCCCTCGATCCAGCTCATCGTCGAGGAGTGCGTGGGCAGCGGCGTCGAGGAGATCATCCTCGTGACGTCGCGCGGAAAATCGGCGCTCGAGGACCACTTCGACCGCGCGGGCGAGCTCGAGGCGTTGCTCGAGAAGAAGGGCAAGACGGAGGACCTCGCGCGCGCGCGCCGGCCGGCCGGACTCGCGCGCATCATCTCGGTGCGACAAGCGGAGGCGCGCGGCCTCGGACACGCCGTGCTGTGCGCCCGCGAAGCCGTGGGCGACGAGCCCTTCGCCGTCGTGCTCGGCGACGACTTGCTCGACGCGCGCGTGCCCGGCGTGCGCCAGCTGCTCGACGTGTACGAGCGCTGGGGCACGGGCGTCGTGGGACTCAAGGAGGTGCCGCCGGGTCAGGAGCACCTCTACGGGATCGTCGAGGGCCAGAGCGTCGGCCCGCGCGAGTGGAAGCTCAGCCGGCTCGTCGAAAAGCCGGCCCCGGGGACGGCGCCGTCGCGGCTGGCGGCCATCGGGCGCTACGTGCTGCCCGCCGAGATCTTCGCGATCCTCGCCGAGACGGCGCCGGGCCGGGGCGGCGAGATCCAGCTCACCGACGGCCTCGCGACGCTGTGCGCGCGCCGCGGGCTGCACGGCTTCGAGGTCGAGGGCCAGCGCTTCGACGCCGGCGATCGCGCGGGCTACGTGCTCGCGCAGCTGCATTGGGCGCTCAAGCGCCCGGAGATCGCCGCGGAGGTTCGGGCGGGGGCGAGGCGAATCCTCGAAGAGACGCCCGAGCCCGAATCGGGCGCTTGAGCGCCGGAGCGTCACCGGCGCTCCTCGAGGTGGCGGTGACGCTGCCGCTGCGCGGGACCTTCACCTATCGGGATCCTCGGCGGGGCGCCGCCGCCGTCGCCGTCGGCACTCAGGTCGTCGTCCCGTTCGGACAGCGCACGGTGACCGGCTTCGTCGTCGGGCACGCGCCCGGCGCCGTCGCCGACGAGACGGCGCTCAAGGACATCGAGGAGGTCGTGGGCGGCGCGCCCGCCTTCGACGCGGCGATGATCTCGTTTTGCCGCTGGGTCGCGGACTATTACTACGCGCCCATAGGCGAGGTGCTGCGCGCGGCGCTGCCGCAGGGCGAGAAGGCCGAGGCCGTGCGCGCCGCGCGCGTCACCGACCGCGGGCGCGCCGCCGTGGGCGGCCAGCGGTCGCTGCTGGGAGAAGAGAGCGGCGACCCGTTGCTCGTCGCGCTCGTGGCCGCCGGCGGCGAGCTCACCATGAGAGGCTTGGCCCGCGCCCTCGCGCGAGACCCGCGCGGGCGGCCGGGCGCGCCGGCGCGCGACGCGGGGGGACCGTCGCGCGCGTTGGCGCGCGTCCAGGCGCGGCTCGCGCGCCTCACCGAACAGGGGCTCGTCGAGGTCGGCGACGAGGTGCAGACGCGGCGCGCGCCGCCCACGGAGGCCTTCGCGGTCGCCGCCGGCGAGGGCGCGGCCGCCGTCGCACAGCTGCCGGCGCGCGCCGAGGTCAAGCGGGCGCTGCTCGCGCGCGTCGCCGCCGCGGGCAGCGAGGGTCTCGCGACGGCGACGCTCGGCGAACGCGAGCGCGCGCACGTCAAGGCGCTCGCCGCCGCGGGCCTCGTGCGGCTCGAGCGCCGGCCCGTGCCGCCGGGCGCGACCGTCGCGCGCGCCGGTCTGGCGTGCGGCACGTCGCCCTTCACGCTCACGGAGCCGCAGGGACACGCCGTCGAGAGGCTCACGGCGGCCCTGGCCTCGGGGTTCGCGACGTTCGTTCTCCACGGCGTCACCGGCTCGGGCAAGACGGAGGTCTACCTGCGCGTCATCGCCGAGGCGCGCGCCGCCGGGCGCGGCGCGCTCGTGCTCGTCCCCGAGATCGCGCTCACGCCGCAGCTCGCGGCGCGCTTCCGCGCGCGCTTCGGCGACGACGTGGCCGTGCTCCACAGCGCGCTGCCGCCGGGCGAGCGCCTCGCGGCCTGGCGGAAGCTGCGCGCCGGCGAGGTCGGCATCGCCGTGGGCGCGCGCTCGGCGGTCTTCGCGCCCGTCCAGGCGCTCGGCGTCGTCGTCGTCGACGAAGAGCACGACTCTTCGTTCAAACAGGAGGAGGGCGTGCGGTACCACGGCCGCGACCTCGCGGTCGTGCGCGCGCAACGCGCGGGCGCCATCGCCATCCTCGGGTCGGCGACGCCGTCGCTCGAGACGGCGCACAACGCGGCGCGCGCCCGCTTCACCTTGTTGCCGCTGCCCGGGCGGGCCACGCAGCGGCCGCTGCCGTCGGTCGAGCTCGTCGATCTGCGGCGGCACCCGCCCGGGCCGGACGGCTTGCTCGCGGCGCCGCTCGCAGAGGCGATGGCCGCCGCGCTCGCCTCGCGCGAGCAGGTCATCCTGTTTTTGAATCGGCGCGGCTTCTCGACGGTCGTGCTCTGTCGCGCTTGCGGCCACGTCGTGCGCTGCGAGAACTGCACGGTCTCAATGACGTACCACAAGAGCCGCGACAAGCTCGTGTGCCACTACTGCGCGCGCGCGACCGCGGTGCCGGCGCGCTGTCCGGCTTGCCAGGCGTCGAAGCTCGAACGTCTGGGCATGGGCACCGAGCGCGTCGAGGCCGTTGTTCGCGACCGCTTCCCCGACGCCCGCGTCGCCCGGCTCGATCGCGACACGGCGGGCGCCCGCGGTGGGTCGCCCGACGGGCCCGGGCTGCACGGCGTCTTGCGCCGCATGCAGGCGGGTGAGATCGACGTGCTCGTGGGCACGCAGATGGTGACGAAGGGCCATGACTTCGCGGGCGTGACGCTCGTGGGCGTGCTGCAGCCGGACCAAGGGCTGCACCTGCCGGACTTCCGCGCCGCCGAGCGGACGTTCCAGCTCCTCGAGCAGGTCGCGGGGCGGGCGGGGCGCGGCGAGCGTCCGGGCCGCGTGATCATCCAGACCTACGCCCCCGAGCACGAGGCCATCGCGGCCGTGCGCACGCACGACTACGCGGGCTTCGTGCGGGGCGAGCTGCGCGCCCGCGAGGAGGCAGACTATCCGCCGTTCTCACGAATGGTCGCGCTGCGCGTCGACGCGGGGGACGGCCCCGCCGCCCGCGAGGCGGCCGGCGCCGCCGCGCTCGCGGCCCAGGCGGCCGGGGGCGCCGCCGTGCGTGTGCGGGGACCCGCCGAGGCGCCCATCCCCCGCGTGCGGGGGCGCAACCGCTACCAGGTTTGGCTGTCGGGTCACGACCGGGCGGCGCTCATGGCGGCGGCGCACGCGGCCGCCGCCGTCAAGCTCGGCGGCGACGCGCGCCTCGTCGTCGACGTCGACCCGCAGAGCGTGCTGTGACCGCCCGAAAACGCCCGCCTCGGTGTTAATCTGCGGGATCGCATGAAGGTGCTGATCATCGCCGGCCCCTACGAGGCGGATCGCATCCGCCGCGCCGTCGTCTCGGCACGTTTCGAGGCGGTCGCCGTCGAGCCGGGTGAGAGTCTGTCGGGCTGGATCACGGCTTCGCGGCCGGACGTCATCGTCCTCGCGCCCCAGATCGTCAACCCCGATCCGGCGGTCGCCCTCGGCAAGGTGCGCGCGGTTCCCCGCGGCCGCGTCCCGACGTTCCTCGTGGGCGACGCCGAGGACGAGGTGCGCATGAAAGACCTCGCCGACGGGTTCTTCACGCGGCCGCTGTCGACCGAGGACCTCGTGGCGCGCGTGCGCGCGCGGCTCGAGAACGTCCCCGCGGGGGAGGCGCGTCCGACCACCGACGAGATGCGGATTTCGGCGCCGCCCACGGACGGCGGCAGCGCCGAGTTCGGACGCACGTCGACGTCGAAGGGCGGAAAGGGCCGCGCGGCCGGCGAGTCTGGCAACACCGGCTCGTTCGGACCGGCGACGGTTGGCGTCGCGACCGGCTCGCGCACGCCCGCGAGCGGGACGGGTCCGCGGGCCCTCCCCACGCTCAAGCCGCTCGTGGCGGCCGCCGACGCCACGGCGACGCCAGTCCCGCGGGCGCGGCCCTCGGAGGGGGGCGCGCTCTTCGTGAAGCTCGCCGAGAGCATCGACGCGGCCCTGGACGCCGAGATGCTCGACGTCGCGCGCTCCGTGGGCGCCTTTCGCCGCGAGGTCACGGCCGCGCCCCATCCGTCGTCGCGTCCGCGGACGGGGCCCGGGCGCGCGCCGGAGGATCTGTTCGAGCGCACGCCCATGGCGCCCATGACGGCGCTCGCCGCCGCAGCGGCCCTCGGGAGCACCGCCGAGCCGACCGTGCTCACTCACCCGTCGCCCTTCGACGCCGAGGACGAGCTCGGCGACGACAAGCCCCAGAAGACCGTCGAGGTGCCGCGCGACGTGTTCGCGAAGATGATCGCCGAGCGCATCGCCGCCGCGCGCGACGGCGGCGCCGAGGGCGGCACGCCGGCCCCCGTCGAGAGCGGCAAGATCGTGGACAGCGACGTCGCGTCGCTGTTGGGCCGGATCTATTTGCAGCGCCTCACGGGCCGGCTCGTGCTGCGACGGGAGGCCGTGGAGAAGGTCATCTTCTTCGAGCGGGGCGCGCCCATCCTGGGCATGTCGAGCGATTCGGACGACCGCCTGGGGGAGATGCTCGTCCGGCAGGGGCGGTTGACGCCGGCGCAGCTCGGTCAAGCCTCGGCGGCGGCGCCGCGCGCCGAGCGGCGTCTCGGCGTCGTGCTCGTCGAGCTGGGCTTCATCAAGCCGACCGAGCTGTCGGTCGTGGTGCGTCGCCACTTCGAGGAGATCATCCATTCGGCGTTCGCGTGGGAAAGCGGCGAGTGGTCGCTGGGCCCGGGCCAGCCAAACCAGGAGATCGTGCTGCTCGACGAGCACCCGGCCGCGATCATTCTCGCGGGGGTCAGGCGCAAGTACGGCGCGGCGCGCCTCTCGCGCTGCCTGGGCGGGGGGCGGCAGGTCTTTCGCCGGTCGACAGCTTCCTCCGCGATCGACGTCCTGGCGCGCATGGCCATGACCTCGGAGGAGCGCGCCATCGTCGAGCTGTTCGATGGGACGCGCACCCTCGACGACGTGCGCGCGGCCGCGGGCGTGCGCGAGGAGGTCGCGTCGGGGCTCGCGTGGACGCTGTCCGTGCTGGGGCAGCTCGATCGGGTCGACGATCGCGCGACCGAGCCAGCGCGCTCGCCGTCGCGGGCCACGAACGGCACGGGCGTCCACGAGGTCGAGGGCGCGCGCGCCGCCGCCGAGCGCGCCGAGCTCCGCGCCCGCATTCTTGCGCGCCACGCGCTCGTCGAGGAGGGCGACTACTTCGAGATTCTCGATCTGTCGCGTGGCGCTTCCGACGGCGACATCCGCGCCGCGCACGATCGCCTCATGAGCGAGCTCGCGCCGACCTCGCTCGACGTGGGCCTCGTCGCCGAGCTGGGCGCCGAGCTGCGCGCGATCCGCGCCGTCCTCGACGAGGCCCTGCGCGTGCTCGGGGAACCGAGCATGCGCGCGCGCTACGAGGGCCACTTGCCCGCGGCGGCGGAGCCCGCGGCGGCGCAACGCTGATGCCCGGCTCGCCGCCGCGTGCGGTCTTCTTCGGCTCGCCGGCGTTCGCCGTGCCGTTCCTCGAGGCCGTCGCGCAATCCACCGAGGTCGTGGCCGTCGTGAGCCAGCCAGATCGCCCGGCCGGCCGCGGGCGGCAGCTCGCGGAGCCGGCCGTCAAGGTCGCGGCGCGCCGTCTGGGCGTGCCCATCCTCCAGCCGGAGCGGGTCCGCGCGCCGGAGCTCGAGCAGACGCTGCGCGCGCTCGGCGCCGACGTCTTCGTCGTCGTGGCGTACGGGCGCATCCTGCCTCAGGCGCTCCTCGACGTGCCGCGCCGCGGGTGCTGGAACGTGCACGGCTCGCTGCTGCCCAAGCTGCGCGGCGCGGCGCCCATCCAGTGGGCCATCATCCGCGGCGAGCGGGTGACGGGCGTCTCGATCATGCGCATGGAGGCGGGGCTCGACACGGGCCCGGTCGCGGCCACGCGCGAGGTGCCCATCGGAGATGAGGACACGACGGCCACGCTCGCGCTCGCGCTCGCGGCCGCGGGGGCGCCTCTGCTCGTGGAGACCTTGCCGGCGATCCTCTCCGGCGCGGTGACGCTCGCGTCTCAGGACGACGCGGCCGCGACGCTGGCGCCGCCTCTCCTCAAAGAGGACGGGCGCCTGCGCTTCGACGTCTCGGCGCGGGCGGTCTCGGCGCGCGCGCGCGGCTGCGATCCGTGGCCGGGCGCGACGGCCCTGCTCGACGGCCAGCCGCTGCGCGTGTTCGGCCCGCGCGTCCTCGCGGGAACCCCCGGCGCGGCCCCGGGCGTCGTCCTCGGCCTGCGCGCCGAGGGCCTCGCGGTGGCCTGCGCCGACGCGTCCGTCGCCTTCGCCGAGCTGCAGCTCGCCGGGCGCAAGCGCGTGCCCGCGGCGGCCTTCCTCGGGGGGCGCCCCGTGGCCTCAGGGACATCCTTGCAAGATCCGGCGGCGCGGCCAAGCGAATGACGGCGGGGAGAGGGACGCCCACCGGCCGCGATCTCGCCCGCTCGGTGCTCGAGCGCGTCGAGCAATCGGGCGCCTTCGCCAATCGCGCCCTCTCGGCGGCGCTCGATCGCGCGCCGACGCTGAGCGCCGCTGAGCGCGGACTCGCGACGGAGCTGGTCTACGGCGTGCTGCGGCGGCGCGCGCGCCTCGATCGCGCGCTCGAGGCGTTCGCGAGCAAAGGCCTCGCGGGCCTCGAGCCGCGGGTGCGCGTGGCCCTGCGCGTGGGCGCCTACCAGGTGCTCTTTCTGGATCGCATCCCCGCGTACGCCTCCGTCAACGAGGCCGTCGAGATCTGCAAGCAGCTGGGGGGACCGGGCGTGGGGCGGCTCGCCAACGCGCTCCTGCGGCGCCTCGCCGATCGCGGCGAGCCGCCGCTTCCCGATCCGGCGCGCGACGCCCGCGGCTACCTCGTCGAGGCGGCCGGGCTGCCGCGCTGGCTCGCCGGGCTGCTGCTGGCCGAGCTGCCGGCGGCCGACGCCGTGGCCTTCGGCGACGCCGTGGGCGCGCCCGCGCCGCTCGCGTTACGCGCGAACGCGCTGCGCGCCGAGCGCGCCACCGTGCTCGAGCGCCTGCGCGCAGAGCGGGCCGACGCGCGCATCGAGCCTTCGCTGGTCGCGCCCGACGCGCTGCTCGCGCGCGACCTCGATGCGCTCGCCGCGACGGGCGCCTGGCGGGAGGGCCTGCTCGCCGTCGAGGACACGGGCGCCCAGGTGGTCGTCGAGCTGTGCGGCGCGCGCGCGGGCGAGCGCATCCTCGACGCGTGCGCGGGCACGGGCGGCAAGAGCGCCCACCTGGCGGCGCTCGCGGGCAACGGCGCGCGCGTCGAGGCCGTCGATCTTTCGCGCGCCAAGCTCGGCGAGGCGCGCGTGGCCTTCGAGCGCCTCGGCGTCACGGGCGTCACGACGGCCGTCGTCGACCTCATGCGGCCGTTCCCCGACGCGGGCGCGCGCTTCGAGCGCGTGCTGCTCGACGCGCCGTGCAGCGGACTCGGGGTCCTGCGCCGGCATCCGGAGGCCCTCACGCGTCGCACCGCCGAAGATTTGCCGCGGCTCGCGGCGCAGCAAGGGCGCATGCTCGAGACGCTCGCGCCGCTGGTCGCCCCGGGCGGCGTGCTGACGTACTCCGTCTGCACCTTCGAGCGCATCGAGTGCGAGGACGTCGTCGCGGAGTTCCTCCGGGGCCACCCGCAATTTCGCCTGGAGCCGCCCGCGCCCGCGGGCCGCGTGTCCTGGGAGCGCTTCGTCGACGCCGCGGGTTTTCTGCGCACCTGGCCTCACCGCGACGACGCCGACGCGTTTTTCGCGGCGCGGCTGGTAAGATGGCGATCGACATGAGCGTGCGCGTCGCCCCTTCGATCCTCTCGGCCGACTTCGGCCGCCTCGCCGACGAGGTCAGGGCCGTCGAGGCCGCGGGCGCGGACATCATCCACGTAGACGTCATGGACGGCCGCTTCGTCCCCAATATCACCATCGGACCGGTGGTCGTGCGGGCCGTGCGCGCCGCCACGCAGCTGCCCCTCGACGTCCATCTCATGATCGTCGAGCCCGAGCGCTACGTCGACGAGTTCGCGCGCGCGGGCGCCGATTCCATCAGCGTGCACCTCGAGGCCTCGCCGCACCTGCACCGCACGATCGAGCACATCAAGAGCCTCGGCAAGAGGGCCTCGGTTGCCGTGAACCCACATTCGCCGCTCGACGGGCTCGACGTCGTCTTGTCGGACCTCGACATGGTGCTGCTCATGACCGTGAACCCGGGCTTCGGCGGCCAGCGCTTCATCGAGGCCGTCGTGCCCAAGATAGAGGCGCTGCGCGCGACGATCGCGCGACGCGGACTGGCGACGGACATCGAAGTCGACGGTGGCGTCTCGCCCGACACGGTCGCGCGGGTCGTGGGGGCGGGCGCCAACGTGCTCGTCGCCGGCTCGGCGATCTTCGGCGCGCCGGGGCGCGATTATCGCGGCGCCATTCAGGCCCTGCGCGAGGGCGCGGCGCGCGGCTCGGCGCGGCCCAAGTCGGGGTAGCGGTGGCCAAGGCTCCCGAGGAACGTGCGGCCTGGTGGGCGCGGAGCGCTCACGCCCAAACCATCTGGGGGCGCGTCGGGCGCTCCGATCGTGTCGCATCGTTCGAGCGCGAGGTCCTGACGACTCCCGACGACGACGACCTCGTCGTCGATCACGTCCCCGGTCCGGCGGGCGCGCCGCGCGTCGTGTTGCTGCACGGCCTCGAGGGCTGCTCGCGCTCGGTCTACGTCCAGGGCCTCGCGCGCGAGCTCTCCGCGGCGGGGATGCGCGCCACCGTGTTGAACTTCCGCTCGTGCGCGCGCGACCCAGGGAACGGCCAGCTCGTGTCCAACCGCCGTCCGCGCCTCTATCACTCGGGCGACACGCAGGATCTCGACTTCCTCGTCGAGACGCTGGCGCGCCGCGAGCCGCGCACGCCGCTTTACGCCATCGGTGTGTCTCTTGGCGGCAACGTCCTGCTCAAGTGGCTCGGCGAGAAGGGCGCGCGCAGCCGCGTCGAGGCCGCCGCGACGATCTCGGTTCCTTACGACCTCGCGGCGGCGTCGCGCCACCTCGAGCGTGGCTTCGCGCGCGTCTACGCCTCGCATTTTCTCAAGACGCTCAAGCGCAAGACCCTCGGCGTGCTCGAGCGCTTCCCGCGCGAGACGGAGCACCTCGACCGGGATCGCATTCGCTTCGCCAAAACGCTGTTCGCGTTCGACGACTACGCGACGGCGCCGCTGCACGGATTCGCGAGCGCGACCGACTACTACCGCAAGTCGAGCTCGCTGCGCTTCCTCGCCGACATCGAGATCCCCACGCTCTGCGTGAGCAGCGAGGACGATCCCTTCCTGCCGAAGCAGTCGCTGGCGGCCGCGCGCGACGCCGCCTCCGAGGACGTCCGGTTCGCCGTCACCAAGTGGGGCGGCCACGCTGCCTTCGCCTGGGGCCGCTGGCCCTGGCGCGCCCGCTATTGGGCCGAGGAGCGCATCGCGACCTGGCTCGCCACGCGGCCGGCGTGATGGGTATACTGGCGCCTCGCATGCCTCGCATCGTCGTCGAGGAATCGTTCGATCCTCCGCTCACGGCCGAGATGCACGCGCAGCTCACGGCGGCGCTCAAGCCTTGCCTGGACCTGCGCGATGCGACCTGGGTCGGGAGCCACATGTCGGCGGACCGCACCCGCTGCATCTGCATCTACGACGCCAAGGACGCGCAGATGGTGCGCGACGCATACCGCAGCGCGGGGTTCAAATACGATCGCGTGTGGGTCTCGACCGACTGGGGACCCGGCTGAACGTTCAGAGGCCGGCTGAACGTTCAGAGGCCGGCTGAACGTTCACAGAACGGGGGGATCCCTTCGCCGCCCCGACGTTGCATGATGTCGGCATGAGCGACGCCGTCCCCACGAGCTCGATTCACCCCGAGACCTCCGACCGGATCACCGAGACGGAGGTGCGCGACACCTGGCCGCTCCTCTCACCGGCCGACCGCGCGCTCGCCTTTCACCTCTTGTCGCGCGAGCAAGCCGGCGATTTCTTCCTGGCGCTCGGCTCGGCGGACCAGGCGGAGTTGCTCGCGGGCATGACGTCCGCCGAGAAGCGCACGTGGATCCGGATCCTGCCGCCCGACGACGCGACCGACGTCGTTCGGGCGTCCAGTGAGTCGGAGCGAGCGGTCCTGCTCGCGTTGCTCGACGAGGCGACGCGGCGCGAGGTGAGCGCGTTGCTGGCCCACGCGGAGGATCGCGCGGGCGGCCTCATGGATCCCCGGTACCCGCGCCTTCGGGCCGACATGGCGATCGACGAGGCGGTGCGCTATCTGCGGCAGCAGCTGCGCGAACGCCGCCACTCCCTGCCGTACGCCTACGTACTCGACGCCGAGCAACGACTGCTCGGCGTCGTGCCCTTCTGGCAGCTGTTCGTCGAGGCCGGCGCCGCGCGCGTGCGCGACATCATGAGGAAGGACGTCGTCTCGATCCCCGAGGACCTCCCCCAGGAAGACGTCGCGCGCCTCTTCGATCAGCGACACTTCAAGGCGTTGCCCATCGTAGACAAGGAGGGCCGCATGAAGGGCGTCATCACGATCGACGACGTCGTCGCGGTCGTGCGCGAGTCGGCCACCGAGGACATCCAGAAGATCGGCGGCGTCGAGGCCCTCGACGAGCCGTATCTCCGCATCTCGCTGCAGCGGCTGCTGCGGAAGCGCGTGGGCTGGCTCGCGGCGCTGTTCATCGGGGAGATGCTGACGGCCACGGCCATGGGCTACTTCGAGAAGGAGATCGCGCGCGCGGTCGTCCTCGCCCTGTTCGTGCCGCTCATCATCTCGAGCGGCGGCAACTCGGGGTCGCAGGCGAGCACGCTCGTCATCCGCGCCATGTCGCTCGGCGAGGTGCGCATCCGCGACTGGTGGCGCGTCATGCGGCGCGAGATCTTCATCGGCGCCGGCCTCGGGGCCGTGCTGGCCCTCATCGGCTTCGCGCGCATCATGATCTGGTCCGCCGTCTTTCACTCGTATGGCGTCCACGCCGTCGCGGTCGCGATGACGGTCGCCGCCAGCCTCATCGGCGTCGTGCTGTGGGGGAGCCTGGCCGGGTCGATGCTGCCCTTCGGCCTGCGTCGCGTGGGCTTCGACCCCGCGAGCGCCTGCGCGCCCCTCGTGGCCACGCTCGTCGATGTCAGCGGGCTCGTGATCTACTTCAGCGTCGCCGCCGTGATCCTACGCGGCCGCCTCCTATGAAGGGCGCGGGGCTCTCCGTCGGAGCTCCGTCAGGACCTGACCTGCCGCCACGACGAACGAAGCCCCCGCGACGAGCAGCCCGAAGATCAGCACGACGCCGAGCTGATCGGCGATGGCGAGGATGAGCCAGACGAGCACGAAGACGTCGCGCCGTCCGAGGTTGTACACGAACGCGATCGGGCCCTTTTTCGTATGGCCGGCGAGCCCCTTCATGTCGCCGCCGCGCGCGAACCACCACCGGACCTTCAAGACCTCCCCACCTTCGCCCTGCCGGCGGAGCTCTCGATAGGCGACGACGTTGTAAAAGAGCAGCGCGCTCGCCGCGAGCGCGGCGAGCGCGGGGCCTGCCGCCGGGCCGCCGCGCGCCGGATTGCGTAGGGCCAGTGCCAGGCCGGCGAGGAGCGCCAGGTTCAGGACGTCGTCGGTGATCGTGTCGAGCCATTCACCGATGGCGCTCTGCTGGAAGCGGACGCGCGCGAGCTCGCCGTCGCAGCCGTCGAGCACCGACTGGAGCTGCGCGAGCGCGAAGCCCGCGACGACGGCGGCGTAGCCGCCCGTCGCGATGAGGGCGCACCCGGCGAGGCCGATGAGGCCCGCCGCGACCGTGACCTGGTTCGGCGTCACGGGCAGTCGGCACAGCAGTTGGCGCGTGATGCGGAACGAGATCGGCTTATTGACCCAGCGCGCGACGAGCCCCAGGTCGCCGCGCAGCAGCTCGGCGAAGATCGCGTCCTCGGCCCGCCGCCGGCTTGGCTCGTCGACGACAGCGACGATCGAAGGATCGTCCGCGTCGCCGCTGACTTCGCCGGTCCGGGGGCGTCCCGCGGGGTCGACGCGGTTGGCGGGCCAGACGGCGGCAGGCGCGACCTCAGCACGGCGGATGATTTCGTCCGCCTCGCCCGCGTCGCGCGCGTGGCGAACCGAGACGTTTGGCCAGGAGAGGACGGGCAACGGCACGGTGCCGTCGCTCACGACGAGCACGCGCGCCTCGGGCAGCCGCGCCCATTGCTTGAGCGCGCGCTCGACGACCGGGAGACCGGCGACGCGCAGGGCGGCGCCAGGCATCGCCTCGACGGTGGCACGAATCACGACGGTGATCGCGCTATCAGGGGACGCCATGGGCGAGCCACGATACCTCGAATTTGACCGCGACCACCGCTCGATGCGGGGCGAAACCAGCGCCCCATCTTGGCGGCCATCTGGTAGGGTCTGCGGGCGTGCGTTGGAGCATCGGGCCGTTCGGCGTCAAGGACCTTTTCACGCTCGTGAACCTCATGGGCGGCGTGTTCGGGATCTACTTCATCATGGACCAGCGCCCTGAGCTGGCCGGTGTCGCGGTGCTGGCCGGCTATCTCTTCGGCGATACGCTCGACGGCGTCGTCGCCCGCCTGACGGCCACCTCGAATCGCTTCGGCAGCGAGCTCGACACGGCCACCGACCACTTCGTGCAGGCCATTGTCCCGGCGCTCATCGTGTACGCGGTCTATGCGCACGGCGGCCACCGCGTCGCGGGGCTCGCGCTCCTCGCCATCATCATTGCCTGCGCGACGGTGCGCCAAGCTCTGTTCACTGTGGCCAAGATGGGCGACCCGCTGATGTACTGCGGGCTGCCGCGGACGGTGAGCGGCTACGCGTCCATGGCCTTCGTGCTGTCTCGGTTCTTCTTCCGGCAGGACGCCTTCTCGTTCGTCGTGGGCGCCATCCTCGTCACGGGGATGGCGATCTCGGGCCTGCTGCCCATTCCGTACATGACGCACCGAGGGGTTCGGCGCATGCAGACGTACGTCAAGGTCTTCGTGGCCGCCTTCCTGGTGACGCCGGCCGTGGCTTTCATCGTCGCGCGGCAGTACACGTTCGACGTGCTCTTCATCTGGACCTTCGGCTACGCGCTGTTCGCCTGGGTCCCGTTGCACCGCGACGAGCGCAGGGCCTTCTCCGCGCGCTACCGACAGTGGGCCGCGGAGGTCAGCAAGGCTTGACGCTGGTCGGAGGACCATCGCCGGCCCGAAGCGTCCGGGGCGCTCAGCGATTGTTCCCGAGGAGGCTCGCGGTCAGCTTTGCGCCGAGGCTCTGGATCTCGGAGATGTTCTCCATGTCGGCGGGCTGCGAACCCGTCCCGACGAAGACGATATAGGTCACGCCGCCACCCACGCCTCCCTGCGCCGGGCTCGCCGGGACGCCGAGCCCGTTGGCGGTTCGAACCGAGGCCTCCCCGATGATGTCGCTCGGACCCTGGTCGCCGAATACCCCGAACGCGAGCTGATTGTTGTAAATGACCGCCACGACGTTGCCGCCGTTGTTCTGGTCAAGGCCTGGAAACGTGACGTCCTGCGGGACCACGACATAGGGCGTGTTTTCGGAGGCCAGCTCCTTCCCGTTTTCGTTCGATGCGCTGTTCGGGCCGGAGAAGGACGTCTCGTCCTGATAGCAACAATCCATGTCGGCCCCGGTGCCGGGGCAGTGTGTCGTCGTGAGACCATCGCAGTCGATGTCCATGTCCGCCGTGAAATAGATCGCGCCGCCGGCGTTGCCCGCTCCGCCCTTCAAGCTGCAGATACTCGTCGTCATTCCGCTGTCGAGCTTGTAGGTGTGAGAGTTGGGGATCTGATTGGCGGTCGAGCAGTTCTTCGTGAGATCCAGAAGCTGCGCGATCACCGGTGAACCGGTGATGGTGCCCAAAGCATTCGCCGTGCCCCCCAGCCCCGCGGCGCCCGTGGAGGAACCGTCGGAAGCCCCTCCGTTGTCGCCCGACGAGCCCCCGGCGCCGGAGCCGTCGGACTTGCTCGACGCGCAGGCGACGCCTAGACAAAGTGAAACGGTCGCGGCGCTCATGGCGAGGTTACGCATGGAGCATTCATAGGCCAAAGGTCGTCATCGAACAGGGTCGATTTTCATCCCAGGAACGTTCAATACCTCGAGGCAGGACCTCCGAGGTACAGTCCAGACGCGGAGGCGCTCGATGACGAAGATGGCGCTCATGGCGATTTGTCTCGTGACGGCCTGCTCATCGCCGGACGGATCGGGATGGGGAGGGGGCGGTGGTGGCGGCGGTGAAACCGCCGGTGGCGCTGGCGGAGTGGCGGCGAACGGAACCGGCGGTGGCGGCGTCGTGGGGGGGCCGGACAGCGCCGCCGTCGCGGTCGCGGGCCAAGGCGGCGCGTCGCCGGACGCCGGCGGCGACGAAGACCTTCACGGCTCGGGCGGCATGACCGGCGTCGACGCCGCCGACATGAGCCCCGATGCCGCCGGCGCCTGCGAAGCCATGCCGAGCGACGAGTTCGCGGCGGCGTCGCTGGGCCCTTGCTGGAAGATCCTCAACGGCTCGCCCGCGATGCCTTTGATCAGCGTCGCGCCGTCGAACGGCGCGTTGCACCTGCGCGCCACTGGAAACCAAGACGGCGTCTGGTACCGCACGAGCACGAAAGCGCTCGTCTACAAGGAGATCACCGCGGCGAACTTCAAGGTCACGACGACCGCTCACCCGCGCAAGGCCACGGCGCCGACGATGCTCCCGACCAAGGATCTTCACGTCGGCGGGGTCATGGTGAGGAACCCCAGCTCGGCCGGAGGCACGACGGAGAATTACCTTTTTCTGATGGTGGGCCACAGCGAGCAGAACGCCGGCACCGTTCACGAGGGCGTCGAGCTCAAGACCACCGTGAACGGGTGCAGCGACTTCAACGAGCCCGATTGGGGCGCGGGCGCCGCTGGCCCCGACGCCGACCTGCGCATCTGCCGGATCGGTGCAGCCTTTCGCCTCTACAAGAGGGTCCCGGGTGACGCGACGTGGACGCCCGCCACGCCGCCCCCAGCTTCATGCTCCGGCAATGTGGTGGCCGGCGCCGTCCTCACGCGCGCCGATCTGCCGGAGCGCCTTCAGGTGGGATTGGCTTTGAACTTCAGCGCTCCTTCGGATCTGGACGTCGCCTTCGATCAGTTCACCTTCGTGCCGCTGGGCGCGGGCGCGACCGCCGCCGATTGCACGAGCGATTGATCCAGCGTTCTTGGCGGCGGACTTGCGGCCTGTTCAGTTCCAAGGCTCTTGACCCCGCTCGCGCTCGACTGGCTGCCCAGGCTCTCCCCGGCGCTGACGCGAACGCCGCGCATCGGCTATAAGCGTCCCGTGAGAATCGCGTCGCTGCTCGCCAGTGGAACGGAGCTCGTCTGCGCACTCGGGCAGGGGGCCTCGCTCGTGGCGCGTTCCCATGAGTGCGACGCCCCCGATTGGGTGACCGAGCTGCCGACGCTGTCTCGCCCGACGTTCGACATCTCGGGCACGAGCGCGGACGTCGACCGCCGGGTCAACGAGAAGCTGCGGGCGGGCGAGCCGCTCTACGCGATCGACCACGAGCGCTTGCGCTCCCTCGCACCCGACGTCGTCATCACGCAGGTCCATTGCGACGTCTGTGCCGTGAGCCCCTCGCAGCTCGATCCGGCGCACGGCTGGCCGGCGCTGCGTGGCTTCGAGACCGTCTCGATGCGGGGCGGTTCTCTCGAGGGTATCCTCGACGACTTCCTCGCCGTCGCGGCGGCCATCGGGAACGCCGAGGCGGGCGAGCGATTGGTCGCCGACATTCGCGGGCGGCTCGAGGCGTGGCATGCGCGGCTCGACGGCCTGCGACGTCCGTCAGTGGTCTGCCTCGAATGGACCGATCCGATCTTCCCCATGGGCAACTGGGGACCGGAGCTGGTCGCGCGCGCCGGTGGGACGTGCGCGCTCGGCAACGCCAACGTCCACTCCGCGTCCACGCCCTGGCAGGCGGTCCTCGACGCCGATCCCGAAGTGCTCGTGGTCGCGCCCTGTGGCTTCGCGCTCGAGCGCGCGACGGAAGACATGCCGAGCCTCGCTGCGCGCCCCGGGTGGGGCGGGCTACGCGCCGTGCGCGCCGGAGAGGTCTACGTCGCCGACGGCAATCGCCTCTTCAACCGCTCGGGTCCCACGGTGTTCGAGACCGTCCCATTGCTCGCCGAGGTTCTGCATCCGGAGATCGTTCCGCGCGTCTCCGAGGGGACGCGCTACCGGAGGTGGCCGCGCGTGCCGTCTTGACGGAAGGCGGGATGACTTCGCTCGATCGCGGACGACTGATGGCGCCGGGCGGAGCGCCCTCGCGTATGGCCATCTTCCTGCCAAGGTAGTAGCGTCGGCGGGGACGGTCTTGCTTCCCCGGCGCAAAATTTGCGGTGAATCGGGGCGCCCGGGCGGGCTGGCGCGCCTAGGGTGCTCGCTCGTGGCGACGCTCGCGTGCTGGCCGGCGGCCGCGATCGGCGCGGGGTCCGCCGCGATCGGCCTTCGCTACGAGATCGAGCCTTCGCTGGGTAGCTGTCCGACGGCAGCGACGTTTCGCGCCGGCGCGGCTCGGCGGCTCGGCTACGATCCTTTCCGCGAGGGCGCCGAGCAGCAGGTCGTCGTTCGCGCGCAGAGCACGGAGCACGGTCTCGAAGGGAGCGTCGCTTGGTGGGACGCGGCGGGCCGCGCGACGGGTGAGCAGAGCTTCATCTCGGAGACCCGCGACTGCGCGGACCTCGTGCAAGCGATGACCTTCGCCGTCGCCGTTCAGATCCAGCTTCGCGCGGACCTCGGTTCGACTTCCGCCGCCGCGCCGCGCGCGCAGCCCGCGCCGCGCGTCGCCGCCGCGGAGCCCGCTGCACCGCCCGTCGCGGCCGCCTCGCCGCCCGTCGCGGCCGCTCCGCCGCCACCGCAAGTCGTGGCCCGGCTCGAAGCGGCCCCCCAGGCGGAGGTCGCCGTCGCCGAAGGGGCATCAATGCGACCGCGCGAGCTCTCGTTGTTCATGGGGGCGGGATCGGGCGTGGGTCTGTCACTCGGGCCGGAGGCGAACCTCGATGTCCGGGTTTTCGCCGCGGTGCGGTATTGGTTCGCGTCGATGGAGCTCGGGGGCGAGGCGACGATGCCCTCGACCGGGCGTCTGGATGACCGGAGCGGGTTTCGCTATCGATCCCTGGCCGGAACTCTGGCGCTGTGCGGGCACCTTCATTGGTGGTCCGCCTGCGGCGTCGGAAAGCTGGCCCAGATTCGCGTCGAGGGTTTCGGCGTCGACCAGTCCTTTTCGCCGTCCGGGACGCAACCGTGGGCGGGTGCGCGTCTGGCCTTCACGCACCGACTGTGGAACCGCCTCTCCGCATCCATCAACGCCGAGGGCTTGCGATCTCTGGCGCCCTGGACCGTGGAGATCAATGACACGCCGGCGTGGCGCACGCCCGCTTGGGGCCTACATTTCGGGCTGGATCTGGGAGCGACCTTCGACTGAGGCGGCGGGCCGGGCAGGCGCTTGCCGCGCATTTCAATGACAACCGCGCGGGGCGAGATGCTAACAATATATGTCCCCGTGCATGCCCTCCGCCTCGGTGCTCGAATGGAGGCTCCATCGCAGCCGACGAGCTGTTTTGCCGCATTCCAGCAAGAATTCGAATACGTCTGCCGAACTTTGCGGCGGCTTGGCGTTCGGCCCGCGGACATCGAAGACATGGCTCATGAGGTCTACTTGGTCCTTTATCGGCGCTGGGGGGAATACGATCAAACGCGCAGCCTGCGCCCCTGGCTCTTCGCCCTCGTGCTCGGCGTCGCCACGGCTCAGAGGCGACGTCACGCGCGCGAATTCTCGGGCACGGACGCCCAGCTCGAGGTCGAGGATCCGGCGCCGCAGCCCGAGCAGGCCGTGCAGGTCCGGCAGACGCGGGCGCTCGTCGTCAGCGCGCTCGACCAGATCCCGCTCAAGCGGCGGGCCGTGCTCGTGATGCACGAGATCGATCAGGTCCCCATGCGCGAGGTCGCGTCCGCGCTGCGCATCCCTGTCTTCACGGCCTACTCGCGCTTGCGCAAGGCCAAGATCGAGTTTCGAGCCGCCGCCGAAGCCCTGCGCAAGAACGGGGGGTTGTCGTGAAGGCGACGCCCGCCGAACCGAATTTGCGCGACCTGGATCTGGACGCGCTCTTCGCCGCCGAGCGCGTGCTGCCCTCGTATCGGAGCGAGCTCCGCGAGCGCGCGCTCTCGCGGGCGAGGCTCGAGAGGCCCCACCAGGCGGCGCCCTCGGTCCGATGGTCATGGCGCCGCCAGGTGCTCGTGGCGGCGAGCGTTCTCCTCGCGCTCGTCTCCGTGGCGGCTGCGGCGTTTCAGCTGCGGCAACGTCGCGAACGTGCCGCTCCGCTCTCGCCGGACGTCAATCCCGTCGGTCGGGCCGCGTATCCCGTCGGCGGGGTCGCGCCGCCTCCGATCGGTCGGGTCGCGTCTCCCGTCAGCGGGGTCGCGCCGTCTTCCGCGTTTTCGCAGGCCGGCGCCCGTGCCACGGAGACGTCGCTGGGGGCCGAGCAGTACCGGCGCGAGCTTCGGATCTTGGAGCCGGCTCGCCGCGCCTTCGCCCGCGGCGATTTCGCCGCCGTCGTCAGAGCGGCGGACGAGCACGAGCGCGCCTTCCCCTCGGGGGGGCTCGCCGAGGAACGGGACGCCCTGCGGGTGCGCGCGTTGTTCCGTCAGAATCGCGTCGGCGAGGCCCGCCGGGCCGCCGCCGCGTTCCGCAAACGGTTTCCGAACAGCGCCGTTCTCGGCGAGATCGGAAAATGAATGTTCCGCGACCTCTGACGCCGCCGCGCTCCGCAACCCGACACCGACGGTGGTCGCTGCCGCTGTTTTCCGCGGTGGCGCTTTCTTGCGAAGGCGGCGTGCTCGACGCGGGCTTCGACTCGCCGCACGGCATGTTGCCGATCGACGAACGGAATCCCGTCATCCTCGAGAACGACGGCGGACGAGACAATTGGCAGGGCGAGATGGCCATCGCCCTGGCGGCCGCGGGCCGCATGACCCTCGTGGGCATCATCGTGAACGCGAGCCCTTACTGGCCGGACATCGTCGCCAATTTCCAGGATTGGACCGGCCTCGTCGCCGCCGCGCGGGCGAGCGGGATCAGCGCGCCGGATCCGGTCGAGAGCGCCTCGCCACCGCTTCACGCGCCGGCGAGCGGGATCATCGAGGACACGATGCCGAACAATTCTCCGGGCGCTCAGCGAATCAGGGACACCGCCCATCGGCTGGGCCGCGACTATCGACCCATCGTCGTCGCGACGGGCGGCCAGCTCACGGACGTCGCGGACGCCTACTTGATCGATCACACCATCGCGAACCTGGTCGTCGTGGTGTCGTCGTTGGGTCAAGCGAATGCCTCCACCGCGACCGTCGGGACGCCGAACGGAGACTCGGATCCATGGGCGGATGCGATCGTGGTGGCTCGCTATCATTTCGTCCAGGTCAGCGCCTACTACGAGCAGAGTCAGGACGTCTCCGACGCGCGCGTTGCCCAATTGCCGAATGACCGCTTCGGCCAATGGATAAACGCCAAGCGCCCCACGATCCTGCCGGGCTTCGGCCCCTCCGATCAGATCAGCGTCATGGCGGCGGTCATGCCGAAATATGCGCAGACGGTCGCGCGCATGGCGAAGTCGGGCACCGCTTCAGCGGTGGCAGGGACGGGAACGCCGCCGCTGACGGTGATCGTGCCGGCCCTGTCGAACGACGCCAGCGGCACCGTGTGGGTCGTTTCCAAAGGAGACTCCGTGACCGGGACCAACGCGTTCTGGCAGGCGCTGACCTCTCTCTGACCCCGGTCGCCCGAACGATCCTGCGCGCGGCGCGGCGCGAATTGATTTCCGGACACGGGACCTTGGGATTTCGGAAACAGTCGGTTGACGGACAGGAGCAGGAGCGGTCACTCATTTAGCGTGAGCCCCCTTTCAAGGCTGGCGTCAGTGTTCGCCCTGACGCTGGTGACAGGGATGGCTGTAGGGTGTGGTGGGCCGGAGGGCTACAACAGCCCACTCGACGGCGGTGCGCTGATGGGCGGCCCAGGCGCTGCGGGCGCGGGGTTGGGCACCGCGGGTGGGGGCGGCGCCGGCTCCACGGGTGCGGCGGGCGATCAAGGTACGGGGATCGGGACGGGCTTCGCTGGCACGTCGGGGCTCGGCGGCGCCACGGGCGCTGCGGGACAGACCGGCGCGGCCGGAACGACCGGCGCGGCGGGCACGACGGGCGCGGCCGGAACGACGGGCGCGGCGGGCGCGACGGGCGCCGCCGGTGCGACGGGCACCGCCGGTGCGACGGGCGCAGCCGGAAAGACGGGCACCGCGGGGACGACGGGCGCCGCCGGGACGACCGGGGTCGCGGGGACGACGGGCGCGGCCGGAACGGGCGCCGCGGGGACCACGGGCGCCGCGGGGACCACGGGCGCCGCGGGGACGACGGGCGCGGCCGGGACGGGCGCCGCGGGAGCGACGGGCACGGGCGGCTCCGGCGGCATGGTCGTGACGGGCGCGTGCGCTGGGAAGGTCAAGGCAGCGGCCGCCGCCATCGCCAACTTCGAGGACGGCAGCCTGGCCAATTGGTACGAGTTCAAGGACGCGACGGCCAACGCGACGCTGGCCCCGCTCGCCGTCGTGACGCCGGGGGCTTCTTCGACGACGAAGGCGCTGCACCTCTCCGGCAGTGGATTTCAGGCCTTCGGCGCGGGTTCGGGCCTCACGATGTTGTGCACCAACACGTCGGCTTTCCTGGGCGTCACCTTTTGGGCGAAGGGAACCTCCGGGACCAGCAACGACATCGCGCTCCAAGTGGCGATCCCGCAGACGCAGGCCGTCGCCGATCACGGCGATTGCGCGTCGAGCTGCTACGACCATCCCTCGAAGAGGGTGCTCCTCGGTTCGGCCTGGCAGCAGTACCACGTGCTCTTCAGCGAGCTCATGCAGGCCGGCTTCGGCAACCCCGCGAGCTACGGTGGCATCGTCATGGCGCTCAATTGGGTCAGCATCGAAGGACCGGCCGTCGATTTCGAGATCGACGAGATCTCGTTCTACTGATGAACGCGCGCTAGAAGGAGCCGACGATGCTGCGGACCCTCACGCTCTGGTGCGCGTTCGTTCTTGCGCTCGCCTGCTCTCGCGGAGCGAGCTCACTCGCCGACCACGATGGAGCGGCGGCCAGCGCGGGCGCATCGGGAGCATCGGGCGCGGGGGCCGGCGTGGCCGGCTCGGCCGGCGTGGCCGGCGTGGCCGGCTCGGCCGGTGTGGCGGGGATGGCCGGTGTGGCGGGGACGCCCGGTGCGGCGGGCATGGCGGGTGTGGCGGGCATGGGCGGCTCCGCCGCTGCGCCGATTTTGCCGAACGACACGCAGAGCGGCGTATTCGTCCATCTGTTCGAGTGGCGCTGGGCGGACGTCGCGCGCGAGTGCGAGAATTTTCTCGGGCCGAGGGGTTTCACGGCCGTGCAGGTCTCGCCGCCGAGCGAGCACGTGGTGTTGCCGGCCAACGCTTACCCTTGGTGGCAGCGCTACCAGACCGTGAGCTACGCGCTCGAGAGCCGCAGCGGGACCCGCGCAGACCTCATCGACATGGTCTCACGCTGTCGCGCCGCGGGCGTCGGCATCTACGTGGACGCGGTGCTGAATCACACGACCGGACAAACCTCGGGCGTCGGCAGCGCTGGGACCAAGTTCACGAAATACGCCTATCCAAACCTGTTCACCGACGCCGACTTTCACCGCCCGGTCTGCCAGATCATGGACAGCGACTATGCGATGAGCGCCGAGCACGTGCAGCGGTGCGAGCTCGTGGGGCTCGCCGACCTCGACACGGGCAGCGCGACCGTCCAGGCAAAGCTCGCCGGCTATTTGAACGATCTGCTGCAAATCGGCGTGCGCGGCTTCCGCCTGGACGCCGCGAAGCACATGGCGCCGGCCGACGTCAAAGCGATCTTGTCGCAAGTGAAGCCCCGCGCCAGCGAGACGCCTTACTACTGTCTGGAGGTCATCGACCCAGGCGGCGAGGCCGTTCACGCCACCGACTACCTCGACGTCGGCGGCAGCGCGGAGCTCGACGTCACCGAGTTCAAGTACCAGGGCGTGGGCGACGTGTTCCTGGGTCGCAACGGGCAAACGGTGTCGTCGCTGAAGCTCCTGAGCGAGTCGGCTTGGGCGCTTCTGCCGAGCGCGCGCGCTGTGGCGTTCGTGAACAATCACGATACCCAACGCGCGGCCGCCGTCTTTTATCAAGACGGCGCCGCGCACGACCTCGCCACGGTCTTCATGCTGGCGTGGCCCTACGGCTACCCGTCGGTGATGTCGAGCTACGGTTTCGACCGCACGACGCAGGCCGGCCGAGACATGGGCCCCCCGAGCGACGGCGGTGACACCACGCACGCCGTTTACGCCGTCGGCGCGACCGCGCCGAGCTGCGTGGCGGGCCCTTACTCACCCGCCACCAGAGGCTGGATCTGCGAGCACCGCGCGCGCACCGTCGTCGGCATGGTGGGCTTTCGCAAGGCCGCGGCCGGTGCTCCCGTCATGAACGAGTGGGACGACGGGGCGAACCAGCTCGCGTTCTCGCGCGGCGATCGTGCCTTCGTCGTCATCAATCACGAGCAGGGCGCCTTGACGAGGTCGCTGCAGACGGGGCTTTCGCCCGGGAGATACTGCGACGTCTTGAGCGGTGACTTCGCGCCGGCCGTGGGCACGAGCCCCGCGGCTTGCACGGGCAGCGTCGTCGAGGTCGACGGCATGGGCGGAGCGTCCCTCCAGGTTCCGGCCGAGAGCGCCCTGGCGCTGCACGTGAACGCCAAGCTCTGAGCGAGGCGTGGGGAATCAAAGCAGCGCGGCCGAGACCGCCGCGCTCGTCCAGGCCAGCACCGCCGAGACGATCGCCGTCGCGCGGAACCCTTGCAGGTAGGCGCGCGCGATGACGTCGCGCGTGGTCTCGCGCACGCTGCCGGGCAGCGCCGAGACGTCGATGTCGATGAGGCGGTCTCGCTCGGACCAGACGGCGCGCACGACGTCTTCCGGCAGGTGGCCGAAGAGATGGGCGCGGAGCTCGGCCGAGAAGACGAAGGAGACGACGAGCCCGAGCGCGGCGATGGAGAGCAGACCGGCGGTGCGGGCGACGGCGTTGTTCACGGCGGAGGCCGTGCCCGCGCGGCCCCCCGGCACCGAGGACATGACCAGCGTCGTCAGCGGCGCGACGCTGATGGCCATGCCGAGCCCCAGTACGACTGTCGGCAGGAGATACGTCGAGGCGTAGCTTCCGTGCATGCCGGGAACGGCGAAGAGAAAGAAGCCCGCGCCCGCGACGAGGGGCCCGACGACGAGCGGCCTCCTCGCGCCGTAGCGATCGACGAGGGAGCCCGACCATCGTGACAGCGCGAACATGATGAGCACGAAGGGGAGCATCGCGGCGCCGGCCGCCGCCGGGGCGTAGCGGTGCACGCCGATGAGCGTGAAGGGCCAGAAGAAGAGCGTGGCGCCCAGCGCGCCGTAAAGGAACAACGTCAGCAGATTCGCCGCCAGGAAGGGCTTCGAGCGGAAGAGGGAGAGAGGCAGCATCGGTGACGCCGCCTGGCCCTCGACCCTCACGAAGATCGCCAGCCAGACCGCGCCGAGCGCGACGGCGACGAGCGACCACGTCCGATGGGCGGGTGACGAGAACGAGATGAGGCCGTAGACCAGGGACCCGAGCCCGACCGCCGCGAGGAGCGAGCCGCGCCAGTCGAGCGGGCCGGTGGCCTCGGGATCGCGCGATTCGGCCACCTTCCACCTCGCGAGGAGCAGCACGATCGCGGCGAGAGGGACGTTGATGAAGAAGATCCACCGAAACGACGCGTGCTGGACGAGCCACCCGCCGAGGACGGGGCCCGAGGCGGTGGTGATCGCGGTGAAGCCCGACCACGTCCCGATGGCGCGCCCGCGCTCGTCGTCCCCGAAGTGCGCGCTCAGGATGGCGAGGCTGCCGGGCGTGAGCAACGCCGCGCCGAACCCTTGCAGGCCGCGCGCCGCGATGAGCGCGTCGACGTTGGGTGCGGCCCCGCACAGCATCGAGGCCGCGGCGAAGATGGCCACGCCGACGGCGAACACGCGCCTGCGGCCGAAGCGATCGCCGAGAGCGCCACCCACGAGCAGGAACGCCGACAGCAGGAGCGTGTAGGCCTCGACGACCCACTGGGCCTGCGCCGCGCTGGCGTGCAGCTTCAGCTGCAGGACGGGGAGGGCCACGTTCACGACCGTGCCGTCGATGAACGACAGGCTCGACCCGAGGATCGTCGTCGCGAGGATCCACCGGCCGCCGCGGCCGCCGCCGACCGCCGCCTTGCCACGCACGACCCCTTCGTCGCAGGGCGGGTGCCACCAGCTCGACATGGGCGCGCCCCCCCCTACGGGTAGGCGAGCGCCTCGCGATCCCACCCCGCGAGGGTGGCGCCCGCGTCGTACGTGCTCTGCGCGAAGTCGAGGATGGCGGCGGCCGGGTCGGGTGAGCGGCGGACCACGTCGTAGGGCAGGAAGAACTCCTTCATGTCGGAGCCGTAGAAAGCGGCCGCCGGGCGCACGGGTTGGCCCGACAACCCGGGCGGCTCGGGCGCGGTGTAGGAGTAGAAGGCAGCCTCCATCTTCCCCGTCCACGGGTCTCCCGGCCAGAACCCGAGCGAGATGACCTCCTCGTCATACGCGTCGCGGTCGATCAACGACGCGCGCGCGGGGGCGCGCCGTCCATTGAAGCGCGTGACGGCGAGATCGAACGATCCCCAAAACAGATGCACGGGGCTGCACTTGCCGCGGAAGCGGGACCGGAAGGTCTGGAAGACGGGCTCGACGCGGCGAAACACCTGCCAGACCTGGTGCGCGGCCGCGGGGTCGTAGCTCCCGTGGTCCGTGTCGTCAGGAAACTGGGTCTTGACCGGGCACTCTTGCGGCGCCGTGCCGATGCGAACGCGCACGCCGAGCGCGGCGAGCTCGGCGAAGAGCGCCTGGTGGAAATCGCAGACCGTGCGCGGCGTCAGCGCCAGCGTGCGCACGTGCGCGTCGCTGTCGGTGATGACGAGCCGGTGGTCGGTGAAGTCGAAGTCGATGGACAGCGTGCGATCGCCGTACGGCATAGGCGATGTCGTCAGCCCGCGCGTGGTCAGGTAGAGCGGGACGTTCCACCACTGGTTCAGCTTCGGTGTAAGCGCCAGACGGATCTTGCCGACGATCTGAAGGTAGAGCTGGAGCGTGGCGTAGGTGTCGCGCCACGCGTTGAGCTCGAGCTCTGGCCAGGTGATCATGGCCGGAAAGATAAGTCCATTCGCGCGTCGGGACGAGCGAATGCTGACCGCCGAGGCCCCGCCCTCACGGGATGATGCAATCGCTGAGCTTGACGGTCAGCTCGTCGGAGTTGTTGTCCTCCCGGCACTCGACGGTGGTGCGTCCGCCCATGCCGTCGTCGTTGACGACGAGACGAACGGTGCCTTGAAGCGTGCTCGCGTCGAGCGAGCAGCTCACGGGCTTGCAGTCGTTGTTCCCTTGCACGGGCTCGGTCGTGTAGGAGACGCACAGGATCTTCCCGCTCTGGTCGTAGAAGGTCGCAGGGAGCTTCGAGCCCACGGCTCGGCTGCCGCGATTGCACACGCGGGCCGTGAGCGTGATGCTCTTGCCCGTGACCCGGCAGATGCTGCCGGTATCGAGCTTCCCGGTGACGTCGGGGAGGTCGTCGACGCCCGCCGTGCCCTGCGCGTTCTGGCGGAAGCTGTTGTAGCCCTTCCCGGTGACGGTCCAGTTTGGCTTCCACTCGGACATCTTCGGGATGGCCCCGTTCGCCCGCACGTTGGTGATCGAGTAGGCGTGCTGATTCCAGATGGGGAGCGACGAGGCCCAGCGATCGAGGCGATCGTTGACGACCTTGATGCCGCCCTTGACCGGCGTCACCTTGGGATCGACGTTCGGGTGCGTGGAGCGGCAGACTTTGCCGCTCGAGGCGTCGAGCGGCGGCTGGCAGGTCAGGCCGACGTCGCACTGGGCATTGCCCGTGCAGCGGCAGAACCCGGACTGGCATTGTGTCCCGAGCACGCAGTCGTCGGTCGTGAGGCAGCGGACGCCGGGGTGGATGGGATCGACATAGGGCGTCCCTGGCACCCCGTTGAAGGGGCAAGGCACGCTGAAGGCGGAGTTCACGACGATCTCGACGTGGTCGTCGTGGTCGACGTCCGCGACGACCGGGTTTTCGTACCAGGTCCCCGAGGTGCGCGGCGTCGAGTAGAGGACGTCGCCGGTCGTGCCGTCGTAGATGCGCAGGAAGCATTCGTCGGCGTAGACCACCTCGGCCCTACCGTCGCCGTCGAAGTCGAAGACCGACGCGCCCGTCTGTCGGGAAGACGCGTCCTGCGACGGCTTCGACCAGCGGACGAAAGGCGCCTCGCACCCCGCGCCGCCCGCTGCGCAGCCGAGATCGAACACGCGAAAGCGCGATCCGCCGGCCACGCCGATCTCCGGGAAGCCGTCGTTGTCGAAGTCGCCGATGACGGGCGAGCCGCCGCCCTCGCTGATGGCGGCCGAGCCCGGGTCCTTCATCGTCAGCACGTTCATGACGACTTGGCCCGTGAGCGTCAGGACCGAGACCTGCCCGGCCACCTCCGCCTCCGTTGTCACGATCTCCGGGATGCCGTCGAGGGTCTTCGGATCGAACCCACCACCGGCCATGGGCGTGCCGAAGTCCGCCAGGCCGAACTGGGAGGCGACCTGATAGTTCGCGATCTGCTGCCCGGCGCGGCCGGCCTGCAGCGGCGCCCAGCCCATGCCGGGCCCCATCCACTTGCTCATGAAGACGCCGCTCTGCCAGTTCGTCAGCAGCTCGGGCACGCCATCTCCGTCGAGGTCGCCCACGACGGGCGTCATGCCGTTGAACGACGTGCCGACGGGCACGGGCGCGCTGACCTCCGCGCCCGTGAGGCCGTTGAACGTGTAGATGAAACCCGACGAATTCGTGCCCACGAGGATCTCGGGCGCGGCGTCGTCGTCGAGATTGTGGATGGAGATGCCGCTCCACATCTGGGCAGTCAGGGCGTTCGGGCCCGTGGCCGCGGACCACCACTGCGCGTAGTGCGTTCCGTTCCATTTGAACGCCACGGGCTTGCCGTCGGCCTTGAGCGCGACGATCTCGATGATGCCGTCGCCGTCGAGGTCGGCCAGGGCCGGCGTCGTGTTGGCGCGGATTGGGGGATCGGAGATGGTCTCGAGCAGCCTGCAGTCGTTGCCGTCAATGATGCGAAGCACGCCGACCGTCGCGCCCGTGTCGGCGCCGGACGTGCCGCCGAAGGACACGAAGACGATCTCGGCGGAGTTGGGGTCGTTCGGCAGATCTCCGACGAGCGGCGAGCTCGCGACGAAGCTGCTCGTGTCGTCGGTCCATTCGCACTGCACGTGGGGCGAGAAGACGCCGACCACCGCCGCGCCCTTGCAGGCCGCGCCGGGCGGGACGTTGCCCGGAATGCAGACCGCGTCAGGCTTGGCGTCCTTGCGGCAATCGGCGGCGCAGCAATACGTGTCGCCCTGACAGTCGCTCGCGGCCGCGCAGGAGGCGCCGGCCTTGCCGCACTTGTTGGCGGTCGTGCAGACGTACCCGTCCACGCAAGTGCCACCGGGCCCGCAGTCACCAGGCGTCGGGTCGAGCGTCACGGCGACGCCGGCCGCGCCGCCTGCTCCCGTGTGGAACCCGCCGCCCGTGCCTGGCCCGCCGGAGCCGGCGAAGCCGAGGACGCTGCCGCCGCTGCCGCCACCTCCGCTGCTGCCCGGCTGCTTGACGCGCGCGCAAGCGTCCAGCGCCCCCAGAACCAGCAGAACGTAAAGCGAGGAAACGACTCTCGACGGGTGTCCAGGCATGAGACCCACCTTTCCCCTTGCACGGACATTTGACGGCAGCAGGCCCGCGCCCGCCGCTGCAGATCGGCTCAAACGAGGATCGATTTTTCCTCTGGAGCGGACGACAGGCGCGCCGTCTCGAGCGGCACGTTCAGCCCACGCGCCTCGACGAAGAACGGCTGCGCGGGCAAACGACCGACGGGCATCGTGGCGCGCACGGTCAAGCGCTCGCCGGGGAGGAGGGAGACGTAGTTGTCCGTCCAAACCACGGGCAGAACGTCCTGGCCATCGCCGTTCGACAGCCTGAGCTGGATGAAGAAGGCCACCGCGTCCGTGGGATTCTTGACGTCGACCTCGATGGTCTTCGGGTCGTGATCGGAGCGCGAGGCCTTCAGCACGACGCGCGTCTCGGGCAGGGCGCGCAGCGCCGAGAGGTCGGCGTATTCGCGAACGGGCGTGTAGACCCAGTTGGCGGCGGCTTTGTCGAGCACGTCCGGCTTGGTCGGCAACCAGTAGAAGTTGCGGCTCAGCAGAGCGCCCTTCGCGCCGTGGAGCCGCAGATCGACGAAGTACAACGGCCCGCCGGCCGGCACGGGAAGCTTGGCGACGGTCGTCGCCGAGACGGCCCCGACCGTGAGGTGATGGGCCGCAGCGTACGAGATCTCGCCAGCGAGGCTCACGACGCGCGCGTCGACTCGCAGGTCCTCCCACTCTTTCGGGTGATCATTGATGACCACGATCGTTTGGTCGTCGCCCGCGTACATGACGTGCAGCGGCTCGCACCCCTTCTGAGTGCCGAAGAAACCCCCGCCCGGACGCAGGAAGTAGTCGTAGAGGTGCCAGATGATCGACGGCCAGGAGTTGTTGAGCATCCATTGGATCACGCCCGTCGCCCGTGACCGGTTGCGCGCGTAGCCCTCGAACATCGCGCGCTGACCCTCGTACGTCGCCAGCTGCGAGAGCTCGGCGAACTCCTCGACGGTGCCCGCCTCGCCGTAGCGGCGGTTCAAGGCCTCGGAAAAGACGCGGATGTTCTGGAACTCCTGGATGCCGGCGTGGAAGGTCCACACGTCGTTGACGGGCCAGAGGTCCTGCGCCGGGATCATCTTCCTCAGGCTCTCGATGGGCGGGACGGCCGGCCCGGGGCTGATCTCGGTGGCGAAACCAAAGGCCCCGCCGCGCTCGGTGTCTTCGAGCCAGTAGTTCGGAGGAACCCAATCGTACGGGCCCAGCATCTTGAGGCCGCTCGGGCCCGTGAGCACGGCCGGCTTGTGCGAGGCGCTCGATTGGGCAGGATTGGGCCAGTGCTCCTCGGCCAGCACCTCGAGATATCGCTTCTCGACGTGCTCGGGGGGCGGGAAGTCACTGCCGTACCACCAGGTCAGCAGGCACGGATGACGGCGCACGCGCCGGATCTGGCTGCGCAGAGACTCCGGTGCGACGATGTGGTTCTCCTCCGACCAGATGTCCCACTTCTCCCAGCAGTCGCAGCAGCACCACCCGGCGATGACGAGGATGCCCTCGCGGTCGCAGGCCTCGAGGAAGTCGTTGCGCTCGAGCATCCCTTCGAAGCGAATGGTGTTGAGGCCCATCGCCTTCACGTACTGCAGCTGGGCGCGATCGCGGTCGGGTTGCCGCCGCAGGAACAGGTCGCTGGCCCAGCCCGCTCCCCGGATCAGCAGGGGGACGCCGTTGACGGTGAACTGGGTGTGCCCCTCGGCGGTCACCTCGCTCTTGATCTCGCGGATCCCGAAGGCGAAACGAGCCTCGTCCGAGGGCGCCCCTTCTACGCTCACGTCGACGTCGACCTGGTAGAGCTCGGGCGAGCCGATCGTGTGAGGCCACCACAGGCGCGGGCGATCCAGCGTGAGCAGAGCGTCGTCCTCGGGGCTGATCTCGGCGCGCGCGCGCGAGCGGGCAGGAACCTCGAAGGTCTTCGAGACCACGCGGCCCTCGAGCACGGCCCGAACGACCGCGGTTCTCGGGCTGTCGGTGAGGTTCACCAGATCGCCCGCGATCGTCAGGTGGGCGCGGCGCCACCCGTCCTGTCCCTCGAGCCGCGAGATCACCTGCGGCGAGCGCAGCGCGACGGGGCCGCTCGTGCGCAGCCAGACGTCGCGCCAGATGCCCATGTTCTTGTCGGGCGGCGACGGGTTCCAGTCCACCCAGGTGATGCCGAGATCGCACGGCTCCGGCGCGAAGACCTCGACGGCGATCACGTTGGGGCCGTCGTGGCGCAGCCGCTCGGTCACGTCGAGCTCGTAGTCGCGGTACGCGCCCGTGATTTGATCGACGCCCGCGACCTTCTCCCCATTGAGCCAGAGGTTGGCGCGATAGTTGATACCGTCGAACTGCAAACTCGCGTGAGTCCCGCGCGGCACCGACGCCGGCAGCTCCTTGCGGAACCACCAGGACACCCGAAACGGGCTGTCCTCGGGCATCGGCAGGTTCGAGAGGTTCTTCCCCGGCGGACCTTGGCCCGGGATCTTCAGGAAGTTCTTACCGAAGAAGGGATTCTCGAACTGGCCCGCTGCGATGAGCGCGCCGAGAACCGTCGACGGGAGATCGACGCCGTACCAGGAGCTCGTGTCGACCCCCGGGAGAGAGAGCGCCGCGCCCTCCGTCGTCAATCCCGCCGACGAGCGGACGAACCAACCAGCGTTGAGGTCGCTCACAGGACACTGGTTCCAGCGAGGACGAAGTTGCCGCTGTAGAGAATGTCAGGCTCGGTCACGCACCACCATCCTTTGCCCCATTCGTCTTCGGACAGGAACTCACCGTCCCAAAGGTCGCTCTGCCGCCAGTGCCACAGGCTGTGGGCCGGCAACCCGGAGCGCGTCGGCTCCTGGTTGTCCCAGAGCAAGGCCTTCGCGGGGGCGCCGGGCGCCAGAAACCCGAGCGCCAGGGCGTTGGGACCGTCGATGAGGAAGCCGGGCGGCGGCGGCTCGTAGGGGCCCCACTCCATGTGATAGAGCCGGGTCGGACCCTTGCCGACGCGCGTGACCATCGAGTACCCGTTGGGGTTGCGACCGAGGATCCAGTGCCACTGGTCGCGAGCGGCCTCCAGCATCCAGCTCTTCTCGGGCGCCAGGCGGGCGGCCATGGCCAGGATGTGCGCCTTCTCCATGAGGTTCGAGTTGCTGCCCCAGTAGTAGTCGTCGGCCTGCGTGGCGCACCGATATCCGTCGGTCTGCTCCACCTGGGGACGCATCTGCTCGGCCATCGCCAGGATCCGCTTCTTGGCTTCGGCGCGCAGCGGGCCCGGCGAGCCCTTGTCCATAGCGAGCTCGCCCAACCCCCACCGGCTCAGATTCTCCCAGGCGCCACGGATGATCTTCCCGAGGTCGGTGAGCTCGGGAAGCGACATGGCTGACTCTATGTGCGCGAGGGCATCTTTGTCGCGATAGGTGCGCCACATCTCGACGGCGGCCATGAACCGCGCGCCCACGTCGTTGTTCTCGGGCTCGTCGTCCCACAGCGGCTGGGCGCCGCCGCCCACGACCGTCGCGCGGATGTGGTTGGGGTGGGCCAAGAGGAATTTCCATCCGCTCTTGGCCGCCTTGGCGCACCGCGCGGCAAAGACAGGGTCGAACTTTTCGTACAGGCGAGCGGCCTGCGCCAAGGCCGCGACGGCCTTGGCGGTCCCGGCGCTGCTCACGCCGGCGATCCACCGCACCGTCTTGTCCTCGTCGGCCGGCCCCTCGGGCGACCATTCGATCATGGCCTCTCGGGCGCGGAAGGCACCGCCGTCCTCTTGAAGAGAGAGAACCCAGACGAGCCCCCAGCGCGCCTCATCGAGGAGGTCCGGGATGCCGTTGCCGGACTCGGGGATGTTGAGCTGCTTGTCCTTGAAATGCTCGGGGGCCCACTCGTACGCGGCCAGCAAGCTCTCGGCCGCGGGGGCCGTGGACGGAACGTACATGTCGAAGTTTCCCGCGTCGAACCAGCCGCCCTCCACCTTCCATTTTCGTTTCTTCGCCGGGTAGTCGAGCAGGTCCCAGCCCACGTCGGCGTGAACGTGCGACGCAGTTTTTCGGATGTAGGAATTGCCCTCCCAGGTCGCGAAGGGAGGAAGCAATGCGGTGCGCGTACGTTGGAAGTAGAAGCTTTTGATGCCCGCCGTGATGGCGTGGTCGTACAGGCCCTGAGCGACCTGGAACGGATCGCTCTCGGCCCCGTCGGCGACGATCGTGTAGGTTCCCGGCGTCCGCAAGCCCGT
Organism: Polyangia bacterium; assembly: GCA_036494575.1. GTDB lineage: Bacteria > Myxococcota_A > Polyangia > Fen-1088 > Fen-1088 > DASZFV01. The sequence goes on along the minus strand of DASXOE010000147.1, from coordinate 16,531 downwards.
GATGTCGACCTGCCAGACCGGATCCTTCGACGCGGCATCCACGCCGCGCGCCTTGACGTGGGCCGCCTCTATGCGGAGCACCGTCTGCCCCGAGCGCGCGTCCTTGACGACGGCGTTCTTGGGCTCGACGTTGAAGATGACGACCTTCGTCCAGCTCGCCTCGTAGCCGACGGTGTCGACCTTGATCGCCGGGACGTTCTTGCCGGGCACGGCGGGCGCTGGCATCCCCCGGGTCTTGCCGGTGTAGCCGAGGGAGACGACCTTGAGCGTCGAGGCCTTGGGGGCGGGGCCAGGGGAGGCCGCGCAACCGCAGGCGACGCAGGCCGCGAAGCAGCAGGTGATGACGAGGCCGATGGGGGTTCCACGGGTGTTTCGAAGGGGGAGCAAGACAGCAAGCTTTACCTAAGGGGTGGGCATGACGGCTGACATTTCCGTTCAACTCCACGTACGATCTTGGTAGCGGCCTCCGGATCCCGCGCGCGAAGGATATGCTCGTCTGCGATGAAGCTGGGGCTCGACATAGGTGGCACCAAGATCGAAGCAGCGGCTCTGGACGCCGCGGGAGAGATCTGCTTTCAGCGGCGCGTCGCCACGCCCGCCGACTACGATCAGCTGCTCGCCGCCGTCTCCGACATCGTCAAGGACGTCGAGCGGGAGACCGGGATGCGCGTGACCGTGGGCGTCGGCTCTCCGGGCGCGTTGTCGCCGCGCACCGGTCTCATGCAGAACGTCGAGAACATCGCGGGCCTGCTCGGGCGTCCCTTCAGTCGAGACCTCGAGACGAGGCTGGATCGGCCCGTTCGGCTGGCGAACGACGCCGATTGCTTCGCGCTGTCGGAGGCCAGCGACGGCGCGGGCGCGGGCGCCTCGACCGTGCTCGGCATCATCTTGGGGACGGGCTGCGGGGGCGGCCTCGTCGCAGATCAGAAGCTCCTACCCGGCGCGAACGCCGCGGCGGGAGAATGGGGACACAACAGCCTGCCCTGGCCCAGCCTCGCCGAGGTCCCGGGACCTCTCTGTGTTTGCGGCAAACGCGGATGCACCGAGCTCTACCTCTCGGGCCCCGGTCTGGAGCGGGACCACACCGAAGCGACCGGTGAAGCCGCCGACGTGCGCTCCATCGTCGCGCGCGCCGACGCGGGGGACGCGGCCTGCCGGGACACGTTCGACCGCTACGTCGACCGGCTCGCGCGCGCCATGGCCGCACTCGTCAATGTCTTCGACCCCGAGGTCATCGTCCTGGGCGGAGGTCTGTCGCACATCGCGGCTCTTTACGAGCGCGTGCCGGCGCGCTGGAATCAATATCTGGCTGGGGCGCGCGACGGGACGCGCTTCGTCGCCAACAAGCACGGTGACGCGAGCGGCGTGCGCGGCGCCGCACACCTGTGGGGCTGACCGTCGGTCATCGTTTCGTCTGACGGAGGCCGTGCTCGTGGCGGTAGGAGCCCGGCGTCTGTCGCATGACCTTCTTGAACGACCGGATCAGGTGATGCTGCGACTGGAAGCCGCTGCTCTGGGCGATCTGCTCCGTCGTCATGTGAGTCGTGGCGAGCAGCGTCTTGGCGGACTCGACGCGCAGGCCACGCAGGTAGGCGAGAAACGACGTGCCCGTGGCCTCCTTGAAGACGCGCGCGAAGGCCGGCACGGAGAAGCCGGCCTTGCGCGCCACCTCGGGCAGACGCAGGTGCTCGGCGAAGTTCTCGCGCAAGTATTGCAAGGTCGCCTCGATGCGGATCACCTTGGGGCCGTGCAGCGCCTTCGAAGCCACGAAGCACAGGCGCTGCAGCGATTCTCCGAAACACTCGATGACGTGATAGAGGGAGCCGGCCTCCTCGAGCTTCAGCGTCAGGTCGTCGACGAATTGATCGCGGGCGTCGGTTCGCATCGGATAGCGGCGCTCGATGCGATTGAAGAGCTGGAACAGTGTCGCGAGAAACAGGCTGCGCACGAACTCGATGCGCTCGTCGGCGTAGCCGAGGACGAGGCGCACGTAGCGATCGCTCGCGAGCCGCATCTCGGCCGGGTTCTCGCGATCGGCGGCGGCGATGAGCGCGGTGGCGACGTCCTGCAGGTCGCTGTATCGAAGCTGCTTGTCGGCGGGGAAGTCATCGCAGAAGAGCAGGTCTTTCTCGGTCTGAACGCACATGTGCAGCGCCTGGACCGCCCCCCGCAGCGACGGGTGCAGCGGCGATCCGGCTGGGACGAATTGCCCAATGCCCACGAGGGCACGCACCTCGAAGCGCTCGCGCAAGAAGAGCTGAAACTTCTCGGCGCGCTCACGCAGCTCGACGCGCGCCCGCGCCTGGTTCTTCCCGCGCTGGGTCGAGGTCAGGAGCGCGACGCCATACTCGTGAAGGCGACCGGCCGCGGTCTCGGGCATCTCCCGGGAGAGCTCGATGCAGGCGCGTTGAATCTGCGCGTTGCGAACCAGGGTCTGGACCGGATCCATGGCGGTCGCGCGGTTCGCGACGGGCATGAGGGCGACGGCCACCGTCGGGAGCCGGCTGATTCCCATGCCCTCCTTCATCCATTCGGTCAGATCGCGCTCGTGGTACCAGGGCGGCACCACGAACTTGTCCTGCCCGATGGCCTTCGCGATCCAGTCCTCGATGGGCCAGAGCCGGGAGATGAGCTCGCCGTTCACTTTGTCGATGCGCGCCGCCAGCGTGGAGCTGCGGCTGCCGCCCAGAAACTCGGCGTAGAGCTTGACGAACTGCTTCATAGCCCCGAGCAGCTCAGGCGGCAGCACGGGCAAGGTCAAAGCCATGCGCACGAAGTCGACGAAGTCCGGGTTGGCGCTGGCCGGCTTCATGCCGCTCAGCTGCCGCCACGACTCGCTCAGCGTCTCCCAGTCCGGCTGCGCCAGACAGAACTGACCGGCGAAGAGGAAGGTGCGCCCCTCGGGGTCGGCGGGCAGCGCGTATAGGAGATCGGCGAACCCGAACAGCTCCTTGACGACGACCTGCTTGGTCTTGCGGGCCTCTTCGATGGCCTCCAAGTAGTGCTCGTCGCGCAGCGACTCCTTTCCGAAGTAGATCTCGAAGTGGAATGGCTTCGGCCGGTCACCGGGATCGCCCAGCTCCATCCACTCGAGCTTCCGTTTTCCGTCCGATCGGATCAGCCAGAAGGACAGATCGGCGCGCGCGCCGATCACGTTGTGGACGGCGTAGGAATTTCGAACCTGGACGAGCCACTGCGGATCGGTCGCCGGCTCGGTCGACGTCGGCGCGACAGTGAGATCGCGGCGGGACCGTCGCGCCCTCGATGGGACGTCCATCGACGGGCCGTTGGAAGCCGCCGTCTTTCGTGCGCGCATGTTCATCTAGTATTCGGGAAGTGACCATTTTTCAAGCGAGGCACGCGCGTCGTCCCCGAGGGCGCGGCGGCCGGACATTTTTTCTAATCAATTGGATGTACAGTTCTTCGCGGGGTATCTGTCGATCGTCTCGGTGTGATAGCAACGTGGTCGGCCAGCGAACGGCCACGGCAAAAGGGAATAATTCATGATCCGAGCATCCGGTCCGGCCGTTCTCCTCCCGGCGATCGTCCTCTCCCTGCTGGCTCCGCAGCTGGCATCCTCTACGGTGTGGGCGGCGGCGGCGCAAGGACCCGCGGCGACTCCGGTCGCCGCCCCAGCGCCGGCGAGCGCCTCCGCCGCGGCTCCTTCCGTCGCGCCCGCCGTCGCCCCCGCCGTCGCGCCCGCCGTCGCCCCCGCGAGCGCGCCGCCCGAGGCGCCCAAGGCAGAGCCGCCGCTGTCGGCGGCACCGCAGGCGGCGGCGCCGCCGACACCGGACCCGGCCAAGATCGAGCCGATCAAGCCCGCCGACCCCGCGCCCGAGAACGCCGCGACGGAGAAGATCTCCGAGGAGCTCCGCGTGAGCAGGCAGGGCCTCGGCCTCAACCCGGGCGCCCTGCAGTACGGAGGTCTCGTCGTCCCTCCGAACGGGCCGGTGTCCCCGACGGCGACGTTGAAGCCCGGCCAGATCAATTTCCACGGATTCCTCCGCGCCCCCATCATGGTCGGCTTCGGAAACGGCGCGGGCCTGCCCACCGGTTACACCGGGCTCAAGCTCCACTCGCCGCCCTACATCCCCGACAGCGCCTACACCGAGTGGCAGTACACCAATCAGCTCGGCGGTCCTTGGACGGAGCTGCTGTTCTCTTACGGCGACGCGCGGGTGCAGGCCAACGTGATGATCGCCGCTTACAACCTCAGCGACTCCGGCTGGAAGGACCTGAGCGCGCAGCTCGGCATCAACGAGGCGTGGCTCACGTTCAACTATCCCGAGTTCTTCGGGCCCAGGGGCGGTTTCATCTGGAACGTCGGCTCCTTCCACGGCGGCTACGGGAGCGCGGGCCGGTACGACGCGGGCGAGTACGAGACGTACCTGTTCGGGCGCACCCACACCGAGGGCGAGACGCTGAGCGTCTTCTACGATCTCAACAAGGACTTCACCCTCCAGGTCGAGCACGGGATCGGCGTCCGGTTGGACGTCCAAGAATTTCAGCCAAACAGCCTGAACCTCTCGTACCTGCCGTACGCAGGGCCGGTTCAGCAGCTGCCCACGTTGCTGCACCACGCTCACGTGGGCTTCACCTACAAGGATACCTTCACGCTCGCCGCTCACTACCTCAACAGCTTCACCTACGCTTCTACGGGACCGACCGAGCCCGACGGGCACATCACGAGCATGGGCATCGGCGCCAAGCTCAACAATTCTCGGTATGGAAGCGCCTTCCTGGGCTACGCGCACATCGACGCCCTGAACTCCCTCCGCGTCGCTGGAGCGATCGAGGTCCTTCACTCCTGGGAAGGATGGAGCTTGGCCCAAAACTTCTTTGGCCCGTCCTCGCCGGGCAACGGGAAGGTCGACTCCCTGGCGTGGCAGTACACCTTCAGCCTCGCGACGTTCCTTCAGGGCACCGACCAGTTCTACGGGCAGAGCGCCGATCTTCTGGCGTCCGTGTTCGGCATGTACAACGTCGTCACTGCCGACGATCCAAACGACCCGACCTTCGTCAATGGACACAAGAAGCTGAAGTTCGGCGCAGACGTGGCCTACCTGCCCTTGTACTGGTTTGGCTTCTCGACGCGCGTCGATCTGGTGCAACCCGACCTCGACAACAGCCACAAGTCGTTCACGGTGGTGTCGCCGCGGGTGCTCCTACGCACGTCCTTCGTGAGCCACGAAGAGATCTATTTCCAGTACTCGCGCTACTTCAACGGGTCAGAGGTGCAGCTCGCCTTCCCCTCGACGGGCATGTCGGCCGTTCCCGACAAGGACGTCGCGAGCATCATCGCCAACATGTACTGGTAGGCCTGTCTCCTCTGGGCCTCTCCCGGTCCGGGAGAGGCCGGCGCCGAAGGCGCCGGGTGAGAAACTCCCGAGCGAGTTGAACGAGTTTGCTCGACGCCCGGCCTCCGCCGCGAGCGGGAATGCCGAGCCGCAGCGCGCGGCGCCCGCGGAACTGTGGTCGCCGCCACGATGTAAAGCCTCGTCGAGTCCGCGAAGGTCACCGGCGTCGCCTACCTCTTTGAGGTGGATCTCATAGCGCCCGATCACTCCGCCATCGACGGATCGAGTTGGACGATTGACGATTGAAGTCCGGTCCTGGCGAGCGGTCGGCTGTCCGCGGATGGAGGCTTTTGCCGCTCGCCCGATCATCTCGCGCAAGGGGACAGGCGCCCGCCGCGAAACCGCAAAGCGCCGACGATGCAGGCCGGAACAACCGTGTGACGCCCTAGCTACGTGGGCTCAGAACGGCGACCGCCGAGCACTGGGGAGCGTGCCTGGCCGGGATGCTCGGCGGTGCGGAGCTTGCCTCTTATACGAGAGCGAGATCGAGCTTGGCGGCGAGGCTTGCAACCGCCTCGAGTCGTCACCGCAGTTTCGGGGCCGTGAGTTCATGGACACTGGACTCAGTCACGGCCAGATAGAATCCCGGCTGCGCGAAGATGAGCTTAGCTAGCACGACATCCGAGGGGATCTGTATCAGCGTGCGAAGGACACTGTCGGGCAACTGCTCTAACGACTTGTTCTCGAGCTTCCCGGACTTTAGGGGGCAGTAGATGTAGAGTGCACCGCGGCGAATGCCATCACAACCCATAGAACCACCGCAAATATCGCGAAGGCGAAGAGGAACGTATAGTGCATCAACTCTCCACGCTACGGCGAAATCGTATGTAGTCGAGCGCGACGCCGCCGCAAAAGAGAAAGACACTAAAGGGCCAGGACAAAGAGTGCCCATGATAGCGGCACCCTCGCCAGACGCTCGCCGAGCGTCGTCGCGGCCCTCGCCTCTCCCTGCGCGAGGGGATCGGATGCCGGAGAGCTCTACTGGCCCTGCACCATTTTCTAGCAGCCCGTGTTCGGACCGGGGGCGACGCCGAGGCGGGTCGTGAAGTCGAGGTACGCGTTCACGCGGTTCTGAACCGCCGTCGGGTTCTTGCCGCCGCACTCGAGCGGGCCGTTGACGATCTTGATGGTCGCGCCGAAGCCCTGCCCGGAGACGATCGTGTTGTGGGCCGAGTCGACCGGCTGGCGGGTCATCCAGAACCACAACCCGGCGTTGAAGGCGTTGGTCGGGCTGGCCAGGACGGTGGCCGGCTGCGCGAGGAAGCTCAGGCCGAGCGCTTTGCCCGCCGAGCCGTAGTTGTAGTTCCAGCTGAGCTGCATGGGGCCGCGGCCGTGGTAGGACTGGCCGGCGGCGCACGGGAAGTCGGTGCGGGTGTTGTCGCAGTACTTGGCGGCGCAGGAGCCGTTCTCGCAGCCGATCTCCTCCAGGTAGCGCAGGCTTCCCGACTCCTGCACGAGGTGGGCGAAGAACGCCGCCGCCTCCTGCTTCTTGACGTCCGCGCTGCCCTCGCCGCAGAACCTCGGCCACAGCTTCGCCGCCGCCGCGAAGCCCGCGTAGGTGTAGAACGCGTTGCGCGCCGGGAAGAAGCCCTCGAACATCTGCTGGCTCACGACGTCGGCGCAGCTGCCGGGCGTGGTCGCCGCGAGGCGGACGTCGTCGACCCAGAAGTCGTAGCCCTTGGTATTGTCGACGGGCGCGAAGTCGATGTTCAGGATCTGCTTTTGCGGCATATAGCCGGCGGGGGCCAGACCGTTCTTTCCCGTCGGACCCCAGTCCGCCTGCTTGAGCTGCGCCCACGTGAACGAATACTGCGTCCACGTCGGCGTGACGGTGATGTAGTCCTGATCCGCGAAGCTGTTGTAGCAACCCGCATCGAGGTTCGGGCACGTCCCGCCCGCGGACTTCTCGGTGGTCGGGGGCGTGGCGATCGAGAACTTCACGCTCTTGTTGCCGGCCGTCGGGTCTCCCTTCATCCAGAAGCTGATGCCGGAGAAGGCGCTCGCGTCGTAGCACAGTCCGAGCGGGACGCCGTAGGTGGCCCACGTCGGCAGCGAAGCCGGGCCCGTCATATGCAGCGCCTTCGTGCTCTCGGGCGAGCCGCCCGAGGTGGCCTCGACGCCGAACTTGGCGGTGGTCGCGGCGCCCACGCCGAACCACTCGCCCGCGCGGGAGTCGATCTCCGGGATGAGCAGCGTGTTGTTCTCGAAATCGTCGATGACGATATTGATCCCGTCGCCTTTTGTCGTCTGACAGTCGCAGCGGTTCATGCCGGCGGGGCACATCACCTGGGCGGTGCCGCCCGCGGCGCCGGTCGTGCCGACCTTGCCCGCGGCGCCCGCGCCCGCCGTGCCCTGGCCGGTGCTCCCTGCCGCGCCCGAGCCGGTCGTCCCGGCCGCGCCGCCGCCGTTCCCCGCCTGCGGGGTGCCGGTGCCGCCGCCGCCTTGCGGATTGCCCGTGCCGGCGCTGCCACTTCCCTGCTGGCCGGCGCCGCCGGATGCAGTCCCCGGCCCAGGCTTGGGCCCGCACGCGCCGAGCCCGCCAGCGAGAAACCCGAGACTCACGATGAGGACTGAAGTTCGCGTGCGCATGCTTAGCTCCTTGGGCAACAAAGGACGACTCTGTGTGTACCCCGGCCCCCAGGGGAGCGACTTTTCATTCCTGATAAAGTTTGGGGCCATTCCTGCTGGGCCGCGAGGTCGTATGAGGCAGCCCGATCCAGAGATCATCACCCGTAAAGGTGGCATCTCACTGTGCGCGCCGCGGCAATCTCGCGCAGGAGCGGCGCTTCCTGGCGACAGCGCTCCATGACCTTGGGACAGCGGTCGGCGAACGGACATCCGCGTCCGAGGACCGGGGCGGAGGCCCCTACCGTCGTGGCAGGGGAAGCGAGCGACGCGCCGGCCGTAGGAACGGAGCTGACGAGCAGCTGCGTGTACGGGTGGGCTGGCGCGTCGAGAAGGGCCTCGCTGTTCCCGGTCTCGACGATCTCGCCCGCGTACATCACGAGCAACCGATCGGCGAAGTAGCGCGCGCTGCCGAGATCGTGGGTGATGAAGAGATAGGCGATGCGACGCGCGCTCTTGATGTCGCGCATCAGGTTGAGCAGATCGATCCGCAGCGACACGTCCAGCATGCTCGTGGGCTCGTCGGCCACGATGAGCGCCGGGCTGACGGCCAGCGCGCGCGCGATGGCCACGCGCTGACGCTGGCCTCCCGACAGCTGGTGCGGATGCCGCCGCGCGAAGTCGGGGGCGGGATTGAGCCCGACGGTCTCGAGGAGCCGGTTCACCCGCTGCTCGAGCTCGGGCTTTTCCTTGGCCTCGCCGTGTCTCAGCAACGGCCGCTCGAGGTGGTAGCGGATCGTGTGCAGCGGGTTCAGGGAGGCGAAGGGGTCCTGGAAGATCATCTGGACCTGGCGGCGATAGGCCAGCGAGGCGCGCCCGGGCTCGGAGGCCAGGACGTCGACGCCGCGCAAGCGGATCTCGCCCGTCGTGGGGTCGAGGAGGCGCGCGATGAGCAGGGCCGTCGTGCTCTTCCCGCTTCCCGATTCGCCGACGAGAGCCACGACCTCGCCCGCGTCCAGGTCGAAGGAGACGTCACGGAGCACCTGGAGCTGTCGTCGCCGCCGCCAACCGCGGTCGAGGTTGAACGTCTTGCCGAGGTTGCGGACCGAGAGCAGGGGAGCCTCCGCGGGTAGACCTGCCGCCGTCATGAGGTGACCTTGCGGGCCGTGACTTCGCTGGGCGGGATGAGGGCGGGCGCGACCTCGGTCCCGGCAGCGCCCGGCAGGTGGCAGGCGCTCTCGTGGCCGGCGCCGCGCGACGTGAGCAGGGGAGTCGTCTCGCGGCAGACGTCCATGACGAAGGCGCAGCGCGGGTGAAAGCGGCAGCCGGCCGGCGGATGCCGCGGATCGGAGGGCACGCCGGGGATGCCACGTCGGTCGGCCTTGGGCTGGTGCACCTCGAGGAAGCAGCTCATGAGGCCGCGCGTGTACGGGTGCTGCGGCTGACCGAGCAAGGTCGCCGCCGGGGCGGTCTCCATGAGGCGGCCCGCATAGAGAATCCCGATGCGGTCGCAAAGTTGGAGCATGAGGGCGAGGTCGTGCGTGATGAAGAGGATGGAGAACCCCATCTTCTCTTTCAGATCGAGGATGCGCTTCAAGATCTGCTTTTGGACCACGACGTCGAGCGCCGTCGTCGGCTCGTCCATGATGATGAGCTTGGGACGCAATGCCAGGGCGATGGCGATGACCATGCGCTGCCGCATCCCGCCCGACAGTTGATGGGGATAGCTCCGCAGTCGCTCTCGGTCGATGCCCACGATGTCGCACAGGCCCGCGGCGCGCTCGAGCGCCTCGCGGCGCGAGACGCGCTCGTGAGCGAGGATGGCATCGACGATCTGATCGCTCACGCGCAAGACCGGGTTGAGGGCGCTCATAGCGCTCTGCGTGACGAGCGAGATCTCTTTCCAGCGGAAGGCCCGCAGCTCCGCGGCGTTCAAGGACAGCAGGTCCGTCCCGCAGAACGACACGCGACCGTTCGTGATGGCCGCGGGCGGCCGCAGCAGACGCAGAATGGCCAGCGCGATCGTCGACTTGCCGCTGCCGGACTCCCCCGCGAGCCCGTAGGCCTCTCCGGCTCCGATCCGGAACGAGACGTCGTCGACGATGCGCACGTCGCCCCGCTCGGTCAGGTATTCGACCCGCAGGTCCTCGACGACCAGGAGCTCAGCGGCGGACATTGGCCACGGTCCTCAGCACCGGAGTGGGGGCATGAATCTCCAGGCGCTTCCGCCCGGTGGCGCGCACGAAGGCACGCTCGGCGCCGAGGCGCGGATTGCTGAGCTCGTCGAGCGCGTTGTTGATCATCGCGAGGGCGAAACCGACGAGCGCGATGGAGGCGCCTGTGGGCACGAACGTCCACCACGAGCCCGAGGGCAGGGCGACGTCGTTGCTGGCCCAGTAGAGGTTGGTGCCCCAGGTCACCGCCCCGATGTTGCCCATCCCCAGGAACTCCAGCCCCACCTCGGCGCCGATGGCGTAGATGGTGGCTCCGATGAAAGAGGTGACGAGCAGCGACGTCATGTTGGGCAGGATCTCGAGCAGAACGATGCGGAGCGGGCTTTCGCCGATCACGACGGCCGCCGAGACGAAGACACTCTGACGCAAGGAGAGGGCCTGCGCCCGGATCACGCGCGCGCTCCAGGCCCAGCCCGTGACGACCAGCACGAGGCCGATGGTCGCCGAGCCCGAAGGCAGATACGCCGCGATGACGACGCAGAGGGGCAGCCCCGGCATGAGCAAGAACAGGTTGATGACGAGCGTCAGCAGCTCGTCGGTCCAGCCGCCGAAGTAACCGGCGGCCGTGCCGACGATGGCGCCGATGGCCACGGTGAGGAAACCCACGATGACACCCAAGAGGAGGGTGCTGCGCGTGCCCGCGATGGTCTGCGCGAGGACGTCCTGTCCTTGTCCGGTGGTTCCGAACCAGTGCGCGAGCGAAGGCGGCGCGAGCGGGACGGCGACGAACTCGCCGGCGTCGCCGACGATCCACGGGCCAATGACCGCGATGACGGCGAAGACGGCCAGGATGGCCAGCCCGACGAGGGCCTTGCGATTCTCGAGCAGCGCCTTCATCCGGTCAGCCCCGCGTCCTTGGATCGAGCCAGACGTGGGCGGCGTCGACGAGCAGGTTCGCCCCCAGCACCGAGAACGTCGTCGTGAGAAACAGGCCCTGGATGAGAGGATAGTCGAGGCTCTTGACGGCTCGAATCAGGAGGTATCCCTGCCCGGGGTACGAAAAGATGATCTCGGTGAGCAGCGAGCCCGAGAGCACGAAGCCCAAGGCCATCCCGAAGCCGGCCAGGTTGGGCAGCAACGCATTGCGGGCCACGTAGTGGAACACGATCCGCATCTCGGGCAGGCCCTTGGCGTGCGCGAACAGCACGTAGTCCTCGGCCATCACGTTGATGACGGTGCTGCGCATGCTCAGCATCCAGCCGCCCACGGTGACCACCACGACGGTCAGGGCCGGCAGGACGACGTGCTGGCTCACGCTGATGAGGAACGGGAGATTGAGGCCCGGCGTGAGCTGGTCGTCGTACGCGTGCCGCAGCGGGAACCAGCCGAGCTGGAACCCGAACAGGAACAGGACGGCCATGGCGAGCCAGAAGTAGGGGAACGCCCCGAGCAGCGTCAGCAAGGGCGGGGCGACGCCGTCGAGCCAGCCGCCGCGTTTCCAGGCGCTCGCGAGCCCCAGCAAGGTTCCGAGGACGAAGCTGAACACGACGGCGAGCCCCGTCAGGAACAGCGTCCAGACCAACGCCTGCGCGATGACGCTGCCCACGGTCGCCGGGTAGTAACCGATCGAGACGCCCAGATCCCCCCGGAGCGCGTGACTGAGGTACTGGAAGTACTGCTTCCAGACCGGCGCGTGCGTGAAGCCGAGCGCGGCGCGCAGCGAATCCAGCGCCTGCGGCTTCAAGCGGCCGCGGAACCGCGCGAACATGGCCGTCGCGGGATCGCCGGGCATGAGGCGCGGAATGACGAAGGCCAGCGTGACGGACGCCCACGCGGCCGTCAGGTAGAACCCGAACCGTCGAAGGAGGAACCTCACCGGGGCACGAGCCGCGTCAGGACCAGCAGCGTCTGAGGGAAGATGTTGGGAGAAAGGGACGCGTAGGGGTTCTGCGCGTCGGGGAACCCCGTGAAGCGCTTGTCCGTGAACGAGCCCCACAGCGGCCCGGGGAACAGCGGAATGGCCGGCGCGTGCTCGGCGAACATCGCTTCCAGGGCGTGGAAGAGCTCCATCTGTCGCTGCGGATCGGCGGTCGACTCCAGCTTGGCGAAGATCGGATCCGCCGCGGCGAGGCCGAAGCGATGAAAGTTGTCGGGCACGTCCTCGCCGACGGGTTTCACCGTGGTGGTCGACATGAGTCCCTTGTAGAAACCGTACGGCGAGTAGGACGCGACGGTTCCGCCCATCGACAGGACGAACTCGCCTTTTTCCATCTTCTCAGTCCACGCGTTCATGTCGATCGTTGAGATGCTGGCGTCGATGCCGACCTTCCGGAGCCCGCGCACGATGACCTGGGTCGCGACGATCCAGTCGGAGTAGCCCACCGCCACGAGCAGCGCCGGACGCAGCGGCGTCCCGTCGGGAGCGCGGCGCCAGCCGTCTTTGCCGCGCGTCACGCCGGCCTCGTCGAGCAGCTGCCCGGCGCGCTCGGGATCGTATTGCATCCAGGACTGCCCCGCGGCCACGGCGGCCGGGTCGCGAAAGCGATCGTGGGCGTCGCTGAGCGCGGTGGCGTCGGCGGGGTGGGTGTAGTTGTGCATCGCCACCATGACGACGCGCTTGCGATCGATCGCCATGCTGAGCGCCTTGCGGACGCGGACGTCGCCGAAGGGCGGAACGGTCGTGTTCGCGAACAGCATGACCGTCGCGTCGATGGCCGGGAACCAGTAGCGGTGGTGGGCTGGGTCGCTGCCGACGAAAATGCGCTCGACGGCGGGGATGAAGTCGCCGGCCCAGTCGAGGTCGTCGTTGATGATCGCGAGGATGGTCTGATCGTTGGCGGGATAGGCGCGAAAGTGCAGCGCCTTGACGGCGGGCGGTCCCTTCCAGTAGCGCAGATTCCTCTCGATCCGATAGGCCTGCGGCCGAAAGGACGTGACCTCCATGAACGGACCGGTGCCGACGGGGTTCTCGTTGGCGAACGACACCGGATCGGCGACGTCCTTCCAGATGTGCTCGGGGACGATGGGCTGGATCGAGATGTCTTCGAGGCCGGGCACGAACGGCCGGGCGAAATCGAACGCGACGACGTCGTCGCCGACGAGGCGGACCTTGTTCAGGTACTGTCCGAAGCCGCGCAGGTCGAGCGCGGCGTTCTTCTTGAGCAGCTCGAACGTGAACACGACGTCGCGCGCGGTGAAGGGCTGTCCGTCGGACCAGGTGACGCCGTGCCGCACTTTGAACTCGAGGCGCATGTAGTCATCGCTGAACCGATAGCTCTCGGCGAGCCAGGGCACGAAGTCCCCGGACAAAGGATTGAAGATCAGCAGCGTCTCGTACATGGCTCCCCGGCTCGGCCAGCGCACGTCGCCGACCTCGAGGAGCGGGTTGAAGTTCCTCGTGAAGGCAGAGGTCTGGTTGGCCTCACCGATCTCGATGACGCCGGGCTCGCCTTGCGTGTGGCCGCCGCCGCACGCAACGGCCGACACCGCGAACGCGAGCAACAAGACCATGGCAAAAGGTGGAACGCGCGGGAGCGACCGCCAACGAACGGTGGTAGCCATCGAATGTTCGCGCATACTACGGGGGAAATCATGGCCCAACCAGTGATCCGCCGTAGTCGGTCCATATCAATCGGATGTCCAATTCTTGCAAGCGCTGTCACTCGGGTCGCGCTGTGGTAAGCGTGTTGTCGTCGCAATGACGGTTCCGATGCTGCGCCGGTTCTTTCACACTCCTCGCGTCCTCATGGCCCTCGCGGTCAGGTTCGCGCTTCCTCTCGTCGCGACGATCGTCGCGGGCTGCGCGAACGAGCCGATGCAGCCGTTCGACACGCCCGTCACGGTGAACTACCTGGACCGCATCGACGATCTGGAAGACGGCGACGACGCCATCCTGGCGCTCGGGTTCCGCATTGGAACTTGGTACGTGTTCAACGACGCGACGGTCGGCGCGCAGCAAATGCCGATCGCGACCCTCTTCACGACCACGCCGGGCGGTCCCAGTGGGACGGGTTATTGTGTCCGCACGTACGGCCAGGGGTTCGCGTCGTGGGGCTCGGGGGTTGGGCTCGACCTGAACGATCCCGGCCTCCTCCCCCCGCCCATGACGGACCGCGCGGCCTATGATGCCAGCGCGTACAAGGGGATCGCGTTTGCCGCCAGGGGCTCCGGGCTCTTGCGCTTCGAGGTGGGGACCTCCGCGGTCGAGACCAACGTCGCGGGAGGAACCTGCCTCGTCGGCACGACGAACCCCTCTTGCGGGGACAACCACGGCGTCAACATCCCGCTCACCTCCGAGTGGAAGCAGTACTCCGTTCCGTTCAGCAAGCTCACCCAGGAGGGCTTCGGCTTGAGAGTTCCTTTCGACCCCAAGAAGGTGGTCGCCCTCTACTGGGGCATGCCGGCGGGTCAGCCCTTCGACTACTGGATCGATGACGTTGGCTTCTTCAGATGAGGTCGCCACGCGTGGTCTTCGCATCATTGATGTCTCTGACGGCGATGCCGATGGCTGCCTGTTCGCTCGACCAGTTCCGCGGTCCTCCGCAGGTGACCGTGACCACCTGCGAGGAGAAGGCGCTCATCGAAGACGGTGAGGACGGAGACGACCAGATCCTGCTGCGCGAAGGGCGCAACGGCTACCTCTATACCTTCGCCGACAAGGCGGGCAGCACCGTGCTGCCCGCCGAAACGGGGTTTCGCATGGCGGAAGGCGGCGCCGAGGGCTCGACGCACTCCATTCATTTGACCGGTCACGTCGCGTCCAAGGGCGAGGTCTACGTCGGCGTCGGTTTCGATCTCAAAGAGTCGTCCGACGGCTATGATGCGTCCCAATACAAAGGTCTGTCTTTCTCGGCCAAGGTCAAAGCAGGGACCGAGCCGCACGTGCGGTTCATGGTTGGCGACGTGAACACGGATCCCAAAGGGAAGATCTGTACGGCGTGCAACAATGACTTCGGAATCACCTTCAAAGCGACGAACGAATGGGTCCGGTACCAAGTGACCTACCCTGAGCTCAAGCAAGAGGCCGGCTGGGGGGCTCCACATCCCCCCGCCATCGATCCCGCGCGTCTCATGAGCGTGCAATGGCAGGTCTCGGTGCCGAACTCCGATCTCGATCTCTGGTTGGACGATATTGCCTTCATCGGTTGCCCGTCGGACAAGTCGGCGGGAGGGAGCGGAAAATGAGCGCGGAGCGAAGCCTGCCCGTCGCGAAGCATATTTTTGCGATCGCCGTCGTCTCGACATTGGCGCTCGCGGCCTGCGGCAACGGGCCGCCGGCGTTCAACCTCACGTTCCCGGACGGGGGCGCGACGGCTGCCCCGCTGAGGGAGCCTTGCTGCGGCAAAGTCGAGACCCAACCGGTGACTTGTCAGGGCCCGTCGAACGCGGGAACGTTCACGTTCGAGAAGATCGCCACCTGGCGGGACGACGCCAAGGCCGCCTACTCCATGATCCACGACGACTTCTGCGGCCCCGCGCTGCGCGGGACCGATACCTACGCCGTCCCCGCGCTCCTCAAACGAAACCTGACCGCGGCCGTGGGTCCGTTCGTCCAGGTTTGCCAGGCGGGCAACATCTGGAACATCGTCCAGACCGCCGAAGACAACGGAAACGAAATCGTCAATCACTCGTACACCCATCCCAACATCACGACCGCGAACGCGCCGCTCGAGGTGGTCATGTCGAAGGCACAGTTCGACATGCGGACCAGGAATCCGGTGACGTTCTTCATTTTCCCGTTCGATTATTGGACGGCGGACACCGTGAAAGCGGTGTCGGACGCGGGTCACTTCGGGGCGCGCGCCGGCGTGCGCGACACCTATGACGGTTTCACGAATCCACCGGTCAATCCTCCCGAGCCCAGCAACGACCTTGCCTTGGTGTTCGATGTCTGGCCGCGGACGTACTCGAAGTACGCGCTCTTCCAAGGCAACGACGTGCTGAACCAGCACGTCTGGGCCGCCGTCGACAAGGGCGCGTACGCCGTGCGCGAGATGCACAGCATCTCCCCGCAGGATCTTCCGCCGCAAGACGGCTCGCAAGGGTTCGGGCCGGTTCCGCTGCGCGTCTACGAAGACCACCTCGACTTCCTCGTGAACGCCTGGAAGGCGAACCTCGTGTGGACGAGCCCCCCGTCGACCGTCATCCGCTATCGCCACGCGCGTACGAAGTGCCTGGCGAGCGTGTCGGCGAACACCATCAACTTCGACATCACCGATCCCGACTGCCTGAAGTTCGCGACGCCCATCAGCGTGATCGTGCACACTGCCAACGACGTTCCCGGTGTCAATGCCCTCCAGTCGGGCGCGCCGGTGTTCACCCGCAAGCTCGGCCCCAATACGTTCAGCATCGACGCCGATCCGACGGCGGGCGGCGTGACCCTCGAAGGATGCGCGACGCCGAGCTCGACGGTGGATCCGACGGTGCAGCTTCCCG
>DASXOE010000146.1:0-8656 GCA_036494575.1 Polyangia bacterium | reverse complement strand
TGGCTTTGCCACGCGACGCGAGGGGGACCGGGGTCTGCGAGCGGCAGCGAGCCAGACCCCGTCAGATCAGTTGTCGAAGTAGAGCGCGAACTCGTACGGATGCGGGCGGAGGCGGAGGGCGTCCACCTCGTTCTCGCGCTTGTAGTCGATCCAGGTCGTGATGACCTCCGACGTGAAGACGTCGCCCTTGAGGAGAAAGGCGTGATCCTTCTCGAGGGCGTTGAGAGCCGCGTCGAGCGAGCCCGGCGCCTTCGGCACGTCCTTCGCCTCCTCGGGAGCGAGGTGATAGATGTCCTTGTCGAGCGGCTGACCAGGATGGATCTTGTTCTGGATGCCGTCGAGGCCCGCCATGAGCATGGCGGAGAAGGCGAGGTACGGGTTGGCGGTGGGGTCCGGGCAGCGGAACTCGAGACGCTTCGCCTTGGGCGAGCTGCCGCCGATGGGGATGCGGACCGATGCCGAGCGGTTGCGCGCCGAGTAGGCCAGGTTGACCGGCGCCTCGTAGCCGGGCACGAGCCGCTTATAGCTGTTCGTGCCGGGGTTCGTGATGGCGCAGATCGCAGGGGCGTGCTTGAGGATGCCGCCGATGTAGAAGAGCGCCGTCTCCGACAGACCGCCGTACTGATCGCCCGCGAAGAGGTTCTTCTCGCTCTTCCAGATCGACTGGTGGCAGTGCATGCCCGAGCCGTTGTCGCCGAAGAGCGGCTTCGGCATGAAGGTCGCCGTCTTGCCGTTCCTCTTGGCGACGTTCTTGACGACGTACTTGTAGAGCATGGTCCAGTCGGCCATCTTTTTGAGGCTGTTGAACTTCATCGACAGCTCGCACTGGCCGCCCGTCGCCACCTCGTGGTGGAACACCTCGACGGGGATGCCGAGGCCCTCGAGCGTCATGGCCATCTCGATGCGCAGATCGGTGAGCGTGTCGGTCGGCGGCACGGGGAAGTAGCCGCCCTTCTTGGCCGGCTTGTAGCCGAGGTTCGGGCCCTCCTCGCGATCGCTGTTCCAGATGCCCTCGACCGAATCCACCATGTAGCTCGAGCGATTCGGGCCCTCGGAGTAACGGACCTCGTCGAACACGAAGAACTCGGGCTCGGGGCCGAAGTACGCCGTGTCGCCGATGCCCGTCGACTTGAGGTACGCCTCGGCCTTGGCCGCGATCGTGCGCGGATCCTTCGGGTAGGGCACGTGCGTGATGGCGTCGACGATGTCACACGTGAGCGAGAGCGTCGGCACGCTGAAGAAGGGATCCATCACGGCGCTGTCGGCGTCGGGGACGAAGATCATGTCGGACGCGTGGATGGGCTGCCATCCGCGGATGGAGCTGCCGTCGAAGAAGTAGCCATCCTTGAACGTGCCGAGCTCGAGCTTTGCGATCGGCATCATCGTGTGCTGCCAAATACCGAGCAGGTCGACGAACTTGAAGTCGACCATCTTGGCCCCGGTCTTCTCAATGAGCTTCATAACGTCAGCTGGTTGCATGGACTTTCCCTTGTCGCGTGATGTGTGTTGACTGCCGATGTCCCAAAAACTCGAAAGACCTCAGAGCGCGTCTTCGCCGCGCTCACCCGTGCGGATGCGGATGGCGTCGTCGACGGGCGTCACGAAGATCTTGCCATCGCCGATGCGGCCCGTGCGCGCCACGGCGAGGATCGCCTCGACGACGTCGCGCACGATGTCGTCCTTGACGACGATCTCGATCCGGACCTTCGGCACGAAATCGACGACGTACGCCGACCCGCGATAGACCTCTTTCTTCCCGCCCGTGCGGCCAAAGCCCTTCACCTCGTAAACGGTCATGCCCTGCACGCCCACCTCGCGAAGACGGTCCTTCACGTCGTCGAGCTTGAAAGGCTTGATGATGGCCTCGATCTTTTTCATGGAGAGGCCACGCTACCGCTGGATTGTTTCGGACAGATTTCGTTTTGGTTAATTCGCGGTAACCGTGCGAACCCAGTGCGAAAAACCGTTCTTCGCGACTCGGCCAAAGGCCCGAAAGGAGGCCCCGGCGGGCCGCCCCTCAAGGCGTGGTGCGCAGCGCGCCGACGAGCTCGCGCACGTCGCTGATGCCGTCGGCCACACAGCGCGTAGCGAGGTCCCGGACGATGCGTCCGGAGGCGTCGGGATCGACGAAGCTCTGCGTCCCGATCTGGACCGTGCTCGCGCCCGCCAGGAAGAACTCGATCGCGTCGGTGGCGTCCTGAATGCCCCCGATGCCCGAGATCGGCAGCGGGACGCCGGCGCGGTAGACCTGGAAGACCATGCGCAGCGCGAGGGGCTTGATGGCGGGGCCGGAGAGGCCGCCGAACACCGTCGCGATCTTGGGCCGCCGCGTGCGCGCGTCGATGGCCATCCCCGTGATGGTGTTGATGATCGAGAGGGCATCGGCGCCCTGGTCGGCGCAGGCCTTGGCGAGCGCGACGATGTCGGACGTGTTCGGCGTCAGCTTGATCCAAAGCGGCTTCTTCACGACGGCGCGGCAAGCACGCACGAGGTCCCCGAGGACGCGCGGGTCGGTGCCGAACTCGATGCCGCCTGCCTTGATGTTCGGGCACGAGACGTTCATCTCGAGCGCGTCGACGCCTTCCATGGCCGCGAGGCGCGCGCCGCATTCGACGTACTCGTCGAAGGTCGTGCCGAAGAAGTTCACGAGGACGCGCGTGCCGCAGGTGCGCAGGTAGGGCAGCTTCTCGCGCGCGAAGCCCTCGACGCCGACGTTCTCGAGGCCGATCGAGTTCAGCATCCCCGAGGCCGTCTCGCAGATGCGGGGCGTGGCGTTGCCGAAGCGCGGGTTTGGCGAGATGCCCTTGGTGACGAGCCCGCCGAGCGCTTCGAGGTCGGTGAGCCCCTCGAACTCCTTGCCGTAGCCGAACGTCCCCGAGGCGGTGAGGATCGGGTTGCGAAACGCGACGCCGCCGCTCTCGAGCGCGAGGTTGACGCCCGGAACGCTCACGGGCTCTTCGCGTCCGGCTTGACGTCGAGGACCTCGGAGGCCTCGAAGACCGGTCCGTTGCTGCACACGTACCGGAACGGACGCGAGCGCGCAGGGATGGCGCATCCGAGACAGACGCCGATGCCGCAGGCCATCTGCTCCTCGACCGAGATGAAGCAAGGAACGTCGCGCGCCTTCGCGATGCGTCCGATGGCCCAGAGCATGCTGTTCGGGCCACACCCCATGACGCGCACGGCGCGTCCGCGGTGCGCCTCGAGCCGCGCACCGAGGGCCGCCGTGACGAGGCCTTTCGTTCCCACCGAGCCGTCCTCGGTCGTGAGGTGTAGGCCCACGCCCATCCCGCGCAGCTCGTCCAAGACGACCAGGTCGGCGGCGCCGCGGCCCCCGTACAGAACCTCAGATTGCGCCGCCACCCCGCCCCGGGCCGCTCGCGCCGCTTGCATGTACATCGGCGGCAACCCCACGCCCCCCGCAACGAGCAGGTCGACCCGATCGGCCCGGGGCTCTGGAAACGCCGTCCCGAGGGGGCCGAGCACGCTGAGGCGAGCCCCAGGCAGGGCGCGCTCGAGCAGGGTCGTACCGCGCCCGACGGTTTTGGCCAGGATGTCGGCCGTGCCCCCGGGAGCGACGGCCATGAGGGAAAAGGCGCGTGGCAGGAGGGGGTCGCGCTCCCAATCTCCTCGAATCATTACGAATTGCCCAGGCTTGGAGCCCGCGAGGGACTCACAGCCGGACAGTCGGAGCACGAAATAACCGCCAGCCAGCGAGCGATTTTCGATCAGGCGAGCGTCGAAGTAGTGCATCTAGATGCTTGACCGGCGTTTTACAACGAACGAGCCGGGTTTTCTCTCTTATTCTTGCAGGCCTACCACACCTGTGTTAGTAGCCGAAAGTCTAACTGAGGCGGATTGATGGACTTTATGTTCGAGGACGAGGTCGACGAGGTCGGCTCTGACGTTGAGGCGTATTGCCCCAAATGTAAGGGCGATACTACGCACGTCGTCATTTCGAAATACGAAGACGAGATTCGTCGCGTGCAGTGCAACCCCTGCGGCGACGTTCACTCGTTCCGCAAGCCGCGCGGCGACGTCGAGGACGACGTGCCGGAGCCCATCGCCGCCAAGAAGCGCGCGATGCTCAAGAAGCACTCGTGGGAGGAGTTCTTCGCGAAGCACAGCGAGAAGAATGCGAAACCCTATGAGTTCCGCGAGCGTTACTCCGAGAATGCCATCGTCACCCACCCCAAGTTCGGCAAGGGGTTCGTCACCGAGGTGATGTCGGACAGCAAGGTCGAGATCACCTTCAAGGACTCGCGGCGCGTGCTCGTGCACAACCGCAAGGACATGCCGGGCCTGCCGCTGGCGGCGGAGGGCGACGGACGGCCTTCGAACGCCAAGGTGAGCAGCGCGAAGGGCGCCAAGGGCAAGGCGGTCGCCGCCGCCCCGGCCAAGCCCGCGACGGCCAAGTCCGCAGCGACAAAGCCGGCCAAGGAGCCCTCCAAGCCCCTCGTCAAAGAGAGCGCCGCCGTCGCGGCAGCCAAGAACGCGAAGAATCGCGCCAAGGTCCCCCCCACGAAGACGTCTCCGGCCGCCAAGGCCGGTGCCGCCAAGCGGACCGTGTCGCCGCCGCGCGCCGTGCGCCCGGTGGCGAGCGCCAAGACCGCCACAAAGAGCTCGAAGCCGGCGAAGGCCGCCAAGCCCGTCAAGAAGGCCAAGGGCAAAAAATAGACAAGAAGTAGCCGCGGCCGCGTGCTCCTCAGCGCACGAGGAGGACGTATAGATCGTAGAGGGCGTGCGTGTAGACCGCGACGGCGAAGCCGCGGAAGCAGAAGAGGAGGCCGAAGCAAGCCCCCGCGAGCACGCGGAACATGAAGACGCCGATCGTGAAGGGGTCGCCGTAGGGCGGGATGTGGTGCATCGCTGAGAACAGCACCGACGAGATCCCGAGAGCGATCGTGACGGCAACCCAGCGGCGCAGGCCCACGCCGCGCTCGAGAAGGGCCGCGAGGCCGGCCAGCAAGCCGAGGCGGAAGACGGTCTCCTCGTAGACGCCCGCGCCGAGCGACATGACGATGCGCGTGCCGAAGCCCTGCGCGGCGATCCCGCCCGCGAGGCGAGGCGAGATCCCGAAGACGCGGGTCATGACGAACACGATGAGCGACCCCATCGTGAGCGCGTAGATCGCGCTCTCGATGAGGACGCGCCACACGATGCCGGGGTCGAACTGCTGACGCCGCCGCAGCACGAGCACGCCGACGGCGAAGGCCGCCGCGACGGCGGCGGTGTAGCCGAGGTAGGCCGACGTGGAGAGCCCGAGGTTTCGGAACAGCAACACCGTCAGGAAGTCGGCGCCGTTGAGCATGGGCAGCGTGAAGAGCACGCCGACCTGATAGACGAGGAAGAGCGGGAAGACGAGGACGAGGCTCGTGAGCAAGTTGCGCGGGTCTTGCTTGAGAGTGGCCTTGAGCTTCATCGCGCCATCCTGCGAGGCCCGGGCGATTCGGGCTCCTCCTCGGGGGGGCCGGCCTTGGCCTCGAGCTCCTTGATGGCCGCCGGCAGCTCCTTCTTCATGCAGCGAGTGTTGGCTCCGCCCAGGCGGAAGAGGCCGCCGATGCTGCGGCCGCGCAGGTCGCGCAGCGCGGGGAGCGCGCGCGGATTGCCGAGATCGCGCAGCTTCTCGACGAGCATCTTCTTCTCCTCGCAGCCGTGCGCCTTCTTGAGCTGGAGCGTCGCGAGCCCGACGCGGTCGACGCGGTCGCCCTTGCCCATCTCGTCGAGCGCGGCCGCGGCGCGCTGGCGGCGCGCCAGCTCGGCGCTGTCGTTGGCGACCTTGACGAGCAGCTCGGCGGCCGGGGCGCCGATCCTCTCGACGGCGAGATCGAGGGCGGCGTCGGCGTTGCGCGGCTCGACGAGCGCCTGCTCGACGTGCGCGAGCAGCACCGGGTCGCCACGGAAGCCGGCGTCGAGGCCGATGGCCGCCCGATATTGCGCGAGGGCTTCGGCGTGCTTGCCCTCGGCGAAGGCGACGCCGCCCAGCATGTAGCGCACGCGGGCGTCGCGCGGACGCACGGAGAGCTCGTGCTCGAGCGCGGCCCGCGCTGAGGTCGTGTTTCCGCTCTCGATCGAGCCCTGGATCTTCGCCAAGCGATCGGCGAGCGCGGGCGGCGGCGGCGCCGGGCGCGCGGGCGCGGAGACGAGGGCCCGGTGCTGCGCCCCGCGCCGGTAGGCGGCGATCGAGACGATGGTGACCACGGTGAGCGCGAGGCCGAGGGCGCGCCCGCCCGAAAGGAAGCGCCCCAGGCGATCGAGCGTCCCCGCCGCCGGCGGCTCCGCGACGACTCCCAGGTCGACGCCGGCGTCGGCGAGCGCCTCCGCGTCCTCGAGGGCTTGCAGGAACGCGCCGGCCGTCGCGAAGCGGTTCTCGCGCGACTTCTCGAGGGCCTGCAAGATCACCTGCTCGAGCGCGACGGGCACGTCGGCGGCCGGGCTCACCTCGCGGATGCGCGGTGGCGCGTGGGCGAGGTGCATCGAGATGATCTTGACCTTGTCCTCGGATTCGAACGGCTTCCGCCCGGCGAGCATCTCGTAGAGTATGACGCCCGCGGCGTACATGTCCGCGCGCGGATCGACGACCTCGCCGAGCGCCTGCTCGGGCGAGAGGTACTCGGGCGTGCCGAAGATCACGCCCGCCTGCGTGAGCGCCGTGCCGGCCGGGCTGTGGCCCGAGACGGGCTCCGTGACCTTGGCGATGCCGAAGTCGAGGATCTTGACGACATCGGACTGCCCGTCGCGCTCGACGAGCATGATGTTGTCGGGCTTGAGATCGCGGTGGACGACGCCGGCGCCATGCGCGTGCTCGAGCGCGCGCAACATCTGGCGCACGATGTTGAGCGCGCGCTCGCGCGGCATCGGCCCCGCCTTGATGACCGAGGACAGCGACTCGCCCGCGAGGAACTCCATGGCGAGGAACAAGGCGCCCTCGTTCGTACGGCCGAAGTCGGTGACCGCGATGATGTTCGGGTGCGCGAGCCGGCTCGCCGACTCGGCCTCGCGCTCGAAGCGGCGCGCGAACTCCTCTTTGCCGCCGAGCTCGGGCAGCAGGACCTTGATGGCGAGATCGCGGCGCATCATCGTGTGCTCGGCCCGGTAGACGGCGCCCATGCCGCCCACGCCGATGCGGCTCACGACGCGGTAGCGATCGCCCACGACGGCGCCGATGAGCGGATCGACGACGGTCGCGCCGCAGCGAGGACAAAACGTGTCCTCGAGCTGAATCTCCCACGCGCAGCTCGAACAACTGGCCATGAGGTCACGGCGCCGGGGGGCGCTTGGCTCCGGTGGCGGTGGCGGTGACGGGCCTGGTCTTCGCGGGGGTGCGCGCGGCCGCCGAGCTCGCGCCGGGCTGCGCGGGCGGGCGGACGACGGCGACGATCTCGAAGCGCGGATCGAGGAGGCGGCGCGCGACCCGCGCGACGGCGTCGGGCGTGACGAACGCGAGGTCAGCGGCGGCGCGTCTCGTGCCGAGGGCCTCGTCGCGCGCGAGGGCCGCCGCGACGGCGCCGCGGCTCTCGAGGGCGCGCGCGGCGGCGCCCACGAGGCGGGCCCGCGCCCGCTCGACCTCGGCGGGGAGAAACGGGCTCGCCGCCGCGCGCGCCACGGCCGCGCGTAGGCCCACGACGGCCGGGTCGACCCCCGCGGGCGTGCTCGCGAGGTCGAAGACGAGCGCGCCACCGTCGAGCCCGGACCACGCCGAGGCGTGCACGAGCGAGACGCCGCCGAGCTCGCGGGCCAGCCGACCGTCGCGGCCGCCGAGGATCTCGACGAGCACTTCGGCGGCCCGGCCCTCGGGATCGCGCAGCGGCAGACCCGCGTACCCGACGACGACGTGCGCCTGCTCCCGGGCGGCCAGCGCGAAGACCTCCGTCGGTCCGTCGGTCATGCGCGGGGCGGGTGGCGGCGCGGCGGGCGCCGCGACGAGCGGCGCGGCCGCGTCGGCGAACAGGGCGCGCAGCTTGCCGACGACCCGCTGGACGTCGAGGTCGCCCACGAGGGCGATCGTGAGGTTCGAGGCGCCGTAGTGGCGCTGGAAGTGATCGGCGAGCCGCCGGCGCGAGAGGGCCGAGAGGGAGCCGGCCGTTCCGAGCAGGGGCAAGCGGTAAGGATGCCCGGGCCACAGGGTCGCGGCGTAGAGACGCGTCGCCGCGAGCTCGGCGTCGTCCTCGTGGTCGCGGACACGCTCGAGCGCGGCGAGCCGCGCGCGCTCGACCTCCTCCTCGGAGAAGGCGGGATGGCGCAAGCAGTCGGCGAGGATCTCGAGGCCCTCCTCCCATCGGCGCGCCAGGAACTCGACGTCGACCCCGAGCTCGTCGCGACCGGCCGAAGCCGAGAGGCGCCCGCCCAGCGCCGCGAGATCGGCGCCGAGGCGCGCGGGGTCGCGCGTTCGAGTCCCGCGCGGCAACGTCGCGGCGAGGAGGCTGGTCACACCGTTCGTGCGCGCGTCCTCGAGGCGCAGGCCCCCTGACCAGGTGGCGTGCGCGACGACGGCGGACGCGGTCGGATCGCGCTGGACGAGCACGCGCAGGCCCGACGGCAACACGACGCGCACGACGCCCCCGAGCGAGGTGACGGCGGCGGCCTGGGACGCCTCGGGGGCGGGAGGCGCGCCCCCCGCGCGCGCCCTCAAGCGCGCGACGGGACCTTCGGGGGC
>DASXOE010000145.1:0-10844 GCA_036494575.1 Polyangia bacterium | reverse complement strand
ACGCCTTCGGCGAGGAAGTCTACGACAGCACGCTCGACGCGTTCGAGAAGCGCTTCGCGGACGTGGAGAGCTTCAAGGCCTTCCTCGCGAAGATTGGCCGCCAAGACGCCCGCGAGCTCATCTTCGGCACGATGCTCGAGGCGGCCGGGTCGGAGGCCATCGAGGGCCGCGAAGCGGAGCTCCTCGACTGGCTCGCCAAGGTCTGGAACATCAAGATCGAGATCGAGGACGAGCCCGAGACGGTGTAGCCGGCGGGCGTGGGGCCGGTCAGCGCAGAACGTCGCTGACGGCGATCGCGGCGCCTTCGAGAGAGGCGATGCACACGGTATCGCCCCGGTGGGCAATCGCGACGGTCATGTAGGCCCCGTCGCGGGGCAGCGTCCGCATTTCGATGTGCTGCTCGGCAACGTTGACGATCCAGTATTCGGGCACACCGGCGCGCGCGTACAGCTCGCTCTTGATGGAGCGGTCCTTGCGCAGCGACGTGTTGGCGACCTCGACGACGAGGTACGCGCAGTCGGGATGGGCGTCGTCGTAGTCGACGCGCGGGACGACGACGATGTCCGGCTCGGGGAGTGAATATTCGGAGGCGGCGAACGGAAGCTGAACGCGAACGCTCATCGAAACCGGGGCCACGCGCTTGATCTCGCGGTCGAGCCGTTCGATGACCGCGGCGTGGCGCGTGTCCTGGGGGCTCATCTCGACGATGGCCCCGCCGAGCAGCTCGATGCGCTCGTCATCGAACAGTCCCTCGCTCACGAGCCGCTCGAACTCGACGCGCTTGAGCGGCCTCACCCTCTCGGGCGCGAGGTCGGAGAGCCGATCGAACGTGGACACGACGAGAAAAGGGTAGCACGGGGCACGGCTGAGCACGGTTGGGCCGCCACCTTGTCGTCGCGCGCGCGCGCGGGTTTCGCCTTGACCCCGCCGAATCTCATGCGATCGTCCGGGCAATTGTTCGGGCGCACTGCCGAAGAGGGACGGGGGAGGCCAGATGAACCAAATTCGGAGCAGGCTCTTCGTGGCGGTCTTCGCGCTGGCGAGCGCGGGCGGGTGCACGCCGTTCCTAGGACCGCTGCCCGACGGCGGCGGCGGGTCGTCGGGCGGAAGGGCGGACCACACCCTTGATGGTGGCGCCGGGACAGGCCCAACGGCTGGAGCGGGCGCTGCAGCCGGAACGGGCATTGTCCCCGACGCTTCTGAGGCGGTGGACTTGGCCGTCGAGGGCCCAGCGGACGTTCCTGTGGGCGCCCCAGACGCCTCTGGACAAGTCAACGGGCTCACTTGCACATTCGATACGGACTGCCGGTTCGGTCACTGCGTCGAAGGCGTGTGCTGCGAGAGCGCTTGTTCACAGAAGTGCACATCCTGCCTCGTCGCCAATACCGACCAGCCGAACGGCAAGTGCGCGCCCGTCAAAGCCGGCGTCGCCCACGCCACTGACTGCGTCGCGACCGAGCCAACGACCTGCGGCACCGATGGAAAATGTGACGGAGCAGGAGCGTGTCGGCGGTTCGCCACCGGCACGATGTGCTCGGTCGAGGCCTGCTCGGATGGGGCCTCGACGAGCACCTACGTACCACCTCGTTTGTGTGACGGCCGAGGGACCTGCGCCCCTGCTCCGACTGCAAGTTGCGGAACGTATCGCTGCGCCGCAACGAAATGCCAAGCCAACTGTAGTAGCTCGTCGAACTGCGTATCTGCGGCTTATTGCTCCGCTACTTCGTGCGCGATGAAAAAGCAAGATGGCGAGCTCTGCTCAGCGAATACGGAATGCACACATGGCGCGTGCTCCGGTCGCTGCTGTCTTGGGTGTACTTGTACGCAGCCCAGCGCCGCGAACGTTCTCAAGAACACAGGCTTCGACAAAGATACGTCTGGTTGGGCGATTACTGGCGGCACGATCGCGCAAATGCCGTTCTCCGATGCGGATGCCTGTCCATATTCTGGTTCACTGGTCGCGACGGCGACGGGCGCGAACCTCGCTGAGTTAACTCAATGCGTTTCTGCCGTCGCGCTCTCGGGCACGTTCAATTTTGGGACTCGCATGTTGGCAGGTCAGGCAAATGCGTCGATCTGCGGTGTCCGGTTTTTCCTGAGTCCTGATTGTACCGGCGATGAAATAGTCGATGATGAGCTACTGGGGCCTGTCAATTCATCGGAGTGGCAATCGCCGTCTCCAGAAACAGCCGGGCCTGTCCCGGTGACCAATGCGCACAGCGTATTGTTCTTTTGCGAAATCGGCGGAACGCTTTATTTGGACGAGCCTTTCATATCGAAAATCCCCGCCACCTACTAATAGCTATCTATTGCTTGAACCTTCGGCGGCGCGATGACAGGAAGACAAGAAGCGCCATTCCGAGCACCGCCAGCCCATTGGCAGTACCGCTCGTCGAGAAGTCACACCCGCCACTTGAACGTGAGCCCGCCGCGCCGGTAGACCCAGCGCCGGCTCCTCCGCCACCGGCGGGGGTTCCAGCTGTGCCCGAGCCGGCGGTTCCGGTTGACCCAGCTCCAGCCGCCCCCAGGCTCCCACCCGTGCCCGTCGCGCCCGCGGTTCCTGCGCCTCCGACTCCGGCGGTCCCCGCGGCACCCGAACCCGCCGCGCCGCCCGACCCGCCAGCCATTCCAGAACCAGCCGCTCCGGAACCGTCGGAGGCCGCATCAGTGGCGCCGGCGTCAGCACCGGGAGGCACAAACATCGGCAGGGCTGGATCGGCAGTGATCTTTAGGTCGGCGCAGTGGTGATAGAAATATCCACCACCGTCATTTTTTCCGGGCGTTCCGTTGTACGGGTGCGGGTGCATGAACTCGATGACTTGCAAGGTGCAACTGTCGCAGTTCACGTTCGGCAGCATGATGTTTTGCGTGTATGTCGGGGGCGTTGGGGCCGCGCCGTTGGGGTTGGGATGCAAGAAGAGGTTGTCAGCGAGAACGGGGAAGACCGCGGGCATTTCGGTCACGGCGCTGTTCGCGCTGCCAGTCAGCGTCTTGCCGTCGGGTCCGATGCCGCTCGACGGCAGCACCTTTCCGCTCGCATCGTGAACGACATTGTCGGGCGGGAGCTCCGAGCGGGAATGGAGCGACAAAGCTACCCGATAGAATCCGTCGTGTGGAACGACCTCGACGACCTTCAACACGAGGGGATGTCCACCTTGGGCCGCCGTCGGAGTTGCCGCCGGGGTCATATCGGGCCCGCAAGGGACGCCACCCTTGCCTGACGCCTCATTGGACCCAACTTGTGCTTGGACTGTCTTGGGCACCGAATCCGCTGGGTTCGATGGCGGCGGCGACGTGAGCACGAAGTGCGCTTGGGCCGTCGAGCCGAGGCCGAGCAACGCGATAGTCGAAGTCAGTACCAGTGTCCGCATCTCGAACCTCCGTGGTGGGCGTACATCTCGTGGAGCGGGCCCTTTTTGGACTCTATCTCGATTCAATCGAATGCCAATGCGAGGCGTCGGATTTGCGACGCGCCACGGCGCGGTGCTTCCTGGAATGTCTTCGGGTCAAAACCTAGTGCAACGGGCGTAGCTTTCGCAGCCGCGAGGCCGCCGCGTCGATTGTCTCGTCGCGTTTTGCGAAGCAGAACCTCGCCAGCGGCGGCGCCGTCTCTGGATCGGCGTAGAACACCGACGTGGGGATGGCGGCCACGCCGACCTCGGTGCAGAGGTGGCGGCAGAAGGCGACGTCGTCGGGGAAGCCGAACGCCGTCGTGTCGGTCAGGAGGAAGTAGGCGCCTTGGGTCGGCATGGGCGGGAGGCCGGCGGCGCGCAGGACGGCGGTGAGGCGGTCGCGGCGCGCGGCGTAGGCGGCGCGGAGCTCGGCGTAGTAGCCGTTGGTCTCGGCGAGCGCGAGGCCTTCGGCGAGGGCCTCTTGGAAGGGGACGGAGCCCGTGAAGGTCACGAATTGATGGACGCTCCGGATGGCGCGCGTCAGGCGCTCGGGGGCGATGGACCAGCCGACCTTCCAGCCGGTGACGCTGAAGGTCTTGCCCATGCTGTCGATCGTGATGGTGCGGTCGCGCATGCCGGGGACGGTGGCGATGGGGATGTGGGAGGCGCCGTCGAAGGTGATCTCGGAGTAGACCTCGTCGGTGATCACGAGCGTGTCGTGCTCGTTGCACAGCGCCGCGAGCTGTTCGAGCTCTTCGCGCGCGAAGACCTTGCCGGTCGGGTTGTGGGGCGTGTTCAGGATGACGGCGCGCGTGCGCGGACCGAAGGTTGCGCGCAGCTCGTCGGGTTCCCAGCGCCAGTCGGGTGCGCGCAGCGCCACGGGGCGCGCGACGCCGCTCGCCATGATGATGTCGGGGACGTAGGCGTCGTAGGTGGGCTCGAAGACGATGACCTCGTCGCCGGGCTCGACCACGGCGAGGAGGGCGTCGTGCAGGAGCTCGGTCGCGCCGCTCGCGACGGTGATCTCCGTGTCGGCGTCGACCGCGACGCCGTGGAGACGCTCCCAGCGCGCCGCGAGGGCCGCGCGCAGCCGCGGCTGGCCGGGGGCGGGCGCGTACTGGTTGTGGTCCTCGCGGATGGCGCGCATGGCCGCTTCCTTGATGAAGGAGGGCGCCGCGAAGTCGGGGAACCCCTGGCCCAGGTTGACGGCGTCGTGCGTCGTCGCGAGCGCCGTGATCTCCGTGAAGATCGACGTGCCGAAGCTGCGGGTGCGCCGCGCCGGGCCGCTCATCGGGCAGGTATAGCCCGGACGCCGTGCGGGTGTCTAACGCGCGAGCGCGGCCAGGCGCGCCGTCCGTCGTTCAGTTGGCGGCGGCGACGCTGAGGACGAGGGCAGCGCCCACGACGACGCCGATGGCCGTCATGAGCGGCCACCGGTCGCGCGCCCAGGCCAGCGGGTCGTCGTGGAAGGTCGCGCGCCCCGGCGGCGGCGCCACGAGGATCGGGGCGGGCGTGTCGGGCGGCGCCGCGACGGCGACGGGCGGCGCCGCGCCGCTCGCGAGCAGCACCTGCTGGATGCGGCGCGCCTCCTCGTCGAGGCGCATGACGGCGGCGTCGAGGGCGCCGTGCTCGTCGCGCGTCGTCGAGACGAGCGCGGCGTCGCGCTTCGCGCCCGAGAGGTCGACGAGGCGCAGCTCGACCTGCGCGCCCGGGCCCGGCTTGCGCTCGGCGACGAGCGCGAACAGCGTGCCCATGCGGCGGGCGTGGTCGGCCGCGATGCGATCGTCGAGCGTGAGCGCCGTGCGCGGCGGGATCGTCTCGTCGAGGGTCGGCGCGCCGACCGTGAGGCGCTTGCCCCAGGGCGCGCGGCCGAGCTCTTCGACAGCGAGGAAATGCTCGCCGTACGTCACGTCGTGAAAGGTGACACCGCCCGCGACGTGCACGGGCGCCGCGCCGTCGAGGCTCACCGTCGCGTCGGCGTCGCCGCGCACGACGAGCGTCGCGCGCGGTTGCTGGCGCGCCTCGGCGACGGCGCGCGCGAAGTCAGCCACGACCTGCGGCGGGACCTCGCGCGGGTTGAGCGCGCGGTCCGGCGCGAGCACGGCGGCGCGCGCGTAGTCGGCGAACGCTTGCGTGCGCGCCGCGCCAATGGACGCCGCGTTGGTGGCCGCCGGGGCTTTCCAGTCGGCGCGCGCGACCGCCATGCCGCGGTAGAGGAAGACGTCGGCGAGCTCGTCCCTCGTGAGGCCCGCGCCGCCCGTCGCGTCGAGCTCCGCGATCACGCCGTCGAGATCCGGGAGCGCCTCGTCGAAGGCGAGCTTGAGCGTCTTGGTGGCGGCCGACTCGAGGAGCACGGGCGCGCGGGGCGCCGGCGCCGCGGGGACGTCGATGATCTCGAGCGGCGCGAGCTTGTAGCGCGCCGTGGCCGCCGTGAAGGCCCGGCGCGTGAAGTCGTCCTCCGCGAGGTCGGGCAGCTTCGAGTAGATCGGGTGCACGAGCGGCGGCTCGGAATTCGCCGCGAGGGCCGGACGCGAGCCGAGCGCCCCCAGCGCCACCGTGAGGACGGACAAAAAGCAGAGGGGGCGCATCTCGGGATTGTTCTCCCGCGATCGCCCCCCGTCAAACTTCGCGCCCGGATCAGACCGTGATCTTCACTTTGAAGGAGCGCTTGATCATTCCGAACCAGAAGCCGAGGCCGAGGATACTGACGACGAGCAGCACAGGGAAGCTCATGGCGCCGAAGTGCGTGGCGCCCACCATGCCGAAGAGCATCGGGCCCGAGGCGTAGGTATTGAAGCGCGAGGCCTTGCCGGCCGTGGCGGCCAGCTTGGCGGCGTCGGGGTGGGGCGTCCCGGCCGCCATGCCGCCGAGGATCTTCTTCTGGCGCGGCCAGATCACGAACCAGACGTTGAACCACATGATGATGCCGAGCACCATGCCGAAGGAGATCCACATCCCTCGGCCCGTGACGCCGCCCTCGGGGTACGTCATGTTGTGCTCGGGCGCGACGTAGTGCCAGACGTAGAGGCAGAGCCCGAGGATGAACGTGTACATGGCGCTCCACCGGAACCACCAGAACGCGCGCAGCAGCAGCGCCGGGTTGATCTTGGGCTTGAGCTCTTTGTCGAGGCCGCCCTGGAAGGGGACGTTGACGAGGTTGAAGAAGTAGAGGTGCCCGAGCCAGATGATGCCGAACATGACGTGGGCCCACCGCAGGAGGTAGGGGATCATTGCCGGGCTGGTCAGCGCGTCCATGGTGTCTCCTTTGCGCCATGGCGTACCACCATTGGCGCGCGCGGGAAAGCTAAGACCTTCGCCGGTCCGGGGCTCAGGCGCGCTGGATCAGCGCGTTCGCCGCGTCCGGGGCGCGCTTGCACTCGAGCAGCGCGCGGAGCACGAGCGGCACGACGATCGTCGCGTCCGATTCGATGACGAACATCGGCGTCTCGGCGGTCAGCTTGTCCCAGGTGATCTTTTCGTTTGGGGTTGCCCCCGAGTACGAGCCGTAGGAGGTCGTCGAGTCGGAGATCTGGCAGAAGTAGGCCCAGGGCTTGGCCGGCTGCTCGAGGTCGTACTTGATCGACGGAACGACGCAGATGGGGAAGTCCCCGGCGATGCCGCCGCCGATCTGGAAGAAGCCGACGCCGGCGCCCGCCGACAGCTCGCGGTACTGATCGTAGAGGGCGCCCATGTACTCGATGCCCGACTTCGCGATGGCGGCGCTGCACTCACCCAGCTTGACGTGCGACGCGAAGATGTTGCCGAAGGTCGAGTCCTCGTAGCCGGGGACGACGATGGGAAGCTTGGCCACGGCGGCCGCCAGGAGCCAGCACTCGTCGGCGGGCCCTTTGTGCAGCTCGGGGCCGATGGTCTGGATGAGCTCGTAGAAGTATTCGTGCCAGAACCGCCGCTCGCCGCGCTCGGAGGCGCGCTTCCACCTGGGCACGACGTACTTCTCGACGGCTCGGAAGGCCTCGTCCTCGGGGATGCTGGTGTCCGTGACCCGCCGCATCCGGTCGTTGAGGATCTTCGTGTCGTCACTCTTGTTGAAGTACCGGTAGTCGGGGAAGTCACGGTAGTGATCGTGCGCGACCAGGCGGAAGAGCGACTCTTCCAAGTTGGCCCCCGTGACGGACATCCCATGGATCAGGCCCGCGCGAATCGCCGGCGCGAGCGTGATGCCGAGCTGCGCGGAGGACATCGCCCCCGCGATCGCCCAGAACATCCGACCGCCGCGCTCGATGTGGCGCCAGTACGCAATCGTGGCGTCACGCGTGGCGCGCGCGTTGAAGTTCTTGTAGTCGCGCAGGAGGAGCTCGAGCACGGGTAGATTGTTCGGTAGCTCGTTCGTCATGATTTGGTCTCGCTGGGCCGGTGGCGGAGCGGGCCCGAAGGTAGCACGGCCGCGTCGCATCCCATCGCTCGCGCGCCGGCCGTTGCCGCGATGTTTCGTCGCCGTGCTATACGCTAGTGCGCCCGATGGTCTCCGGTCCCCAGCCCTTCGCCCCCCTTTGTGTTCTATGGACCGTGTGCGCGGCCGCCGGCTGCGCCGAGCAGGCCGCCGTGCCGGCGAACGGTCCGGCCGCCGTGGCGGTTCAGGGGACGCAGGCGCCGCCGCTGCGCGCCCTGCGCATCGATCCGCTGTCTGGCGGCGGCGCCGCGCGACCCGCGGGGCTCACGGCGCTCGAGGCGGAGCTGCGCCGGGGAATGACGGCGCTCATGGCCAAGGGCAAGCCGGCGCCTTACTTCATCGAGGACGAGGCGTACGACAAGAGCGAGGTCGTGATCTCGGCGAGCCAGGGGGCGCTCGTGCAGTCGTCGGCGCGGCGCGCGCGCATCCTCGACACCGACGTGCGCGTGGGCGACTACAAGCTCGACTCGACGCACATCATCCGGTCGAGCGAGTTCGACTTCTCGTCGGTGCTGGGCGGACACCCGGCGGCCTTGCCGCTCGACGACGACGCGGGAGCGCTGCGCATGGTGGCCTGGGGCGAGTTCGATCGGCGCTACAAGGACGCTGCCGAGCGCTACGTGAAGATCCTCACCCAGCGCACGCTCAAGGTGGCCGAGGAGGATCCCTCCGACGACTTCTCCCGCGAAAAGCCCGTGACCTACGTCGGCCCGCGCGCGGAGATCACGGTCGACGTGCCGGCCTGGGAGGCGCGCGTGCGGGATCTCTCGGCGCGCTTCCGCGGGCAGGGCGAGGTGCTCGACTCGCAGGTGACCTTGCAGGTCGTGTCGAACACGCGCTGGATCCTCGACACGGAAGGAACGGTCGTGCAGACCGGGCGCAACTATGTGCGCGTCTTCGCCGAGGCCAACGCGCGCGCCGACGACGGCATGGAGCTCGAGCGCTTCGAGACCTTCGACGCCGCCTCGTTCGGGTCGCTCGCGGGCGCCGCCGAGATGGACCGCGCCATCGACAGCATGATCGCGGACCTTCGGGCGCTGCGGCGCGCCCCGCTCGCCGACCCGTTCATTGGCCCCGCCATCCTCGAGGGGCGCGCCGCCGGCGTGTTCTTCCACGAGATCTTCGGTCACCGCGTCGAGGGCCATCGGCAGAAGAACGACGAGGAGGGCCAGACCTTCGCCAAGAAGATCGGCGAGCCCATCATGCCGAGCTTCATCTCGGTCTACGACGACCCGACGCTCGCGCGCGTGGGAGACGTCGATCTCAACGGCTTTTACCGCTTCGACGACGAGGGCGTCGTCGCGCAGCGCACCTCGCTCGTCGACGGCGGCGTGCTCAAGGGCTTCTTGCTCTCCCGCTCGCCCACGCGTGGCTTTCACCAATCGAACGGCCACGGGCGGCGGCAGGAGGGCCGCACCGTCGTCTCGCGCCAGGGCAACCTGGTCGTCGAGCCCAAGGTCACCGTGCCCGTCGCCGAGCTGCGCCGCCGCCTGCGCGAAGAGGCCCAGCGCCAGGGCAAGCCCTACGGGCTCCTCTTCCGCGACATCTCGGGCGGCTTCACGAACACGGCGCGCGGCGGACCGCAGGCCTTCAAGGTCCTCCCGATCCTCGTCTACCGCGTGTGGGTCGACGGCCGCCCCGACGAGCTCGTGCGCGGCGCGGATCTCGTGGGTACGCCGCTGTCCGCTCTCTCGCGCATCCTGGCGGCGTCGGACGACTACCAGACGTTCAACGGCTACTGCGGCGCCGAGTCCGGGTTCGTGCCCGTCTCGGCGACGAGCCCGAGCCTGCTCGTTCAGCAGATCGAGATCGAGCGGCGCGACAAGGGCAGCGACAAGCCGCCCATTCTCCCGCCGCCGCCGATGGCGCCCGCGCCGACGCTGGCGAAGCCAGGTGCGCCGTGAGGATCGCGCGCCTGACCTGTGCGGCCGCGTGCCTATCGCTCGCGGGGACGGCCCCGCGCGCGGGCGTGCGCGTCGACGACGCGGCCGTGCGTGCCGCCATGAGCGAGGAGCTCGCGCGCTCGACGGCGGAGCTTCGCCTCGGCGACGAGCCGCGGCCGTATTACGTCGCCTACACGATCTCGGACGCGGAGCAGGCCACGGTGAGCGCGACCTTCGGGGCCGTCACGGCGGCGCACGCCTACCGGGGCCGGCTCCTTCGCACCGACGTGCGGGTGGGCAGCCCCGCCTTCGACAACACGAACTTCGAGCCGGGCGCCAAGGTCGACGCCCTGCCCGAGGAGGACGACTACGCGGCGCTCCGGCGCGAGCTCTGGCTGCGCAGCGATGAAGCCTACAAGGCCGCGCTGGAGCTGCTCGCGCGGAAGCGCGCCGCCGCCGCCGGGCAATCGGGGGGCGAGGAGGATCCAGCGGTCGGCGACTTCTCGAGCGAGCCGCCCGGCAAGCTCGAGGTGCCTTTCCCCGCGGGCGCGGTCGAGCCCGAGGCGCTGCGCGCCGCCGTCGTGAAGCTCTCGGCCGTCTTTCGCGATTATCCGGCCATCACGAACGCGCGCGTCACGGGCACGTACGCCGTCGTTCGCCGGCGCATGGCCTCGAGCGAGGGCGCGTGGGTCGACGACGCCCAGCGCACGGTGCGGCTCGACGTCGTCGCCGAGACGCAGGCCGACGACGGCATGAAGCTGCGCGACTTCGTGCCCGTGAGCGCGCTCGAGCCCTCGGGGCTGCCGCCCATCGCCGAGATGGAGAAGGCCGTGCGCGCCATGGCCAACGAGCTCGTCGCCATGCGCACGGCGCCCGTGGCCGAGTCGGGCGCGGGCGCGGTGCTCTTCGAGGGCCTGGCAGCCGCACAGCTCACGAAGCTGCTGCTCGCCGATCACCTCGCGGGGACGCCGCCCTCGAAGACGGCCACGGCCGCGAGCGACGATGGCGGCCAGCAGAGCGCGCTCGCCACCAAGCTCAAGCAGAAGGTGGCCGCGCCGCTGCTCTCGGCCGTCGACGATCCCCTGCTCGCGACGGGCCCGGGCAAGGCGCCGCTGTTCGGCGCGTACCGCATCGACGACGAGGGCGTCCCGGCCCAGC
>DASXOE010000144.1:0-2644 GCA_036494575.1 Polyangia bacterium | reverse complement strand
CCGCGTCGTCGAGATCGAGCACGAGGCCCGACTCCTGGCCCGAGGGCGATTCGCTCCCGGCGGCCGCGGGCGCGGGCCCGGGCCGACCGCCCACCACGGCGACGACGGCGCCGGGCGCCGGCGGCATCTCTCGCGTGAGGGGCGGCACGCCGTCCTTGGCCGAGAGGTCGGCCAGCCAACGCTGTAGCTCGGTCTGCCCGACGGGCCGGAACGCCAGCCGCATGACCTGCTCGACGTCGATGAGCATCTCCTCAGCCTTCTGGTAGCGCTCGCCCGGCGACTTGCTCATCGCCTTGCGGATGACGCGGTAGAGCTCGGGGTTGAGGCCGGGCCGCGCCGTCTCGGGCGGCAGGTAGTCGCCGCTCTTCACGAGCATGAGCGTCTCGTAGTCCGTCGCCGCGTCGAACGGCCGCCGGCGCGTGATCATCACGTAGAGCATCGTCCCGAGCGAGAACAGGTCGGAGCGCGCGTCGAGGGCCGCACCCGAGGCCTGCTCGGGCGACATGAAGGAGATCTTCCCCTTGATCATGTTGCCGAGGCTCTGCTCTTTCTTGTTCTGGGCCTTCGCGATGCCGAAGTCCGTGAGCTTGACCTCGCCCTCGGCCGACAGCAGCACGTTGTGCGGGCTGACGTCGCGATGCACGATGCCGAGGGGCTGGCCTTCGCGCATCTTGCCGTGCGCGTAGGCCAGGGCGCGGCAGACCTCGGACGTCACATAGAGCGCGAGGGCGGGCGCGAAGGGAACGCCCGCGGCCTGGGCGCGCTTGAGCGTGCGGTCGAGCGTCCAGCCGTCGACGAGCTCGAGCGCCAGGAAGTAACGGCCGTCGACCTCGCCGAGGTCGAGCACCTGCACGATGTTGCTGTGCGACAGCGACATCGCGATGTGCGCTTCGTCGACCAGCATGTGCCGAAACTGCGGGTCCGCGTAGAAGGCCGTGAAGATGCGCTTGAGGACGACGGCCTTCTCGAAGCCGTGGGCCCCGTGTTGCTTGGCGAGAAAGATCTCCGCCGTGCCCCCGTCGGCGACCTTCCGCAGGATGGTGTATCGCGACTGCAGGCTCATCCGTGCCGGCTCCCCGGTCCCACAAAATACCACGCGGCCATCGTCACCTGTGCGCGTTCTGCGCTTCGTGATGCGCTTCGTGATGCGCTTCGTGATGCTCTTCGTGATGCTCTTCGTGCGTCTCACCGGTCGCCGGAGCGTTCCCGTCGTGGCTGGTCTCGTCTGCGCTTTTTTCGCCGGCCCGCACGGCGATCGCCAAGCGGTTTTGCGACGGCGGCAGCGGACATGTCGCGTACGGCGTGAACGCGCAGGGCGGGGCGTAGGCTCGGTTGAAGTCGACGACGAACGTGCCGTCAGCCTGCCGGAGCGCCCGCACGAAGCGGCCGCCTCCGTAGGTCTCGCGCCCCGACGTCAGATCGCGAAACACGATCATCTGATCGGCGTCGTCGTCGCCGTCGAGCACGGGATCGAGTCGCTGTGGCTTGCCGAGCAGCGTGAGCTCGAGCGTCCCGGGGCTCTTGAGCGTCTGGTGCCCGCCCGAGGCGTCGGGGACGACCATCTCCGTGGCGCCACCGCGCGGCACGAACCGCGCGACGACGCGATAGGCGGGATCGACGGCGAACCAGCGCGTCCCGTGGAAGGCGCGCCGCGCCGGGCTGGAGCTGTCCTTGATGCGCACGCCCAGGCGCTCGCCGCGCTCGATCACCTGCCATGTCACGGTGCCGGATTGGAGTACGTCGGGACCGGGCGCGGCGTCGGTGCGAAACGGGGCCGCCTTCGCGGGGCGGCCCCCGAGCATCAGCGGCGCGCCCGGTTCGACGACGAGCGCGACGGCGCGTCCATCGACGACGAACGCCCCGGCGTGCGCCGGCACGGAGTCGGGCAGCCGCACGTCGTTGTCGCGCGCGCTGCCGAAGCGATTGACTCCGGGCTTGAGCCACACGAGCCCGACGAGGCTGAGCCATCCATCGGAGGCCCGCAGGCGCCCGTCGCGGGCGGCGCGCCACCCGTCGACGTCGGCGCGGTACGCGGCCTCGGTCATGGGCGTCGGGCTGTGCTTCGTGGGGCTCTCCGTCATGGGGTCATGCTTCCGCGGACTGTCCTTCGCGGCAACCGGCGGCCCACCAGCGCCGACAGTAACCCAGAGGCCTGCGGCGAGCGCCAAGCTCTCAATCGGGCGCCAGTCGCTCAAGAATGACGGTCTTTGAAACACGGTGTTTTGAAAGGGATTCCAACATAGTACATTGGCGGCACTCTGGTGGTCGGGGACGGGACCTGGGGCATCTCGTATCACGTGCCTAGTCTTCGGACCGAGCTTCACTCTGTTCGCTCGTTCGAGCTGGACTTGGAAGATATCCTCCCCTTCTAAACATGAAGGAGCCAGTGATGAATCGGAAGACGACGTGGACGCGACGGCAAGTCTTGCGAGGCGCCGGGGTTTCATTGGCGCTGCCATGGCTCGAGACGTTCGCACCCCGCACGGCGAAGGCCCAGGCGGCCGCATCGGCGGCGAAGAAGCGCTACGTGGTCCTGTACTTCCCGAACGGCTCGGCGGAGTTCTGGAAGCCGACGGCGACAGGCACGGACGTCGTCCAGGGCGATGACTGGCAGCTCTCGCCCATCCTCGCGCCGCTCCAGCCG
>DASXOE010000143.1:0-5880 GCA_036494575.1 Polyangia bacterium | reverse complement strand
CCAGTCGCCCATCGATCCGTACCTCGAGGGCGCGGTGTTCTTGACCATCCCGAACCTCGAGGGCATCGAGGTCGAAGAGGCGTACCTGCTGACGACGGCGCTGCCGGCGAATCTGCAGATCAAGGGTGGCACCTTCCGTTCGCAGATCGGGCGCAACAACACCCAGCACCTGCACCTGCAGCACTTCACGCGCCGGCCGCTCATGACACCGTTGCTGTTCGGCGCGGACGGATTCCGCGCGCCGGGGCTGCAGGCCTCCGTGTTGTTGCCGGGCCTGCCCTGGTTCGCGACGTTTTACGGCGAGGCGTTCAGCGTGGCGGCGCCCGACCCTGGCACCGTCTCGACGTTCGGCGGCGGCGGACGCGGCCCGGCTCACCTGGCCTACACGGCGGTGCTCGAGCAATTCTGGGCGCCGACCGACGCGACGTCGATCTTCCTGGGGCTCAACTTCGCGACGGCGACGGCGTCGGAGTGCCCGGCGCCGCCGTGCTCGGGCGGACGACGTGACTACCTTTACGGCGCGGATCTCTACTTCAAGTGGCGGCCGCCCGATGTCGTCGGGGAGCTCGGGAGCCTGATGTGGAGCACCGAGTACTTCGCGCGCACGATCTCCGGCGTCGGTCCCACCGAGGGCGCGCTCTACACCGAGCCCGTCGTCCAGGTCGCGAAGCGCTGGTACATCGGCGGTCGCTTCGACCTGACGGGCGTGCCGGCCGGCCAGTACGTCCCGCGGGCGACCGCGGTCGCCGGATCGCTGACCTTCGCGCCCACGGAATTCTCGCGCCTCCGGCTCTATGGCCAGGACCTCTGGATGACCGGCGTCCCCTCGGCCCTGATCGGCTTTCTGCAAGCCGAGTTCTCGATGGGCGCCCACGGCGCGCACCCGTTTTAGCGGGCCCGCCCTAGCGTCCTTCCCGCGCCCGCGGCGCGTAAACGGCCGGGAGCTTGGCGCCGCCGTCTCGCGGCGCGAAGATGGCGTCGGCGGGATGAAGACACGACGGGGGCGGCGAGCGAGGATGGACGTGTGGGCGCTCGCGCTCATCGCGTCCGTCGTGGCGGGCCTAGGGTCCGCGGCGAGCCGTGCGGACGACAAGAAGAAGCCCGGCCTGTTCGACTTCGACAGCTGGAAGCTCCCCGTCACGCGTGAGCGCGACGCCGCCAAGACGCTCGCGCCCGGTGAGCTCGACCTCGAACCCCTCGGCAGGTTCGACACGCCGCCGCGCGCCGTGCGGGTGCGCGTCTACGCCGATCGGGACTACCGCGGCGGCGTGCTCCGCTGGAGGGAGAAGATGCGCGCCCAGATCGAGCGCATCAACCACGTCGTCGAACCGGTGTTCAACGTCCGCTTCGAGATCGAAAGTCTGCGCGAGTGGAACGAGACTCACGTCGGCGTCGACCTCGGGCCGCTACTCGTCGAGCTCGAGGCGCTCGACGGCGCCCGGGACGTCGACTGGGTCGTGGGCCTCGTGACGCCGTTTCACGGCTTGGCGACGTCGATCCACCAGATCGGGTTCGCGCGGCTCGCGGCGCGATCGTTCGTCATGCGCGCCACGGACGACGAGGAAGAGGGGCGCGCGCTCGAGCGCGCATTCGCGATGCTCCCGGGGGCCGAGCGCGAAAAGCTCTATGGCGATCGCAAGGCGCACAAAGAGGTCGTCATCTTCCTCCACGAGTGGGCTCACACGATGGGCGCGCTCCACCTCGAGGAGCGGACGATGATAATGAACCCGGCCTACGACCCGAAACAGGCGGCGTTCTCCGACTTCGAAAAGCGCCTCGTCGGCCTCGTCCTCGATGCGCGGCTCGCAGACAGATCGCGCCCGTACCCCGAGAGCGCGAAGCTGCTGAGTCTCGTCGAGACGGCGCCGCGGGAGGAGGGATCGGTCAAGGACCGGGCTGGGCTCATGCAGAAGCTCCGCGAGCGCAACGCCCGCGGCGTCGCGCCGCCGGCCGCGGCCACCGGCACGGGCGCCACGTCGGCATCGGCGAGCGCGACCTCGACCGCGGGCACGGGGATGGCGCGCGCGACGATCGAGCGCGCCATCGCCCGTGTCCAGGTCGGCGATCTCATGGGCGCCGTGCCGCTCGTCCTCGAGGCGGCCAGGCAGGGCGGCGTCGAGCCCTCGGACGCCGCGACGCTCGTGAGGATCGCCGAGGCCGCGGGCGCGGTGGGCGCCCCGTCGACGGCGGACGCGGCTCTCGCGCGCCTGACGGCGAACGCGCGGCCGCCGCGCCTCGTCATGGAGCTCGAGTCGACGCGCTGTCGAACCGCGCTGCCGCGTGGCGCCACGAAGCTCGGCATCTCGCCCGAAGACGAGCCTCGGTACGTCGCGGCGTTCTGGCTCGCCAGCAACGCCGTCGCGTCACGGAATTTCCCGTCGGCCGAGCGGCACCTCGCTGAGCTCGGCGAGGCGTTCCCCGAGAGCGCCGGCCGCGACGTGGTCGCCTGCGAGCTCGCCGTCGCGAGCAAGCGCTTCGCCGACGCGGAGCCGCGCTGCGCGGCGGCGCTCGCGAAGGATCCCGCGGCCGTG
Source organism: Polyangia bacterium (assembly GCA_036494575.1). GTDB lineage: Bacteria > Myxococcota_A > Polyangia > Fen-1088 > Fen-1088 > DASZFV01. The sequence continues at coordinate 3,349 of DASXOE010000143.1, read as the reverse complement.
CGCGCGCACCTCGCCTTCGGGCGCCTGGCCGCGCACGGCCGGCGCAACTTCGACGCCGAGAAGCACTTTCGCCGCGTCATTCTCCTCGACCCCGGCGACGAGATGGCGTGGCACGAGCTCGCGCGCCTCTACCTCGGCATGGGCGCGTCGACTCAACACGCGCAGCTCGCGCGCGAGCACGAGGCGCTCTTCGCGACGCCGTTGCCCGATTAAGGATCGATTAAGGAGCGGTCGCGCGGCGCAGCCGGCCTACGCGCCGGTTACTGGCACGTGTTGCCGGCCATACCTTGCGCGGCCGGACACTCGCTCGATGCGGCCCCGGCGGCCGCGGCGCACAGGTGCTGAGAGCGACAGTCCCTCTGGCTCATCGTCCAGTCGTTGTTGTAGGTACTGGCCCACAACTTCGGACCGGACTCGCCGGCGAAGCATCCCGTCAGCGGCTCGTAATTGATGCGGTTGGCGCACACCTCCGTGATCAGGGTGCAGAAATCCGCCGGCGCGAGCGCCTTGGTTCCGGCCGCGTACATGGGGCAGGTGGCTTTGATCATGGCCACCGTCAACATGGGCGCGGCCTCGGCGGCCGCGTCCTTGGCGTCGCTCGTCGGGGCGTCGATGCCGGTGTCGGGCGTCGTGCTCGGCCCACCGTCGCTCGTCGCCACATCCGCCCCGGCGTCGTGGCCGGCCGCGCCCGCCTGGCCCGTGGTTCCAGCGGCCGCGGTATCGCCTGCTGCGCCGACCGAGCCCGCCTGGCCCACGCTTCCGCCCGAGCCGGCGCCTGCGGACGCGTCGTTGCCGGTCTTCCCCGCGGCGCCTGCCGCTGTCCCGCCTGGTGTGCTCGTGCTGCACCCCGGAAGGGCGCTGAGCCCGAGAAGCGTGAACGTGGCGGCGAACCCGAGCGCTTGGAAATACGTCATTTCGCTATGCGATACCGCCTCCGGCGGCAGTAGGTCAACCAATATTGCCAGTCAGAGCGCGACGTGAAAACGCGCGGACAAGACCTGGACCGGGCCCCGATCGCGGTTGTAGGCCGGGTTGACGATCGGCTGATAGATGGCCGACACCGAGAAAGCGTCGCTGAGCTGCACCTTGTAGTAGATGTCGCCGACGATCTCGGCGCCGTAGTTGAGGGAGCCGTCGCCGATGATGAAGCCATACCCTCCTCCGGCGAGGTACCGCTCGTGCACGGATGAAAGTCCGCTCGCGACGACGGCGACGCCGACGACGTCGAGCGGCCGCCGCCACGGCCTTCCGTTCTGCGTCACGCCGAGAGCCACCGATCGGTCGATCTCGGTGAAGGCCCACGACTCGGTGTGTCCGTCGTTCCAGGAGAGCCGCATGAAGGCGCCCATCGAGGCCGTGAGCTGCTGCTCGACGGACAGCGCGAATCCATATTTGTGCCGGCCGTCGGCGCGCGTCTTCGTGATGTCGTTCATGGCCAGCGGGTCGGTGAACACCTGCTCGTAGCTGCCCATGCGGGCCGTGTTCCAGAAGAGCAGCAGGCTGCATGCCCCCGGCCGCGCCCGCAGGGCGTAGCGCGCTTCGTACTCCGCCATGAGGCTGTGTGACTTCTGCACGCGCCAGTCCATGGTCGACTGGTTGGCGGAGTACGGCTCGAGCGCGATTCCGCCGCGAGCCGACCACCAGCCCTTCGCGAGATCGCCCATGATGCCCCAGGTGTAGCCGCGCGTATCGGCCGGGTAGTCGAACGCGCCCGACGCGAACAGCGCCCAGTTGAAGAACTCAGTCGTGGCGTCGTTCGCGTAGCGGTTACCGTCCACGACGTCGACGACGGAGAATCGGCCCACGGTGATCGCCAACACGTCGCGATCGCGCAGGCCGGTCAGCTCGTTTGGTCCCCCTTCGTTGACGACCTTGCCGCCCCCGAGATCGAACGTCTGACTGAACGCCAGCCGAGCGACATAAACGGCGGGCGCCGGATCTCCCACGCGATAGACGATGCCGTCGGGGAAGGCCGCGACGCCGAGCGTTTTGCTCAAGCCTTTGCCGCCGCTCATCTCCGGGTCGAACAGCAGCTCGCCGCCACGCCAGGCGCGGAGATCGGCGTACAGCGTCGTGACGAACGCCGTGGCGCTCTCGGCTTCGGAGCTCAGGCTGTTGTTCCCGGGCAGGATCGAGGACGAGAACGAGGGATGGTATTGCGTCGCGCCCGTGAACTGGTAGTGGAGGCTGTACCGTTCCGTGGACAAGGCCGGCCAACCGACGCCGGCGTCCGCGGCGGGCTTGTCTTCGGTGGGAAGGTCGCGCTCGCCTCGCGCGCGCGCCTGCGAGGGCGCAAGGAGCGCCAGTACCCCAGCCACGCCCGCGAGGCGGAGAATCGGGTTCTTCGTGGCGCGCTTCACGGATCGGCGCAGCCTACAGCAGATCCTCCGCCGACCAGAAGCCTCTTACGACTCCTGTCGAGCTCGCGCTCACATGCAGGAGCGTTCGCCGGTGCAGGCGGTCTTCTGCGCGCACATCCGCGCGCCGCCCTGATCGCCGCAACAGCACGTGCCTTGCTGCGGACAAACGGCGTTCACGCAGCGGGCCGTGTTCGGATCCGGCTGATCGCAGAAGCTCGTCGTGCACTTGTCATCCACCTGGCAGATCTCGACGATCTTCAGCAGCGGAGATGGCACGCAGTTCCCGTTGTCACAGACCTTCTGGACGACCCCGGCGACGCCCATGGCCAGCGTCGAACAGGAGGTCCCGCATTGCATCTTGTCGAGCCCCTTGTCCGGCGCGCACATCCCGTCCGCCTTCCCGGTCTTCGCCATGACGCAGGCGCTGCAGCCGTTGTTGCATGCCGACGCACAGCAGACACCGGTCACGCAAAAGCCGGACTGACACCCGCCGTTGCCCGCACATTGTCCTCCGTTGGGGAGCTTCGCCGGCGGGTGCTCGGCAGCGACCTCGACGGCGGCGTCCGGCTTCGCGGCGTCGGGCTTCGCGGCGTCCGACTTCTCGCCATCGACGGGGGCGTCCTCGCCCCGCATATCCTCGACATGACCGTCCTCGGCGAGGACGTGATCGTCCGCGGCGCCGTCAACTTCAGCGTCCGTCTGGCCGCCCTCGGCGACCGCGCCATCACCATCGGGTCGCGCTCCGTCGGTGGTTGCACCACCCGAGTCCCCCCCGGCGCCGTCATTCGACGGCACGGGCGATGACGAACAGGCCAGGCAAAGGGAAGCGAAGCAGGCGAGCAGTAAATTTTTTGATGAGCGAAGCATAAAGTTAGGTCCTCTCGTTGGGATGCGATTCGTATATCCGGTGAGGAATTGTGTTGTCTACCACAAATGATGCGTGGCCCTTACGTGGGAGACGATCGCGACGCGCCATGCGCGAGCAATTG
>DASXOE010000142.1:0-11846 GCA_036494575.1 Polyangia bacterium | reverse complement strand
GTCGAGGAGGCGGACGCCGTGCACCGCCGCAAGCGTCGCGAGGCGCGCGAGGGCGAAAAGGGCCATGATCCGACTCAGATGGCCCCGAGTCAGATGGCCCCGAGCCAGGAGCCCAGTGCGAGTGGCTCCGAGCCAATCCCTCCGAGCGAGGAGCCGGTCATCCCCAAATGAGCTCGGCGGTCTTCCGCCAAGCCGGGCGCTCCAGCAGGCGCTCGAGCCAGGTTCGCAGCGCCGGGTAGGGTGCGAAGTCGAAGCCGCCCTCCGCGATCATCGACAGGTGTGGCGCGTAGGCGAGATCGGCCAGCGAGAACGCCTCCTCGAGCCACTCCCGGCCCTCGAGCGCCGAGTCGAGGACGGCCAGATAGCGGGCCAGGTCCCGGCGCGCGGCGGTGACCGCCGGCGAGTCGTGCTTGACGCGCATGGGCTCGGGCACGTGCGGGTTCGTCGCCCTGATGATGGGGAAGCAGGCCGGCGTCACGTGGCCGGCCTGGAAGAACTGCCAGCGCTGAACCGCCGCGCGCCCGCCGAGCGAGTGCGGGAGGAGCCGCGCCGCGGGATATTTCTCGGCGACGTACCAGTTGATGGCGTTCGACTCCCAAAGGACGAGGTCGCCGTCCGTGAGCACCGGGATCTTTCCCATGGGATTGAGCACGAGGTAGTCGGTGCTGCGGTTGCCGCCCTGGCGCCAGTCGACGAGCCGCGGTTGCCAGGACGACCCAGCCTCGAACAGCGCGAACGCCGCGCGCGCCGAGTTGCCCTGGGTACGACCATAGAAAAGCTCCATGTCGACAGGCGAGCCTAGCACCGGATCGCGCTTCTGCAGCCGGCTCAACGCCCCTTGCGGAGCAGGACCTCCACGCGCTTCGGCTTGACGAGGTCGGGGAGGCGGCCGACCCGCTGAAAGCCGAGCTTGCGGTAAAAAGCGAGGGCGCGGCCATTCGCGGCGTCGCACGAGACGAAAAGCCAGGGGCGTTTCGTGAACACGCGCGCGGCCACGTGCTCCATGAGCGCGCGACCCACGCCCTGGCCGGCGGCGTCTGGCCTCACCGCGAGCAGCGACACGAAGCCCCCGAGGAGAAAGCCGTCCTGCACGACGACGAGGCCGAGCGGCGGAGCGCCTCGCCGCGTCTCCTTCGCGGGGCGCGCGATCCACACCTCGCGCTCGCGGGCCATGCGCCCGAGGTACCGTCCGAGGGGCGCCGCCGAGTAGCCGAGGCCGCGCCAGGGCTCGATGCCGACGATCCAGGTCGACTGCGCGCGCGCGAGCGCCGGCGTCGCACGAATGATGGTCATCTGATCTCCTGTGAACGGGCCGGCGAGGCGTTGGGCACCGGAAGGGGCGTTGGCGATACCGGCATCGGCGACGACGCCGGCGCGCGCGAAGCGAGGGCCGGCGCTGGGACGGGCGCGAGCGCGAGCAAGTCGGCGAGAGACACGAAGCGCAGGCCTCGGGCCCGCAGCACACTCAAGATCTCGGGCAGCGCCTCGGCGGTCCGCCAGCCGCGGCCGTTGATGTGGAAGATCACGATCGAGCCCGCGCGCGCATGATCGACGACGTTTCGGACCATCCCGGCCTTGGTCGTGCGCGCGCTCGGATCGCCAGAGACGACGTCCCAGGTCACCGTGGGCAGACCGCGCTCGTGAACGACCTCGATGAGACGCCGGTTCCAGTCGCCGAAAGGAGGCCGGAAGGCCACGCTCTTCTTCCCGTAGCGCGCGAGCGCCGCCTCGGTTCGACCGATCTCCTCGCCGACGCGCGCCGCGGGCAGCCGAGACATGTGCGGGTGATCGTACGAGTGATCGCCGAACGTGATGAGCGGATCGCGCGCGAGCTCTGCCATCTCGGCGGGGTGAAGCTCCACCCAGTGACCCGAGACGAAGAGCGTCGCCGGCACGTGACCTGCCTTCAGGATCTCGTAGACCTTGCGATCGAAGCCGTACCCCTGCGTGCGCGTCGCGCAGGCATCGAAGGTGACGGCGACCGCGGGCTCGGCGGTTTCGACCCTGTGGATCGGAGCCAGCTCGGACTGGGCATGCGCGGCGCGCGCCGACGCCGGCCTGAGCAACCCCACGGCCACCACGAGCGCGCCCACTCCCCTCAAGGTCTGGCCCGACCCCGCGCTACCCGAGATCCAGGAGCATGACGATGGCGTCCTCCTGATCCTCGGCGTAGTAGTTCGGCCGGACGCCCACGGCGCGGAAGGCGAACCGGCGATAAAGGCGCAACGCGACGGCATTCGATCGACGAACCTCGAGGGTGACATATCGGCAGATCTCGCGCCGGGCGAAGTCGACGACGTGGGCGAGCATGCGCGAGGCGTGACCCGCGCGGCGCGCCTGGGGGTGCGTCGCGATGTTGAGGACGTGCACCTCGTCGGCGACGAGCCAGTAGTTGCCGAAGGCGACGAGCTCGCCCGTCGCGGCGTCGCGGATGACGTCGACGTGGGCGAAGTCGCGGGCGATCTCCTCGAGGAACACCTGCCGCGACCAGGGCGACTTGAACGAAAGGCGCTCGATCTCCATGACGGCGTCGAGGTCGGACGCCTTCATCGGCTCGATCGTGAACGGCTGGGGGGCCTTGCTGAGCGCCATGGACGCCGGAGGGACTAAGAACCGGGCAAAATAGGCAAAATTCGCTAGACGACAGACGTTAAGCGGACGGCGGCGCCTCCGCAAGCGACGAAGGGGCGGTCACGGCGCGGGCCGCCGAGAAAATGGCGGCCCACAGCCCGGGCACGCCCTCCCCCGTCTCGGCCGACACGAGAAGCGGCGCGGCGCGCCCGGCGCCGCCCGTGCCCCTGAAGGTCTGGCGCGCGCGCTCGCGCAGCAGGCCGCGCTCGCTCGCCGAGAGCTTGTCGACCTTCGTGAACACGATCTGCGCCGGCACGTTCTCGGAGCCGAGCCACTCGTAGAGCTGGCGCTCCTCGTCCTCGATGCCGCGGCGCGCGTCGACCAGCACGACGAACAGCGCCAGCGTGGGGCGCCCGCGCGTGTAGCCCTCGATGAGCGGCTGCCAGGAGTCGCGCTCCGTCCGCGAGACCTTGGCGTAGCCATACCCCGGCAGGTCGCAGAGGCGCAGCACCTCGACGGGCGCGCCTTTGGCCAAGGTCAGCTGGAACAGTACGATGCCGCGGGTACGCCCCGGCGTGCGCGAGGTGCGCGCGAGGGCCTTGCGGCCGGCCAGGCGGTTGAGCAGCGTCGATTTGCCCACGTTCGAGCGGCCCGCGATGGCGATCTCGACCGGACCCGACGCCGGCAAGCTCCGGGCGTCGCGCGCCTCGGCGACGAACACAGCGTCTCGTACGTCGGGCGGCGGGGGAGGATTGTCGCGGGGCACGGCCGTGTAGGTTAGCATCGCTTGGTGACGCGCGGGCTCAAGGTGCTCGGCCTGACCGGCGGGATCGGGTCCGGGAAGTCGACGGCGGGGCGCCTCATCGCAGAGCTGGGCGTGCCCGTCCTCGATGCCGACCAGCTCGCGCGCGAGGTCGTCGAGCCCGGGCGCCCCGCCCTGGCGGAGGTCGCGGCGGCCTGGCCGCAGGCCATCGGCCCGGACGGACGCGTCGACCGCAAGCGCCTCGCCGACATCATCTTCGCCGACGCGGCCCAGCGCGTGCGGCTCGAGGCCATCACGCACCCGCGCATCCAGGCCCTCGCCGACGAGCGCCTCGCCGACCTCGCCGCCAAGGGCCATGCCCTCGCCGTCTACGAGGCGTCGCTGCTCGTCGAGAGCGGCCGCTACAAGGACTTCGACGGGCTCGTCGTCGTCACGGCGGCGCCAGAGACCCAGCTCGAGCGGATCCTGGCGCGCGGCGACCTCACGGAGGCCGAGGCCCAGGCGCGCATCGACGCCCAGCTCCCGCTGCTCGCGAAGGTCCGCGTCGCCACGCACCTCATCGACAACGACGGCGAGCTCGAGGCGACCAAGGAGCAGGTCGAGCGCCTCGTGGCGTCACTGCGCTGAAAAGGCAGCCGCCGGCGAGGGCGGTCTAGAACTTCGGAATGGGGAAGCCGCGGTCGGGGCGCGCGAAGAGGTAGCCCTGGCAGAGATCGCCCCCGAGACGCACGAGCGTGTCGCGCTCGGCCGGGGTCTCGATGCCCTCGGCGATGAGGTGGATGCCGAGCTCGGTGCAAAGAGCGATGATCGAGCGTACGAGCTTCTGCTTGACGGCTGAGGCGTCGATGCCGCGCACGAGCGACATGTCGACCTTGACGACCTCGGGCTCGAGCTGCGCGAAGCTCGTGAGGCCGGCGTAGCCGGCGCCTAGGTCGTCGATGGCGATGCGGTAGCCGAGGCCGCGCAGGCGCGTCACGCGCTGCTGCAGCTCGTGGATGCGGTCGAGCGCCGCGCGCTCGGTGATCTCGAGGACCACCTGCTTGGCATAAGGCGTGAGCGCGCCGTCGTCGGCGTAGAGCTCGGCGTCCTCGAGGTCGGAGGGGTGCAGGTTGACGAAGACCGGCGCGTCCGTGTTCTTGATGATCTTCGCGACGTGGCCGCGGATGATGCGGCCGAGCTCGGGCGCGCGGCCGAGGCGCTCGGCGGCGTCGAAGAAGTCGAGCGGGCTGCGCAGCGTCGGCTCGTCGGTGCGCAGCAAGGTCTCGTACGCGAAGGTCTGGCGGCCGCTCCAGCTGACGATGGGCTGGGACGCGACCCAGAGCTTCTCGAGGGCCGACGCGAAGCGGGCCTCGAGCCCCGCGCGGTCGCCGATGGGCTTGCCGTCGAGCTCGCGCACGAGCACGGCCTCGCGGCGCACCTTGGCGAGCCGGTGCACGCGCGCCGCGCGCTCGACGACGTCGAGCAGCGCCGCCGGGGCCACCGGCTTGAGCAGGTACCGGAAGGCGCCGTACTCGATGGCCTGGACGGCGCTCTCGATGGCGGGGCTGCCGGTCATGAAGACCATGGGCACGTCCAGATCGGACTGGCGAATCGCGCGCAGGAGGGCGAGGCCGTCCATGTCGGGCATGGCGATGTCGCTCACGATGACGTCGAAGCCCTGATCCTTGGCGAGCGCCGCGGCCTCGCGGCCGTCGTGCGCGATCGTGACCCGGTAACCCGCCGCCGTGAGCGCCCGCGCGTAGCTGCGCGCCGTCACGGGCTCGTCGTCGACGACGAGGACCTTGGCCTTCGGCTCTTCGGGGACGGCGTCTCGTGCGCCCTTGGCGATGGGGGGGCCGACCTCGGTGCCTTCGGACATCCCCCGGGTCATCGGCGGCGCAGCGCGTTCTCTTGAGGGCCGCCCGGCCCTTTCGTGGCCCCCCTTACCGACGGAGTTTCTACCGTCCGCGCATGGCGGTCGCGGACGTCCGCAGGCGAAGCGCGTTGAGGCGGATGAAGCCCCCCGCGTCGCGCTGGTCGTAGGCGCCCCGGTCGTCCTCGAACGTCACGATGTCGGTGCGGTAGAGCGAGCGTGGCGCGCTCCGGCCGATGACGGCGGCGCTGCCCTTGAAGAGGCGCAGCCTCGCCGTCCCCGTGACCGGCTCGTTGACGGAGTCGACGAGCTTCTGCAGCGCCTCGCGCTCGGGGGAGAACCAGAAGCCCCGATAGGCCAGCGTTGCGTATTCGGTGGCGAGCGAGTCACGCAGGCGCATGGCCTCGCGATCCATGGTGAGCGAAGCCACGGCCCGGTGGGCCTTGTGCAGCAGCGTGCCGCCCGGCGTCTCGTAGACGCCACGGCTCTTCATGCCCACGAACCGATCCTCGACGACGTCGGCCCGGCCCACGCCGTGCTCGCCCGCGAGCGTGTTGAGCTCGCCGAGCAGCGCCGCCGGGCCCAGGGGCCGGCCGTCGACGGCCACGGGCGTACCCTTCTCGAAGCCGATGGCGACGTCGCGCGGCTCGTCGGGGGCCTTGCGCGGGTCGACGGTGCGCTGGAACATCTCGGCGGGCGGCTCGGCGTCCGGGTCCTCGAGGATTCCGCCTTCGTAGCTGGTGTGCAGCAGGTTGCGATCGATAGAATACGGCTTGGCGGCCGTGGCCTCGACGGGGATCTTCTTGTCGGCCGCGAACTTGATGAGCTCGCTGCGCGACTTGAATTCCCACTCGCGCCAGGGCGCGATGATCTTGATGCCCGGGTTGAACCAGTAGGCCCCGAGCTCGAAGCGCACCTGGTCGTTGCCCTTGCCCGTCGAGCCGTGACAGATGGCGGTCGCGCCCTCGCGCGCCGCGACCTCCATCATGCCCTTGGCGATGCACGGGCGCGCGAGCGCCGTGCCGAGGTAGTACTCGCCCTCGTAGATCGCGGCGGCCCGCACGGCCGGGAACACGTAGTCCTGCACGAACTCGTCGCGTTGATCGACGACGTGACAGGAGACGGCGCCCGTGCGCAGGGCCTTCTTGCGCGCGCCCTCGAGATCCTCGTTCTGCCCAACGTCCGAACAGAAGCCGACGATCTCGGCGTTGTACTTCTCCTTGAGCCAGACGATGGCCACCGACGTGTCGAGGCCGCCCGAATACGCGAGGACGATCTTCATGAGCGAGGAGCTATCACATTCGCGCCCAAAAAGCAGGCGCGACGGCGCCCGCGAAAGGGCCCTCCCTCACACCACACGAATGATGCCGGCGCGCAGCAAGGAAGCGGCGATGCGCAGGCCGTCGATCGCGTGAAGCCGCGCGGCGTCGAGGATCTCGGCGAGCGAGCGCGCGCCGTCGACCTGGGCCAGAACCGCGCGCCGCCGGTCGTCGAGGGCCAGGGGCGAGATGTCCTGCATGCGCTTGGCCATGACGGGAACCTCGTCGAGCGAACCGACGTACGTCGAGAAGACCTGGGCGAAGAGCGCGCGCGCCGGCTCGATGACCTCGGCGATGCCGGGCGCCGCCGCGCGCTCGGCCTCGTCGAGCGCCTGCTCGGCCGCGACGACCGCGCCCGCGAGCGCGCCCGATTCCAGCAGCGCGCGCGCTTGATCGATGAGGTGCGCCGCGCGCGAGCGGGCGCGCGCGTTGGGATCGCCCGACACCTCGACCGCGTAGCCCCGGCTGCGCTCTCTCGGCGTGGGCTGCCGGTCCGAGTCGCCCACGCGGCGGGTCAGCTCGTTGCCTTCGGGGCGAGGGGCCGCCGGATCGCGGCCCGCGGCGAGCTCGGAGATGTCGGTCATCGACTCGGCGATCAGCGCCGAGATGGGCGAGATCAGCGTGTCGCGCCGGTCGCGCTCGACGTTGATCTCGGCGGTGCGCAGCGTGTCGACACGCCCCGAGTGGTCGCGCGTCGGCCGCGCGTGCGCGTCGTCTGGCACCGCCGCGCGCGTCGTCGCCGCGCGGTCCGAGCCGGGCGTCAGGTCGATGTCCTCGATCAGGTCATCGTCCGACAGGGCGCCGTCCTCGCGCGCGTCTTTCATCTCGATCGCCTCATCTCGCTCCGTCTCGATCCCGATGGCGTTTCCTGGTGTCGGCAGGCTGACACCCGTCCTTGAGACCGTGCGCGCCCTGACAGTGGCCTCAGGGAATGAGCGTCTCGAGCAGCGCCTTCTGGGCGTGCAGGCGGTTCTCCGCCTGTTGCCAGACCACGCTCTGCGGACCCTCGATGACGTCGTCGGTGATCTCCTCGTCGCGGTGGGCGGGCAGGCAGTGGAGCACGACGGCATCGGGGGCCGCGCGCGCCATGAGCGCGCCGTCGATGCAGTAGCCCTCGAAGGCCCGGCGGCGCGAGTCGGCCTCGCTCTCCTGGCCCATCGACGCGAACACGTCCGTCGAGACCACGTGCCGGCCGGCGATGGCGGCGGCCGGGTCGCGCAGGATCGTGATGCGGCCCCGCTCCGTGGCGCGCGCGCGGTCGTAGATGCCCGAATCGGGCTCGAACCCGGGCGGGCACGCGAGCGCGAGGTCGAGGCCCAGGATGCCGGCGGCCTCGATCCACGAGTTCGCCATGTTGTTGCCGTCGCCGATCCAGGCATACTTCACGGACCGCAGCGTCTGGCCCACGTCGCCTCGGTCGCGGAAGTGCTGCGCGACCGTCTGCAGATCCGCGAGGACCTGACAAGGGTGCAGGAGGTCGGTGAGGCCGTTGATGACGGGCACGCGCGCGTACTGCGCCATCTCCGCGGCCCGGTCCTGGCCGAACGTGCGCACCATGATCCCGTGACAGTAGCCCGAGAGCACGCGGGCCGTGTCGCGGATGGGCTCGCCGCGGCCGAGCTGCGACCCCTGCGTGCCGAGGTAGAGCGCGTGACCCCCGAGCTCGAACATGGCGATCTCGAAGCTCGCGCGCGTGCGCGTCGAGGCCTTCTCGAAGACCATGCCGAGGATGCGGCCCGGCCGCGTCGCGTGGGGCTCGCGCAGCTGCCGCAGGAGGCGGAACTCCTCGGCGCGCACGATGAGCGCCTCGATGCCGCCGTCGGGCAGGTCCCAGAAGCTGAGGAAGTCCTTGCGCGTGTCCATGAGCCCCTCGTCAGTCTGCGAGCGCCGCGTCGAGGAGCTGCACGGCCTCGTCGATCTGGGCCTTGGTGGCGATGAGCGGCGGCGCGAAGCGCAGGACGTTGCCGCCCGCGGCGGAGACGAGCAGCCCGCGCTCGGCCGCGCGCGCCACGATGGGAGCCGCCTCGCCGTCGAGCACGAGGCCTTGGAGCAGACCCCGCCCGCGCGCGCCGCGCGTGCGCGGCTTGCGGCGCTCGGCGAGGCGCAGCAGCGCCGAGCCCAGGTGCGCGCCCACGTCGCGGCAGCGCTCGAGCAGGCCGCCCGCGTCGAGCGTGTGTTGCACGTAGAGCGCCGCCGCCGTCGCGAGCGGGTTGCCGCCGAACGTCGAGGCGTGCGTGCCCGGCTCGAACCCCCGCCCGACCTCCTCGTTCGCGAGCATGGCGCCGATGGGCACGCCGCCGCCCAGGCCCTTGGCGAGCGTCACGACGTCCGGCACGACGCCCTCGTTCTCGAAGGCGTAGAACGTCCCCGTGCGGCCCACGCCGGTCTGGACCTCGTCGAAGATGAGCACGGTGCCGGTCTCGCTGCAGAGGCGCCGCAATTCTTGGAGATAGCCCGGCGGCGGCAGCACGATGCCACCCTCTGCCTGGATGGGCTCGACGATGACAGCGCACGTCTTGTCAGTGATCGCGCCGCGCAGCGCCGACGCGTCGCCGAAGGGCAGGAAGCGCACGGGCTCGACGAGCGGCCCGAAGCCCGCCCGGTACTTCGGCTGACCCGTGACGGCGAGCGCGCCCATCGTGCGGCCGTGAAAGCTGTTCTCGAACGCGACGAGCTCGACGCGCCCCGGCTGGTCGCGGGTGATGACCTGATAGCGGCGCGCGAGCTTGAGCGCGGCCTCGTTGGCTTCGGTGCCCGAGTTGCAAAAGAAGGCGCGGCCCTTGAACGCGCGGCGCGAGAGCGCCTCGGCGAGAAGGAGCTGGTTCTCGAGATAATAGAGGTTGGAGGCGTGAACGAGGCGGCGCGCTTGCGTCCCGATGGCGTCGGCCAGGCCGACGTCACCGTGACCGAGCACGCACACGGCCACGCCGGCAGTCATATCTAGAAAACGGCGGCCGGAGACATCCCAGAGCACGCATCCCTCGCCCCGCGTCATGACGATCGATGCCTGGCGATAATTGTTGAGAAGCAATCGCTTCCCGAGGCCGACGAGCTCTTCTTGCTGGGACATGGCAAACGAACTGTATCGGATCGCCGCCACGGAGATAACCCCCAACCCGCGCCGCCGTTAGTCTCCGCGGCCGGCTTGTGTAATGGTCGACCCAGGCCCAGGTTCAGCGGCATGGACACCGACCCTTTCATCGTCGCCACAGCGACGGCCGTGCCGCAGCACTCCGCGACCCAGGAAGAGGTCAAGGATCGCCTGCGGGTCCTCCTGCCGCTGCCGGCGCGGCGCCTCGAGGCGGCGCTGTCGCTGTTCGATCACACGGCCGTCGAGCGCCGCCGCAGCGTCTACCCCATCGGTGACTTCGGACGGCCGCGCGCGCTCGGCGAGAGCTCGTCGCTCTACCGCACGCACGCCATCGCGCTCGGGCGCGAGGTCGCGGCGGACGCCCTCGCGCGGGCCGGCGTTCGCGCCGACGAGATCGATCTGCTCGTCACGGTGTCATGCACGGGCATCCTGATTCCGTCGCTCGACGCTTACCTCGTCCCCGAGCTCGGATTCCGCCGCGACGTGCGCCGCCTGCCGCTCACTGAGCTCGGCTGCGCGGGCGGCGCCGCCGCGCTGGGGCGCGCGCACGACTTCCTGCGGGGATTCCCGGCGGCACGCGTCCTCGTCGTCGCCGTCGAGCTGCCGAGCCTGAGCCTGCAGCGCCACGACCTATCGCCCGCGAATCTGGTGTCGACGGCGCTCTTCGGCGACGGCGCCGCCGCGGCCGTGCTCGCGGGCGCCGGCGCGGAGACGCGCACCAGCAAGGCGCCCCGGCTGCGCGTCCTCGAGACGCTCTGCCACATCTTTCCCGGCACGACGGGCGCGCTCGGCTTCGAGCTGCGCGACGACGGGTTCCACTCGATCCTGTCGAAGGACGTGCCGGCGCTGCTCAAGACGGAGATCGCGGCGCTCGCGCGCGCGCTCGCGGGCCGCCGCGGCCTCGCCCGCGATGATCTGTCCTTCTTCGTGCTGCACCCGGGCGGCAGGAGGATCCTGGGCGTCGTCGAGGAGGAGCTGCGCCTCACGCGCGAAGACACGCAGCCGTCGTGGGACGTCCTGCGCGACTTCGGCAATCAATCGAGCGCCTCCGTCTTGTTCGTGCTCGACCGCCACCTAGTCGAGCGGCCGCCTGCGACGGGCGCCCGCGGCGTGCTCGCGGCCTTCGGACCGGGGCTCGCCGTCGATCTGCTGCTCCTCGAGGCCGCCTGACGATGCCGGCGTCGACTGTCGCGTTCCTCGGGCTGCTGGCGACCGTGGGCCTCGGCCGCTTGCTCGAGATGCGCGTGTCTCGCCGCCACCAGCGCGCCCTCGAGGCGAAGGGGGCGCGGCCCGCGGCCGACCCGGGCTTCCCCGCGATGGTGGCGCTGCACGCGGGCGTCCTCGTCGCGAGCGCGCTCGAGGTCGTCTGGCTCCATCGACCGTTCACGCCCGCCGTCGGCGTTCCGGCCCTCGTCGCCTTTGCGCTCGCCAACGCTCTGCGCTGGTGGGTGATCGCGACGCTGGGCCCGCATTGGAACGTGCGCGTCGTGGGCTCGCTCGCGCTCGGCGTCGTCACGGCGGGTCCCTACCGGTTCGTTCGCCACCCGAACTACGTCGCCGTGTTCGTCGAGCTGCTCGCGCTGCCGCTCGTCCATGGCGCCTGGGTGACGGCGCTCGTGGGCGGCGCCCTGCACGCAGTCGTGCTGCGGCGCCGCGTCGCGGCCGAGGAAGCCGTGCTCGCCGCCGACACCGCCTACCGGGACGCCATGGGCGGAAAACCGCGCTTCGTTCCACGCCTCGGGCGCGCGCGCGCGGGAGCCGCAACGTGGCCGACGTCCTGATCGCGGGCGCGGGCCCCGCGGGCGCGACCCTCGCGATCATGCTGGGCCGCGCCGGACTCTCGGTCGAGGTCTACGACGCGCACCGCTTCCCGCGCGAGAAGCCGTGCGGCGAGGGCCTCATGCCCTCGGGCGTGGCCGTGCTCGAGCGGCTCGGCCTGCGCGAGACGGTCGGCGGGCGGCGCGTCGCGGGCGTCCGCTACCACGGGTTCGGGCTCTCGGCCGAGAGCGCCTTCCCGGACGTCGACGGCGCGCCCGCGACGATGCTCGCGCAACGCCGCCTGCGCCTCGACGAGACGCTCGTCGCGGCGGCGCGCGTCACGCCCGGCGTGAGCGTCTTCGAAGACGCGTCGGTCGAGGGCGCCGCCGTCGAGGGCGGGCGCGCCGTCGGCCTGAGGGTGGGCGGAGAGGTGCGGCGCGGGGGGCTCGTTGTGGGCGCGGACGGCCTCGGCTCGCGCGTGCGCCGCTCGCT
>DASXOE010000141.1:0-14184 GCA_036494575.1 Polyangia bacterium | reverse complement strand
CCCGGTCGGTCGATTCCCGGGGCGCCGTGGTAGCGTCGGACGGGAACTATGGGCTCGACGACGGAGGCACGGTCTCCCTGGGACAAGCCGGGGCGTTACTCCGTGTTCGCGCATCTCGCCGCCGAGCGGACGGGGCTCTATCGCGCTGTGCTCGGGGCCTTCGTCGCCGCGAAGCGGCAGTTCTCGCTGCACCTTCGGCCGGCTGACGTCGAACGGTCGCTCGAGGCGGCGCGCCTCGACGACTCGGTCGGCCCGCAGACGGTCACGGGCGCGCTCGGACAGCTCGTCCAGTGGGGCAACCTCGAGCCGCATCCGGACACGGCAGACGTCGCCACCGTCGAGGAGTTTTATCGGCCGCGCTTCCTTTATCAGCTCACCCCGGCGGGCGAGGCAGCCGAACGGGCCCTCGCGACGTTCGAGGACGCCCTTCGCCGTCCTGGCGAGTTGCAGACCGTGGCGCTCGCTGACATCCGGGCGCTGCTCCAGGAGCTGTCGCTCCTTCTGGTCGACTCGCCCGTCGACGACGCGAAGGTGCATCGATGCTTCTCGTCGCTCCTGACGCGGTTCGAGGAGCTCACCGCGAACGCGCAAGCGTTCATGGGAAGCCTCCAGCGCACGATCGATCTGCATGGGATGACGCCGGCCGCGCTCGCGCACTACAAAGAGACGCTCATCAGCTATCTCGAGCGCTTCATCGGCGAGCTGGTATTGACCACCGCCGAGATCGCGACGCTCCTCGTGAATCTTCCGCCAGCGTCGGTCGACCTTCTCCTCGGCACCGTCGCGGGGCGGGAGCTCGCGGACGCGCTCACCCCGGGGGACGAGCACCGAGCCGCCGTGCTGGACCAGTGGCGCCGTCGATGGCAAGGGCTCCGGGCCTGGTTCGTCGGGGGCGACGCTGGTCCATCGCAGTCGGAGGTACTGCGGCACCGGGCGAGGGCCGCGATCCCGGCATTGCTCCAGGCCGTCGCGACGCTGAACGAGCGCCGCGTCGCTCGCAGCGATCGCGCGGCCGATTTGCGCGCGCTCGCCCGCTGGTTCGCGGAGCTCGATGATGAGGCGGACGCCAACCGGCTGTTTCGAGCGGCGTTCGCGCTTGCCCCGGCCCGCCACCTGTCTGTCGATGAGCGAACGCTCGCCGCGCGCGAGGCCGAGGTCGTTTCGGCGGACACGAGCTGGCTGGACGCCCCGGCCCTGGAGATTTCTCCTCGCCTCCGACAGTCTGGTCGCTACGGCCGGCGTGGCCCGCCGAGCCAGGTCGTCGATCGGACCGTCGAGAAGGCTTACCTCGCGCAGCTCGCCGCCGAGGACGCCGCGCGGACGGCGAGGGCGCGCGAGCGGCTCGCGACGGGGCGGCGGCTTCGGCTCTCCGATCTTCCAATCCTCGACGAGGACGAGCTCGACATCCTTCTCGATCTGCTGGGCGCGGCCCTCGCGGGGCGCGCGGGCCCGACCGACGTCGTGGACACCGTCTCCAGCGACGGCACGCTGACGGTCAGGTTGGAGCCCGCGGAGGATGGCGCGAGCACGAGCGTGGCAACGGCCATCGGGCGACTTTCGGGACCCGACTTTTGGATCACGATTGCGGACGCGTGGGCGCCGTCAGTGTCGGCATGAGCGACGGACGACGGACGACTGCCCTCGATCAGCAGATCGTCGCGGAACGCCGGCGCGGGCTGCGCGCTCTGCTCGCGGAGCCGCTCCTCACGGCTACGGGCTCCCCGGCGGAGATGGTGCTCGTGCGGCGGCACGCCGACTGGCTGCGCGAGTGGTTGGCTCGCAACTGTGGCTGGACGCTTCAGATCGACGTCGAGGTGGCCAGGTTGCGAAAGACGCCGGGCGATCTGACCGACGGCACGCGCGCCGCGCGCGATCCCACGAGCGGAGCGGCCTTTTCGCGCCGCCGCTACGTGCTCCTGTGTCTCGCGCTGGCCGTCCTAGAGCGGGCCGATCGGCAGACGACCCTAGGCAACGTCGCCAAGGAGATCCTCGGCGCCGCCGCGAGCGAGCCGGCCTTCGAGACGGCGTCCCTGTCGTTCGATTTCGATACGCGCGACATGAGACGCGACCTGGTGCACGTCGTTCGTTGGCTTCTCGAGCGGCGCGTCCTCGTGCGCGTGCACGGCACAGAGGAGCATTTCATCTCGGGCGGCGGGGATGTCCTTTACAACGTGAACCGGCCGGTACTGGCGTGTGTCCTCGCGGTCCGGCGTGGGCCTTCGACGATCTCGGCAGGGACGTTCGAGGACCGCTTGGCCGCAATGGTCGAGGAGGCGCCCGCGGAGTCGGAGGACGCGAGGAATCGGCGGGCGCGGTTCGCTCTCATGAGGCGCCTCCTCGACGACCCCGTCCTCTACTACGCCGAGCTCTCCGCGACCGAGCGCGAATACCTCACGAGCCAGCGTCCCCACCTGTTGCGCCAAGTAGAAGAGGCGACGGGGCTCGTCGGCGAGGTGAGGGCTGAAGGGATCGCGGCCGTCGATCCGGAGGGAGAGCTCACGGACGAGGCGATGCCGATGGAGGGGACCGAAGGTCACCTCACGTTGCTGCTCGCCGAGTTCCTGGCGGGACACGCACGGCGGAGTCCGGGCCAGGCGGTGCCGATGACGGCCGTCGTTCAGCACGTATCGCGCCTTCAGCGACAGCATGCGGTTCATTGGCGTCGCGCTGCCACGCAGGCGGGCGCGGAGGTGACCATGGCCCACGACGCCGTGAGGCGCCTCGAAGCGTTGCGGCTCGTGCGACGGACGCCCGACGCGGTTACCCCATTGCCGGCGATCGGACGCTACCGGGCGATCGCGCCGACAGTCGGCGTGGCGCGCGAACGCCGCGAGCCCAAACAAGGTTCGCTGCTGTGAGCCGATGACGCTGCCTGTCCCCTTACGCGAACGCTGGCAACCGCTGCGAAGTGGTCTCGTCAACCTCTATCGGTACGACGACGAGCAGTTCTGCTACGAGGACGGGCACCTCCTTCTGCGCGGGAACAACGGGACGGGCAAGTCTCGTGTGCTCGCGCTCGCGCTGCCATTCCTGCTCGACGGCGAGGTGGCGCCGCATCGGATGGAGCCGGACGCCGATCCAAGCAAGCGGGTCGAGTGGAACCTGCTCATGGGTCGTCATCCGGATCGACAGGGGTACACGTGGCTGGAACTGGGGCGGCGCACCCCCGAGGGTGCGGCCTTCCTGACGATCGGGTGCGGGCTCGCCGCGGTCGAGGGCCGCCCGTCGGTCAGCAAATGGTTCTTCGTCACGACGCGCAGGGTGGGGCGAGACCTGTTCCTCGTCTCGCCCGCGGGCGTGGCGCTCGGTCGCGAGAAGCTCGTGGAAGCCGTCGGAGACGAGGGCGAAGTGTTCACCACGGCGGCGGCGTACCGTCATGCGGTCGACGACCGACTCTTTCGGCTCGGGAAGCAGCGGTATGAGGCCTTGATCGAGCTTCTCATTCAGCTGCGGCAACCGCAGCTCTCCCGGCATCTCGACGAGGAGCGGCTCTCGAGCGCGCTCAGCGAGGCGCTGAGGCCGCCGTCGGCCCAGATGGTCGCCGACGTCGCCGAGGCCTTCCGGGGCCTTGAGGACGATCGACTGCACCTCGACGACTTTCGAGCCGCGAGCGCGGCCGTCGACCGCTTTCTTCGGGAGTATCGTCGTTACACCCAGATCGCCGCGCGGCGACGCGCTCAGGTTCTGCGAAGCGCGCACTCGAGCTACGAGGCGAGCTCGCGACGCGTGCGCGAGGCCGAGCGCGCCAGCGCCGCCGCCGAGGCGGCGGCGACGGACGCCTCGGTGGCCTTGAGCAATGCCCGTGGTGGATCCGAGATCGCCGAAGCGGAGGTGCAGGCCCTGCGAGACAGTCCCGCCATGCAGGACGCGCAGACGCTTCGGCGCGTCCTGCAACAGACAGAGGACGCCGGCGCTCGCTTCGAAGCCACGACGGGCGATCTTGCGGGTCGCGACGCGGTCGTCGAGCGTTCCGAGCAGGCTAGGGAGCGCGCCGCCTCGGAGGCGCAAGCCAGCGCGGGTGCGATCGAGAAGCGAATGGCCAAGCTGGCCCAGGGCGCGACTCGCCTCGGCGTCGGCGGTCGTCACGACGCCGCGGTGGCCGCGTTGGATTTTCCCGCCCTCTGCAGAGCGGAGCCGATTCGTTTGGTCGCCGCCGACCTCGGCGGCCTCGCAGAGGATCGGCGAAGAGCCGGAGCGGTCCTGTCGGATCTCGCCGAGAAGCTGGCGAGAGCGGAGGGCGAGGCGGAGAAGAGTCAGGCCAACGTCGACGAGCGGCGCGGGCGTGTAGACGCCGTGACCGAGGGCCTGGCTGGTGCAACGAAATCCCTCGCCGCGGCAGAGGACACGCTCGTGACGGGGTATCGCGTCTGGGCGGCCGGACTGCGCGAGCTTCTCGCCGAAGATTCCGAGACTGTGAGCAGCGCCGTCGCCGATTGGTGCCGCGATCCGGCAGGCCGGAGCCCCGCGGCCCTCGCGGTCGAGCGCGCCGGGGAGGCCGCTCGGGGCCGTCTGACGATTGCCCGAGTGGCCGAGGAGGCGCGCCGGGACGAGCTCGCGCGGCGGATCGTGGAGCTGGAGGTGGAGCGGGCCAGGTGCCTCGCGGGCGAGCACGAGCCGCCTGCGCCGCCTCCCACTCGAGACGCCGGGTGGCGCGGTCAAGCGCCGGGAGCGCCGCTCTGGCGCTTGTGCGACTTCGTCGACGACATGGACGCGCGCGTCAGGGCGGGCATCGAGGCGGCGCTCGAAGCCGCAGGCGTGCTCGACGCATGGGTGACTCCCGACGGGCGGCTCCTCGAGGCGGGTCAGCACGACGTCTTGCTGACGGCGGTGGGACCGTCGATCGAAGGCGCCACTCTTGCGTCGTTGCTGAAACCCGCGGTCGATCGGGGCAACGAGGGTGTCGCCGGCGTCACCGACGAGGTCGTGGTGGGCGTGCTCTCGCGAATCGGGCTCGGAGCTTCGGATGTGTCGGCCTGGGTCGACGTCGACGGGCGGTTCAAAGTGGGCCCCCTCGCGGGGCGCTGGAGCAAGCCGTCGGCCCAGCACATTGGTGAGGGCGCGCGCGAGGCCGACCGGCGCCGGCGGTTGGAGGAGCTGGCGAGGGCGCTCGGCGGTCTCGAACGTGAGCTTGATGGCTGTCGAGGCCTGATCGATGGGCTCCACGCGCGATCGAAGCTCGCCGAGGAAGAACAGGCAGCCGGCCCCGACGATCAGCCAGTGCGCAACGCCGCCGCGAGGGTCGACGCTTCCCAGCGCGAGCTTGCGGAGGCTCGGGAACGGCTCATCGAGGCCGAGGGCCGTCTCGCCAACGCGCGACGGCTCGCGGCCGAGCGACGCGCGGTGCGGGACGGCGCCGCAACGGACCTCGGCCTCGGCCCCTGGCTGGCGGATCTCTCGGGACTGGCGGACGCGATCGGCGAGTACCGCGCCGACGTGCGCGCCGTGGAGCCCGCGTTGATGGCCCACCTCGCCGCAAGGCGCGCGCAGGAGTCCAGCGAGGCCGCGGTCCTCGCCGCGCGCGAGGACCGCCAGCGGGCGACCACGGCGGTCGAGGAGGCAAAGTCGACGCACGCGCGCCTCGCGGCCGAGTACTCGGTCTTGCAGTCTTCCGTGGGCGCGGCGGTCGAGGAGATCATGGGGCGCTTGAAGGGGGCGCAGGAGCGCGCGGAACGGGCGCGCAAGCTCGTCAAGACTCGCGACGAGGAGGATCGCGGCGCGCTCGAGCTCAAGGTGCGCGCGAAGGCGGAGGTCGAGCAGGCGACAAGCGAGCGCGCGACCAAAGAGCTGGTTCGCGACGAGGCCGTCACGTCCCTCGTCAAGTTCGCCGGAACGGGGCTGCTGGCGCTGGCCGCGCCGAACGTTTCAATCGAGGAGCTCGCCTCATCGCCCTCGCGCGCCGTCGAGGCCGCGCGGGCAGTCGAGGAGGTGCTCGCTGGGGTCGAATCGGGCGACGCCGCGTGGGACCGCTCGAGTAAGGGACTCCTCGAGCACGTTCAGGCGGCCGAGCAGAGCCTCCTGTCGCAGGGCTATCAACCCAGCGCCGCCGTGGACGACGGGGTGATCGTGGTGAGCGTGCCGTTCCAGGGACGGGCCCTCACCATGGCGGAGTTCGGCGAGGTGCTCGCGTCCGAGATCTCGGAGCGCCAACTCCTGCTCGGCGCGCGCGAGCGCGAGGTGATCGAGAACCACCTCGTGGGCGAGGTGTCGCTCCACTTGCACGAGCTCCTTCACGCGGGCGAGCGCTGGGTCGTCGACATGAACCGAGAGCTGGAGGACCGCCCCACGAGCACCGGGATGAAGCTGAAGTTCGCCTGGACCCCGTCGGAGGGCGAGGGATCGGACACGGCCCTCCTCGACGTCCGAAAGCGCCTGATGCGCGCGGGCGGGACATGGTCCCCGCGCGACCGCGAGATCATCGGCGCCTTTCTTCAGCAACGGATCCAGTCTGTGCGGGCCGCGCGACCCGCAGGAACCTGGCAGGACCATCTGGCCGAGGCGCTGGACTATCGGCGCTGGCACCGGTTCGCCATCGAGAGGCAGCAGGACGGCGTCTGGCGTCGCCTCACGCGCCGCACGCACGGAACGGGCTCGGGCGGCGAGAAGGCGATTGCGCTCACGATCCCTCAGTTCGCGGCTGCGGCGGCGCACTACAGGAGCGCCGATCGCTTGGCGCCCCGGCTCATCATGCTCGACGAGGCCTTCGTCGGCGTCGACAGCGACATGCGCAGCAAGTGCATGGGGCTGCTTTCGACCTTCGATCTCGACTTCGTGATGACGAGCGAGCGCGAGTGGGGGTGCTACCCGACGCTTCCTGGACTGGCGATCTACCAGCTCGCCTCGCGGCCCGGGATAGACGCCGTCGGGGTGACCCGCTTCGTCTGGAACGGCCGCGAGCGCCTCCGCGTCGACGCCACGCCGCCCGGGGCCCGCGCGCGCGCGGAGGAAACGGCGCTCGGCCCGTGAGTGTCGATCTCGAACGCCTGCGGCCGATGCTCGGGGGATCCTCGCTCGACCGGCTTCGTCGTCGAGTGCGCGAACGGATCGCGAGGGGCGGGGAGCTCGGCTCGATGACGGTGACGGACGCGACTGCTGAGGAGCGATCAACGCTGGATTCGCTATTCGGGCGTGTGTCGCGGGGAAGGTCGTTGCGAGTCGACCTCGGCGCGCTCGAGACCGTCTTGCGGGAGGCGGGCATCTGCGCCGACCTGAAGGGGGCGATGGAAGCCCTCGACGGCCCGATCGAGGATTCGCGGGCACTTCGCTCCGCCGAGGAGGCGGCCTGGCGACGCGTGTTCGACAGCGCCGGATTGCGACTTCGCGCCGAGCCGCGCCTCTCCGCATGGCTTTCGGAGTTGGAGGCGACGGGGCTGCTCAGGCGCGCCTCTGGCGGGGACGTCGACGAGGGAGAGGCCCTGCTCGCGGCGGCCTGCGCTGTCCTGCTGCACTTGCCCGCGAAGGCGATGCCGCTCGCGGAGTTTGCTGCTCAGACCACTGGCGACACGCATGGTCTCGACATCGGCCAGCCTCTCTCGGCGCTGCTCATGCGCGCCATCGCTCGCGTGACCGGCATGAATCCGCCCGACGATTCCGAAACACGGCGCGAGGTTTGGGCGGCGGTGGGCGTTCTGTGCGACGAGCTCTCGGCCCCGGTGCTCGTGTTGAATCTTCGCGCCAACTCGGATTCGCCGACCGCGCGCGCTCTCGCCATTCACGCCGAGGCTGGGGAGCCGTATCGGGTCAGCACGCGTCAGCTGCTGAGGGCTCCCCTGACGTTCAGCGCCGCGTCGGCGGTCGTGTACGTCTGCGAAAATCCGACAATCGTCGCGATCGCGGCCGATCGTCTCGGTCCGCGGTCAGCGCCCTTGATCTGTACCGAAGGCACCCCGAAGACGGCGTTCGCGAGCCTCGCGAGGCAGCTCGTCGAGGCCGGGGTCACCTTGCGTTATCACGGCGACTTCGACTGGCCCGGCGTTCAGATCGCAAACCTCCTCGTGAAGCGATTCGGGGCGGACCCGTGGAGACTCGGTCCAAATGATTACCTTCGCGCGCCGCTGGGGCCGCCGCTCGAAGGAGAGCCCGTCACTGCCTCATGGTCCCCGGATCTGACGTCCGCGATGCGCCGCCACGGTCGCGCCTCTCACGAGGAGCAGGTTGTCGACGATCTGCTCGCGGATCTGGCGGAGCAGTAACTCCGCGCTCTATCAAACGGCGGAACTCTCGGCGATTGCTCGGCCGACGATCAGGCCGCATCGCGGTGGTAGAAGTTGAGCATGCCATCGAGCCGTTCCCGCCGGAGCACCCGACCGTTCTCATTTGCCGGCGCCGGGGCGCCCTTGAGCAGCACATTGTCGAGACCTTGGTGGTTCCGCTCACCATGATAGTGGGCGAGGTACTCGGCGATGGCCCGCCGTAGATGCTTTTCTCCCAGCGGCACGATCCGATCCAAGCATTCGCTCTTGATCGAAAGCACAAATCGTTCGGCGTAGGCGTTCAAGTTTGGACTCCGCGCGGGCAACAGCAACGGCTTCACTCCTGCGGCCCGCAGCATCTGTCGGAACTCCTGCGTGTACAGAGGATCCCAGTCCAGGATCAGGTACCGCTTTCCGCGCAGGAATCCGTCGTCGACGTCGAGCAGGTTGCGCGCCATCTGCTTCATCCACGCTCCACCGGGATTCCGCGCCAGACCCACGACCTCGACGATTCGGCTCCCGATGTCGACCACGAACAGCACGTGGTACCGAACCAGCCCGAAAGGCGTCACGACCTCCACCGTGAAGAAATCCATCCCGGCGATCACGCCCAAGTGCGCCTTGATGAACGTCGCCCACGAATACTGTCGCTTCCGTTCAGGCGCGGGCTCGATGCCGTGTTGGCTCAAGTGGTGCTCCCCCAACCACATCCCGATCCACGCCGCCAGGAACTGCAACGGCAGCGGCAACGGCTTTTCCGTCGTCGCTGTGTTCGCCGTCCGTCCCATTCGCCCCTTCTACGCGTCGAGATCCCGTCTGTAAAGCGCGGCCCTGCTCACTGACAAGCTCCCAACTTCATTCATCTTTGCCCCGATCCATTTTCGGGACAGAGCTACCGTCTCGGCCTTGAACTCGCGCGTGTGGACGCGCCTGACCCGCTTCGCTTCCATCTTCGACATGTGGCCACCTTTTCTACGCTCGTTTTACTGAGCGTGGGTGTCCACCAAATCGGGTCAACTCCAAATCGGGTCAACCCCACGTTGAGAGTCTTGGCAGCTTTCCGACGACCCGCTTACTGCCGCGCTTCTTCGGCACGGCCACTCCCTCCGCCTTCAGCTTCGTAGCCGTCCGAGCCTCGCGAAAGTTCTGCCCTCAGGCGTGCTCGCCAGGCCGTTGAGCACGTACTCGAGCTGCTGCGCGAACCGGTCTGGACGGCGACGAAGTGATCGCGCGTTCCGTGATACTCTGAAGTGCCATGCGCCTAAGGAAGGACTGGCTTCGCGTCGGCCAGTCCTCAAATCTTTTCTTGCTGGGGACCCTGGCGGTCGCGGCCGGTTGCAAGCCGCAATTCACGGGGCCGTACCCCTGCGAAACAGGTTACGCCAGCTGCGTGAACCCCTCCGCGAACCAGTGTGAGACCGACCTCGAGACCGATGGGCTCCACTGTGGCCATTGCGGCAAGGTTTGCGACGTGGGCGCCGCGTGCGTCGCGGGGGCGTGCGGGCCGGGCCCGCAGACGATCGCGGCGCTCACCTCGGGTTCGGCCGTCGTCAGGACGAACGCGACGGCCGTGTCGTGGAGCAACATGAGCCTCATCTATTCGCTCCCGATGTCGGCCTCGGCCGGCACGATGCCGACGATGATCGCGTCCGACGCCTGCAGCAACAACGGAGCGCCCTTCGCGGTCGATGACGCCAACCTCTACTACCTCGCGACGGGGAACGGGTGCGCCTCCCCCACGGGGACCTGCCCCGGGCTCACCCAGGTTTCTCTGTCGACCCTGACGCACACGCTCCTCGTCCCTTCTCCGCAGGCCGGTGGTGGGGGCGAATCGGGCCTCTGCGGGTCACTGGCCGTCGACGCCACGTCCGTCTATGTGCTCGGGAGCCAGCAGTCGGGCAACATGGTGACCTACGCCGTCGGCCGGGCCCGCATTGGCGTCGCGGGGCAGACGCTCGAGATGCTGGGCTCGGCGAAGAGCTACAACGGCTCGTCGACGAGCCCGCTCGTCGTCAACTCGACGGCCGTGCTGTTCGAGACCCAGGGCACGAACGGTTCGCAGATTCTCCAGGTGGTCCCTATCGACGGCGGCCCAATGACGACGCTGCCGATCAACGTCAACAGCTACGGAAACCGATCGCCCTTCGTCGCGGACGACGCGAACGCCTACGTGGTCGGGAGTGGTTGCCCGTGCAACAACGACAGCAATGGGTCCTATCAAGGACCTCCGCAGGGCTTCCTCGCGAAGGTTCCGATTCACGGAGGGTCGAGCGTGGCGCTCGCGACGTTCTCGGGCATCGTGGGTGACGTCGCGATGGACGGAACGAACGTCTACTGGTCGACCGACGCGAGCGCCTGGAAGTTCCCGCTCGCGGGGGGCGCCGTCAAGGTGGTCGCGGGCAACCTCACGAGCGGCACGGCGGCCTACCAGTGCAACGGCTGCGGAGGCACCCCGAACCAGCCGAGTGCCATTGCGGTCGGCTCGTCCGGCCTTTACATCGCGGTTCCTTCGCCCTCGTCCGTCCTCCTCGAGGTGAGCAAGTAAAGATGCCCGCGCTCACGTCGGCCGAGACGCCTCCCGTCCGCGAGGGAGACATCCTCGACGGGAAGTATCGAGTCGAGCGCGTGCTTGGCGTCGGCGGCATGGGCGTCGTGGTCGCCGCGACGCACGTCCAGCTGCAGACGCGCGTCGCGCTCAAGTTCCTGCTCCCCGCCGTTCTCGGGCACCCGCAGGTCGTCCACCGCTTCGCGCGCGAGGCGCGCGCCGCGGTCCAGATCCAGAGCGAGCACGTCGCGCGAGTCATCGACGTCGGCACGCTGCCCACGGGATCACCGTACATGGTGATGGAATACCTCGAGGGCGGCGACCTCTCGGAGGCCGTCGCCAAGAGCGGCGGCATGCCCGTCGCCAAGGCGATCGGGTACCTCTTGGAGGCATGTGAGGCGATCGCCGAGGCGCACGCGCTCGGGATCGTTCATCGTGACCTCAAGCCGGCGAACCTCTTCCTCGCGCGACGCGCGGGCCGCGACCCGATGATCAAGGTCCTCGACTTCGGCATCTCGAAGAGCAACGAGGTGGGGACCTCGGGGCTCACTCAGACCTCGAACGTGCTGGGCTCGCCGCAGTACATGTCGCCCGAGCAAATGATGTCGTCGAAGGACGTCGACGTGCGCGCCGACATCTGGGCGCTCGGCGTCATCCTCTATGAGCTCGTCACGGGCGCGCCACCCTTCGTCGCCGAGACCATGGCCGAAATCGTGTACATGGTCACCCAGCGCGACGCGCCCCCATTGCTCGAGCGGCGCCCCGATCTGCCGCCCGCGCTGGGCGCCATCGTCGCGCGCGCGCTGTCGCGCGATCCGGCGGGGCGCTTCTCCGACGTCGCGAAGCTCGCCGCGGCCCTCGCGCCGCTCGGTCCCGCGCGCAGCGAGATCTCTCTCGAGCGCATCGCGCGCGTCCTTGGCTCGACCGAGGCGCCCACGCCGCGCGAGCCCGCGTCGCCCGCGGCCGCCTCTCTGGCGCAGACCGGCACGCTCGAGGAGCCGCGTTCGTCGAGGAAGGTGGGCGTCCTCGTCGCGTCGGTGGTCGCCGCGCTCGTGATCGCGCTCTTCGCGTGGCGCGCGCTCAAGTCCTCCGACGGCGCGCCCCCGGTCGCGAACGGGGGGGCGACGACGCTCGCGAAGCCCGTCGCCGCCGCCCCCGTGGCGGCGCCGATTGTCGCCGCGCCTCCGCCCGCCCCCGCTGCGCTGCCGCCACCCTCAGCGAGCGCGCCGCCTCCGGCGCCGCCTGTCGCTCCCGAGCGGCCGACCGAGGAGGTCGCTGGCGCCAAGAACTCGGCGCGCGCCAAGCACGCACCAAGTAAGCATTCCAAGCCTCACGGAAGCGTCGCCGCGGCCGCCGCTTCTGCCCCCGCGCCGCCGCCCGCGCCCGCGAGCCGCGGGCTCAACATGGGGATGAAGGAGTGACACGCGAGTTGCGGTGGGCCGTCGGGCTCGTCGCCGCCGCCAGCATCGCCGCGCTCGCGCGCCCGGCCCTGGCGGAGCGCGCGAGCAAGCCGGCCCAGGCGAAGAGCGAGGCGCCCAAGCCGCTCTCGCAGACCCTCACGGGCGCGGCCAAGGCGGACTTCCAGGCGGCCAAGCTGCTCGCGAACGACGGCGACTTCGCCGGCGCTCTCATCAAGTTCCAGCACGCCTACGAAGCCTCGAAAGATCCGCGCATCCTCTGGAACGTCGCCTATTGCCAGAAGAACCTGCGCCGCTACTCCAAGGTCACGCTCACGCTCAACCGTTACATCGAGGAAGGCAAGGCGCTCCTGTCGCCCAGCGACAAGAAAGAGGCACAGGATCTGATCGCGATGATCGAGCCGTTCACGACGCGCGCCACCTTTCGCGTGAACCAAGCCGGCGCGGAGATCTTCGTCGACGACGAGCTCGTGGGAACGTCGCCTCTCGCGACGCCCGTCGTCCTCGACATCGGAGAGCGCCGCCTCCGTGTCACGAAGAGCGGCTTCGGCTCGTTCGAGAAGTCTCTCGTCGTCGCGGGCGGACCCGAGCTGACGATCGACGTCGCGCTCGAGAAGGAGCTCCACGAGGGGAAGCTCGTCGTCGAGGCGCCT
The DNA here is from genome assembly GCA_036494575.1 of Polyangia bacterium. Taxonomy (GTDB): domain Bacteria; phylum Myxococcota_A; class Polyangia; order Fen-1088; family Fen-1088; genus DASZFV01. The sequence goes on along the minus strand of DASXOE010000141.1, from coordinate 1,379 downwards.
GCGGGCGCCGAGGTCTTCATCGACGACCGGCGGCTCGGCTTGGGGCGCGTCGAGCAGAAGCTCCCGAGCGGCGGCCACCAGCTCCGCGTCACGGCGCCCGGAATGCGCCCGTATCAAACGGAGGTCATCGTTCAGGACAAGGAGACGCGCTCGCTCAACGTCCTGCTCGAGCCGGTCGCCGCGGCGGAGAAGCCAATGCTGCGCGTGGCCGTCGGGTGCGCCGACACCGAGCCGAAGGGGCCCGAGGACGGGCTCGTCGTAAATGTCGATGGCCCCGACGTCTTGCCGCCGGGCGCCGTCAAGAAGAAGTGGAGCGACCAGGCCCAGCGCAACATCGTCGAGTCCGCGCAGTACCCCATCACGCCCGGCCCGCACACGCTACGCGTCGAAATCACCGATTGCCTGGCGCGCGAGGTGAAGGTCGACGTCGATCCCCTCAGGGGCGCGGACGTCACGGGCGCGCTCCAATCGGACCGCCTTGTCCTCCTGCGCGGACCGCAGGGAACACCGGGCAGGCTGCGCGCGGGAGTCGGGCTGTGGATGGCGCTCTCGGGGGAAACGAAGAACACCCCCGACCGATACGCGACGAACGGGCTCGACATGAAGGGCGTCGTCCTCGACCTGGGGTTAGTCGCTCGCTGGTACGGGCTCTTCCTCGACGGCTCATGGGGCAGCGGCCCGTTCGCGCGGAAGACGTTCAACACGCACTACGCCCTCCCCAATCCCGCCAACGTCTCGTGGAAGCGTCTCCTCGTCCGTACAGGACCGCGCTTCCCCTTTTACCTCGCGTCGCTCGGCCTGGGACCGCTCCTCGGCGTCCAGTCCGTCGACATCGACCAGGTGCGGACCGGGAAGCCGAGCGGGATCGTCGGCGGCTACTTCGAGGTCGACGTCCAGCCGCTGTGCGACTGGGGCCTATTCGCGACGGGGAGCTTCGAGAAGCCGACCAGCGATGACGAGCCGTCCGGCGTGCTGCAGGTTGGCTTCTTCTACGGCCCGAACCGGGCTTGCTACAAAGAGCGCTCGACGCCAATCGGCTTGCGCGCCTCGCGATGATGGCGGCACGCCGGCTCGCCGGTTCCCTCATTCTGGGATGAGGGAACAATGAGGCTCTCCTGACGCTCGAGTGGGTGTGTGAGCCGCAGCTCGCGGCGTGATTCTCCGTCGGTGACGGCATTCGGCGAGGCCTCGCCGGAGCGGGCAGAAAGGTGCGCATGAAGGCGGGGTACCTTCTGGGTTGTCTAGGCTCAGGAGGCCGCCGCCCGCATGCGCGCCATCACCTTACTCCGCAGATTGCTCGCTCAAGCGCGGCGCCCCCGAGGCGCAGATCATCTTCGACCGGTTCCACGTTCAGCGCATGGCCCAGGACGCCGTAGATC
>DASXOE010000140.1:0-111943 GCA_036494575.1 Polyangia bacterium | reverse complement strand
CGGGTCTGTCAATATCACTCAGCAATAGTGTCTCGCCATCGAAGGTGACCCCCCGGATCGAGAGAGGGATGCGCCACGAGGCGATGAGGTGTAGGTCCGGAAGCGAATGGATCTCCAGAAGGCGATCCATCGCGTCGGCGTTGTAAGCGACGGCGGCGTAGTTGCCGCTTTCACTGACCGCTTTTCTGTACAGAAAATGTCGCGCCTGCCCGTGCCCATCAGGCAGGATGCTCGATGTCATTGTCGGCAGAGAAAAGAGACCGGCGTGACCGAGATCGACGTTATAGAGAAACTCGTCGCCGTTCGGGAGCCACCGAGGCTCTGAGCCGTATGTCACCGGGACCGCACCCTCCCCGCTCGGATTCGCACGCACAATCTGCGACGAAGCCGTCGGCGAAAGCCGCGTGAAGAGCAAAGAGTCTCCTCGAGGTGATAGCTGCGGACACTCCGTTTCGTACGTCTCCTGCGGTAGTGGCGAAGGCGTTCGGCGCCCGGTCGCGAGCTCGATGTCCTCGGCGCGCCGCGGTGTGCCCAACACCACTCGCGCTGACTCGCCGCCGGGCAGGATCGCGAAGCAGTGGACCCGCTCTTCGAATCTGGCGAAGACCTTCGAGGAGTCGGTCAGATCTCGGGGCGTACCGGTTACCCTGATAACTCCGGGGCGCGACTCCGTCGAGGACGTCGCGCTGGCGGGCAGCCAGAAGTGAACGCCGAGCGCGACGGCCATCCCCAGCGCTACAAGCGTCGATACCCAGGCCGTCTGCTTGTGTCTGCGCACACCGAGCCACTGGCCGAGTGGGCTGTTCGAGGTAATGACGGAATCAACGATCCTGGATAGTGCGCGGCCGTCGCACGGCCGATCATCCGGCTCGGTGTTCAAGGCCGTCCGGCAGACATTCAGCAATGCCCTCGTCGAGCGAGACGCCTGTCGAGGTCCCCTTAACGTCGGGGCCCGCGTCAACGGAGCACGTTCCGGCCGTGTCCCGAGCAATATCTCGTGAATCACGACCGCTGCTGCCCAGACGTCGGAGCGAGGTGTCGCGACGTCCCCCATCACGACCTCAGGGGCCATGTAGTGGGGCGTTCCCACCATGATGCTGACGGTCGGGGCATCGGCCGGGTTCGTCGCGAGGCCGAAGTCGGAGAGGACCAGCCGACCATCCGTCATCCGAAGAAAGTTGTCCGGCTTCACGTCACGGTGGACGATGCCGGCTTCGTGAATGGCGGCCAACCCCGCGACTACGGCACGTATGTCGGTGAGCTTCTCCTGCGCTGAGCGCTTTGCGGCGTTCTCGCCGAGCTGATCTCGCAGCGTTCCTCCGGTTGCGAGCTCCATCGTGATGAACCAATGGCCGTCGGCTTGGCCAATGTCGAACACCCGGCAAACGTTCGCGTGCTGTATTTGTCGCCCGAGCCGCAGCTCACGAGAGAAGCGCTCGATCCAGCGTGGGTCCGCGGCAAGGTCGGGCTTGAGAATCTTGATCGCGACGGGGACCTGCGCGACGCGGTCGAATGCGCGCAACACGATGCCGCTGCCGCCCTTTCCGATGACCGCTTCGATCTGATAGCGGCCCGCGAGGACGGCGCCTCGCGCGATGTCTAGCGAGGTCGCCCGGATCAGGGCGGCGTCACCCAGGTCCGTGACGCTGGGATCGCTGGAGAGACCTGGACCGCTCGTCGGCGGCTCGAGCGCCTGCGCAGTCGGTGGCACTCCCATCTGGGCCCGAGAGTACCTGGTTTTTAGCTAGGAACCAAGATGGACCTGCCCGCGCGGGCGACGGTGGTAGCGCGCGTCGCGCTCCTGTCACTTGCGGTAGCGCACCGGGTCGATCCCGAACTTGACGATCCATCGCCACACGACCGCCCACTGGCGATCGAGCGCGCGGGCGACCTGGGCGACGTTGCCGTCGTGCTGCTTGAGGAGCGCGTCGAGCTCCGCGCGCGTGGGCGAGGCGCGACGAGGTGCCGGCGCGGCATTCGGGCGCTCCGAGGGTTCCATCACGGTCGTCACGACGTCCGGCAGGTGCGTCAGGCGCAAGCACGCCGCGCCCTCGGCGACGGCCATTGCCTCGTTGATGACCTTCTGCAGCTCGCGCACGTTGCGCGGCCACATGTAATGACAGAGCGCGTGGAACGCCGCCGGCTCGAGCTCGGACGCTGGGCGCGTGCCGGACGCCGAGAGGAAGTGGTGGACGAGCGCGCCTAGATCCTCGATGCGATCGCGCAGCGGCGGCAGGTGGATGGCCTGCGCACCGAGGCGCGCCGCGAGATCAGAGCGCAGCTCGCTGTTCGCGCCGGCGTTGTTCGTGGCCGCGATGACCTGAACGTCGACCTTCTTCGACGTCGTCGAGCCGAGCGGCGTGACCTCGCGGTCCTGCAGGAACCGCAGCAACTTGGCCTGCAGGCGCGGGTTCATGTCGCCGATCTCGTCGAGGAACAACGTGCCGCCGTCGGCCGCCTGGATGAGGCCGGGCCGGGATTCGTTCGCCGTCGAGTGGGCGCCGCGCGCGTGACCGAAGAGCTCGCTCTCGGCGAGCTCGGCGGGGATGGCGGCGCAGTTGATGGCGACGAGCCGTCCCGTCCGTCTGGAAGCCTGATGGATCGCCCTCGCGTAGACCTCCTTGCCCGTGCCGGTCTCGCCCGTGATGAGGACCTCTGTGCCGGAGCGCGCGAGGCGGCGCAGGCGCCACAGCGTCGTCGCGAGGGCGGGCGACGCCGTGGGCACGGGGCCGAACGGCGTCGTCAGATCCTCATGGATCGCCCGCAGCGCCTCCTCGGTCACGCGGCGGAACAGGGCGCCGTGACCTCCGAAGAGGAGCAGGTCGCCGTCCGCGAGCCGGACCCGCCCCTCGAGTCGACGCCCGTCCAGGAAGGTGCCGTTTAGGCTGCTCGCGTCCTCGACGTCACATCCGCCAGGGACGCGCTCGAGGCGAAGGTGGACCCGCGACAGCAGCTTGTCCGGGACGCCGAGGCGCCCCTCCCGCTCCTCCGCCGGGTCCCCACGCAGCCTGCCGATCTCCAGGGCCCGCGGCGGCAGCCGGACGACCCGGGGCAGATCGAGCGCGCCCCCTTTCTGGGCGTTCCCGATCAGCAGGAGAACCGGAAAGACGTCTTTGGAGCCGCCCTCTGCGCCACGCTGGCGCAGGGTGACCGAGCCGTCGCTAAACTCGTCCACTGGCCATCCATACACCACGGACATCGGCCTTCGCCAGCGTCCGATCTATGACAGTCAGATCTGACATATGACCTCGCTACCCATCGTCGCGGCGCGAAACCGCGACGCGATGCGGTCCTAGCCGTTCCCCGCCGTGGCATGTCGCTTGCCTTATAGGGGCCCGTGAACCACGTCACCCTCTCCCCATCTCGCAACATCCTCATCGTCGACGACGACCCGTGCGCCCGAGAATCCTTGGCGCAATGGTTCCGCGACGCGCGCTGGACCGTGCGAACCGCCGACCGATGCGACAAGGCGTTCGCCCTCGCGGCGGCCGTCACGCCGAGCTGCCTCATCGTCGAGCAGAAGCTCTGCGATGGGACGGGGTTCGACCTCCTGTCCCGCATCCGGGCGCGCAACCCCGAGGTCGCAGCCATCGTCCTCACGCGCTATCCATCGATCGCCGCCGCCGTGCACGCCATGCGCACGGGCTTCCAGGACTACCTCTCGAAGCCCATCGAGGCGCGCAAGGTGGCCGCCTTGTTTGGGGCGACGCCGTCGTTGGCGGCCGATCACGGCGTCGCCAACGACGTCTTCGACAGTGACGACGAGCCCGCCTCGCTGGCCCGCGTCGAATGGGAGCACATTCACACCGTTTTGCTCGATTGCCGCGGGAACATTTCCGAGGCCGCGCGTGTCTTGGGACTGCACCGGCGATCGCTGCAGCGCAAGCTGCGCCGCCTCGGGCCGCCCCTCGAGTCCGCGGGCCGCGCGCGCTGACGAGGGCTCGCGACCGAAGGTCGCGAAGGGTGGTGGCAGGGCGCGGAGGCCCCAAACGCCGTTGCGTCCGCACGACGGCGGAACGACGGCGCTACTTGCGCTGGTCTAACGTCCGGTAGTGCGTGAGCGCCGGACCGGTATAGATCTGGCGCGGACGGAAGATCTTGGTCGTAGGATCTTCGTTCATCTCTTTCCAGTGGGCGATCCAGCCGGGCGTGCGGCCGATCGCGAACATGACGGTGAACATGTTCGTGGGAATACCGAGCGCCCGGTAGATGATGCCGCTATAGAAGTCGACGTTCGGGTACAGCTTCCGCTCGATGAAGTAAGGGTCCGAGAGGGCCGCCTCCTCGAGGCTCTTCGCGATGTCGAGCAGCGGGTCTGGCTGCTTCATCTTCTTCATGACCCGATCCGCCGCCACTTTGATGATCTTCGCGCGCGGGTCGTAGTTCTTGTAGACGCGGTGACCGAAGCCCATGAGGCGGAACCCCGAGTCCTTCCGCTTCGCGAGGTCGACGAACTTCGCGGGCCCGCCGCCGTCGTTCTTGATCTCCTGCAGCATGGCGAGAACCTCTTCGTTGGCGCCGCCGTGCAGCGGGCCCCACAGCGCGCAGATGCCGGCCGAGATGGCCGCAAAGAGGTTCGCCTGCGAGCTGCCGACCTGGCGCACCGTCGAGGTGCTGCAGTTCTGCTCGTGGTCGGCGTGGAGGATGAGCAGGAGGTTGAGGACCTTGACGATGTCCTCGTCGACGTCGTACGGCTCGGCGGGCACCGAGAACATCATGTTGAGGAAGTTCGCGCAGTAGCTGAGGCTGTTCTTCGGGTAGACGAACGGATGGCCGATCGACTTCTTGTACGAGAAGGCCGCGATCGTGCGCATCTTCGAGATCAAGCGGGCGATCGTCGCGTCCTGCTCGTCGTGGTTCTTCACGTCGAGGGCCTGCGGATAGAAGCTCGACAACGTGCAGACCATCGAGGACAAGATGGCCATCGGGTGCGCCGTCCCGGGATAGCCGTCGTAGAAGCGCTTCATGTCCTCGTGGAGCATCGAGTGACGCGTGAGCTGCTCCGAGAACGCCGCGAGCTCGGCGCCGGACGGCAGCTTGCCGTAGATGAGGAGGTAGGCGACCTCGACGAACGTCGACTTCTCGGCCAGCTCCTCGATGGGGATGCCGCGGTAACGCAGGATGCCCTTCTCGCCGTCGAGGAACGTGATCGCGCTGCGCGTGGACGCAGTGTTCATGTAGGCGGGATCGAGCGTGACGTAGCCGGTCTGGGCGCGCAGCTTGCCGATGTCTATGCCGCGCTCGTCTTCGGTGCCGACGACGACGGGGAGCTCGATGGTGGCGTTGTCGATCTTGAGATCAACCTTGGACGGTGCGTCTGGCAAGGCTCTTCCTCCTGGGTCCGGGCGGCAGCATAGCTTATATACTCCTTTCGTGAACCTCCTAAGCGTCGCGCCGTCGATCGTCTTGGCCCTGTTCACCGTCGGCGCGGCGCCGGATGTGAAGGCGCCGGTCGCGACCGGAGCCACGCCCGCGGAGCCGCCCACCGTCGCCCGGATGTTGGAGCGGATCGACGAGCTGCACAAGCGTCGCGACGACCGGAAGGCGTGCGCCGAGGAGCAGTCGCTCGTGAAGGAGGCGCTCGCGCGCGCGCCCCAGGACTACGGCGTGCTCTGGCGGGCGGCGCGGTTTTCCTTCTGGCTCGCGGACGATCCAGGGCAGAGCAGCGACGAGCGCTCGCGCGTCGGCAAGGAGGGATGGGACCTGGCCGAGCGCGCGGTGACGAGCAACCCCAATCGCGTCGAGGGTCAATACTGGGCCGCCGTCTGCATGGGCGATTACGCGCTCGGCCTCGGCGTCGTCAAGGCCCTCGCCAAGGGAATGGAGGGCAAGTTTCGCGAGCGGCTCGGGCGCGCGGAGCAGCTCGACCGGCGTTACGAGCAAGGCGCGATCGACACGGCCTGGGGACGCTTCTTCGACAAGCTGCCGTGGCCGAAGCGCGATCGCGACCAGGCCGAGCGCCACTTCAAGCGCGCCCTCGAGGTGAATCCGCTCAGCCTGCGCGCGCGCGTATACCTCGCGAGCACCTATCTCGACGAGGATCGAGCCGCCGAGGCCAAACGCCTCCTCGACGAGGTCGCGGCGGCCCCCGCCGCGGGGCGCTACGATCCGCCCGAGGAGCGGCGCGCCAGGGCCATCGGCGCCGGCCTCATGCCGCGGGTGGCCGCGAAGCTCAAGTGAGCGCCGTCGACGATGGTCGTCATGGCCGCCCCGCGACGACCGTCGTGGTCACGCTCGCGGCCGGCTGCGGGAAGAAGAGGTAGTTCGCGACGGCGGGCGCGCCGCCGCCGTAGCGTTCGGCGTAGTCACCGGGGTCGAAGCCCTCGGGCGCCTCCGTGATCTCGCCGAAGTCGAGGTGGCGGATGTCGTGCTCCGCCAACACGGCCACGAGCCCCTGAAAGCGCTTGAGCAAGATCGGATCGAAGACGCCGGTGCGCGACTCTTCAGTGATGACGAGCGCCCCGCCCTCGACGCCGGGCTGGCGCGACCCGCGCATCGCGACCTCTTGCACGCCCGCGAAGCGGGCCACGCTCGACAGCGCGACGCGCAGGTAGCGCTCCTCGACGTCGCCGAGCTCGTCGTCGGCGTCGGGGCCGTCGACGAGGCCGTGGAGGCGCTCGACGAGCGACGGCGTCCGCCCGAAGCACAGCACGTAAACGTAGTCGCAGGTCTCGTCAGCCGTGCCGGGACGATGGACGGCGAGCGCCTTGAGGCGCGCCGCCAGCGCGCGCGCAACCGCGGCGCCCTCCCCCGCGCTCACGCCCGCGCCGAACCCGGCCTCCTCGTCGCGCTCGGCCCAGCGACGCGTCGGATAGAGCCGCGCAAGAGCCTCGTCGACGGCCGCGAACATGCCCCCCTTGCGCGAGTCGCACCCGCCCTTGTTGCCGCATGAGGTACACCCTTCGCTCAAGATGTCCTCAGTGCGGCGTCCGCTTGGCGGCGGCCAGCGCCTCGTCGAGCATGGCCTCGTGCTGCGCCGGATCGGCCCAGCGCGCCTGGCCCTCGGGCGGCAGCAGGTCGATGGGATCGAAGTAGTAGTAGACGTGCCCCGGGTGGACGGCGGGGCTCGTGTAGACGGAGACGCCGGTCGTGCGGTCGTAGTGCTCGAAGGAGTGCGCGTCGCGCTTGCCGCCGCCGCCCGGCGCGTCGACGACGACCGTCGGCGTGTTGAAGCCCGCCGTTGCGCCGCGGATCCCCTTCTCGAGGTCGAGCGCTGTCTGCAGCGTGGTGCGCAGGTCCTCGACGCCCTTCACGAGATCGTGGACGTAGACGTAGTACGGGTGGACGTTCAGGTAAGACAGCCGCTTGACGAGCAGGCGCATCGTCTCGACGTCGTCGTTCACGCGGCGCTGCAGCACCGATTGGTTGCGCACGGTGATGCCCCGCTCGAAGAGGCGGTCCATCGCCCGCCGTGTGATTTCCGTGATCTCGCGCGGGTGGTTGAAGTGCGTGTGGAGGACCACCTCCTTGTGCAGCTTGCGGCCGTGCTCGACGACGCCCGTGAGCGCGTCGGTCCACGCGTCGTCGGTGAGCAGCTTCTGAGGCATGACGGCCGGGCCCTTGGTCGCGAAGCGCATACGCCGCACGTGCTCGATGCCGAGCAGCGTCTTGCCGATGAGCGTGATCTGCTCGGCGCGCAGCTGGAACGCGTCGCCGCCCGAGATCACGATGTCCTCGAGCTCGGGCCGCGAGCGGATGTACGCGAAGGTCTGCTCCCAGCGCTCGGCGTTCACCTTGAGCTGGAACTTCGAGACCTCCTCGGTGTCGATGCCGACGGCGTAGCTGCGCGTGCAGAAGCGGCAGTACACGGGGCAGGTGTCGAGCGCGAGAAAGAGCGCCTTGTCCGTGTAGCGGTGGGTCAGGCCCGGCACGGCCATGTCAGCCCGCTCGTGCAAGGAGTCGAGGTCGAGCTTCGGGTGGTCGGGTAAGAGGCGCGAGCCGAGCGGGATGAACTGCTGGCGCAGCGGATCCTCGAGCGGGTTCCCCCAATCGATGAGCGACAGGAGGTACGGCGACACGCGCACGGACATCGGCGCGCGCTCGAAGCCGCGCTGCGCGTCCGCGACGAAGGCGTCCGAGACCAGCCCGGCGAGCGTGCCGAGCAGCTTTGGAATGTTCGTGATCGAGTGCTTGGCCTGCCAGCGATGGTCGAGGAACTCGGCCTCCGTGACGCCGGCGTAGGCCGGGATGCGCCGCCAGAAGTCGCCACCGAGCAGGTCCCGATGCGTCAACGTCGCCGGAGCGACGGGCGGTTTGATGGCGGGCGCGGGCTCCTCGCCTACGACGGAGAGCTTCCCACCTTCCGTTGCGGGCGGCATGACGTCCAGCGTAGCGCGCAAGTGCGCAACCCTCAAAGCTTCGATCGGTGCCGGGCTCACCGTTCTTGAGCGGCGTCGAGCCTTCGGATGAGTAAAGGAAGGTCGTCACCCGCGCGGAGCGCCGGCGTAGACGCGGCGCGGTCGATGGACGTGGCGTGCGGAGGGGCTGCCGAGACGAGGTCCGTGAAGCCGAAGACCGAGACCCGATCGCCTGAAATCAGCTGATCGGCATTGACGAGGTGGCCGCGGGCCACCATGACGCAGACCGTCCGCCCCTCTTCATCCGTCAAAAAAAAGTCGTGTCCCTCCTCGACCGTGGCGCGTACATTATGGGTGGACATCGCACTACGGGACCAGATGTGGGATTTAGGGCTACCTTTTGAGCCGGTCGGGAGCATGGGGCGGATGGTTCCTCGAACGTGCACGCAAGAGCCGACAGGCAATCGCTCCGCCGCCGCGATCGTGATCGGCGCCGCGCCGAGCGCCCGCAAGCGGTTCTGGAGCAAGCCGCGCGCGGCGGGGGAGCTTCGTCGCAGACCTGCCGTCCACTCGCTGCCGCAGAGGGTCTCGAGCGCGCGCCAGGAACGAAACCCTTCGAGCGCCTCGCGGAGCCGCGCGCTGCCCCCGCTCGCGACCTCGAGCATCAGCGCGCGGAGTCGCGCGAGCGCGAGCGGCTCCGGACCGGTCGACACGCGGCGGAGCCCTCCCGCGAACGGATGCTCGCCGACGGCGTCCGTCTGCATGCCGATGTTGCTATCGGGTGGTCGAGGCGCGGACAAGAGCGGGCGCGGAGCCTAGCGCATCGATGGAAGCCACGCTCTCCCGCCGCTGCGATGCCTGCGGCTATCGCTTCGAAGCCACGACGGACAAGTGCGCCATCGACGGCAGGCGCTTGCCGCCCCCCGACCCGCGCGTCGCCGAGCTCGGGAGCTTCTTGCTCGTCCAGCGCCTCGGCGACGGCGGCATGGGCGCCGTGTACCGCGCCGTGCACGGCCGCCTCGGACGCGTCGTGGCCATCAAGCTCCTTCACAAGGACCTGACCTTCGACCGTGGCCTCGTCGGGCGCTTCTTCGCCGAGGCGCGCGCCGCGAATACGATTCGCCACGACCACGTCGTCGAGGTCTACGACTTCGTCGAGTCGGGCGACGACGTTTACTTCGTCATGGAGTACCTCAAGGGCCAGGACCTTCACGACGCGATCCACAGGCCGGGCGCGGGTAACCGAGCGGCAAGTCGCCGCGGCGCCGCCGGCCTCGACCCGGCCCGGGCGGGCGCGATCCTCGAGCAGATCGCGGCTGCGCTGGACGCGACGCACGCGCGCAACGTCGTGCACCGCGACCTCAAGCCGGAAAACGTCTTCCTAGCCGAGAAGGAGGGGCGCCCGGACTTCGTGAAGGTCTTCGACTTCGGCGTGGCCAAGCTCGATCGTCCCGACGGGCGCTCGACGGTCCAGGGCGCCGTGCTGGGCACGCCCGAGTACATGGCGCCCGAGCAGGCCTCAGGCGGGGCCATCGACGGCCGCGCCGACCTTTATTCGCTCGGGTGCATCGCCTACGAGATGCTCACGCGGAGGCAAATTTTCGGCGGCGGAACGCAGCCCGAGATCCTGCTCCGGCAGATGACCTTCACGCCCCCGCCCATTCGCACGTACGCCCCCGACGTCCCGCCGGCCCTCGACGCCGCCATCATGCGCGCGCTCGACAAGGAGCCTGGGCGGCGGCCGCAGACCGCGTTCGCCTTCGCCGAGAGCGTCGCGAGCGCGCTCGGTCACGCGCTCGATTGGGCGCCCGCGTCGCGCGCTCCGGGACGCCCGACGCCCGCCGGGGGCGCGCGCACCCTCTCGAGCCCGACGCTGACGTTGCGCCCGCCGCGCGGGGCGAAGTGGAGCTGGCTCGCCTTGGGCGCCGCCGTCGCGACGCTGCTCACGGGGGCGGTGGTGGCGGCGAAGCGTCGGGGCGCGTCCGCCCCGCCGCGCGCGGACGCGCCCCTCGTCGTTCGAACGACGCCCTTCGTGACGGTCGAGCTGCAGTCGATTCCGAGCGGCGCCGAGATCCTCGACGAGCGCGCCGCGCGGCTGGGCGTCACGCCACTCGAGCTCGTGCTGCCCGCGGGGGCCGCGCGCCGCGTACGCTTCCTGAAGATAGGCTTCCGTCCCGTCGAGCGGCGCGTCGACGCCGTCGGCGACACGACGATCGCCGTGCGCCTCGACGTGGACGCCCGCGCGAGCGCGGCGCGCGGGCGCGGGGCGCGCGAGCGCGGCGCCACCGGACTCAGCAACTCGGCGACCATCGATCCCTTCGACAACAACAGATGAGCCATGTGCCCCCAGACACCGCCCCGGAGACGCCGGCCGAGAAGCCTCGACCCGGGCAGCGTCGGCTCCCGCACGTGGGCCAGCAGATCGGGCCTTACGTCCTCTCGCGGCTTCTCGGCGAGGGCACGGGCGGCTGCGTATTCGAGGTCATCCACGAAAAGCTGGGGCGGCGCGCGGCGCTCAAGGTCCTCGACGCCACGGTCACGAGGCGCCCGGCGGCGCGCGCGCGGTTCTTCGCGGAGGCCCTCTCGATCAACCGCATCAATCATCCGCACATCGTAGAGGTGACCGACGTCGTCGAGACCGAGGAGCACGCGGGCCTCGTCATGGAGCTGCTCGAGGGCCGCTCCCTGGGCGCGGCGATGCGCGAGGGCCCGCTGCCGCCCGAGCGCTTTCTGCCCATCCTCGCGGACGTTTGCGCGGCGCTCGCCGCCGCGCACGCGGCGGGCGTGGTGCACCGTGATCTCAAGCCCGAGAACGTCTTCCTGTGCGAGCGTCAAGGCTCGGACGTCTTCGTGAAGCTGCTCGACTTCGGCGTCGCCGTGCCGCTGCCGGCGCGCACGCCGTTCGACGTCGAGCCGCGGGCGTCGTCGTCTTCGGGCGTGCGGCGTGGGCCGTTCGTGGGGACGCCGGCCTACGCATCGCCCGAGCAGGCTTCGGGGGGCGCCGTCGATCACGCGACCGACCTCTATGCCGTGGGGGTCATGCTCTACGAGCTCGCCTGCGGCCGGCTGCCGTACGAGGGTTGGAGCTCTGGCGAGCTGCTCATCCAGCACCTGAGCGCGCCCGTGCCGCGGCTCCCGCCGAAGCTGCGCGCGACGCCGCTCGGCCGCGCGCTCGACGCGATCGTGCAGGGATGCATGGCCAAGGAGCCACTCGACCGTTTCTCGTCGGCGTCCGAGCTCGGGGCGAAGCTCTCCGCGCTGTCGCGCGGCGAGGCGGTGTCGATCGTGACGGGCGCGACGTCGCTCGGGCGCGCGCGCCGACTGCCGGTCCGCGCCCTCGGCGTCGCGGCGGCGCTCGGCGGCCTTCTGCTCGCGGGCTTTCTCGTGGCGCGCGGCTGGCCTCGGCCGTCGGGTCGCGCCGAGGCGCGCGCTTTGCCTGCCGCCCCGCCGCTCACGAGCACGGCGGCGCCGTTCGTGACCCTCACGTTCGAGTCGGAGCCTCCGGGCGCGGAGGCGCGGCTCGTCTCTGACGGCGCGCTGCTCGGTCTGACGCCCTTTCGCCGAGCCTTCGCGCGCCGCGCCGGCACGGTCCTCGTCGACGTCGCCCGCGCCGGCCATGAGACCGTGCGTCTCGAGGTCTCGACGGCGGCGACCCGCACGGTCCGCGCCATCCTCTCGCCGCGGGCTCCGCTGCCCCGACCGGCGCGCGCGCCCGCGTCTCGAGGCATCGGCCCTCTCGGCAGCGAAAAAACCATCGATCCCTTCCCGCGATAGAGGATAGTGACGCCATGGCCATCGCGGCGTCCGGGCGGCTGCTCGGCGTTCTTCTCGCCTTCGTGTTGCTGGCGGCGTCGGCGACGACGCGAGCAGCGCCGCTCGACGACGAGAAGCAAGCGCGCGCCCTCTACGATCGCGCCGAGAAGAGCTTCGACCTCGGCAAGTTCGGCGACGCGCTCGCCGACTATCAGTCGGCCTACGAGGCGAAGCCTCTGCCCGGGTTCCTCTTCAACATCGCGCAGTGCTACCGCAACATGGGAAAGTTCGAGCGCGCGCGCTTCTTCTTCCGCCGCTACCTCGCTCTCGAGCCGCACGCGCCGAACCGGTGGCGCGTCGAGGAGCTCATCGCCGAGATGTCGAAGCAGCTGGAGACGCAGGCCGCCGCCCCACCGGCGCCCGCGGTCGAGCCGAAACCCGTCGAAGCGCCGCCCGTCGTGACGCCGCTCGCGCCGGCCCGGGCCGCCGCGCCGCCTCCTCTTCCCGCCGCCGTTCGCGACGAGGGAACGCCGACCATCCCGACGGGCGCCGTTGCGGTCGTGACGTCGCCCGCGCCGTCGGCGACTCAGCTCGGGCCTCAGCCGCTGTGGCGAAAGTGGTGGTTCTGGACCGGCGTGGGCGCCGCCGTCGCCGGGGGCATCGCGGCGACGTTCTTCTTGACGCGCCCCGAGACGCGCACCCCCGGCTCCCTCGATCCGATCAACGGACGTTAGCGCCCATCGCGCTGGCGTGGGACCTTCCTACAGCCGCAGCGCGAAGCGCTCGGCGCCGCGCTGGATGACGAGCGTCGCGGGAGCCGTCCGCGCGCCGCGCTCCATCTTCTTCTCGAGAGCGCCGAGTCGCGCCGGCGTCACGGCCTGGCCATCGAGGGCGAGCAGGACGTCACCCTCGTCGAGCGCGCCGCTCGCCGGGCCGCGCGGATCGACGTCGATGACGGCGAGCCCCTCCCCGGGCCGCAGCCCGAGCGCGGCCGCCTCCTGGCGGTCGAGCGCGCGCAGCCGCGCGCCGAGAAACGCGATCTCCCCAGGCTGCAGGCTGCCCCGCTGGGCACCGATCGTCACCGTCACTTCCTGACGCTTCCCTTGCCGCAAGAACACGACCTTGGCCTTCTCGCCGGGGCGCAGCAGCGTGACGACCGTCGTGAGGCGCCGGTAGCCCTCGAGCGTATGACCGCCGAGCTCGACGATGACGTCGTTGGGGCGCAGACCGGCCGCCTCGGCGGGCGAGCCGCGCCCCACGACGTTGACGAGCGCGCCAGGCGCGTAGGGGAGGCGCAGCTCGGTGGCACGATCGGCCGTGAAGTCCTCGCCGCCCACGCCGAGGTAGCCGCGCGCGACCTTGCCCGTCCGGCGGATCTGGTCGCCGATCTGTCGCGCGAGGTTGATGGGGATAGCGAAGCCGACGTTCATGGCGACGCCGGGGTTGATGATCGCCGAGTTGATGCCGATCACCTCGCCCTTGAAGTTGAAGAGCGGCCCCCCCGAGTTGCCCTGGTTGATGGCGGCGTCGGTCTGGATGAAGTCTTCGTAGCGCGGGTCGACGTCGCCCAGCTTCTCGCCGATGACGCGGTTCTTGGCGCTCACGATGCCCATGGTCACCGTCTGGCCGAGGCCGAGCGGGTTGCCGATGGCGAGCACGTAGTCCCCGACGCGCACGCGATCGGAGTCGCCGAGCGTGACGGCTTGCAGGTCGCCGGGCGGCTTGTCGAGGCGGATGACGGCGACGTCGGTGGGCGGGTCGCTGCCGAGCACGCGCGCGCGCAGCTCGCGGTTGTCGGACAATTTGACGAGGACCTCGTCGGCGCCCGCGACGACGTGGTTGTTCGTGAGGATGACGCCGCTCTTGTCGACGAGGAACCCCGAGCCGAGCGCCTCCTGCCGCTCTTGGCGGGCCTGGGGCGCCGGCAGGCCGAACTGCTGGCGAAGCAGCTGGCTCCAGGGATCGACGGCGGTCATGCGTCGGATGAACGTCGTGCTCTTGATCGTGACGACCGCAGCCTTGACGCGGTCGACGAGCGGCGCCACGGTCCCGGCTTCGGTCGCGACCGCGCCCGGCGGCGGCGCCGCGACGGCGGACGGCGCCCATGCCAGGCAGGCGAAGAGCGCGACGCCCCTAGGAGCCCGTCTGCCTAGCGTCAACGGGCTCACGTCTGGACCTCCACGCCCTGCCACCCGCCCGCGCGGCCTTGGGCCGCGCCCCTAGCCGCGATAGACGACAATCCCGCGCGTGGGATCATAAGGGGTGAGAGCGACGGTGACCTTGTCACCGAGGACGACGCGGATGCGGTGCTTGCGCAGCTTTCCGCCCAGGTGCGCGAGAACCTGATGCCCGTTTTCGAGCTCGATGCGAAAATTGCCGGCGGGCAACACCTCGACGACGCGTCCCTGAAACTCTATATGCTCTTCTCGGCCCACGGCGGGGCAGACCTTACGCGCTCGCAAGGGCTCGGTCAATGATCACCGGACCTCGATACATCGAAGACCCCGAGACGCTCGTCGCCGGCAACGCCGTGCGGTTGCTGCGCAACGGGCGCGAGGCGTTCCCCGCGTGGCTGGCCGCCATCGAGTCCGCGCGCACGCGCGTCTCGCTGGAGATGTACATCTTCAGCGACGACACGATCGGGCGGCGCTTCGCCGACGCGCTGCTGGCTGCGTCAGGCCGCGGCGTCGCCGTGCGCCTCCTCTACGACTTTGTCGGCTGTCGGGAGACGCCCGCCGCCTTCTTCGATCGGCTGCGCGCAGGCGGCGTGCACACGATCGCGTACCACCGCCCGCGCTTCGGGCGGCGGCGCTTCTGGCTGCTGTGGCGCCGAAACCACCGCAAGACGCTCGTGTGTGACGGGCGCGTGGCGTTCACGGGCGGGCTCAACATCTCCGACGAATGGCTCGAGGCCGAGGCGGGCGGCGGCGGCTGGCACGACGCGGCCGTGCGCCTCGAAGGCCCGGCCGTGGCGGCGATCGAGGCTACCTTCCTCGCGACGTGGAACCGGCGCGCCCGCAAGCGCGCGCGCCTCGCGCCCGAGGGGCTCGGGAAGCTTCCGGCGGCGGGTGAGGCGCGCATCGCCGTCGTCTCCAACAGCGAGCTCGTCGACCGCTTCCTGATCAGGCGCGCCGGGCTTCACGCCGCGCGCGAGGGCCGCAGGCGCATCGTGCTCGCCAACCCCTACTTCGTTCCCGATCGCGGCATCCTGCGCGCGCTCGCGAACGGAGTCGCCCGCGGCGTGGACGTTCGCCTGCTCGTGCCGCGCGTGAGCGACTCGCGCCTCATAGATCTCGCGGCGCGCGCCGTCTTCGAGCCGCTCCTGCGCGCCGGCGTGCGCATCTGGCGCAGCCCGGCCTTCGTCCACACCAAGCTGCTCGCCGTCGACGACGAGTTCGTCTCGATCGGCAGCTACAATCTCGACCACCGCTCGCTCGCCTACAACCTCGAGCTCGTCGTCAACATTCTCGACGGCCCGTGCAACGCCGCCGCCGTGAGCATGCTCGAGGAGGACATGGCGGCCAGCAACGAGCTGACGCTGGCCGCCTTCGCGCGGCGCTCCTGGTTCGTTCGCCTGCTCGAGCGCTTCGCCTACGCCCTGCGGCGTTGGCTTTGACCGCGCGCTATTTGCTGCGCTTGGCGGGCTTACGCGCCGGCGCCTTGGGCGCGGCCTTGGCGGCGGCCGGGGCTTTTCTCGCGGCCTTGTCGGCCGGTTCGGCCTTGCCTTCGCCGCGTTTCTTCATCCACAGACCGAGGACGTTGCCGTCGGGATCGGCGACCAGGCCGACGTCGCCGCCGCCCGCGAACGGCATGCGCCGCGCGATGATGCGACCGCCGGCCTTCTCGACCTTCTCCATGGTCGCGGTCAGGTCTGCCACGACGAGATAAGGGATGGGGCCGGCGCTCTGCACCATGTCGGCGCGCACCCAACCGCCGCTGGGCCCGTCGGCGCCGTCGAACTTCATGTAGCTCGCGGTGGCGTTCTGCTGTGTCTCCCAACCGAAGAGCTGGCCGTAGAAGGCCGCGGTACGCGCGAAGTCGGCGCTCGCGAACTCGATGTGGACGATGGGTTCGGCCATGCGTGTGCCGGGACCGTAGCGCCCGCCCGACGAGGCGTCAATGTTGCGCCTCAGCGCATGGCGCCCGCGATCGCGAGCGCTGCCACCTCGGCGAGCTCGATCGCGGCGCCATAGACATCGCCCGTGAGACCACCGAGGCGACGCCGCAGCCACAGCGCCAACAGCGACGCCGCGACGAGCGCGCCCGCGGCGGGTGCGATGAAGCGCTGACCGAGGGCGCCGATGGCGAGCGCGAGGATGGCCGTCGCGCCCGCGACCTGCCAGGGCCGGGCCTCGCCGTTGAAGGCGCGCCCCAGACCCTCCGGGCGGGCGTAGGGATGGAAGACGATCGCCGGCGTCACAGCCCAGCGCGCGACGGCCGGGAACACGACCAAGCTGGCCAGATCGCGCCGCGCGAGCAGGTCCGCGACGGCGAAGACCTTGGCGAGCAGCAGGAGCACGAGCGCGGCCGCGCCGTGCGCCCCGATGCGGCTGTCGCGCATGATGTCGAGCGTTCGCTGCTTGTCGCCGCGGCCGCCGCCGAGGCCGTCGAACACGTCGGCGACGCCGTCGAGGTGGAGGCCGCCCGTGAGCGCCGCCAGCAGCGCCACGAGCACGACCGCCGCCAGCGTCGGCTCGACGACGCCGACGAGCAGGGAGCCCACGCCCCGGAGCACGAGCCCGAGCACGAGGCCCACGATGGGGAAGAACGTCAGCGAGCGGCCGAGATCGACGTCGCGCAGGGGACCCGACCACACCGGCAGGCGGGTCAGGAACGCGAAGGCCGCGACGAGGGGGCGCAAGGCCGGGTCGTTAGGGGGCGCGCGGCGCGCCGCCCTGCAGATCGAGGAAGAGGATACCGGAGTCGGGCGGCGGACGGTATGGCTTCTCGACGGCCGCGCCCGTGTCACCGCCGGCGCCCCCGGCGCCCGCCAGCATCGCGCCGCCCGCGCCCGCCGCGCCGGTCGCCGTTCCTGTCGCGCCGCCGGGCGCGCCGCCCGTGCTCGTCACGCGGGTCGCCCCGGGGCCGCGACGGGCGGAGGGTGCCGGCGCGGGCGCGTCGGGCTTGGGCAGGACGCCGCGCACGGCGTAGCTCGTCCCGGGACGCAAGGTGATCTCGCCGCGCCAGGTGGCGAGCTCGGGCACGCCGCCCATCTCGACGACGTGCAGGCCGGGGGTCAGGTTCGGGATCGTGAACGGCGTGCGCGCCGGCGAGCCGTCGACGAGCCACGGCTGGCCGTCGATCCACACCGCGGCGCTCGGCGGATCGCTCACGAGCTCGACGGGCGTGGCGTCGGAGACCGGCAGCGTCAGCGTCACGCGGGCGGCCGTCCCCGCGGGCAGCGCGAAGGTGCGCGAGCGACCCTCATACCCCTCGCGCCGTCCGACGACCGTATAGGACGCCGCGGCGGCCTCCAGGATCACGGGCGAGCGATCGCCGATCTTCTTGCCGTTGACGTAGATCTCCGCGTCGTCGGGCGACGTGAAGATCTCGATGCGGCCCGGCGGGTCCTTCGGGTGGCTGCGCAACCACGCGGCGAAGCTGAAGAGCAGGACGATGAGGCCCGCGAGCACGAGGTTCCGCTTCGTGCGGCGCGGCGCCTCCGTCGCCGGGAAGACGACCCGTTCGGGACGACTCGCCTCGGCCGAGAGCGCGGCGAGCGGCCGCGAGGGTGCCGTCATCCGCCTGGCGATGCGGACGCCTTCGATGGCCTCGGCGATCTCCCGCATGCTCTGGTAGCGGTCCTCGCGCCGCTTGGCGAGCGCGCGCATGACGACGGCCTGTGCGCCCGTCGGGATGTCCAGATCCGGGCGGCGGCCCCGCGGCGGCTCGACCGGTTGCCGCATGTGCATGATGAGCACCTGCTGGATCGTGGCCGCCGTGAAGGGCACCGTGCTCGTGAGCACGTGGTACATGAGGCAGCCGAGGGCATAGACGTCGTCGCGCGGGTCGGGCGGCAGCGCGCGCGCCTGCTCGGGAGGCATGTACTCCGGCGTTCCGCACACGCCCTGGCCCCCGAGCTGTCCCCCGACGTTGGCGATGCCGAAGTCGACGACCTTGACGAAGTCCAGCTTGCCGCCCTCGGGGTTGTCGCGCTCGACGACGAGGACGTTCTCGGGCTTGACGTCGCGGTGCACGACGCCGCGGGCGTGCGCGGCCCCGAGCGCGGCGCAGATCTGCAGGAAGATCGGCTTGGCGCGGGCCCACGGCATGGGCCCCTCCGCGTCGATGAGACCCAGCAACGAGGAGCCCTGCAGGTACTCCATGGCGAGGAAGACCTGCCCCTCGGGCGAGCGGCCGCTGTAGAAGATGTCGATGACGTTGTCGTGGTGGATCTCCGACGCGATCTTCGCCTCCTGCAGGAAGCGCTCGACGGCGTTCTGGTTGTCCGCCAGATCGGGCAACAACACCTTGAGGACGATGTTGCTGCCGACGCCAGAGTGCTCAGCGAGGTAGACGGCGGCCATCGCTCCCTCCCCCAGCTTCTTGAGGATCTTGTAGCGGTGCGACAGCACTTTCCCGACGAGGGGATCTGTCAGCGCATCTGAAATCGGATCCGCCATTTACGGGCCCGTCAGAATAACACGGCGTTCGGCGCAAGCTCGACGCCGGAACGAATTCCGGACGGCTGCACCCCCAGGGCATCACCGGTCTCTCTACGGGTCGTGCTGGGGGCCATGCACGGCCACGGGGTCGGGCCGCAACCGGAGCAGGAGGCCGAGCACGGCCACGTAAATCTCGTCGGCGTCGCGCGCGAGGCGCTGATGCGCGAGGCCCGCGACGTCGCGGAAGGCGCGGCCGAGGGGGGTATCGGGCACGAGCCCCATCCCGACCTCGTTCGTCACGAGGACGACGGGGACGCGGCGGCGGGCGATGGCGGCCTGGAGCCCGTCCACGCGCGCCAGCGCCTCGTCGACGGTGGCGCCGCGCACGAGGAGGTTCGACAGCCAGAGCGTGAGGCAGTCGACCAGCACGACGTCGTCGCCGACGGCGTCGTCGATCGCGGCCGGCAGCTCGAGCGGCGCCTCGACGGTGCGCATGCGCCCGTCGCGCTCCTCACGGTGCCGCGCGATGCGCGCGCGCATCTCGTCGTCACTCTGCTCTGCCGTCGCCAAGAAGAGGCAGCGACCGTGAACGCCGCCCTCGCCGAGCGCGAGCGCGCGGCCGAGCGCGAAGCGGCTCTTTCCCGAGCGCGCGCCTCCGCCCACGAGCACGAAGAGGGGCTTGCCGCGGGCCGCCTCGCCGCCTCGAGGTCCCGCGACGGAGGGCGGCGTCACGAGGGCGGTCCCGCGAGCCGGCGCAGGTTGGGCACGACGACGACGACGGGCACGCGCGCGGCGCGAATGAGGCGCTCGCTCTCGTAGCCGAAGAAGAGCCGGTGCTGAATGGCGCGGTTCTCGGCGCCCAGCACCACGAGATCGTACGAGCCCTTCTCGAGCGCCTGCGAGACGGCGCTCGACCGGGGATCGTAGGCGAGGTGCAGGATGCTGGGCTTGAGCTTCGAGGCGCGGAAGACGACGGAGATGCGCTCGAGCTCGGCCTCGCTCGTGCCGCGCCCCTCTACGGGGACGTGCGTCCCGGACAGATCGCTGTAGGCCGCGGCCTGGGGCCGCCGCTCGGTCAAGACGGCGAGCGAGAGATCCGCGCCCGCGCCCTCGGCATAGCGCAGCGCCAGCTCGACGGCCATGCGCGACGCCACGCTGCCGTCGACCGGCACGAGGATGTTGCGATAGCTCGCGGAGGCCATGGACGGCGGCGCCTTCATGATCGCGACGTGACAGGGCGCTTCCGAAACGACCTCCTCGACGATGGCGCCGCCGATCGAGCTCCCCTCGGCCGACCCGAGCAGGATGAGGTCGTAGCCCCGGCGGGCCTCCTCGCAGATCGCACGCGCGATGCCCGCGCCCGAGAGCTGACCGAGCTCGGGCGGCTGGCCGCCCGCCATGGCGCGGAAGGCTTCCATCTGCTCGGTGACGTTGCCGGGCGTGTGCGGCGCGAAGCGGTGGAGGAGCCTGCGCCACCAGACGGCGCGCTCCTTGACGTGAACGACGCGTACGGCCGTGTCGCTCTGGCGCGCGATCGCGAAGGCGAGCGGCGCGACCGACAGCGCATTGGGGCCGCCGCTCGTCGCGAGCAGGAGCCGGACGCGCTGCGGATCGAACGCGCCGCGCGATTCGGACGCGACGATGCGCCGCGCCTCGTCGTCGGTCATGCGCACGCGCGGCAGCGTGAGCCGCAGGCCGAGCGGCGCGAGGAACGACGTCACGACCGCCACGAGCACGATGATGGCGAACATCTGCGGCGTCAGGATGCCGAGCGACAGACCGATCGTGGCGACGACGATCCCCATGGCGCCGCGCGCGTTCATGGCGACGGCGATCGACGCGGCCTCCCAGAACCGAAGCCCGCCCCAGTACGCGCCGAGCGAGCAGCCCACGAGCTTGCCCACGCAGGCGACGAGCAGCACGAGCCCGAGCATCGTGCCGCCGCCGCCCGCGAGCGACCACAGGTTCACCTTGATGCCCACGAGCCCGAGGAACACGGGCGCGAGCACGCCGTAGGTCACCGACTCGAGGCGCGCCACCGTCTCGCGGCGGATGCGCGGCACCTGGTGGAGGACGACGCCCGCAACGAAGGCGCCGAAGACGGGGTGCACGCCGATCCACTCGGTGGCGGCCGCGCAGAGGAACGTCACGACGAGGATCGCCACGAGGTCCGAGTCGGGCATGCGGAAGCTCTCGGCCGTGACGCGCATGAGGGCGCGCAAGATGGGATAGACGACGAACACCATCGCGCCGACGAAGGCCAGCAGCAGCGCGAGCGTGAGGCCGAGGTCGTGGACGTTCACGGCGCCGCGCGTGGCCGCGCCCGCGATGAGGGACAGGACGAGCCAGCCCACCGTGTCGTCGACGACGCCCGCCGAGAGGATGACGATGCCGATGTTGCGCTTCGTGAGATCGAGGTCGACGAGGATCTTCGCGATGACCGGCATGGCCGAGATCGACATGGCGGTCGCGATGAAGAGGCTGAACAGGATGCGGCTGCCGGGATCGGCGAGGTACGACGCGGGCATGAGATAGCCGAGACCGAACCCCAGCCCGAACGGCAGGACCATGCCCATCATCGAGGCGATGAGCGCGGCGCGGCCCAGGTTGCGCAGCAGGCGCAGATCGGTCTCGAGACCGGTCAGCAGAAGGAGCATCGTCATGCCGACGGCGCTGAACGCGTCGAGCAGGTGAAACGACTCGGCCGTGGGCGGGAAGACCGCCGCGAAGGCGTTCGGGAACCAATGCCCGAAGCCCGTCGGCCCCAGCGCGATCCCGGCCGCGAGCTCGCCCACGACTGCGGGCAGGCCGCCGCGCTTGGCCAGCTCGGCGCCGATGCGGGCGACCGCGACGAGCAGAGACAGCTGCACGAGCAGCAGGAACACCGCGTGCCCGGCGAGGGGCTTGATCGGCTCCAACATGCGAACCGGCGGACCCTAGCATGGGCGCCGTCGGGCCCCGTCGAAACCCGCCGCCACGCCGAGGCGTAGACTTTACAGCGCCGGGTCCGGCTGAGATGCTGAGCGCGTCAGAGGCGGAACGGCGACGAAGAAGGAGAGCGAAGAGCGGATGTCGACCAAGCAGAACAAGGCGGCCAAGTTGGAGGGGCCCAATGTGGATGCCGACGCGGGACCGGCGCGTCTCGCCGCGACCCTCCGCCTCGGACAGAGCATCTGGTACGACAACATGCGGCGCGGGCTCCTCGTCTCGGGCGAGCTCCGCACGCTCGTCGAGGCGGGCGTGCGCGGGTTGACGTCGAATCCCACGATCTTCGAGAAGGCCATCGTCGCCTCCACCGACTATGAAGAGGCGCTGCGCAAGCTCGCGGCGGCGGGCCTTCCTCCCACGAAGATCTACGAAGAGCTCGCCGTCGAGGACATCCGCGGCGCCTGCGATCTGCTGTTGCCGGCCTACGAGCAGTCAGGCGGCGTCGACGGCCGCGTCTCGTTCGAGGTGCTGCCCGAGCTGGCGCGGAACACGGATCAGACGGTCTCGGAGGGGCTGCGCCTCGCTCACCTCGTGGGCCGCCCCAACGTCATGATCAAGGTGCCGGCGACGCCCGAGGGCATCCCCGCGATCCGGGCGCTCACTGCGCAGGGCGTGAGCGTCAACGTGACGCTCATCTTCTCGCTCCTGCAATATGAGGAGGTCGTCGAGGCCTACCTCGCCGGTCTCGAGGAGCGCGCCTCCGCGGGCGGCAAGCTCGCTGGGCTCACGTCGGTGGCGAGCTTCTTCGTCTCGCGCGTCGACGCCGTGTGCGACAAGCTGCTCGCCCAGAAGGCCGAGGAGGGCCTCAAGGCGGGCGCGCCGGACGTGGCCAAACGGGCGGAGGCGCTCCTGGGCAAGATCGCCATCGCCAACGCCAAGCTGGCCTACGAGATCTACGAGGGCGTCGTGGGGAGCGCGCGCTGGAAGGCGCTCGTCGCGAAGGGCGCCTCGCCGCAGCGGCTCCTGTGGGCCTCGACGGGCACGAAGGACCCGCGCTACGCGGACACGATGTACCTCGACGCGCTCATAGGCGCGGACACCGTCGACACGGTGCCGCCGGCGACGCTGACGGCCTTCATGGACCACGGCACCGTCGCCGCGACGCTCGCGACGGACTACGCGGGCGCGCACGCCGCCGTCGCCGAGCTCGAGGCCCTGGGCATCGATCTGTCACGCGTGTGCCACGGCCTGCTCGACGACGGCGTGAAGTCGTTCGCGGCGTCGATGACGACGCTGCTCGCCGCCGTGACCGCGCGTCGCGCCGCGCTGCTCGAGCAGACGGCCGGTCGGGTGCGCGCCGTGCTGCCGCCCCCGCTCGCGGTCGCCGTCGAGGCCGAGGTGCTACGCCTCTCTCAGGCGGGCGCGCCCAAGCGCCTCTGGGACGGCGACCCCCGGCTGTTCACGGCCGACGCCGCCCACGACACCTCGATCAAGACGCGCCTCGGCTGGTTGCGTTCGCCCGCGCTCATGCAGACGAAGCTCGGCGAGCTCGCGGCCTTCGCCGCCGAGGTGCGCGCTGCCGGCTTCACGGACGTCGTGCTCCTCGGGATGGGCGGCAGCTCCCTCGCCCCAGAGGTCATGAGTCGCACCCTCGCGGGGCAGCAGGACGGTCTGCGCCTCCACGTCCTCGACAACACCGACCCCGCGGCCGTCCTGGCCATCGATCGCGCCGTCGAGGGCCGAAAGACGTTGTTCGTCGTCGCGTCGAAATCGGGCGGAACGATAGAGATCCAGGCCTTCGAGCGCCACTTCTGGCAGCGAACCTTGGCGCAGGCCGAGGGCGACCTCGCGCGCGCTGGCGCGTGCTTCATCGCCATCACCGATCCTGTGACGCGGCTCGGCCAGCTCGCCGAGGAGAAGAAGTACCGGCGCGTCTTCGTCAACGCGGCCGACATCGGCGGTCGCTACTCCGCCCTCTCCTACTTCGGCCTCGTGCCGGGCGCGCTGCTGGGCGCCGACATCGAGGGGGTCGTCGCGACGGCCGTCGAGATGGCCGCCGCCTCTTCGCCCGTCGTGCCCGCGCCCGACCTCGCGGCGCTGCGGCTCGGCGTCATCATGGGCGTCGCCGCGAAGAACGGCCGCGACAAGCTCACGCTCGTGACCTCGCCCGAGCTCGCGAGCCTGGGCTCGTGGATCGAGCAGCTCGTCGCCGAGTCGACGGGCAAGGAGGGCCGCGGCGTCGTCCCCGTCGACCTCGAGCCCGTGGGCGCGCCCGGGGACTACGGCGACGATCGCCTCTTCGTCTACATTCGCCTCGGCGGCGGCGACGCCGTCCAGAGCCGCGCCGTGGGCGCGCTCGAGAAGGCCGGCCATCCAGTGGTCTACCTCGCGCTCGAGAGCCGCGCGGCGCTCGGCCGCGAGTTCTTCCGCTGGGAGGTCGCGACGGCCGTCGCGGGCGCCGTGCTTGGCGTCAACCCGTTCGACGAGCCCAACGTCACGGAGGCCAAGCTCGCGACGAGCGCGTTGCTGGCCGCCCTTTCGCAGTCGCCCGGCGGCGCTGGCAAGCTGCCGCACCCGGAGGACGTGTGCCCGCCGGACGATCTCGAGCGCTTGCGCGCGCACCTCGCGACGGCGACGCCGGCCGACTACATCGCGCTCTGCGCCTACTTCGCGCGCTCGGACGCGCGCGACGCCCTGCTCACGAAGCTGCGTCTCGCCTGCCGCGCCCGCGGCAAGAACGCGACGACGGTCGGCTACGGGCCGCGCTTCCTGCATTCGACGGGACAGCTCCACAAGGGCGGCGCCAACAATGGCGTCTTCCTCCAGCTCACGGCGGAGCCGGCGCACGACGTGCCCGTCCCAGGCGAGGCCTACACGTTCGCGACGTTGCGTGACGCGCAGGCGCTGGGCGATCTCCAGGTCCTGCGCCGCCGCGGCCGCCGCGCGCTGCGCGTGATCCTGGGCGCCGACGTCGACGCGGGCCTCGCGACGCTGCTCGCGACGATAGAGAAGGCCTAGGCGCGACGATGAGCGCCGCCCCACAGCCCGCGCCTTCGGCACCATCTTCGCCCGCGGCGGTCCGAAATCCGCTGCGTGAGGGCCTCCACGAGGAGCGCGTCCCCGAGCCGGCCACGATGGTGATCTTCGGCGCCTCCGGCGACTTGACGAAGCGCAAGCTCGTCCCCGCGCTCTACAGCCTGGCGCGCGATCGCCTGCTGCCCGCGCGCTTCGCCGTCGTGGGGTACGCGCGCAAGCCCCTGGCCGAGCCGGCCTTTCGAGACGAGCTGCGCGCGGGCTGCGACGAGTTCGCGCGCCGCCGCCCGGTCGATCCCGAGCTGTGGAACACCTTCGCGAACAACGTCTTCTACCAGGAGGGCAGCTACGACGATCCCGCGGCCTACGCGGCGCTCAAGAAGCGTCTCGAGGAGATCGAGGCCGCGCTGGGGCTGCCGGGCAACCGCGTCTTCTACTTGTCGATCCCGCCCACGTCCTTCGCGACCGTCGTCGAGCACCTGGGCGCTTCCGGCCTCACGACGACCTCTGGCGACCGCTTCGCGCGCGTCATCATCGAGAAGCCGTTCGGCACCGATCTCGCGACGGCGCAGGCGCTCAACCGCGACGTCCACAAGTGCCTCACCGAGAAGCAGATCTATCGCATCGATCACTACCTCGGGAAGGAGACGGTCCAGAACCTCCTCGTCTTCCGCTTCGCGAACGGCATCTTCGAGCCCATCTGGAACAATCGCTTCGTCGACCACGTGCAGATCACGGGCGCGGAGACGGTGGGCGTCGAGGGGCGCGGCGGCTACTTCGAGTCGGCCGGCATCCTGCGCGACATGGTGCAGAACCATCTCTTCCAGGTCGTGAGCCTGGCCTCGATGGAGCCGCCCGTGTCCATGGACCCGGACGCCGTGCGCGACGAGAAGCTCAAGGTCTTGAAGGCGCTGCGCACCATCCCCGCGAGCGAGATGGACGCGCACGTCGTGCGCGGGCAGTACACGGCCGGCTCGATCGCCGGCAAGAAGGTCCCCGGCTACCGCGAGGAGCCGGGCGTGAGCCGCACGTCGCAGACCGAGACCTTCGTGGCGATGAAGTTCTTCATCGATTCTTGGCGCTGGGCCGGCGTGCCGTTCTACCTGCGCTCGGGTAAGCGCCTCCCCAAGCGGGTCACGGAGATCGCGATCTTCTTCAAGGAGGCGCCCCATCTGCTCTTTGGAAAGAAAGGAGAAGGCATCCGCCCGAACGTCCTCGCGATCCGCATCCAGCCCGATGAGGGCATCGCGCTGAACTTCGGCTCGAAGCTGCCGGGGCCGGCGATGGAGGTCGCGCCCGTCAGCATGGAGTTCCGCTACGGGTCTTCGTTCGGCGTCGAGCCGCCCGAGGCCTATGAGCGCCTCATCCTCGATTGCCTCCTGGGCGACAACACGCTGTTCACGCGCGCCGACGAGGTCGAGGCGAGCTGGGCCTGGATCACGCGCATCCACGAGCACTGGGCCGAGCAGGCCGCGGCCGGCAACGTCGCGCTCGCGAGCTACCCGGCCGGGACCTGGGGCCCGGAGGCCGCCGAGCGGCTGCTGGCTGCCGATCGCCGCGCCTGGAGGCGCCCCTGACCATGGACGACACCGTCGAGCGCGCGGGCGGCGCGCCGCCGTCCGTCGCCGAGCAGTTCTCGCGGGGCGAGCCCATCGCCGTCGACGTCGGGCAGATCGAGCACGCGCTCGCCGATCTCTGGAAGTCGGCCAGTGCCGGCGGCGAGGGCATGGTCTCGCGCGCGGCGCTGTGGAACGTCGTCGTGCCGACGCGAGCGCCCGACCTTCCGCGCGCGCGGAAGGTCGTCGACGAGATGGCTCCCCTCATGCCGGCGCGCGTCCTCATGCTCGTCGAGGAGCCGGAGACCGCGACGCGCGAGGCGGAGGACAACGTTCGCGCGACGATCGAGAGCAACCTCGTCGCCCGGTCATCGGGGGCCCGCGTCGTGTACTCCGAGGAGATCACGCTGCGGGGGCGGCGCGGCGACGCGCGCTTCGGCTCCCTGGTTCGGGCGCTGCTCCTGCCCGGGCTGCCGACGGCCACGTTGTGGACGGACGTGACCATGCCCGAGGCGCTGCTGCGCCGGCAGCTCCTCGCGGCGACCGATCGCCTCGTCCTCGACACGGGAAGCTGCACGCGGTCCCGCCAGCTCATCGAGGCTCAGGGGTGCGCCGAGCTCGCGGGCGTGGGCCTGCCCGTCGCCGACCTCGGCTGGCTGCGCCTCGCGAGCTTCCGGCTGCTGTTCGCGGGGCTCTTCGACGCGCCCGTGGGCGGGGCCCCGCTCGACGGCGCGCGGCGCGTGACGATTCGCCATCGCGCGGGCGCCGAGCCGAGCGCGCTCTTGCTGGCCGCCTGGTTGGCCTCGACGCTCGGGTGGCTGTTTTCGTCCGCTGAGCCGACGTCCGGGGGTGATGAGCCGGGCGCGCGCTTCCGCTTCGATCGGGCCGATAGGCCGCCCGTCGAGGTCGCGCTGCGTCTGTCGCCCGGAGAGTGCGGCACGAGCGGCATCGTCGCCCTCGAGCTCGAGGCGACCTTCGACGGGGCCGAGGCGCTCTTCGCGGTGCGGCGCACCCAGCAGAATCACGCCACCCTCACGCTGCCGATCGCGCCCCCGCGCGTCGTCAAGCTCGACTCGCGCCGCGACGCGGAGCTGTGCGTCGCCGCGCTCGGTCCCGCCGGGCGCGATCCGCTGTTCGTGCGCTGTCTCGCCCTCGCGAGCCGCCTCGCGAGCTCAGGGGCCGCCGCGTGACGCTGTGCGCGCCCGCGCGAGGAGCTCGCCTGCTCACGCCATGACGACGCCGCCCCCTTCCGCTCAGCCGCCCGGCGGCCCGACCATCGTCGTCGCCCCCGATCTCGACGGCCTCGCGCGCCTGGCCGCCGATCGCGTGCGCGTGATCGCCGCGGACGCCGTCGCGGCGCGCGGCCGCTTTCGTTTCGCGCTCGCCGGCGGCTCGACGCCGCGCGCGCTCTACGCCCACCTCGCGGCGGCCCGCGACCTCGACTGGGCGCACACGGACGTCTTCTTCGGCGACGAGCGCAGCGTCGGCCCGGATGATCCCCAGTCGAACTTCCGCATGGCGCGCGAGGCGCTCCTCGCGCCCGGGGGCGTGCCGCCAGAGAACGTGCGCCGCATGCGCGGCGAGGATCCCGACCTCGACGCCGCGGCGCGGGACTACGAGGCGGCGCTGGGTGGCCCGGCGGCCCCCCCGCTCGATCTCGCGCTCCTCGGCATGGGCGCCGACGGGCACACGGCGTCGCTCTTCCCCGGGACGAAGGCCCTCGACGAGACGGCGCGCCTCTGCGTGGCCGTCGAGGTGCCCGAGCTCGCGACGCGCCGCCTGACCCTCACGACTCCGGTCTTCTTGGCGGCGCGCGAGCTGCTCTTTCTCGTCGCGGGCGCCGACAAGGCCGAGACGCTGCGCGACGTCCTCGGGCCCTCCCGCGAGCCGCGACGCTGGCCGAGCCAGGTGCTCCTGTGCCGCGCGCACCCTCGCGTCGCGCTGCTCTTTTGCGATCTCGCCGCGGCGTCGAAGCTGTCGGCGTCCCCGAACCAAGAGGTGTCATGATCGTCCTGGCCGGAGACATTGGTGGAACCAACTCGAGGCTCGCGCTCTTCGAGGTGCAACCCGGGCCCTCGGGCGAGCCGCCGCGGCTCACGTCGTTCTTCGAGCGCACGCTGCCCTCGAAGTCAGAATCGTCCCTCGACGACATCGCCGAGGCTTTCCTGCGCGCGGCCGAGGTCGAGACCAAGGGACGCGTCGCCAAGGGCAAGGGCATCGAAGCGGCTTGCCTCGGCGTGGCCGGTCCCGTCGAGAACAATCGGCACCATCTGACTAACCTGCCCTGGGTCGTCGACGGACGGTCGCTCGCGGCTCGCCTCGGCATCCCGCGCGTCAGTCTCGTCAACGACTTCGTGGCCGCCGCGCACGGCGTTACGGTCCTCGGCCCGGGCGACCTCGTGGCGCTCGGCAACGGCATCCTCGTCGCGCGCGGACCTGCCGCCGTGCTCGGAGCGGGTACAGGGCTCGGCGCGGCCTTTCTCCTGTGGTCCGACGCCGCCAACCGCTACGAGGTCGTCCCGTCGGAGAGCGGGCACGCCGACTTCGCGCCGCGCACGCCCCTCGAGGCCGGCTTGCTCCAGTACCTGACCGTCAAGTACGGGCGCGTGTCTTGCGAGCGCGTGCTCTCGGGCAACGGGCTCGTCGACGTCTTCGGATTCCTGTCGCAGGAGCCGGCCTGCCGATCGCTCATCCGGCCCGAGACCGCCGCCGCGCTCGCGTCGGCGGGCCCAGGCAACCGAGACGCCGCCGCCGAGATCTCGAAGCGAGGCCTCGCCGGCACGGACCCGATCTGCGAGATGTCGCTCGCGCTCTTCTGCTCGGTCCTGGGCGCCGTGGCCGGGAATCTCGGGCTGGCCATCCTGGCGACGGGGGGCGTCTTCGTCGCGGGCGGCATCGCGCCCCGCATCCTCGCCTATCTGCAGAAAGGTGGATTTCGCGAGGCGTTCGAGCGCAAGGGCCGCCTGCACACGCTCGTCGAGGCCATACCCACCTTCGTCGTCACGCACCCGGAGCCAGGCCTGCTCGGCGCCGCCACGCTCGCCGCGACCCGCTGAGGCGCTGAGGTCCCCTAGGACGCGGCGCGGCGTCCCACCGCCCACATCGGCCGCTCTGCCCTTCGTGGTCAAGGAACCGATAGCATCGGTCGATGTCGAGAGCCGTGGGAAACGGGCCGCAGGGGGCGCGCACCGCGCTCGCCGTTGGCGATGCGTCGATGCGTCTCGACGCGGACGCGGCGGCGAGCCGTGTGGAGGCGGCCGCTCGACTCGATCGCGAGCGCGATCGCTTCGGGCGCATGGTCGGGCACTCGACGGCCATGCAGACGGTGTTCGACGTCCTCGGCAAGGCCGCGGGCAGCGAGGCCACGATTCTGCTCGAGGGCGAGACCGGCACAGGCAAAGAGGTCTCCGCGGAGGCCATCCACAAGGGCAGTCCGCGCCGGGACAAACCCTTCCTCGTCGTCGACTGCGGCGCCATGCCACCCCAGCTCCTCGAGAGCGAGCTCTTCGGCCACGAGCGCGGCGCCTTCACGGGCGCGGTCTCGTCCCGCCTCGGCGTGTTCGAGGCGGCCGCGGGCGGCACGGTCTTCCTGGACGAGATCGGCGAGCTCAGCATCGACCTGCAGCCCAAGCTCCTGCGCGTGCTCGAGCGGCGCGAGGTTCGCAGGGTCGGCACGAACAATCACGTGCCCGTCAACGTGCGCCTCATCGCCGCGACGAACCGCAGCCTGCGCGAACAGGTGGCGGGGCACAAGTTCCGCTCGGATCTCTACTACCGCCTCGCCGTCGTCGAGGTGAAGCTGCCGCCGCTGCGCGATCGCCTGCTGGACCTGCCCCTCCTCGTCGAGCACATCGTGCGGAACCTAGGACCCATCGACGAGCAGACGCTGGCCGTCGTCCGCTCGACGGAGTTCCTTTCGGCGCTCGGCCACCACAACTGGCCGGGCAACATCCGCGAGCTGCGCAACTATCTCGAGCGCTGCGTGGCGCTGCGCGACTTCGCCGCGCCCAGGATCGCCGACACGATCTCGGCGAGCCCCGAGAGCGCCGTCAACGTCGGGCAGCCGTTGCGCGAGGCGCGCGAGGGCTGGGTGAGCGCCTTCGAGAAGCGTTATCTCGAGGAGCTCCTGCGCGTGAACGAGAACCGTGTCAGCGCCGCCGCGCGCGCCGCCGGCGTCGACCGCATCTACTTCTACCGCCTGCTGTGGAAGCACGGCCTGCGCACCCGCGAGCCCTCCCTGCGAGACGTCGAAGACGCGAGCCCGTGAGCCGCGGAGCCCCGACCCCTTCGTAGATTCTCGCTAATGCCGGCCGTTCCCTTACAGTCGACCCGTCCCATGGAGCGCGCCGAGCCCCAGCCCGTTCCGCTCCCGCCGGCCGGCCAAAGGGTCGCCGAGCTGACGCCGCGGGCGCTGCTCTTCGGGTGCGCCCTCGGTGCCCTGCTCGCCGCCGGGAACGTCTACACGGGCCTCAAGACGTCCTTCATCGACGGCGGCAGCATCACGGCGGCCCTCCTGGCCTTCGCGTTCTTCTCGACGTTCAAGCCGGGTTCGGGCGGCAGCTTCGGCATGCTCGAGAACAACATCGCGCAGACCACCGCGTCCTCTGCAGCCATCATGGGGTTCGCGATCGGGCTGCCGAGCTCAGTGCCCGCCCTCCAGCTCATGGGCCATACGTATCCGGGCTGGGCGCTCCTCCTTTGGGGGATCGCGCTCGGCATGGTGGGCGTCGTCATGGGCGTCGTGCTTCGTCGCAAGCTCATCATCGCCGAGAACCTGCCGTTCCCGACGGGCGCGGCGACCGCCGAGGTCATCGAGACCATCTCGGCGTCGCGCCAGACCGCGATGTACCGCGCGCGCTTGCTCATCTCGACGGCGGTCGTGGCCATGATCTTCGCCTGGTTCCGCGACGGACGTCCGAGCATCATCCCGCAGTCCACGGCGTTCGGAGGGGCCGTGATGGGCGTCTCGCTCGCGAGCCTGACCGTCGGTGTGAGCTGGAGCCCCCTGCTCGCCTCGACGGGGGTGCTCATCGGATTTCGCAGCGCCGCCAGCATGCTCCTCAGCGGCTTCTTGAGCTGGGTCTGCCTCGCGCCGTGGCTGGTGCGGAGTCACATCGTGGCGGGGCCAGGCTTCGTGCCGAATGCGGCCTGGCTCATGTGGCCCGGCCTGGGCCTGCTGCTCGCGAGCAGCTTCGTCCCCCTCGTACTGGACTGGCGGGGTCTCGCTCGTTCGTTCAGGGACATCCCGGCGCTGTTGCGCCGCCGCGGCACCGTCGAGGAAGAGGGGCTCGCCGCCGATCGATTCCGCCTCGCCAAGCCGCTCCTCCTCGCGAGCGTCGTCGTCATGCTCATTGTCGGGAGGATTGCCTTTCACCTCTCGCCAGGCGGCACGCTCATCGGGCTCCTGCTCTCGCTCGTGCTCGCCAACGTATGCGCGCGCTCGGCCGGTGAGACGGACCTCGCCCCCACGGGCGCGGTGGGGGCGCTCACGCAGCTCACGTTCGCGGGCAACGGCAACGTTGCGTCGTTGTTCGCCGGCTCGATCACGTCGGGCGTGAGCTCACAGACCGCCCAGACGCTCTGGGCTCTGCGCGCGGGGAACCAGCTCAAGGCGTCTCCGCGGGCCCAGATCTGGGCGCAGATGCTCGGGGCGGTCCTGGGCGCGCTCGTGTCTGTGCCCGTCTACATCGTGATCGTCAAGGCCTACGGCCTCGGCACCGAGACCATGCCGTCGCCCTCGGCGCTGTCGTGGAAGGCGACGGCGGAGGCGGTGCAGAACGGGCTGTCCTCCATGCCGCGCTACGCGGCGCACGCGGGAGGCATCGGTTTCGGCGTCGGCGTGATCCTCGCGACGCTGTCGCGGGGACGCTGGGGCCGGTTCATGCCCTCGCCGGCGGCCATGGGGATGGCCGCGCTCTCCCCGTTCTCGCTGTCATTCTCGGTGTGCATGGGCGGCGTGATCTCGCTGGTCGCGGGGCGCCTGCGCCCGTCAGCGGCGGCGTCGTCGGCCTTGATGTCGGTGGCGGCGGGGGGAATCGCGGGCGAGTCGGTCATGGGCGTCATCGTCGCCATCCTGATCTCGCTCGGTCTCCTCTAGATCGGGCCGGCATCGTTCGAGCGCCACTCGCGCCGAGCTCTCGCGGGCGTGTTGTTGACGCACGACACACGTATCAGGCTGTCGTTACTTATCCGTTGACATAAGTAAGCTAAAGCCCACAAAATGACCGTACAAAACAACTGCCTCGGTCCGTGGATCGGGGTCCCGAAGGAGGACGCATGAAGCGGAAGATCACGTGTATTTTCAGTATGTTCATGATTGCCGGGAGCACCTTGGCCGCGCGGTCGGCGAGCGCCAAAACGACGGTTGCGATATTCAATCTCAGCGACCATAGCCTCGTAGCGGACTTCGAGGACGCGACGGCTGACAACTGCATCATCACACAGACCCACGTCCAATTCTCAGAGTCGGTCACGCAGATCGCTGGCCCGCCAATCGTGGGCCCGCCCACGACTTTGGTGACGCTCGTCTACGCAAATTCCTGCACCGGCGACTTCATCGAGTTCGACGGCGGCACGACCACGCAGAGCTTTCAGATCGCCCATGATTTGAGCTCGGCCACCCTGGCGGGCACCGCCACCGTCTTTGATCAGGACGATACGAGTATCAGTACCAGCGTCAGCTTCAACATCAGCTGGGCGGCCAACGCGCCCGTCCAGTCGGTGGAGCAGAAGACGGTCGTCACCCGGACCTCGAGCACCATGACCGTCGATCGCTTCAAGGACGAGTTCCGCACCGCCGACGTCAGTGGCACCGTCTCGGCCGTGATTCCTCAGCTGGGGCCGCCCGCTCTCGACCTCTCCCAGTTCCCCGAGGGAGGTTCGCTCGGTCAGAACGTATCGGGCTCGCGCACGATCACCTTCAAGAGCCCGTAATCGGGCGCGCCGAAGGGCGCCTCAGGACTTCGCGGCGGCGGTGAAGTGCACGCCGGCCACGTTCTCCTGCGGCGCCCAGGTGGCGATCGAGAGGAGCTCACCGCCGATGATCTCCTTGCCGCCGGGGGCCTCGGCCGAATCCTTGACCGCCGCCTTGTCGACGTGCATGGAGATATTGACGTGCACGCCCGCGTGCGCCGTCGCGCGCGCGGCCAGCTCCTCGGCGAGCGTGTTGGCGAGCGTCGTGAGCTGCTCGCGCTGATCCGTGGCCTCCTTCGAGTCGCCCGAGAGCACGCGGGCGCCGATGAGCGCGCTGCCCGTTTGGAGGGGAAGCACGAGGCCCGCGCCGCGGAAGGCCTGCTCGGCCGTGTCGAGGATCATGGACGTGTCGTCGAGGACCTCGTCGCTCTCGGCGTCCGCGTCGCCCGCGATGCGGATCTCGACGTAGATCGCGGCGGCGCGCGCCGAATCATCGCCGCCCGCCTTCTTGACGCCGACGGCGTCGCGCAGCGCTTCGATGAACGCCTTGGCGCTGGGGTAGCGGCGATCCGCCGTCTTCTCCATGCAGCGCAGCGTGATGGCGTCGATCGCGAGCGGGATGGCGGCGGCCTGGCTCGGCCGAGGCGGCGGCGCCTCGAGGTGCATGCGCTCGATGTCGGTCATCGTCTCGGCGCGGAAGGGATACTGCCCCGTGACCAAGTGGTAGAGCACGACGCCGAGCGCGTAGATGTCAGTGCGCGGATCGACGCCGTCGCCGCGGATCTGCTCGGGCGCCATCGTGTAGGACGTGCCGAGGCGCGTGCCGACCACGGTGAGGCCCGCGTCGCCGGCGTCGGGGTGCATGAGCTTCGCGATGCCGAAGTCGAGCAGCTTGACGACCTGTTTGCCGTCCCGCTGCATGATGAGGATGTTGCTGGCCTTGAGGTCGCGGTGGACGATGCCCTGGTCGTGCGCCGCCTGCAGCGCCGAGCAAACGGGCTCGAGGATCTGGTAGACTTCCATGGGCGTAAACCGGCCGCGCTCGTTGAGCATCGAGCGGAGATCGGTGCCCTCGAGCAGCTCCATGACGTAGAACGGGCGTCCGTCGGGCAGCTCGCCGAACTCGTAGATGTCCACGATGTTCGGGTGCTTGATCATGTTGACGGCGAGCGCCTCGCGCAGGAAACGCGCCACCATCTGCGGCGAGGCGGCGAGCTCGCGCCGTAGCACCTTGACGGCGGTCTTGCGTCCGAGGAGGCGGTGCTGGGCCTCGTAGACGGTGCCGCCTCCGCCCGACGCCAGCTCCTTCTTGAGGACGTAGGCGCCGGCCAGCGTGCCGGGCTTGAGCTGGTCGGGGTCGACGGCTTGCGCCATCGCGCCCGCGGCGATGCCCGGTCCCAGCGCGCGTGTCTTGTCGTCTTCGTCTTTGGATGCCATGGGCCGTTCGACGGAGATCAACCGCCTCTTTCCGTATCGGAGGCTCCGTGGCAAACATTTAGGGCATGATTGACTCACATTGTCACCTGGACTTTGCCGACTACGCCGATGATCGCGCCGAGATGCTGGCGCGCGCGCGCGGCGCTGGAGTTTCGGCGTTCGTTTGCATCGGCTCCGGGAAGGACACGGTCTCGGCGCGGCAAGCGGTCGCGCTCGCCGCGGCCGAGGGCGACGTGTTCGCCGCGGTGGGCGTCCACCCACATGACGTCGGTGGCATGAGCGAGGCCGACTGGACCGAGCTCGACGGCCTGGCGCGCGCGGCGCGCGTCGTGGGCATCGGGGAGACCGGCCTGGATTATCACTACGACCACTCGCCGCGCGACGTCCAGAAGGCGGCTTACGAGCGTTTCATCGCGCTCGCGCGCGTCGTCCGGAGGCCGGTCATCTCGCACGTGCGCGACGCGCACGAGGACGCCGTCGAGATCCTGCGCGTCGCGGGCGCGCCCGAGGTGGGCGGCGTCATCCACTGCTTCACCGGCGGCGTCGCCGAGGCCCGCCGGTACCTCGATCTCGGTCACCACCTGTCCTTCTCGGGAATTCTCACCTTCAAGAACGCCCAGCCCATCCGCGAGGCGGCGGCCTTCGCGCCGCTCGAACGCCTCCTCATCGAGACGGACGCGCCCTACCTCGCGCCCATTCCCCACAGGGGCAAGCGCAACGAGCCGGCCTACATCGTCGAGACGTTGCGCGTCCTCGCCGAGGTGCGCGGGGCCGCCGTGGGCGACGTCGAGGCGGCGACCGCGGAGAACACGCGGCGCCTCTTCGGGCTCCCCGACTGAGAGCGCCTCGTCGCCGGGCCGTCGATTGACCGCGGCGGCGGCGCTCGCCATACTGGAAGTCCATCGTGAGCAACTCGGCACCGGTTCGCGTTCGTCTTCGCTATCCGGATCTCGAGACCTTCGTCGAGCGCTTCGCGCCCAACGTCACGCGCGGAGGCGTCTTCATCGCGAGCCGCGCGCCGCGCCCCATCGGTGACCTGTTTGCCTTCGAGGTGCAGATCGCGACCGGTGACGTGGCGCTCGCCGGCGAGGGCAAGGTCATCTGGGTCAAGGAGTTCAACCCGAGCGAGCCGAACAAGGCCCATGGCATGGGCGTGCAGTTCATGGCGCTGTCCACGGCGTCGCACGCGCTCTTGCAGCGCATGCTCGCGATCAAGGGGACGCAGCGCGTGCCGGGCGCGCCGCGAGGGCTCACGCAGCCGCTCGCGACGCTGCAGGC
Source organism: Polyangia bacterium (assembly GCA_036494575.1). Lineage (GTDB taxonomy): Bacteria > Myxococcota_A > Polyangia > Fen-1088 > Fen-1088 > DASZFV01. The sequence continues at coordinate 76,144 of DASXOE010000140.1, read as the reverse complement.
TGGACGGGCCCTCGGCGCGCCGAGGCCGCGCATCGACACGAACGTCGATCTCGCGGCGGAGTTCGGCCTCGACGAGGCGGTCCTGCGCCGCGCCCTCGAGCGGGCCTGGGGACCCGGCGGCCGGCTCGGCGAGGACGATCTGCCGGCGCTGCTCGCGGGCGAGCCCGTCGAGCGCGCGACGCTCGCCCAGGCGCTCCACGAGCTCCCCCGGATGCTCGACAGGTCGCGCCGCCGCAGCGGCGCCCTGCGCACGCTCGAGGGCCTCGCGACGCTCGAGAAGGCGGCGGCGCCCGCGGAGCCTGTCACGCCCGGCAACGGCGTCACGCCTCACGCGCGCGAAGACTAGACCGCTCTCGAGGAGGTCGGTCGGGCACGGCGTCGGGGCGTGTCGCTCAAGCAGGTCATGACCTGGCGGCCGAGGTCCGTGTCGAAGCCCGGCATCCAGGGCGCGAGGACGCCGACGACGTGTCCCGTCTCGTCGCAGAGGCCGGCCACCGTCTCGGCGCGAGCGCCCTCGCGCGCGGCGCGCACGCCTCCCGAGGCGTCGCAATAGCGGAGAACGATGCGGCCGCGAGCCGCGAGCGCGAGAATCTCCGCATCGGACGCGGCGAGGCGCGGCCCCGCGGCGCGCGCGGCGATCGGGACGATGCGGCCGGCCGGAATGGCCCACGTGAACGGCGTCGCGCGGCCCTCGACGCGGACGTGAGTCGTGGCGTCGAGGCCGTCGGCCGGGGTGACTTGTCCGGGCAGCAGCGCGGCCGCGCACAGCCACGCCACGCCGTCGGCGAGGCCGAGCAGCTTGCCGCCCGCGCCCGCGAAGGCGCGCAGCGCCTCGAGGGCCTCGGGTGTGGGCGCTGCCTCGAGACCGGGCGGGATCACGAGGACGTCGCCGCCGGGTGGCGAGCCCGGCGCGTAGAGCTCGACGCGCAAGCGTCAAAGCCCGAGGTGGCGCCGGATGCGCGCGATGGGCTCATCGCTGTCGGGCACGAACGTCTTGCCCGTGACCAGCTCGCAGACCTGGATGTAACGGCGCGCCGCCTCGACGCGAACCTCGTCGGTCAGCTTGGGCGGCGGGCCGTCGCCCTTGTAGCCCTGGTCGGCCAGCGTGCGGCGCACGTACTCCTTGTCGAGGCCGCGCGGCTCCTCGCCGCGCTCGAAACGCGCCTCGTAGTCATCGGCGTACCAGTAGCGCGATGAATCGGGCGTGTGGACCTCGTCGATGAAGCACAGCGAGCCGTCGGGCTTGCGGCCGATCTCGTACTTCGTGTCGACGAGGATGAGGCCGCGCTCGAGCGCCGTCTTCTGACCGAAGGCGAAGAGGCGCGCGCACATGCCGGCCGCGGCGTCGAAGTCGGCGGCGGAGAGCGCGCCCATCTCGAGGATCTCGGCGCGCGAGACCGACTTGTCGTGGTCGCCCTTGGCGGCCTTCGTCGAGGGCGTGAGCAACGCCTTGGGCAGCCGCTGGTTCTTCTTCATGCCGTCGGGCAGCTCGTGCCCGCAAAACGTGCGCGCGCCGCTCTTGTAATGCGTCCAGATCGAGGTCGACGTCACGCCCGTGATGTAGGCCCGCATGACGAACTCGACCGGTAGGAGCTGGCACTCGATGGCGACCATCACCGTCGGGTCGGGCACGCTGATGACGTGGTTGGGGACGAGGTCCGCCGTGAGGTCGAACCAGTGCGCGGCCATCTGGTTGAGGACCTGGCCCTTGAAGGGGATCGTGCCGAGGACGACGTCGAACGCGCTCAGGCGATCGCTCACGATGAGCGTGCGCCGGCCATTCTTCGTGTAGCAATCGCGGACCTTGCCCTCGTACTTGTCGCCGAGCGTCGGGAAGTCCGTCGCGTCGAGCGTGCGCCCGAGCTGCGCGCGCAACAGCGAATCGTCGACGGGCAGGGTTTCGAGCGTCGTGGGTGCCATGTGAGCCTCCTTCAGTCCGCGGTGTCGGCCAGCGCGCGATCGATGATCGCGCCCGCGTGCCGCAGGTGGTGTTCCAGGTCGAACGCCTTGTCGATCTCGGCGGCCGAGAGCTTGGCGCCGAGCTCCGCGTCGGCGCCCAGCAGCGCGCGGAAGCTCCCCTCGCCCGCCACGGCCCGCAGGGCGCTCTTCTGCACGAGCTCGTAGGCGGCCTGCCGCGCCATGCCCTTGCGCACGAGCGTGAGCATGACGGCCTCGCTGAAATAGAGGCCGCCCGTGAGGTCGAGGTTCTTGCGCATGCGCTCGGCGTTGACGACGAGGCCGTCGACGAGGCCGGCGGCGCGGCGGACCATGAAGTCGGCGAGCCCCGTGGCGTCGGGGCCGATCACGCGCTCGACCGACGAGTGCGAGATGTCGCGCTCATGCCACAGGGCAACGTTCTCCATGGCCGCGTCGGCGTACGAGCGCAGCAGGCGGGCGAGCCCGCACAGGTTCTCCGACAGGATTGGGTTCTTCTTGTGCGGCATGGCCGAGGAGCCCTTCTGACCTCTGCCGAAAGCCTCGGTGGCCTCGCCCACCTCCGTGCGCTGCCAGTGGCGCACGGTGAGCGCGATGCGCTCGACCGCCGTGCCGGTGCGCGCGAGCGCCTGGAAGAGCGCGGCGTGGCGATCGCGCGCGACGATCTGCGTGGGCACGACCTCCGGGCGGAGCCCGAGCGGCGTCAGCGCCGCGAGCTCGATCTTCGGGTCGAGGTTGGCGTAGGTCCCGACGGCGCCCGCAATCTTACCGACGGCCACACCGTCGCGCGCGAAGACGAGCGCGCGTCGCGCGCGGCCGACCTCGGCGTAGAAGCCGGCGAAGACCAGGCCCGCCGTGATGGGCTCGGCATGGATGCCGTGGGAGCGGCCGATGGCTGGCGTCGCGCGGTGCTCTTGGGCGCGGCGACGGCAAGCGGCACGCAGGAGATCGACGCCCGCGAGGATCTCGTCGGTGGCGGCCACGAGCTGGAGGGCGAGCGCCGCGTCGAGGACGTCGGACGAGGTCATGCCGAGGTGCAACCAGCGCGCCGGCTCGCCCGCGAGCTCCTCGACGTGCGTGAGGAATGCGATGACGTCGTGGCGCGTGCGCTCCTCGTGCTCGAGGATGCGCGCCGGATCGAGCTTGCCCTCGGCCTTGGCGCGCACGGCGGCGGCCGTGCCCGCGGGGACCGCGTTGAAGGCCTCCATGGCCTCGCAGGCGCCGAGCTCGATGCGGAGCCAAGTGTCGAAGCGAAATTGATCCGACCAGAGTCGCAGCAGCTCGGGGCGCGTGTAGCGGGCAATCATCGGTGCCCGCCCCTTCTAACGAAATCGCGCGAGCGATTCAAGGCAGGAGGACGGTCGATCCCGTCGTGCGCCGCGCCTCGAGATCTCGATGCGCCGTCGCTGCGTCGCGCAGCGCGTAGGTGCGCCCGATCTCGACCTTGACGGCGCCGCTGCCCACGACCTCGAAGAGCGCGCGCGTCGCCTCGACCAGCTCGCCGCGCGTCGCGACGTAAGCGACGAGGGACGGGCGCGTCAGGTAAAGCGAGCGCGCCCCGCCGAGGGCCAAGAGGTCGACGGGCGGCGCGACGCCCGACGCATTGCCGAAGCTCACGAGCATGCCCCGCGGCGCGAGGCAGTCGAGCGACGTCGAGAAGGTGCGCTTTCCCACCGAGTCGAAGACGAAGGGGACGCCCTTGCCCTCCGTGAGGTCCTTGACGCGCGCGACGACCTCGGCCGGCGCGCACGCGTCGTAGTCGATGACGTGGGCGCAGCCGCGCTCGAGCGCGAGCTTCGCCTTCTCCGGGCCGCCCGCCGTACCGATGACCCGGATGCCGAGGTGGCGCGCCCACTGGCAGGCGATGCTCCCGACGCCGCCCGCGGCGGCGTGGAAAAGCACGGTGTCGCCGGCGGCGACGCGGGCGCAGCGGCGCAACAGATACTCAGCCGTCAGGCCCTTGAGCATGATCGCCGCGGCGGTCCGGTCGTCGATGGCCGCGGGCAGCTTCACGAGGCGCGCCGCCGGGACGGTGCGCACCTCGGCGTAGGCGCCGTGAACCGAGCCGTAGGCGACGCGGTCGCCCACGGCCACCTCGGTCACGCCCGGGCCAACGGCCTCGACGACGCCCGCGCCCTCTTGGCCGACGACAAACGGCAGCGGGAGCTTGTAGACGCCCGTGCGGTTGTAGACGTCGACGAAGTTGAGGCCGATCGCCGTCTGGCGAACGACGGCCTCTCCCGGACCGGCGTTCGGCGCGGGAACCTCCTCCCACGAGAGCTTCTCAGGTCCGCCAGCCTCGTGAACGACGATCGCCTTCGGCATAGGCAACGATCTAGCATGGGCGCCGCGCCGGCGGCACGCGCGTCAAACGCCGAGCAAGGCTCGCAGGTGCTCGACGAGCTTCACGGCGCCGCGCGCGCTGCCGGGCACGACGAAGATCGTGTCGTCGCCCGCGAGCGTGCCGAGCACGTCGGGCAGGTGGGCGTCGTCGAGGGCGCGCGCCACCGCCCCGGCCGCGCTGGACTTCGTGCGCACGACCACCATGAGGCCGTTCGTCTCGACCGACTCGGCGAGGCGGCGCACGGGCTCGATGGGCAAGCCGCCGGCGTCGTTCTCGATGACGTAGCGCGGTCCCGCGGGCCCCGAGCCGCGGCGCACCCCGAGCGCCGCGAGATCCCGCGACAGCGTCGCCTGCGCGGCGCGGATGCCGCGCGCGCGCAGGTGCCGCTGCAGCTCGTCCTGGCTGGGCACGGGGCCGCGCGCGAGGATCTCGCGGATGGCGTCGCGGCGCGAAGCCGTTCGAGCCGTCGTGGCCCCCGTGCGCGCCATCAGGTCACGAGCGTCCCGACGCCGCGATCGGTGAAGAGCTCGGCGAGCACGCTGTGCGGCACGCGGCCGTCGACGATGTGCACGGCCTTGACGCCGTCTGCGAGCGCCGTGAGGATGGCCTGCGCCTTGACGTTCATGCCGCCCCTGATGGCACCGGTGTGGCCGAGCATGGCCTCGAGGTCGGCCTGGCTGATCTCGGAGATGAGGTTGCCCTCGCCGTCGAGGATGCCCGCGACGTCCGTGAGGAAGATGAGACGCTCGGCGCCGCAGGCGGCCGCGATCTCGCCGGCGGCGACGTCGGCGTTGATGTTGTAGCTCGCCCCGTCGAGGCCGAACCCCACGGGAGAGATCACGGGGATGTAGCTGCGCTCTAGGAACATGTCGAGCAGCTCGGAGTTCACGGAATCGATCTGGCCCACGAAGCCGAGATCGGGCTTGCCGGGCGCCGGCTGGAGCTTCGAGGCTGTGAGCAAACGCCCGTCCTTGCCCGACAGGCCGATGGCGTTGCCGCCCAGAGTGTTGAGCAGGCCGACGATCTCCGTGTTGATCTTGCCCGTGAGCACCATCTCGACGACGCGAACCTCCTCGAGGCCCGTGATGCGCTGGCCGTCGGCGAACTCGGACTTGCGGCCGAGCCGCTCGAGGGTCTTCGTGATCTCGGGCCCGCCGCCGTGGACGATCACGGGCCGTAGCCCGGCCGACTGCAGCAGCACGACCTCCTCGGCGAAGCTGCGCTTCAAGGCCGGGTCGATCATGGCGGCGCCGCCGTACTTGATGACACAGCGCTTGCCCGAGAACCTCCGGATGTAGGACAGCGCCTCGACGATGAGGGGCCGGTTGACGCCGCCGGGGCCGCGCTTCGCGACGTCGGGCGCCGCGCCGCCCGACGCTCCGCCGTAATATTCGGCGTTGATCTTGACGTAGTCGAACGTCAGGTCGCAGCCGAGCGCGCGCGCCTTGACCGGGCCCGCGTCGAGGTCGATGCGCACGGCGATCTCGCTTCCCCGCATGCGGGCGGAGAGCTCGGCCGTGTCGAAGGCGATCGGACGGCCCTTCTGGAACACGGGCACGCCCTGAATGTCGAGCGAGACGCGCGCGGGGTCGAGGGCGAAGTCGCGGGCGCCGATGCGCGCGCCGAGCGCCGCCAGGATGCGCCCCCAGGACGGGTCGCCGCCGAAGATCCCGGACTTGACGAGGCTGCCGCCCGCGACGGCCCGCGCGAGCTCGCGCGCCATGTCGCGTTCGGGCGCGCCCTCGACGTCGACGACGAGCAGCTTGGTCGCGCCCTCCCCGTCGGCGGCGATGGCGCGCGCGAGCTCGCCGAGCAGCGCCGTGAGCGCGGCGCCGAAGCGCTGGAAATCGAGGCCGCCGTGCTCGATGGCCGGCGCGCCCGACTGGCCGTTGGCGAGCGCGATGACGGTGTCGTTCGTCGACATGTCGCCGTCGACGGTGATCGTGTTGAACGTCTCCTCGGTGGCGGCCGACAGGGCCGCCTGCAGCGTCACGGGCGCGATGGCGGCGTCCGTCGTCACGAAGCAGAGCATCGTCGCCATCTGCGGGTGAATCATCCCCGAGCCCTTGGCGATGGCGACGAGCCGCACGACCTTCCCGCCCACCTCGAGCTGGCGGAAGGCGACCTTCGTGCGCAGATCGGTCGTGCGAATGGCCTCGGCGGCGCCCGCGACGTCGTCGCCGAGCGACGCGCACAGCGCGGGCACGGCGGCGCGGATCGTCTCGAAGGGCAGGCGCGACCCGATGGCGCCCGTCGAGGCCGTGAGGACGTCGTCGGAGGAGAGGCCGAGTGCCGTGGCGACGGCGCCGGCGACGGCGCGCTCGTCGGCGGCGCCGTCCGGGCCCGTGAGCGCGTTGGCGTTGCCGCTGTTGGCGACGATGGCCCGCGGGCCGAGCGCGGGCAGCAGCGCGGCTCCCCAGGTCACGGGCGCGGCGCACATCCTGTTGACCGTGAAGACGCCGGCGGCCGAGCACGGGACGTCCGAGACGACGAGGGCGAGGTCGCGCTTGTCAGACTGGGGCTTGATGCCGGCGCGCGTGGAGCCGAATCGAAAACCGAGGGGCGGGGCGAAGGACTTGGACATCAGGGTGCGCTCCCGTGGAGGGCGTCGAGGCCGGTGGTCTCTGCGAGGCCGAGCATGAGATTGGCGTTCTGCACGGCCTGTCCCGCCGCGCCTTTGACGAGGTTGTCGATGGCGGCGACGCACACGGCGACGCCGCGCTCCGGATCGGCGTCCGCGCCCAGCAGCACGCGGTTCGTGCCAATCACCGGCTGCAGGCGGACGGCGTCGGGCCGCGCGGCGCGCAGGAATGGCTTACCCGCCACGAAGGCGGCGACGGCGTCCGCGGCGTCCGCGGCCGTCTTGCCTGGCCGCAGGCGGCCGTAGATCGTCGCGAGGATCCCGCGCCGCGTGGGCAGCAGGTGCGGCGTGAAGGTCACGGGGCCGGCGTCGTGTCCCGCGAGGCCGAGCGCGCGCTCGATCTCGGGTGTGTGCTGGTGGCGCAGCACTCGATAGGCGCGAAAGTCGCCGTCGACCTCCGAGAACGAGAAGTCCTCCGTGGCCTTCTTCCCGGCGCCCGTCGTGCCGCTCGCGGCGTCGATGATGAGCCCGCCCGGCTCGACGACGCCGCCGCGCAGGAGCGCGAGCGCGCCCAGCGTGCTCGCCGTCGCGTAACAGCCGGGGTTCGAGACGAGCTTCGCGTCCCGCAAGGCGCCCGACGCGCCCGCCTCAGGCATCGAGTAGACGGCCCGCGCGAGCCATTCGGGCGACGGGTGCTCGAACCCGTACCAGCGCGGATAGAGCCCAGGCGCGAGCCGGAAACCCCCCGAGAGATCGACGACGCGGCACCCCGCGGCGAGCGCCACGGGCGCGAGCGCGATCGACACCTCGGCGGGCGTGCAGAGGAAGACCAGCTCGACGCCCGCGAACGACGCGCCCGCCTCGGCCTGAGCGACGATCTTCACTCCGGCCGACGCGCCCGAGACGGGCAAGTGAGCGCCCACGGCCGCGCCGGCCCACTTGTCGCTCACAGCCGCCGCGAGCGCGAGCGCCGGGTGCGCCGCCACGAGGCGCGCCGTCTCGATCCCCGAATACCCGGAGACGCCGACGATGCCCACCCGAAACTGTTTATTCATTCCGTGAATAGTTATTCACGACCCGCGGCCGGGATCAACAGCTGATTGTGCGACGCTCCCCTCACGGGTGGCTCAGCCCGTGTGGCCGAAGCCACCGGCGCCGCGTGATGTCTCGGCGAGCTCGCTGGCCTCCTCGAGCTCGGCGACGCTCACGGGCGCGATGACGAGCTGCGCAATGCGATCGCCCGGTTGGATGACGTGCGGGGCGTCGCCCAGGTTCACCAGCAGGACCTGGACCTCGCCCCGGTAGTCGCTGTCGATCGTGCCGGGCGCGTTCAGGATCGTGAGCCCGACCTTGCGCGCCAGGCCCGAGCGCGGCCGGACCTGCCCCTCGAACCCCGGCGGGATCTCGAAGGCCAGGCCCGTGGGCACGGACACGCGCCCGCCCGCCGCCACCGAGATCGGCTGCTCGGCGGCGCTCGCGAGATCGAGGCCCGCCGCGCCTGCCGACATGTAGCGCGGCGCGAGCGCCCCCGGGCGCAGCTTCCGGAACAAGACCCGCGGGGCGTCCGCCATTTCCGGCCCGTCTCCGTCTACGAGGCGACGGCGCGGAAGTTGTGGACGACGTCGGGGGTCTCGCCGATGGTCGCGCGCCGGGAGAGGCGAATCTTGCCCGTGGCACGGTCGATGGCGATGACCTTGACGAGCATCTCGTCGCCCTCCTTGCAGATGTCCTGCACCGTCTGCACGCGCTTCTGGTCGAGCTCGCTGATGTGCACGAGCCCGTCAGTCCCCGGGAGGATCTCTACGAAGGCGCCGAACTCGGCCAGGCGCTTGACGACTCCCATGTAGTACTCGCCCACCTCGGGCTCGGTCGTGAGGCCCTTGATGATGTCGATGGCCTTCTGGACGGCGATGCCGTCGGGCGACGCGATGTGTACCGTGCCGTCGTCCTCGACCTCGATGGCGACGCCCGTCTGCGCCGTGATGCCTCGGATGGTCTTGCCGCCGGGGCCGATGATCTCGCGGATCTGGTCCGGCTTGACCCGCAGCGTGTGGATGCGCGGCGCGTACTGGGACATCTCCTCGCGCGGGGCCGCCAGGGCCTCGGCCATCTTGCCGAGGATGTGCATGCGCCCCTCCTTGGCCTGCCGCAGCGCCGTGTCGAGGATCTCGCGCGTGAGGCCGTCGATCTTGATGTCCATCTGGACGGCGGTGACGCCGGTCTTCGTACCGCAGATCTTGAAGTCCATGTCGCCGAGGTGGTCCTCGTCGCCGAGGATGTCGGAGAGCACGGCCAGGCGGTCGCCCTCCTTGATGAGGCCCATGGCGATGCCGGCCACGGGCGTCTTGATGGGGATGCCGGCGTCCATGAGCGCGAGCGTGCCGCCGCACACCGAGGCCATCGACGAGCTGCCGTTCGACTCGAGGATCTCCGAGACGATGCGGACGACGTAGGGGAAGTCCTTCTCGGGCGGCAGGATGCGCGCGAGGGCGCGCTCGGCGAGGTGGCCGTGGCCCGTCTCGCGCCGGCTCGCGCCGCGCAGCGGCTTGGTCTCACCCGTCGAGAAGGGCGGGAAGTTGTAGTGCAGGAGGAAACGCTTCTCGACGTCGCCCGTGAGGCCCTCGATGTGCTGCGTGTCCTGGCTCGTGCCGAGCGTCACCGTGACGAGGGCCTGCGTCTCGCCGCGCGTGAACAGCGACGACCCGTGCGGGCGCGGCAGCACGCCGACCTCGCAGGTGATGGCGCGGATGTCGCTGGTGCCGCGCCCGTCGATGCGGTGCTTCGTGTCGAGCACGAGCTCGCGCAGGTGCTTCTTCTTCGCCGACTCGTAGGCCTCTTTGACCTCGACGGCGCGCTCGGGGAAGTCCGCCGCGAGCGCCTCGGCGGTCTGGCTGCCGGCCGCGTCGAGCGCCCCGTAGCGCTCGTGCTTGTCGCGAATCGCCATGGCGGCGGAGATCTTCTGCCCCGCGACTTCATTGACACGCGCGACGATGGCCGGATCCTTCTGGGGCGGCGTGAACGCGCGCTTGGGCTTGCCCACGGCGGCGCGCAGCTTCTCCTGGAGGTCGAGCAGCGGCTGCGCCGCCTGGTGCGCGAACATGAGCGCGTCGACGATGACGTCCTCGCCCACCTCGGCGCAGGCCCCCTCGACCATGACGATGGCGTCGCGGTTGGCAGCCACCGTGAGATCGAGCTCCGCCTCGGCGCGCTGCGCGAAGGTCGGGTTGACGATGAACTGCCCGCCGATGCGCGCGACGCGCACGCCGGCGTAGGGGCCCGCCCACGGGATGTCGCTGATGTGCAGCGCGCAGGAGGCGCCGACCATCGCGAGCACGTCGGAGGGATTCTCTCGGTCGGTCGAGACGACCATGGCGATGACCTGCGTGTCGAAGCGCCAGCCCTTGGGGAAGAGCGGCCGGCTCGGCCGGTCGATGATGCGCGACGTGAGCACCTCGACCTCGGTCATGCGCCCTTCGCGCTTGAAGTATCCGCCGGGGATGCGCCCGGCCGACGAGGTCTTCTCGAGATAGTCGACGGTGAGCGGCATGAAGTCCACGCCGGGCCGAATGTTGCCCGCGGCCACGGCCGTGACGAGCACCATCGTGTCACCGTAGCGGACGACGACGGCGCCGTCCGCCTGCTTGGCCATGCGGCCGGTCTCGATCGTGAGCTCCTTACCGCCGAAATTGACTCCTTCACGTACGAACATGCTGTCTCCTTGCTGACTGAGGAGGCGGCGGGCTCCGAATTAATCCCTCATCTCATCGTTCCAGCAAACGCTTGCGACGTTCAATCTGGAGCGGAGAGAGAAAGGATGAACACCGGACCCACAGCCCAATGTGGCGGGGCGTACGAAGCGCTCCCGCCGGTTGTTCGCGCCGAGTCGACCAGGAGATCGCGCGGCGCGATCTCTGTGCTACTTGCGGATCCCGAGCGACTGGATGACCGAGCGGTACCGGTCGAGGTTCTTGGACTTGAGGTAGTCCAGCAGACGGCGGCGCTGGCCGACGAGCATGAGGAGGCCGCGGCGCGAGTGGTGATCCTTCGCGTGGACCTTGAAATGCTCGGTGAGGTACGTGATGCGCTCCGAGAGGAGCGCGATCTGGACCTCGGGCGAGCCCGTGTCCCCGGGCTTGCGGGCGAACTTCTGGACGACTGCGGTCTTGCGTTCTGCTGCGAGCGGCATATTCAGCCCTTACTTTCTTCCTGCTTGGCTTTTTGCTGGTTTTTGAGTGGGTCGAAACATCCCAGAAAAGATGCGGGGAGTCAACGAATCCCCGCGTATTCAGTGCTTTTTGCGGGCTCGGCGATACTCATTGGACCGAAGACCCGCAGCGTTTTCACGGTGCCGTCCGCGCGCGGCTCGGCCACGGCGAGGAGCCGTCCGTCGGGCCGCAAGACGCGCACGCGCGGCGCCTCTGGCGCCGTGGCCGGTGGCGCGTCCCCGAGGGCGTCCCAGGGCAAGCGCTTGCCTTGCTCGAGGAGCCGCGTCGCGGCGGCGTCGACCGAGCAGCGCGGCAGGTGCGGCAAGGCGTCGGCGGGCGTGATGACAGGCAGCGGCCCGCCGGCGGCGAGCGCGGCGAGGACGGCGTCGAGCGGGAGGGACGCCGCCGCGTCGAATGGGCCGGAGCGCGTGCGCCGCAACGCCGTGACGTGCGCGCCCACGCCGAGCCGCCGCCCGAGGTCGAACGCCAGCGAGCGGACGTAGGTGCCCTTCGAGCAGCGCACGCGGAGCCCGACGGCGTCGGGCCCGTCGAAGCTGGTCAAGTCGAGCGCGTGCACGGTGACGGCGCGCGGCGCGATCTCGACCGTCTCGCCGGCGCGCGCGTAGGCGTAGAGCGGCCGTCCGTCGCGCTTGAGCGCCGAGTAGATCGGCGGTGTCTGCTCGATCCTCCCCGTGAGGACCGCGAGCGCGCCGCGAACGTGTCCCTCCTCGACGGCAGACGGATCGCGGCGGGCCGTGACGGCGCCCTGCGCGTCGTAGGTGTCGGTCTCGACGCCGAGGCGGAGCGTGAAGTCGTACTCTTTGTCGGCGTCGAGCAGGAACGCCGCGAGCTTGGTGCCCTCCCCCACGCAGATGGGCAGCACGCCCGAGGCGAGCGGATCGAGCGTGCCGCCGTGGCCGATGCGTTTGATGTGGGCCGCGCGCTTGATCCGCCGCACGACGTCGAACGACGTCGGCCCCGTCGGCTTGTCGACGACGAGGACGCCGTCCGAGAGACGCGACGTCATTCGTCGCCGTCGGCTCTGTCACCGTCGGCTTTGTCGTCCGCTTCGTCGCCGCTGTCCGGGTCTTTGGGCGCGGCGGGCGGCGCGAGCCCGTGCAGGATCGACTCGACGTGCGCCGCCTGCTCGAAGACATGGTCGACCACGAAGGTCACGGCGGGCGAGACCCGGGTGCGCAGGCGGCGCGCGATGGCGTGCCGGAAGTATCCGCTCGCGTGATCGAGGCCGGCGCGCACGCGCTCGAGCGCCGGCCCGTCGAGGCCATGCACCGTGAAGAACGCCTTCGCGTGTTGCAGGTCGCCCGAGACGCGCACGTGCGTCACCGTGATGAGGCCGGACCCCCGCACGCGCGGGTCCTTGATCTCGTCGCGCGCGAGGACCTCGCCCAAGACGGCGCGCACCTCGCCCGCGACGCGCTCGAGCCGCTGGTTCACGCTACGGCTCCCAGTGCTTGTAGGGAGGCTCGCCCGTCGCCAGGGTCTCGTTGAACGACTGGAGCTCTTTCTCGTCGCCCAGCACCTCGACCTTGGAGCGAATGAACGCCAGGACCTCGTCGAGCGCCGACTCGACGAAGCGACGCTCGTTGCCGACGAGCGAGAGCCCGATGACGGCGCGCTGCCACACGTCGAGGCTGCCCACCTCGGCGATCGAGACGTTGAACTTCTGGCGCACGAGATCTTTGACGCGCCGGACGACCGAGCGCTTTTCCTTCAATGAATGGCTACCGGCCACGAAGATCGTGACTCGGGCAATACCGAGGGTCACGGGAAGCTCCTCGCTAGCGGCGCTCCCCCGTGGGGTTCTCGAGCGTCGGGGCGATGGTCTCCATCTCGAAGGACTCGATGATGTCGCCCTCGCGGATGTCGTTGTAGCCCTCGATGCCGACGCCGCACTCGTAGCCCTGCGTGACCTCGCTCGCGTCGTCCTTGAAGCGGCGCAGCGACCCGACCTTGCCCGTGTAGATGACGACCGAGTCGCGCACGAGCCGGACCTGCGCCTTGCGCGTGATCTTGCCCTCGGTGACGAAGGCGCCCGCGATCGTGCCCGCCTTGGGGATGTTGAAGACCTGGCGCACCTCGACCTTGCCCATGAGCTTCTCGCGAGAGATCGGGGCGAGCATGCCCACCATGGCCTTCTTGACGTCGTCGATGGCGTCGTAGATGACCTGGTAGAGCTTGATGTCGACGCCCTCCTGCTCGGCGAGCTGCTGAGCCTTGCCCGCGGGGCGCACGTTGAAGCCGATGATGATGGCGGCCGAGGCCTTGGCGAGGCTGACGTCCGACTCGGTGATGCCGCCCACGCCCGAGGAGATCACGTTGACGCCGACCGATTCGGTCGACAGCTTCGTGAGGGCGTTGGCGATGGCCTCGATCGAGCCTTGCACGTCGGCCTTGAGGACGACCTTGACCTCCTTGACGTCGCCCGACTTGATCTTGTCGAGGATGTTCTCGAGGGAGACGCGGTTGCCCGAGCCCGCGAGCTCCTTCTTGCGGCGCTGGTCGTGGCGGTGCTCGACGAGCGACTTCGCGGCCTTCTCGTCGTCGACGACGTTGAAGAGCTCGCCTGCGTCCGGCACGCCGTCGATGCCGAGGACCTCGACGGGCGTCGAGGGGCCGGCCTCCGTGACGGATTGCCCCTTGTCGCCGAGCATCGCGCGGACCTTGCCCGAGTACTCGCCCGCGACGAGCAGATCGCCGAGCTTGAGCGTGCCCTCCTCCACGAGGATCGTCGACACGGGGCCGCGCGCGCGGTCGAGACGCGCCTCGACGACGTGGCCCTTGGCGGCCTTGTTGGGGTTGGCGCGCAGCTCGAGCACCTCGGCCTGCAGGGCCAGCATCTCGAGCAGCTTGTCGACGCCTTCCTTGGTCTTGGCCGAGACGTTCACGAAGATCGTGTCGCCGCCCCACTCTTCCGAGACGAGCCCGTGCTCGGACAGCTTGTTGCGGATCTGATCGGGGTTGGCGCCCGGCTTGTCGATCTTGTTGATGGCGACGACGATGGGGACGCCGGCTTCCTTGGCGTGATTGATGGCCTCGACCGTCTGAGGCATGGGGCCGTCGTCGGCGGCGACGACGAGCACCACGATGTCCGTCATCTGCGCGCCCCGCGCGCGCATGGCCGTGAAGGCCTCGTGGCCGGGCGTGTCGAGGAAGACGACGTCGCCGCGGTCGCTCGAGACCTTGTAGGCGCCGATGTGCTGCGTGATGCCGCCCGCCTCGCCCCCGGCGACGTTGGCCTTGCGGATGGCGTCCAGCAGCGACGTCTTGCCGTGGTCGACGTGGCCCATGATCGTGACGACCGGCGCGCGCGTCACCAAGTCCTCGGGGTTGTCGGCCGGCTCGCCGCCCGTGAGGATCTGATCCTCGTTGAACGCCGTCGACTCGACCTGGTAGCCGAACTCCGTCGCGATGAGCGTCGCCGTGTCGAGATCGACGTCCTGGTTGATGTTGACGCCCATCATGCCGAGCGCCCAGAGCTTCTTGATGATCTCCTTGCCCTTGATGGCCATCTTCTGAGCGAGGTCGGAGACGGCGATCGTGTCGCCCATGCGGATGACGCGCTTGTGCTCGGCGGGCGTCGTGATCTGCGTCTGCTTGAGCTTCTTGCCGGCTGCGGCCACGCGCTTGCGCGGCGGTCCGCCGTAGCGGTTGCCGGGGCCTCCGCCCGCGGGCGCGGGGCGCCCGAAGCGATCGCGCCCGGCCGGCGCGCGGCTCACGAGGCCGGTGCGCCCGAGGGCGCGTTGCTCGGCGTCGCGATCACGGATCTCGATGCGCGGCGTGCCGGAGGTGCCGGCCTCGCCGCGCGGGGCCAGGCCCGGCAGCTGAATGAAGGCGCCCGTCGCGGCGGAGCCCGTGACGACTTGCTGTGGGATCGTGCGCAGGGTCGGGCCTGGCGTGGGCGCCGGGGCCGGCGTCTCGACGACGATCTTCGTCGAGCGAGGAGCGGGCTCGCCGGACGGTTCTGGCGCCTCTGGCGCCCCCTTCGCGTCTTTCAGGGCTTTCGAACTCTGCGAATTTTGCGCCTCGAGGGCGGGCGCGGCCGGAGGCAGGGCGGGCGCCGCGGGTTTGGCGGCCACCGGCTCGGGGGCAGGCGCGAGCGGCGGCGTGCGCCTCATCGGACGCGCGTCGTCGCGGGGAGGCAGCGCGGCGGCTTCTTCGTCATCGACGGCGGGCTCACGCGCCGCGACGGAAGGCGGGGCCGTTCGCGTCGCCGGCGCGGCGGCCACGGCGGCGGAGCGGGTCGCGGGCGTCGTGCCCGGCGCCACCGACTTCGAGCGTCGGCGGATCACGGTGTCGTTGATGCGCTCCTCCGTCGTGCTCTCCTTGCGCTCCCGCGTGACGGCGCGCCGCACGCGCTCGACGTCCGCCGGGTCGAGGTGCGACATGTGATTGGCGACCTCGATGCCGAGCGAGCGCACCTTGGCGACCATCTCGCGGTGACCGAGCGCGAGCTCCTTGGCGAGCTCGTAAATTCGAACGCGCGGACCTGCGGGGGTCTCGGGGGTGTTGTATCCGCTTCCGATCATGGGCTCATCCTATTTTCGCTGCGCAAGGCCGCTTCGCCGCGCGAGGCATTGGTGTTGGTCAAGGCCGCCGCTGCCGCCTTGAGCTGTTGCAAGAGATCCGCTTCGTCGACCACCCCGATACCACCCTTGCGGCGAAACGCCCGCCCGAACGCGCCGCTCTTCAGCGCCGCGCGCAGGCAGACCGCATCCGCGTGCAGCGCGGCTCCCCGCCCCGCCGGTCGCGCGCGCCCCGGTCCCCAGAGGACGAGCCGCTCGTCGCGCACGGCGAGCCGCGCGAGCGCGCCCGTGGCCGCCCGGCGGCGACAGCCGACGCACGTCCGCTCGGAGGGGCGCTTCGTCTGGGGGGCGAAGGCGGTCATCGAATCAGCGGGCCTCCGTTCCATGTGGGGCGCCGGGCGTCTCGGGCGCGCCCGGAGCTGCCGCCGCGGCGGCAGCCGTGGCGGCAGCCTCGGCGAGGGCCGCCGCTTCGTGGGCCGCGCGCGCGGCCTCCTCGGCGTTGCGCACGCGCTCGATCTCGGCCGCCTTGGCGGCGGCGGCGACGATCGCCTTGGCTGCCTCGACGTCGCCGAGACCGGGCACGGCCGCGAGCTCGTCGGGCTTCGCGCCCGCGACCTCGGCCGCCGAGCGCCAGCCCTCGCGATAGAGCGTCTCGGCGAGCTCGGGCGCGACGCCCTCGATGCTGGCAAGGGAGTGCTTGGAGCGCACCTCCATCTCGCGGACCTTCGTCTCCGAATGGATGTCGATCCGCCAGCCCGTGAGCTGCGAGGCGAGGCGGACGTTCTGCCCCTTCTTGCCGATGGCGAGCGAGAGCTTGTCGTCGGGGACGACGAGCTCCATCGTGTGCGTGCCCGCGTCGATGAGGACGCGCGCGACCTCGGCGGGCGCGATGGCGTTGCACACGAACTTCGCCGGGTCGGCGTCGTAGGGCACGATGTCGATCTTCTCGCCGCGCAGCTCCTGCACGACGGCCTGCACGCGCGAGCCCTTCATGCCGACGCAGGCGCCCACGGGATCGACGTCGCGATCGCGCGAGCTGACGGCGATCTTCGACCGCGCGCCCGCCTCGCGGGCCGAGGCCTCGATGCGCACGATCTTCTCGTAGATCTCGGGGACCTCCATCTCGAAGAGCTTCTCGAGCAGTCCCTTGCTCGTGCGCGAAAGAATGATCTGCGGCCCCCGCGCGCCCTTGTCGATGTCGATGACGTAGGCGACGATGCGGTCGCCCGCGCGGTACGACTCGCGCGGCACCTGGTCGCGCACGGGCAGGAGCGCCTCGGCGCCGCCCAGGTCGACGATGATGTTGCCGCGCTCGAATCGCCGCACGATGCCCGAGATGAGCTCACCCTTGCGGTCCTTGTATTGATTGAAGACGTTCTCGCGCTCGGCCTCGCGCACGCGCTGCAGGATGACCTGCTTGGCCGTCTGCGCGGCGATGCGACCGAAGCCCTTCCAGGCCCGGTTGAGCTTGAGCAGCTCTCCGTACTTGGCGTCCTGCTCCTCGGCCTTGGCCTGATCCTTCTCGTCATAGAAGATCTGGAAGAGCAGCTCGTCGCCGACGTCGGCCTTGAGGTTGAAGCGCTCGGCGTCCACGATGGGGACCTCCTTCCCCTCGTTGCCCGGCGTGACCTCGGCCACGATGATGATGATCTGGAAGAGATCGACGCGTCCGGTCTCTTCGTTGAACTTGGCCTCCATCTCGCGATGCATCCCGAACGCCCGCTTGGCGGCCGTCAGGATGGCTTGTTCGAGGGTCTCGACCAGCACGGAGCGGTCGATGTTCTTGTCTTTGGAGACCTGGTCGAGGACCAGGCCGAGGGCGGCACCGTCGTTCATGAAGCGCTCCGGTGGAATTCACGCTCCCAATCGGGGATGAGGTTCGCTTTCGCGATTCCGTCGATGGGGAGCAGGTAAGACCGGCCATCACATTCGATCTCGACGCGGCCGTCCTTGGCCGCGAGGATCTTTCCGGAGAAGTTCCGCCGCCCGCCGCCCACGTCGCCACCGTCATCGCTCAGTTTGATGCGGGCGCTCTCGCCCACGAACCGAGCAAAGTCTCCTTCTCGCCGAAGGGGCCGATCAAGCCCCGGCGAGCTCACTTCCAGTTGATACGCATGAGGAATGGAATCCGCGACGTCGAGCGCCGCCGAGACATCTCGGCTCACGCGCGCGCAGTCGTCGTGCGAAACGGTCACCGGCGCCACGTCCGGCGCCGTGGGCGCGTCGCTCGCCCCGAAAGGGGCGTCGATGAACAGGCGCAGCACCCACCCCGACGACGCCTCACGGCCGAACGTGACCTCGATGAGCTCGAAGCCAGCGTCGCGAACGTACGGCTCGGTGAGCGACCACAAATGTTGGAGGTCCTTTCGCATGGGCGTTTTGGAGGGCGAGACCAGATTTCTTGCCGGTAACTGCGTCGTGTTTTCTTCGTTTCGAATTGGCTACGGGGACTTTCTTCGGGCACAAAAAAGGGCAGGCACGCGGCCCACCCTAGTCGAAGGAGGCAACGTAATTTTGAAGACGGGTCTTATAACACGCTGATCTGGAGGGCGCAAGCCGGCGTACCTCGCCTAACCATGGAATCCCAAACGGGTTTAATGGGTTCTTCTCGGTGTTGTGTCCGGCGCCCGTCCGGTGCTCCCCGGACGATTCGGGCAGGATTGATCATGCTACGCTGCACCCGCCCATGAGCGCCCTCAACGTCGCAGCGCTCCAGCTGACTTCGACGGAGGACGTCGCGGCGAACCTGGCGGCGTGCGCCGCGCTGGCGCGCGCCGCGGCGGCCGCGGGTGCGGCGCTCATCGGCCTGCCAGAGAACTTCGCCTACCTCGGGGCGGATCGCGACCACCGCCTCGCGCTCGCCGAGGCCCTGCCCGAGCCGGGCGCCGACCGCGAGCCGGCGCCCGCCGGGCCCATCCTCGCGGCCATGCAAACCCTCGCGCGCGAGACCGAAGCCTGGCTCCTCCTCGGGGGTTTTCCCGAGCGCGCGGCCTCGCCGACGCATATCCGCAACACCTCGGTCTTGCTGCGTTCCGATGGGACCGTCGCGGCGACCTACCGGAAGATTCACCTGTTCGACGTCGACGTTCCCGGAGGGAAACGGTTTCGCGAGTCGGAGACCATTGAAGCGGGCGACGCGCCCGTCGTCGTCGAGACGCCCTGGGCCACGCTCGGCCTTTCGATCTGCTACGACCTGCGCTTCCCAGAGCTCTACCGCGCGCTCGTCGCGCGCGGCGCCCGTCTCCTCGCGGTCCCGTCGGCGTTCACGCTCGAGACCGGCAAGGATCACTGGCGCGTGCTCCTGCGCGCGCGGGCCATCGAGAACCAGGCCTTCGTCTTCGCGCCCGCGCAGTTCGGCCACCACGGCGGCGACCGGCGGAGCTGGGGACACGCCATGGTCGTCGATCCGTGGGGCGCGGTCATCGCCGAGTGCGGCGACCACGCCGGCTTCGCCCTCGCCGCCGTCGACTTCGCGTATCAGGATCGCGTGCGCGCGGGCCTGCCCTGCCTCACGCACCGGAAGGTGCGGAGTGAATGACCGCGTGAGCGAGGCAGAGGCGTTCGATCTCGTCGTCATCGGCTCGGGGCCCGCCGGGGAGAAGGGCGCCGCGCAGGCGGCGTACTTCGGCAAGCGCGTCGCGCTCGTCGAGAAGGCGCCCGCGCTCGGGGGCGCGAGCGTGCACACGGGGACGCTGCCGTCGAAGACGCTGCGCGAGACGGCGCTCTACCTCACGGGCTTTCAACGCCGCCGGCTCTACGGCATGACGCTCGACGTGGACCGCGACGCGAGCCTGCGCCAGCTCATGGGGCGCATTCGCGTCGTCACCGAACAACAGGTCGCGCAGATCGACCGGAACATGCAGCGCCACGGTGTGACCATCGTGCGCGGCGAGGCGGCCTTCGTGTCGCCGAGCGCGATCGAGGTGGCGCCGACGTCGAGCGACGGCCCGACGCGCCGGCTGCGCGCGCCCTACTTCCTCGTGGCGCCGGGCAGCTCGCCGCACCGGCCGCCGGGCGTGCCCTTCGACGATCCAGACGTCGAGGACTCCGACACGATCCTCGAGCTCGATCGGATCCCGCTGTCGCTCGCGGTCGTCGGCGGGGGCGTCATCGGCTGCGAGTACGCGTGCCTTTTCGCGGCGCTCGGCACCGCCATCATCGTCATCGAGGGCCGCGGCAACTTGCTCGGCGGGCTCGACGGCGAGATGTCGGCCGGCATGAAGACGGCGCTCGAGCGGGGCGGGCACGAGGTCATGCTCGGCGACGCCGTCGAGTCGATCCAGCGCGTGCCCGGCGGGCCGCTGCGCATCGCGCTCAAGAGCGGCAAGATCCTCCAGGTCGACAAGGTCCTGTACTCGGCGGGCCGGGCCGGCAACACGAAGGCCCTCGGGCTCGACAAGGCCGGCATCACGCTCGACGCGCGCGGGCGCATCACGGTCAACGAGAGCTTCCAGACGGCGCAGCCGCACATCTACGCCGCGGGCGACGTCATCGGCAACCCGGCGCTCGCCTCGGTGTCGATGGAGCAAGGCCGCGTCGCGGCTTGCCACGCCTTCGGCATCCCGTACAAGACGCACGTCGCGCCCCTCACGCCGTTCGGCGTCTTCACGATCCCCGAGATCTCGATGGTGGGCGCCACCGAGGAAGAGCTGAAGGCGCAGGGCGTCGCCTACGAGGTGGGCCGCGCGCGCTACGAGCAGAACGCGCGCGGGCAGATCATCGGCGAGTCGGACGGGACGCTCAAGCTGATCTTCGATCCCGCGACGAAGAAGCTGCTCGGCGTCCACATCATCGGCGATCGCGCGACGGAGCTCATCCACATCGGTCAGATGGTGATGTCGACGGGCGGCACCATCGACGTCTTCATAGACAGCGTCTTCAACTTCCCGACGCTTGCCGAGCTCTACAAGTACGCGGCCTACGATGGCCTTGGGCGTCTCGCGAAACGGGTGTCGAAGAGCTGAGGTTGCGAGAGAAGACCTCGACGGATGCAGCCCGACCCGGATTGCGTCGGCAAGGGCTCAGTTCGTAGCCGGCGGCGTGGCGCCGTCCTTGGGGGCGAACATCCAGGAGCCGATGGCGGCGACGGCGATGATGCCGCCCACGACGGCCAGCGAGACTCCGTCCGAGATCGGCAGCTTGTCGGCGACCACCATCTTGACGCCCACGAAAGCGAGCACGAGCGCGATGCCCGGCTTGAGATAATGCAAGCGGCGCACGAGGCTCGCCACGAGGAAGCAGAGGGCGCGCAGGCCGAAGATCGCGAAGATGTTCGACGTGTAGACGATGAACACGTCGCGCGTCACACCGAAGACCGCCGGGATCGAGTCGACGGCGAAGACGACGTCGGACGTCTCGATGACGACGAGCACCATGAGGAGCGGCGTCGCGAACCAGAGCCCGTCGCGCTTGACGAGGAAGCGCGGGCCGTCGTAGTCGGGCGTGACGCGCACGAGCTTGCGGAAGACCTTGAGGACGGGGTTGCGCTCGGGGTGCACGGCCTCCTCGGTCCCGAAGAGCAGGCGGATCGCGGTGAGGATCAGGATCGCGCCGAAGACGTACATGACCCAGTGAAAGGTGGCGAGCAGGGCCGCGCCCGCGACGATGAAGACGCCGCGCGTGACGAGGGCGCCGAAGATCCCCCAGAAAAGGACGCGGTGCTGCAGACGCGCCGGCACGGCGAAGAAAGAGAACGCCGCGAGGAAGACGAACAGGTTGTCGACGGAGAGCGCCTTCTCGATGAGCCAAGCCTGGAAGAACTCGAGCGCGCGGTCCTCCCCGAACTTCGCGAGCACGAACGTGTTGAAGGCGAGAGAGAGCGAGATCCAGATCAGCGACCAGGTCGCGGCCTCCTTGAAGGAGATCTCGTGCGCCTTGCGGTGGAAGATCCCGAGGTCGACGGCGAGCATCGCGATCACGACGACGCCAAACACGGCCCAGGCCATGGGCCCCCCGACGCTCGTCACGGCGCGCTCTTGCTCTTCGGGGCGGGCGGGCTCTCCGGCGGCGTGACCCTGATGTGATAGACGGGCGCGCCCGGTCCGGCGCCCGCGGACGCGCTCGGCGGCGCGTCGAGAAGGCCGCCCAGCGACCAGCCGCTCGAGCGTTTGAGGAAGACGACCGCGCCGAGCGCGATGAGGAGGAACAGCACTCGGCGCACGGTCTGGCGCGGCAGGTACTGCCAGACCGTCTTCTCGCCCAGCTCGGGCGGCGGCGGCAGCTTGGTATGGCGATAAAGGGGCATGCCCGGTTCGACGGAAGTCTAGCCCCTCAGGCCAGCGCGTGCGGGAAGAGGTGGCGCACCTTGAGGCGAGCGCGGCGTGAGCCTCGAAACGTGTCGAGCTCGGCTGTCGCGAGCAGATCGAGGGCGGCGCCCGTGCCGGGGTCGCGGTCGGCCATGCCGAAGGCGATGGCCTCGCTGACGGCCCCGCGATCCATGAGCGTGAGCTGCAGGTGCCCCTGCCCCACCCGCCGCGTCGCCTGCGTCGTGACGCCTCGAAGGGCGAAGAGCGGCTCGGCGTTGGCGGCGCCGAAAGGCGCCAGGCGCGCGAGCTCCTCTGCGAAGGGCAGGTCCAGCTCGCCCAGCGCCACCACGGCGTCGACGCGCACGGTGGGCGCGGCGCGTCCCACGGCCTGCTCGCGGATGGCCTCGGCGAACTGCCGGCGGAACGCGTCCAGGTTCGCGATCGTGACGCTCATGCCGGCGGCCGCTGCGTGTCCGCCGAAGCGCTCCAGGTGCTCGGACGAGCGCGAGAGCGCCGCGAAGAGATCGAAGCCCGGCACCGTGCGCGCCGAGCCGCGCCCCTCCCCGGCCCGAAAGCCCACGACGATCGCTGGCCGGGCGAGCTTGTCGACGAGCCGCGCGGCGATGATCCCCACGACGCCTGGGTGCCACCCCTCGGCGCCCACGACGACGGCGGGCGACGTCTCGTGCTCGGCGGCCGCGGCGAGCGCCTCGATCCAGACGAGCTCCTGGATGCGCTGACGCTCGACGTTCTTGTCCTCGAGCTCCTCGGCGAGGCGCGTGGCCGTCGCGGCGTCGGGCGCCAGCAGGAGATCGAGCGCGAGCTGGGCCTCGCCCAAGCGCCCCGCTGCGTTGAGACGCGGCGCCAAGCGGAAGCCAACGTCGTGGGCCGTGATGGGGCCCTCGGGGAGCTCGGCGTTGGCCGCGAGCGCCGCGATGGCCGGCCGCTTGCGCGCGCCGAGGGCGCGAAGACCGTGGGCGACGAGGATGCGGTTTTCGTCGACGAGCGGCACGAGGTCGGCGATCGTCCCGAGCGCCACGAGATCGAGCAGGTCGCGCGGATCGAAGTGCGGGTGGATCTCGCGCAGGCGCGAGCGCAGCGAGGCAGCCAGATAGAAGGCCACGCCGCAGGAGGCCAGGCCCTTGAACGGGAAGGCGTCATCGGGACGGCGCGGGTTGATGAGGGCGAACGCCTGGGACTCGCCCTCGGGCAGCTGGTGGTGGTCGATGACGACGACGTCGATGCCGCGCGCGCGCGCCGCGCGCAGCGCTTCGTGATCGCTCGTGCCGCAGTCGCCCGTGACGAGGACGCGGCAGCCGTCGTCGGCGAAGCGCGCCACGTCGTCGGGGCCGAGGCCGTAGCCGGCGTCGCGGCTCGCGCAGCGCGGGATCACCTTGCCGCCGAACGCGCGGAGCGTCGTCGCGAGCACGGCCGCCGTCGTGACGCCGTCGACGTCGTAGTCGCCGAAGACGCCGATGGTCTCGCCGGCGCCGAAGGCCGCCACGAGCCGGTCGAGCGCCTTGCCGAGGTCGGCCATCCCGTCGGGCGGCCGCAGGTCGGCGAGGCGGGGGGCGAGAAACCTCGCGGCCGTGTTCGTCCCGATGCCCCGCCCGAGCAGGATCCGCGCCGTGAGCGGCCGAACCCTCAGCTCGGCGGCGAGCGCGAGGACGGCGGCGTCATCGACCAGAACCGGATCCCATGCTGCCGGCCGCATCTACGGCCGGACACTATCACGCGCCGCGGACGCTCCCGCAGCTAAGGTTCGTCGACCTGGAGGTCCGTCGATCGGCCGCCGCGGCGGTTCTGGCGGGGCGCCGCGCGGCGCTGGCTCTCGAGGAACTTCTCGTTGAGCCAGATGAGGATGGGGCTCGCGATGAAGATCGACGAGTAGGTCCCGACGACGACGCCGACGTTCATGGCGAAGGCGAAGTCGCGGATGACGCCCACGCCGAAGACGTTCATAGCGAGGGTCACGAAGAACACCGTGGCGCTCGTGAGGATCGTGCGCGAGAGCGTCTCGTTGATCGACTGGTTGACGACGCGATCGAAGCGGCGGTCACGCAGGCGCGCCGCGTTCTCGCGGATGCGGTCGAAGACGACGATCGTGTCGTTCATCGAGAAGCCGATGATCGTGAGCACGGCCGCCACCGTCGTCAGCGAGAACTCCTTGTACGTCACGGCGAACGCGCCGATGACGAGCACGGCGTCGTGGAGGAGCGCCACGACCGTGCCGGGGCCGTACCGGAAGTCGAACCGGAACGCGATGTAGACCATGATCAAGAGGATCGCGTAGAGGAGCGACCTCGCCGCGTCGACCTGGAGCTGCTTGCCGGCCTTGGCGCCCACCGACTCGACCTGCGGGATGGCCGCGACGGCGCCCTCGCCGAGGCGCGCGTCGAGCGTGTGGCGGATCTCGGTGTCGAGGCCGACGAGCGTCACCTCGTAGGTGTTCTCGACGGCGCGGCCGAAGGTCTGGACCTGGTTCGAGCTCACGCCGATGGCCTTGAGCGAGCTCGCGAGGGCCGTCGTGTCGACGGGCTGGTCGTAACGCAGGTAGATCTTGTCGCCGCCCTCGGACCATTCGAAGTGCTGCAGCGAGGCCGCGCCCTCCTTGGCGAGGGACTCGCGGATCTGCTTGGCCTTCTGCTCGGAGACGACCGAGACGGCGCCCACGCGCAGCATGAAGTTCCAGAGCTTTTTGCCCGTGGGGTCGTCGTACTTCACGACCTCGGCGTCGCCGAGGTGGATGTCCGCGAGCGCCTGCCTGATGGCGCCCGCCTCGACCGGCTTCGAGAACTCGATGAGGATCTCGCTTCCGCCGCGGAAGTCGACGCCCCAGTTGAGCGCGTGCCCGCGGCCCTTGAGCACGTAGGCGTTGAGCGGCAGCATGACGACCGTCAGCAGCACGAGCAGGATCGACATCGTGATCCAGTACTTCTGGTTCCCGATGAACTCGTAGCTCGCGCCCGGGTGGATGATCTCGAAGAACTTCTGCTTTTCGCTTTGGGCCGCCATGGTCTTCTCGTTCTTCCTAAATCGTTGCTAGATCGACAGGGTCGCGCGCGCTGCGCCGCGACGGCCCACGAGGCCGTCGAACATCCAGTGCGACAGCCAGTAGGAGGTGACGAGGTTGGTCACGATGCCGACGAGGAGCGTGACGGCGAAGCCCCGGATGGGTCCGGAGCCATAGGAGTAAAGGACGACGCCGGCGACGAAGTTCGTGACGTGCGCGTCGAAGACGGTCCAAAACGCGCGCTGAAAGCCGGAGTCGACGGCCGTCCGCACCGATTTGCCGAGGCGCAGCTCCTCTCGGATGCGCTCGTAGATGATGATGTTGGCGTCGACGGCCATGCCGATCGTCAAGACGAGGCCCGCGATGCCCGGCAGCGTGAGCGAGGCCTCGAAGGCCGCGAGGATCGCCACCATGAAGAGCATGTTCAGGATCATGGCGAAGTTCGCGATGATGCCGGCCAGCCGGTAGTACGTCATCATGAAGAGCACGACGGCGATCGCGCCGATCATCATCGAGAACTTCGCCTTGCTGACGGCGTCGCGGCCCATCGTGGGGCCGACCTGGGTCTCGAAGGTCTTACGCAGCGGCGCGGGCAGCGCGCCCGACCGCAGCACGGCCACGAGATCCTTCGCCTCCTGCTGCAGCGCGAACGGGTCGCCGAAGCCGCCCAGCGTGATGCGCCCGCGCGCGCCGATGCGCCCCTCGATGACGGGCGCGCTCGTGATCTTGTCGTCGAGGAGGATGGCCATCTTGCGGCCGATGTTGTCCCCCGTCATGCGCTCCGAGATCGCGGCGCCCTGGCGATCGAACTCGAACGACACCTCGGGGCGGCCCGTCTGCTGGTCCCAGGTCTGGTCGGCGTTCGAAAGGTACTCGCCCGTGAGCGCGGCGCGCTTGTGCAGGTAGTAGGTGCGCCAGAACTTGTCCGGCGTCGCCTCGCCGGTGTCCGAGCGCCCCTGCATCTCCTCGTACCCGATCTCGTGATCGGGTGGAAGCGCCAGGTCGCCCGTGAGGCCGTCGAAGAACTTCTGGAGCGCGTCGCGGACCTTGGAGCGCAGGTAGACGTCCTCGTGCTGCTTGCCCGTGTCCTTCTCGGTCCATGACTCCGGCACGGCCTCGATGCCCGAGTCCTTCGTGGCCGCGGCGCCCGGGCCCTTGAGGTAGTCGACGAGCTTGCGCATGTACTCCGAGCCGTCGTCGACGATCTTGAACTCGAGCTGGGCCGTGCGGCCGATGATCGACTTGATGCGCTCGAAGTCCGCGCCCTTGAGGCCGGGCAGCTCGACGATGATGTCGGTGCCCTTCTTGATGATGGTCGGCTCAGCGACTCCGAACTTGTCGACGCGGCCGCGAATGGTCTCGATGCCCTGGCGGAGCGCGTAGTCGCGCACCTCGTCCACCTGCTTGGCATCGAGACGCAGCCGCACGACGCCGTGCGCGGCGTCACGGTCGACGACGTCGAGATCGTTGCGGTGGTCGCGCAGGATCGCGTCGTCGAGCTTGGCGTGGTCGGGGGCGTTCTTGAAGGTGAAGATGATGTCGTCGCGGCCCTCGCGCGTCACCGTGAGGTCGTTGACACCCTTGTCTTTGCGCAGGCGATCCTCGATGTCGGACGCGAGGCGATCGACCTTGCCGGCGACGGCCTTGTCGACGTTGACCTCGTAGACGAGGTGCAGGCCGCCCTGCAAGTCGAGGCCGAGCTGGATGCGCTTCTGGAAGTACTTTTTGATGACGGCCGGCTGCTTCTGCTCCGGCACGACGGTGGGCACGAGGTAGAGGCACGCCAGCACGACGAGGAAGCCGTACAGGGCCGCCTTCCACCACCAGGACCGTTCCATGAAGTCTCTCGTTCTGCGGTTGCGAAGGTTGGGGGCTTAAAGGCTCAGGAAGCCTTCGATTCCGTCTTGGCGGCCGCGCCGTAGCGGCCCTGCACCG
The DNA here is from genome assembly GCA_036494575.1 of Polyangia bacterium. Taxonomy (GTDB): domain Bacteria; phylum Myxococcota_A; class Polyangia; order Fen-1088; family Fen-1088; genus DASZFV01. Next base: position 49,342 of record DASXOE010000140.1, on the reverse strand, counting down.
AGGCGCGCGTCACGCGGATCCGCACGCCCTCTTGAACCTGCAGCGTCAGCTCGGCGTCGGTGATGCCGCTGATCTTGCCGATGATCCCGCCCTGCGTCACCACCTCGTCGCCCTTCTTGAGGTCGGCGAGCATCGACTGGTGCTCCTTGGCCTTGCGCGACTGGGGCCGCAGCACGAGGAAGTAGAAGATTGCGAAGATCGCGACGAGCGGCACGAACTGCGTGAAGGGACTGCCTCCGCCGCCCGCAGCCTGCGCCAAATTGATGAGGAAATGGTTCAAGGAATGGGCCTCCAGCCGCGCAAACGCATAGCAGGAAGGGGATCAGGGGTCAAGGATGCGCTATCCTCCCGGACCCATGGGTTACGGTCAGTTGCACTCCAAGAAGCTCGTCACTGAAGGGCGTTTTCAAGAGGCCATCGCGGCCGCCGACGCCGAGATCGCGGCCGACCCCGTCGAGCCCGAGGCGTACTTCAACCGCGGTCAGGCGCTGGCGAGCCTCGATCGCTTCGGGGAAGCGGCCGCCGACTACGAGCGTGCGCTGGGCATGGACGGCAGCGCGAGCGCCCTCGATCCCGAGGCCGTCGACGACGAGCTCTTCTTCGCGCTGCGGCGCCAGGCCGAGGGCCTCGCGAGCGATCGCGCGAGCGCGGCCGCGGCCCTCGAGCGATATATCGCGATCCTGCCGGCGGGCCGGCACGTCGACGACGTGCCCAAGTGGCTCGACAAGCTCGACGGCAAAGAGACCCTCTGGATCCGCGATCGGCCCTGAACGCCGGCCAAGGCCCCATGGGTGAGTGGCCATTCCTCGCGCTGGATGCGGCGCTCGGCGCCGCGGGCGCCGCCGTCGGGTGGCTCGCGACGCGTCGTCTGCGCGCGCGCAAGAAGGCCGTCGCCGATCTTCTCACCGTCGCGGTCACGGTGCTCTCGTTCTCGCTGGGCGGCCAGCTTCTCGCGCCGCGGCTCCGGGACTGCCGGCAGTGGCGGCAGACGCGCGCCGCGGGGCGCGAGGTCTTCGGCAACGATCGGACGGCGGCGCTTTACGCCGATACGTACCTGCCGCTCCTGCGCGACCAGAGGCTGAAGGAACGTCTCGCCTCGCAGACGGCGCCCGACGCCTTCAAGGCGGGCGTCGCGCAGCTGACGCACGCGGGTCTCGCGCGCCTCTCGACGGACGAGCTCGAGCGGCTCTTCGATCTCAAGCGCGTCATGGCCGCGAAGTCGACCGCCGCCTGCGCCGGCTTCTGGACGGGAATCCTGCCGCCGGCCACGCTCGCCGAGGGGCTGAAGGCTCTCGACGAGCACGAACAACGAGCCTGGATCACGACCACCGGCCGCGCGCTCGCGCTCGAGCTCGGCGCGCAGGGCGAGCCGCCGCGCCTCGTGGCCGACACGGTGGGTCGGGTCACGAGCGCGTTGGCGCCGGACCCGCGCGCGGCCTTCGCGGCGGCCTCGCAGGCCAGCACGCTGACGGCCGCGCAAGCTTGCACGACGTTCCGCGCCCTGGCGGAAGGCATCAAGGCGCTGCCGCCCGAGACGCGCGACCTCGGCATCCGCATGCTCACGAACCCCGAGCTCTTGCCGCCCTGACGGAGGCGCGCAGCCTCAGACTTCGTCTTCGGCGAACGCCACGACGTCGCGAATCTGCGCGACGCCGAGGACGAGCATGACGAGCCGGTCGAACCCGAGCGCGACGCCGGAGGTCGGCGGCATGTGCGGCAGCGCCGCCAGCAGCGCCTCGTCGAGCGCGTAGACGGTCTTTCCGAGCCGCGCCCGCGTCTCGGACTCGGCGACGAAGCGGGCGCGTTGCTCCTCCGCGTCTGTGAGCTCGCCGAAGGCGTTGGCGAGCTCGAGGCCGTTCGCGTAGAGCTCGAAGCGCTCGACGAACGCCGCGTCGTCGGCCTTGCGGCGCGCGAGCGCGCCCAGCGGCGCGGGCCAATCGAAGACGAACGCTGGTCGCCCGCGGCCGAGGTGCGGCTCGACGCGGTCGAGCCAGACTTGAAAGAAGACGTCGTCCCAGGACGTCCGCCCGCTGACGTCGACGCCCGCCGCGCGCGCCTTGGCCGCCAGCTCGGCGGCGCTCTCTCTCCCGCCGAGCGCGAGGCCGGCGTGCCGCTCGAGGACCTCGCGCACGGTGGTGCGCTCGAACGGTCGCGAAAGATCGAGCGGAGGCGGGCTGTGCCCGCCGGAGCGAGCGCCGGGGGGCGCGGGAACCCTCCCAGGGTCCCCGACTAAATCAACGTCCGCGGCGCGCGCCGCGACCCGCACGAGGGCCTCGCAGTCGTCGGCGATGGCCGCGAGCGGAGCGCCCGCGCGGTACCACTCGGCGATGAGGAACTCGGGTTGGTGATGCGGGCCCACCTCCCCGTCGCGCCAGGCCTTGCCGATCTGGACGATGCGCTCGAAGCCCGCGCCGAGGAGCCGCTTCATGTGGTACTCGGGCGACGTCACGAGCCAGCGCGCCTCGCCCACGGCGCCTCTGCCGCCCGGTATCGCGTCGAGGTGGATCTCCTGGCCGGGGGCGCGCACGCGCGCGGGCGTCTCGACCTCGAGGAACCCCTCGCCCTCGAACCACGCGCGCGCGGCGCGCACGATGCGCGCCCGCGCCTCGAGCGCGGCCCGCCGACCCGCGAGGCGCGCCTGCTCGTTCATGAGCCGCGAGGGCCTAGGCGCGCGAGAGGCGCTCGAGGTACTCGCCCGTGCGCGTGTCGATCCTGACGACGTCGCCCACGTTGATGAAGAGCGGCACGTTGACCTGCGCGCCCGTGCTGATCTTCGCGGGCTTGGTGGCGCCCGTCGAGGTGTCGCCCTTGAAGCCGGGCTCCGTCGACACGATGGCCTGCTCGATGAAGTTCGGCAGCGTCACGCCCACGGCGCGGCCGTTGAAGAACAGCACCTCGACGTTGATGTTCTCGGGCATGAAGTCTTTGGACTCGCCGATGGTCGCGCTCACGATGTTGACCTGGTCGTACGTCGTCGTGTCCATGAACACGTACGAGTCGGCCTCTTGGTAGAGGTACTGCATGGTCTTCGTCTCGACGTCGGCCGGCTCGAGCTTGTCGCCCGAGCGCAGGTTGCGCTCGATGACGCCTCCCGAGAGCAGGTTCTTCATCTTCGTGCGCGTGAAGGCGGCGCCCTTCCCCGGCTTGACGAACTGGAACTCGACGACCGTGTAAGGCGTGCCGTCGATCATGATCTTCAAGCCCTTGCGGATGTCCGACGTGTCGTACATGAGGGGCTGGGATCTAGCCCGCGAGCGTCGTCGAGGTCAAGCGGGACCCTGAGAGGGAGCTGCGCACTCGGCACCTCCACACCCTACCCACCCTCCCTCGCTTCGCGAGGCCTCGCCGCACGCTCGGCGCCCGCTCCGGCCGGCGGAGCCCGGCCTGCGCTCGGGTCGCTAGGCCTTTGACGTCCCCTGGCGGCCGTAGGCGTCGTCGAGGCGCACGACGTCGTCGAGCTCCGTGGTCGAGACCTCGAAGATGTCGGTGTCCTCGAGCGCGATCATTCGGTGGCGCAAGCCCGGCGTGACGTGGAACGCTTCGCCCGGTCCCATGTCGGTGTGCTGGGGCGGCTGTCCCTCGGCGAAATGCTCGAAGCGCATGCGCCCCGCCCACACCATCACGGTCTCGTCTTTTCGGTTGTGGTACTGCAGCGACAGCTTTTCGCCCTTCTTGATGTGCAGCACCTTGCCGACGTAGCGATCCGTCACGGCCCAGATGAGCTCGTGGCCCCAAGGTTTCTCGACTCTTTTCATGTTTTGCCTGGGTGGCGGCTCAGGGACTCGAACCCCGGACCCGGCGCGTATGAAACGCCTGCTCTAACCAGCTGAGCTAAGCCGCCTGGGAAGCGGGCGCGATTTTGCTCGCGGGCACGGAAGTGTCAAGAGAGATGCGCGTCGTCAGCGGCCCGGAGGTGGGATGTACTCGACGTCGACGGGGGGCGGGGGGCGTCGCGGCGCGAGGAGACGCACGAGGCCCGCACCCGCGATGAAGCCACCCACGTGCGCCATCCACGCCACGCCCGAGCCCGTGGGCAGGAGGAACTGCCCCAGGAACCAGAGCCCGAGGAAGACCCAGGCCCGCACGTCGATGACGGGCCAGAGGAGCGGAATGGGGATGAGGCTGACGATGCGCGCGTGGGGGTAGAGCATCACGTAGGCGCCGAGCGCCCCGGCCACGGCCCCCGAGGCGCCGATCATGGGCGCCGTCGAGTCGGGCATCGCGAAGATCTGCGCGAGCGCGCCCACCGTCCCGACGACGAAGTAGAAGATCAGGTAGCGCAGCGAGCCGAGCGCGTCCTCGACGTTGTCGCCGAAGAGCCAGAGGAACCACATGTTGCCGATGAGGTGCATCCACCCGCCGTGCAAGAACATCGACGTCCAGATCGAGCCTGGTAGCGGGAACAGGTCGGGCGGGCGGAGATCGACGCGGTGGACGATCTCATAGGGGATCGCGCCTGCCGCCAGGACGAGGTACTGCTGCGCGCGCGGGTCGAGCGACAGCTCGTAGAGGAAAACCAGCAGGTTCGCGACGACGATGAGCAGCGTCACGATCGGAAAACGCGCGCGCGGGATGCGGTCTCGGAGCGGAATCAGCAAGCCGCGGCGAGTGTGACACAAAGAGCCGGGATGCGCGTTTCCCTCGCAACGGTCGTTACCTCATCTTGACTGCCGCTCCCTCGACCCCTATAAGGCGCTTAGGAACCATGCGTCTTTACAGCGGGAAGATTCCGTCGGTCGGAACCGAGATCGTCAAGGCCCTCGTCGAGGCGGGCGACATCGAGGTCGACGATCGCGCCGAGGCCGAGATGGACGTCCAGGCCGTGCTCAAGGAGTACATCCGCGTCGATCGCGAGATCACGGAAAAGGCCAAGGACATCCTGCAGACGAAGAACCTGCCCTACGAGCAGTTCGGCAAGATCAAGCGCACGCTCGCGGGCGAGAAGGCCTTCGGCCTCGGCGAGGACGGCCTCGAGTGGATGACGACGCAGATGATCGAGTCGTTCATGCAGTCGCCGCACATCGCCGAGATCTTCGTCGACGACAGCGTCATGCGGAAGCGCATGGCGGACGTGCTCAAGAAGCACATGCAGGTCGACGACGAGCTCGACGAAGAGGTCCGCCGGCGCATCAAGAACCTGCAGGAAGGGACCTCCACCTGGGAGGTCGAATACGGCAAGGTCCTCGATCAGATCAAGCGGAACCGCGGCTTGGATCACTGAGAACGCGCGTCATTTCCGTCACGATGGCGTTCCGTGACGATCGCGCCGTCACGATCGTTGTCGGCGGACGGGATCGATCACGGATCGCGGAGCCGTCACCGGGGGCGGCGCGGGCGGCCTCGCGGCAGGTGCCCGGTCGGGCTGGTGTCGGCCGCCGCCCTGGACGAGGGCGCGCGTGAGCTTTTCGATGGCCTTGGCGACCTGCGCGAGCCGGGCGCCCTCGGCCTCGAGGCCGGGCGTCGAGTAGACGTGGGCCTTCTCGTCGGCGATGACGTCGTCGATGGCGCCGGGGCGCACGTCGGCGCCCATGATGGCCGCGTGCTTGGCCGCCACGACCGCCTTCGACCCGAGCGTGAGCCGAACGCCCGCGACGGGACCGAGGACGCGCGCCGCGAGCACGGCCGCCAGGCCCACGAAGCCCATGGGCTTCTTCGCCCCGAGGAGCGCCTTCATGCCGCGCGCGAGGTCGGGATCGACGACGCAGAGCACGCCCTTCTCGGCGTAGTTCGACAGCAGCGTCGCGACGCCGCGCCCCGACGGGATGAAGAGGCCTTCGAGGCGATTGGAGTCGAGCGTCGAGAGCGGCAGGACCTCCCCCGGCGCGAGGCGCGCCGCCTCGACGCGCGCGTTGCGGGGCGCCGACGACGTCGCCGTGGGCGTCACGATCCCGGCGGCCCCCGCGTCGTGCAGGTGATCGACGACCTCGGGCTGCTCGGCGTCGGGCGCGAAGCAGATGGCCTTCGCGCCCATGCGGTCGAGCATGAGGAACGCCAGCATCGTCTCCGCGACGTCGCTGCCGTCGCGATAGCCGCACCCCGCGAGGATCACGCCCACGCGCTTAGCCATGGTGTTTCGTTTACCACGGCTCGGGCGGGAACGCGCCGGCCCGGATGGCCGCGCGCGCGCGCCGCGCGAGCTCGAGGTAGTGCTGCAGGTTGTGCGCGCTCGCGAGCCGGTAGTAGAGCAGCTCCTCGGCGCGAAAGAGGTGCGACAGGTACGCGCGGCTGTAACCCGCGCAGCACTCGCACGGGCAGCCCTCCTCGACGGGCCGCGCCTCGTCGCGGAAGCGCGCGTTGCCCATGTTGAGCTTGCCGCCGCGCACGAAGAGGTTGCCGTTGCGCGCGTTGCGCGTGGGCATCACGCAATCGAACATGTCGACGCCCGCGCCGATGGCCGTCCAGATGTCCGTCGGCGTTCCCACGCCCATGAGGTAGCGCGGCCGATCCTCCGGCATCTCCGGGGCGACCGCGGCGATGACGTCGTACATGATGGCGGGCGCCTCGCCAACGCCCAGGCCGCCCAGCGCGAGGCCGTCGAAGCCGGGTCCGTCCCCCGCGGGGCTCATCTCGGAGAGCGCGGCGAGGTGGCGGCGGCGCAGGTCGAGGTGGGTGCCGCCCTGGACGATCCCGAAGCGCAGCTGCCCGGGCGCCGCGGGCGAGGCGAGCGAGCGGCGCGCCCACGCGGTCGTGCGCGCCATGGCCTCCTCGATGGCCGCGCGCGGCGCGTCCGAGGGCGGGCAGTGGTCGAAGGCCATGGCGATGTCGCTGCCGAGCAGCGCCTGAATCTGCATGGCGCGCTCGGGCGTGAAGCGCTGCTCCGAGCCGTCGATGTGCGAGCGAAACGTCACGCCGTCCTCGTCGATCGCGCAGCGCTCGCGCAAGCTGAAGATCTGAAAGCCGCCCGAGTCGGTGAGGATGGCGCCCGACCACCCCATGAACGCGTGCAGCCCGCCGAGCGCGGCGATGCGCTCCGCCCCCGGCCGCAGCGCGAGGTGGTACGTGTTGCCGAGGATGATGCGCGCGCCGAGGCGGCGCAGATCCTCGGACGAGAGGGCCTTGACGGTCGCCTGCGTGCCCACGGGCATGAAGACGGGCGTCTCGATGGGGCCGTGCGCCGTCTCGAGCACGCCCGCGCGCGCCCGCCCGGCGCGCGCCTCGACGCGAAAGACGCTCACGCGCCCTGCCCCGGCGGCTGTGCGCCGTCTCGCGGGCGAATGAACATGGCGTCGCCGTAGCTGTAGAAGCGGTAACCGCGCGCGACGGCCTCGTGGTACGCCGCCAGGACGGGCGCCGTGCCTCCGAACGCGCACACGAGCATGAGCAACGTCGACTCCGGCAGGTGGAAGTTCGTGACGAGCCCGGTGACGACGGCGAACGGGTCGCCGGGCAGAATGAAGAGATCGGTCGTCCCCTGCCCCGCCGCGACGGCGCCGCCGTGGGCGCGCGCCGAGGCCTCGAGCGTGCGCACGACCGTCGTGCCGATCGCGATGACGGGTCGGCCCGCGGCGCGGGCGCGCCCGATGGCGTCGGCGGTCTCGGGGCTGATCGTGTAGCGCTCCTCTTCCATTCGGTGCGCGCGTGGGTCCTGGCACTTGACGGGGCGGAACGTGCCCGGCCCGACGTGCAGCGTGACGCTCGCGAGCTCGTGACCGCGCGCGCGCAGGTCTTCGAGGAGCGCCTCCGTGAAGTGCAGCCCCGCGGTGGGCGCCGCCACGGCGCCGGGCGCGCGCGCGTAGACGGTCTGGTAGCGGACCCGGTCGTCCACGGCCGCGGCGTCCGTGGAGCCCGGGGACGCCTCCGAGGCCGCGCGCCGCGCGGCGACGATGTAGGGCGGCAGCGGCACCTCGCCGAGCGCGTCCAGCACGGCCGCGAGCGAAGGCGCGCCACGGCCGTCGAGCCGGATCACGAAACGGCCCTCCTCACCGCGCTCGACGAGCGTCGCGACCACGTTGGGCGCGTCCGCCGCCGCCACGATCTCGAGCGCCAGCCCCAAAGGGGCGTTGCCGAGCCCCCGCCCGAGCGCCTCCCAGGTCTCGCAAAAGCCGGCGCCGGGATCGCGGGCCGACGCTCCGCGCGAGGCCGGTCCTGCAGAAATGGCGCGCGTCAGGAGCAGCTCCACCACGCCGCCGGTGGGCTTGCGGGCCCGAAGACGCGCCGCAAGGACCCGCGTGTCATTCAGAACGAGCAGGCTGCGCTCCGGCAAATGGGCGGCCAGCTCGCGAAAGTGCCCGTGCTTGTTCGGACTCTGTCCGCCGCGAGGCATCACGAAGAGGCGAGATTCATCGCGGACGTGAGCTGGTACCGCCGCCACGCGGTCTGGTGGTAAAGGGTAGTCAAAATCAGCGGTACGCAACTCTGTCGCAATCTGCTTTACAGATCCTGACTTCTTTATAGTACAATCTCCTTCACTTCCCCACATGACCATTCTCAAAGCTCATTTCGCGACCGGTGGGGCGTTTCTCGACCACTATCTGCCGGAGCCGGCGAACGGCGGGATCTTTTTTCCCACCCGCAAGCCGCTGGCGATAGGCGAGGCTGTGGTCGTCTCGGTGCGTCTCGGGAAGCGCCGGAGCCCGATGCTGCTGCGGGGCATCGTGATGTGGCGGCGGCCGGGCAAGCACAGCACGAAGACCAAGGCCGGCATCGGGATCGAGTTCCTCGCGACCGAGACGCAGACGCGCGATTATCTCGTGAGCGTCGCGCGCGGTGATTCCTCCGAACAGATGGCGCGGCGCCACCAGCGCCTCCCCGTCGAGCTGCCCGTGACCTGGCAGGTTCCGGGCGGGCTCCAGGACAAGATCGGCACGCTGCTCGACATCGGGCGTGGCGGCGCCTTCGTGCGCACGACCGAGCCGCTGCCGGACGACATCGACGTCGTCCTCAAGGTCTCGCCTCCGGGCGCGGAGATCGCGATGCCGCTCTCGGCGCGCGTCGCCTGGCGCGGTCACCCGGGCGGCGCGAACGGCTTCGGCGTCGAGTGGAAGGCCCGTGATGCGGGCGGCAACCGCCGCATCAAAGAGCTCGTGCGCCGCATCGAGGCCATGGGCGAGAGCCTCTACGGCCGCGGCGTCAGCGCCGGGATGTAGCCAACGATCGCTCGCGCTGGGCGAGCGCAGCGCGGCTCCGCCGCGCGCAGCGAGGGGGCCCGGGGGTCGCGAGCGGCAGCGAGCCGGCCCCCGTCAGATCAACCCCAGATCGAGCGCGTAGAGCGTTCCGCCGTTCGACAGGACGTAGATGCGGCGCGTGGCGAGATCGATCGTGGGCGACGCGCAGATGCCCTGCCCCGGGTTGAAGAGCTCGAGCAGGTCGCCCGTCTCGCGATCGACGACGAAGAGCCCGGCGCGGCTGCCCGAAAAGACGAGCGTGCGGCCGACGACCACGGGCGGCGTCAGGTCGCCGGCCTCGGTGAGGCCCTGGCGCCACACGACGTGGCCGTCGAGGTCCGAGGCGTGCAGGCCCTGGCGGGGCGCCGCGAAGTAAAGCCGGTTCTCGAACGGCGTCACCGGGCCGACGCCCTCGGTGCCGAGGCGCCAGCGCACGTTGCCGTCGCGCGCGTCGACGGCGTAGAGGCCGCCCGAGTAGGACGACGTGAAGAGCACGTCGCCTGGCGCGCCCGGCAGCTTGACGAGCGCCGGGGTTGCATCGACGTCGACGAACTGGTCCGAGGCGGCCGCGAGCGAGCGCGCCCACTGCACCTCGCCCGTGCCCGCGGCGAGCGAGACGAGGAATCCGTCGGCGAAGCCCGCGAAGACGCGCCCCTCCGCGAGGCGCGGGCCCGAGTAGCCGTGGATCGTGAAGCCCTCTGGGGTCTCGCGCTCGTACTGCCAGCGCCACTTGCCCGTGGCGGCGTCGAGCGCGAAGACGCGATCGGCGGCGGTCGCGACGTAGACGAGGCCGCTCGCGGCGTTCGCGCCGCCAAAGGCGGCGCCGCGCTCGATGGCGCCCTTGGCGCGATACGACCAGCGGGTCGTCCCGTGCTCGGGATCGAGCGCGTAGAACGAGCCGTCATCGGCGCCGACGTAGATCTGATCGCGGACCGCGTCGTAGCGGGCGTCGCCGTCGACGCCCCCCGACAAGGCGACGGCCCAATCGACGTGCCCTTGTGCGAGATCGACGCCCACGACGTTCCCGGCGCGGGAACCGACGACGACGCGCCCGTGCGCGAGCACGCCCGACGCGCATTCCTCGGGCGCGGGCTCGAAGAGCCCGTGCTCGTGCAGAGCGGCGCGCCAGCGGATCTGCAAGAGGCCGGCCGGGTGCGCGGGCACGTCGGCGGGATCGCGCGGGCGCCCCGGCGTCGCGCAGGTGGACGCGCCCACGAGGAGCGCGCACGCGAGCGCCGCGGACGCGCGGCGGCGACCGTTCACGCTCACTTCAGCTCGAGGACCGCGAGCCGGTTCGTGATCTCGTCCCGGAGCGAGGTGGTGGGATTCTTGTCCAGCACCTCTCGATAGAGCTTCTTGGCGTCGTCCGCGTTGCCTCGCAGCTCGGCAATTCTCGCCTGATGGTAGGCGGCGCGGTCTCTGTAGAAGCCGCCCTCCTTGAAGACGGCGGCGTCCTCGTTGAGCTTCTGGAAGGTCGAGATGGCGGCGGGCAGGTCGCCCTTCGCCTCCTGGGCGTATCCGAGGCCCTCGTGCGCGAGGAAGCGCAGGCGATCGTCGGGCCTGCCGTTCAGGATCTGCTCGTAGGCCACGATGGCCTCGTCGACGCGGCCGAGTGAAAGGAGCAGGGGCCCGCGCTCGAGATGTCCCTCTACGCGCAGCGGGTTGCCCGACCCCGCCACGAACGCGTCGAGCTCCTTGAGCGCGGCCTCGGCGCGCTCCTTGTCCGTCTTGAAGTGCGCGACGCCGTCGTCGGGCGGCGCCGTGCCATCGGGCTTGGTGGGCGGCGTGCCCTCGGGGCGCAGCTCGCCCGTCGCGAGGCGCTCGATGCGCGCGAGCGCATCCGAGGCGGTCTGGGCGTGGCGCTCCGAGATCGACGAGAAAATGATCGACCCGATGACGACCGTCACCAACATAGTCGTGCCGACGAGCAGCGCGCGCCGGCGCTCGGTCGCGAAGCGCGTCGCCCACTCCGCCGCGTGCGTCCAGAAGCTGACGAACTCGTCGGGCTGCTTGAGCTCTTTCCGGGAGATGCTTTTCGCCACGGGGTGGAGATAACAGAGCGGTCCCCCGCGGTCAATTCGCGCGGGGCCGCAAGCGGCGGGCGCCGCCTCCCGATCGCGGCGCGACCGCTCGTGTATAGTCGCCCGTCGTGAGGCGCGCGCCCGTCGCGGTCCTGGTGGCCGCTCTGCCCTTCGCGATGGTCGGCCTCGCGGCCCGGCAGGCGCGGGCCGTGGGAGAAGACGAGTGGCAGCTGTCGGCGCGCGGCGGGGGCGGCAACGCCAACGGGTACCCCTTTCAACCGTGGGGCCTCGCGGGCGCCCTCGACCTCGAGTATGGCTTTCACGAGGCGTTCGCGGCGCGCGCCTCGGTGGGCGTCGTCTCGCACCCCGTGAAGGCGGTGAAGAACGGACCGCGCGCGGGCACACTGCAGGCGCGCACGGCGCTCATCGGGTCGACGTACACGTTCGACGTGCTCCGCCTCGTGCCGTACATCGAGGTCGGCGTCGGGCTCGTGCAATGGAGCGGTCCCGGCGCGCCCAAGACGGCTTTCGCGACCGAGCTCGGCCTGGGGGCGGACTACCTCCTCACGACGCGCTGGGCGTGGGGCGCCAGCGCGCAGTACATCTTCGCGCCCGCCGATCTGTTCGGTAACGCCATGGAGTTCGGCCAGCGTCCCCTCGCCTTCTCACTGACGTTGCGCTTCTCCCGGATTTTCTGAGTTCGGGCCCCTGAGAGGGTCCCGCGCCCGCGCCGGAGAGACTTAGTCTTCGGCGGCGTGGCGGACCTTTTGCTTCTTGCGCCGCGCGCGCAGGTGGATGCGGATGGGCGTGCCTTCGAAGCCGTAGGCGTTGCGGAGCTGCTTCGTGAGGAAGCGCAGGTAGGCGGGGCCGATGTCGTCGGGCTGGTTCGTGCTGATGACAAAGGTGGGCGGACGCACGTTAGTCTGCGTCGCGTAGTAAAGGCGCACGTGGCGGCCCGCGGGACCGGACGGCGGCGGGTGGCGCGCCACGATCTCCTCGAACAGCTTGTTGAGCTGGCCCGTCGAGATGCGCCGCGAGGCCTCGCCGAGGAGCCGGGCGGCCTCCGTGGCGATGGCCGTCACGCCCGCGCCCGTCGCGGCCGAGGTCAACACGACGGGCGCGTAGCTCATGAAGGCGAGCTGCTCGCGCGAGGCGGCCAGGCGCTTGTCGATGTCGGCGCGCGAGACGAGATCCTTCTTGTTGAGCACGAGCAGCGCCGCGCGGCCCGAGTCCTCGATGAGGCTCGCGAGGCGCGCGTCCTCGGCGGTCGCGCCCTCGCGCGCGTCGATGACGAGCGCAGCGACGTCGCAGCGCTCGAGCTGGTCGCGCGACATCTTGGCGGCGACGTGCTCGGTGAGCGTGTCGATCGAGCGGCGGCGGCGCAGGCCCGCCGTGTCGACGAGAACGTACTCGCGCCCGCCGAAGCGAAACGGGGTATCGATGGGGTCGCGCGTCGTCCCGGGCGCGTCGTGGACGAGCACGCGCTCCTCGCCGAGCAGCCGGTTGACGAGCGAGGACTTTCCGACGTTCGGCTTGCCCACGAAGGCGAGCCGAATGGGACCTTGGGGAGCGTCGGTGTCCTCCTCGCCCGCGTCCTCCTCGCCGCCGTCGCCGTCGCCCTGCGCGTCGGCGTCGCCGCGCTCCGCGGGCCCCGCCACGCGGCCGACGGCCGGGCCGAGCGCGGCGACGACGGCGTCGAGCAGCTCGCCCACGCCCCGGCCATGCGAGGCCGACAAGAGGAAGACCTCGGGGAAGCCCAGCGTGAAGATCTCGGCGGCGGCCTCCTCCCGGTTCGCTGAGTCGACCTTGTTGCCGGCCACGAGGACGGGCTTGCCCGAGCGCCGTAGCACCTGGGCGACGTCCTTGTCGACCGAGGTCACGCCTTCGTGCGCGTCGAGCACGAGGACGATGAGCGCCGCCTCCTCGACGGCGCGCAGCGTCTGCCGGCGCATGGCCTTGAGGATCCCTTCCGCCGAGGGATCGAGCCCGCCCGTGTCGACGACGCGGAACTGCGCGGGCCCCCAGTCGGCGACGCCGTAGCGGCGATCGCGCGTCACGCCGGGCATGTCCTCGACGAGCGCCGGCCGGCCGCCCACGAGGCGGTTGAACAGCGACGACTTGCCGACGTTCGGCCGCCCGACGAGCGCGACGAGCGGCAGCGAGGGATCGTCGTGCGTCGACGGAGGCGGGCGCCGCCGCCCCCTCACGGGCGGTACCCGAGCCGCGCGAGCGCCGCGGGCGAGGTCGTCCAGTCGGGCTCGACCTTGACCTGCAGCTTGAGGTGCGCGGGCCGTCCGAGGAGGTCGGTGATCTGCGCGCGGGCCTTCGTGCCGACCTCTTTGATCATGGACCCGCCCTTGCCGACGACGATGGCCTTCTGGCTGTCGCGCTCGACGAGGATGGCGGCCTCGATGACGACGTCGGCCGCGCCGCCCTCGCGGGCGCGCTCGTCCCACGACTCGATGTCGACGGCGACGGCGTAAGGGAGCTCCTGGCGCGTCAGCAGGAAGATCTGCTCGCGAACGAGCTCGGCGGCGAGGAACCGCTCGGTGCGATCGGTGAGCGTCTCGGGACCGTAGAGCGGCGCGCCGCGCGGCAGGAGCTTGCAGAGCTCGGAGATCAAGGGCGCGAGGTTCTTGTTCTTGAGCGCCGAGATCGGCACGAGCGCGCCGAACTCCGAGACCCGTTCCCAGTCGGCCAGGAGCGGCAGCAACGCGCCCTTGTCCTTGACCTTGTCGACCTTGTTGACCGCGAGCACGGTCGGGCGGCCCGCCGCCTCGAGCTGCCGCAGGATCTGGCGCTCCTCGTCGCCGGGGCGCCGCTCGCCCGCGTCGACGACGAGGAGCGCGGCGTCGACCTCGTCGATGGCGCCGAGCGCCTCCTGGACCATGAAGCGATTGAGCCCCTTCTTCGCGCCGTGGACGCCGGGCGTGTCGACGAAGACGATCTGTCCCTCGGGCCCGTTCCACACGCCGACGATGCGGTTGCGCGTCGTCTGCGGCTTGGGCGTCACGATGGCGAGCTTCTCGCCCACGAGCGCGTTGAGCAGCGTCGACTTACCGACGTTGGGGCGTCCCAAAATGACGACCGTGCCGGCGACGGTGCCCGCGCCGATGCTCGCGTCGCTGTCGGGGGTGCTCATGTGGGGCTTCTATATAGCCCAGATGTCATGCTATCCGGAGACATGCGCTCGGGGATTTTGCGCGCGATCGGCAGGCTCGCTGGCGCGTTGGGACTCGCGGGCGCGCTTTCGTTGGCGTCCGCTCGCGCCGCCGCGCCGCCCGCGGTCGCGCCGCTGACGCTGACCGACGCGGCCGACGGCGGGCTCGAGGTGCGCGCGGGGGGCGCCGTCGTGGCGCGCGTTCCCGTCAAGGCGGCGCCGCTGCGGCGCGCGCCCGCGCGGCTGCGCGAGGTCTCCGTCGAGGGCCGTCGGGTCGTCGAGGTGCGCGTGGCGGTTCGTGGCACACCGCACGAGGAGGTCTGGATCGGCGAGGTCGGCGGGCGCGAGGCGCGCGTCGTGTGGAGCGGGCTCGCCGGTCCGCGCGACGCCGACGGAGAGACGGCGCTCGACGTCGAGCTGACGCCCGAAGGCGTCGTGGAGTCCCAGAAGGCCAGCCAGGTCACCCGCTGCGACGGCGCGCCCGCGCGCTTGTTCCCGCGCGCGTTCGACTTCGAGGCCTGGAAGTTTCGTCCCGTGCTCTCGTCGCTGCCGTCCCCGGCGCGCGAGAGGCTGGTCGGGCGGCGCGGCGATCCGGCGATGCCGCCGGGGAGACCGGTGGCCTCGTTTCATTTCACGGCGGCCTCGACGACGGCCGGCGCGGGCAGTGACGCCCGCGATCTGACGCCGCCCGCGGCTGTCGACGACGGCGATCCGGCGACGGCGTGGACCGAGGGGTTGGGCGGCGACGGACGCGGTGAATTTCTCACGGCGCGGGCCGCCGCCGCCGGCGCCGTCGTGAGGGGCCTGCGCATCATCCCCGGGGACGCGTCGAGCGCGCGCCGGTTCCTCGCGCGGAATCGCGTGCGCGCGTTCCAGCTCTCGTTCGGGCCGCGGGACGACCAGCGCTTCGACGTCGAGCTCCCCGATGCGGGCGCGGGCCGCTTCCGCGAGCCGTACTGGGTGGCGTTGCCGCGCCCCGTGCCGGCGTCGTGCGCGACGATCGTGATCACCGAGGTGACGCCGGGGACCGAGGCGACCCCACCCCGGAGCTTCGGCGCGACGGCCATCTCGGAGCTCACACTCTTCACGGAGCTCGACGGCCCCGATGGCGCCGCGCGCCTCGTGAGCGACGTCGCCCACGCCGCGGACTGCGCCTCGCGCGTGCCGGCCCTCCTGAGCCTGGGCGCCGCCGCCGTGTCGCCGACGGCCGAGGCCATCACGCAGACGGCCGCGGGCGGGCACACGCCGCCGCGCGAGTGTCTCGTCGAGGCCCTGACGCGCCTCGCGCCCGAACCCAAGGAACCCGTCGTCGTCGCGGCGCTCGTAGCCGCCCTCGCGGGCGCGAGCGAGAAGGAGGAGCGACTCGTCACGAGCGCGCTCCGGCGCGCGGCCGAGCCGCCCGTCGCGACCCTCGCGGCGATCATGAACGCGGCTTCGACGGCCCCCGAGGATCGCGCGCGCGCCGCGCGGGTGCTCGGCGGCCTGGAGGATGCGCGCGCCGCCGAGGCGCTGGTCGCCGCCGTCGGCCAGGGGACGCAGGGCCAGCGCGACGCGGTGGTCCTCGCTGTCGCGGCCGCGTCCAAGCTCGAGGCCGGCACGCTCTTCGCGGCCATCGCGGCGGGCGACGGGTCGGCGAATCGGCAGGCCGACCTCCTGCGCGTCGTTCCGGCGCTCGTCAAGCGGGCGCCCGACGCGGCGGCACCCGCCCTCGCCCTCCTGCGCGCCGCGCTGGCGCCGACGCGCCCGTTCGAGGTGCGCGGCCGAGCGGTCCAGGCGCTCGGCGCGCTCGGTCCCTCGGCCGTGCCCGTCCTGTCCGACGTCCGCGCCCACGCCGACGACCCGGTCTTGCGCCACCTCGCTGCGCGCGAGCTCGCCGCCGTGGGCGGCGCCGAGGCGGTGGCGGCCTTGCGGGCGGCCCTCGCCGATCGCGATCCGCGCGTGCGCGAGACGGCGGCCGACGGGCTCGGGCAAGCGCGCGACGTCGCCGCCGCCGCGCAGCTCATTGGGGCCGCCAAGCAGGAGCCGTGGCCCTTCGTGCGCCGCGCGGAGCTCGAGGCGCTCGGACACCTCTGTGGCGCCGGCGCGACAGACCTGCTCGTGCGCGCCATCGAGCGCGACGTCGCGGAGGTGCGGCGCGCAGCCCTCGTGGGCCTCGCGCGCTGTCAGGATGCGCGCGCGCGGCCGCTCCTCCTGCGCGTCCTCGGGCGGCGCAACGAGGCCTCGACCGTGCGCGAGCTCGCCGCGGCCCTCCTGGGCGAGATGGGCGATCGCGCGGCCGCGCCCGCCATGGCTGCCGCGCTCATCCGGCAGGTCAACGAGTCGGAGGAGGATCTGTCGGTCGAGGGCGTCGCGGAGACGACCCTGCGATCGCTGGCGCGCCTGGGCGGGCCCGAGGCCGCCCAGGCCGCGGCGAAGCTCGCCAAGGACATGCGTCACCCGTTCCAGTCGACGGCGGTCGACGCGCTCGGCGTACTCTGCGACCCCGGCGTGGGCGCGGCGACGCTGCGCGAGCTCGAGGCGGGCCACGTCGCCGCGCTGGCCCTCGCGGCTCAGAACGCAACGAAGCACTGTTCTTCGGCGCCCTGAGCTGCCGCGCTCAGCCCGGCTCGGTGCCGGCGCCCACGCCCGAGGCGGTCCATGCCGTGCGGAAGGCAACGAGGCGGCTGAAGCGCGGGATGTCGGCCATCCCACGGAGCACGATCCAATCGAGGGCGCACCCGAGCGAGAGCGTCGCGCCGGACAGCGGGCGTGCGAAGTCGGGCATGTGCGCGTCGAGCCACGCGAGCGTCGTCGCGACGCGATCGGCTTGACGCGAGACGTAGGCCTGATCGGGCAGCTTGTCGCGCAGCAGGTAGAAGCGATTGATGGCCGCATCGAGCGCGCCCTCGACGGCCACGGTGAGGGCGCGGTCAGTCCAGTCGTCGGGCGAAAGCTCGAAGCCGGCGGCGCGCAGCGCGGGCGCGTGGCGCGCCCAGAGCCACGCCGCGACGAGCCCGGAGTCGGCGAGCACGCGCGGCGTGCCGTCGTCGAGCGCGCCCGCGGGCCCGGAACCCATTTCGATGACGGGCACCTTTCCGAGCGGCGCGATGCGCGCGAGGGCCGCGGCGCCCTCCGCCGTGCGTGTGTCGACCATCGTCACGGAGAGACCGGCGGCGCGCGTCAGGATGCGGATCTTGCGCGTGTAGGGCGACGTCGTCGTGCCGTAAAGCTTCACGACGAGCGCGGCGACCGAGCCTTCGGCCGGGCCGCCCTTCTCGAAGGACGGCTGGAAGCCCTCGATGGTTCCCATCTAGCTCCGAGGCAGCTGGGCCAGCGCCTGCTTGAGCATGTCGTTCTTCGGGTCCGTCTCGAGGCCGCGCTCGAACATGTTGCGCGCCTTGGAGATCTCCTTGGCCGTGAGGTGCATGCGGCCGAGCATGAGGTAGACCTCGGCCTTCGAGACGCCGGTCGTCGCCTCGTCGAAGCTCTGCAGCAACAGCGAGCGGTAGAACTTGCGGGCGGTCTCGTGGTCGCCGCGCTCGAACGCGAGGCGGCCCAGCGCCGAGAGCGTGAGCGGATGGGCCGGATCGAGCTTGTAGGCGGCGCCGAAGTGCTCCGCGGCCCCGTCGAGGTTGCCCTCGGCGATGGCGATGGCGCCGAGCCGCTGGTACCAGCGCGCCGCCTCCTTCCCGCGCCGCGCCTTCGTGAGCTGCTCGATGAGGTCGCGCGCGATGGCGACGGCCTCGGGCGTGCGGCCGGCGGTGATGAGCGCGTCGGCCAGATCTTCGCGCCCGCCGATCTCGTCGGGCGCGATTGCGACCAGGCGCTCGAGCACGGGCACGGCCTGTTTGCCCCGGCCGAGCTTCTTGTAGAGGCCCGCGATCTCCGTGAGGAGCTTGCGCTGGACGTCAGGGGCCGCCGCGCCCAAGCCCTCGGAACGCAGCTCGAGGAGCTGGACGAGGCGCTCGTCGTCACCGGCCGCGCGCGCCAGCTCCTCGAGGGCCTCGATCGTGGGCCCGTGCGTGGGCGAGGCGTCGAGCGCGCGCAGGAGCAACGCCTCGATCTCGGCGCTGGGCGCCTCAGAGCCGTGCTGAGCGCGCAGGATCTGAGCGCGGCGGAAGCTGATCTCCGCGAGCTCGGGGCCCGCCGTCGCGGCCGCCGCGGCGCGCTCGAGGGCGGCGCCCGCGTCCTCCCACCGCTCGGCGGTCTCGTGAATGCGCGCCATCGAAAGCAGCGCCGCGACGTGCGTGGGGGCGACCTCGAGCACCTTCTCGAGCGCCTCGACGGCGCTCTCGGGCGACGAGAGGTCGCGCTCCCAGACGTCGGCGATCGCCACCCGCAGCGCGAGCTCCGAGGGTTTGCGGCCGGCGGCGCCCTCGAGGTCGGCGTGCTTACCGAGCACCTCGACGAGGTCGTACCAGCGCTCGCCCGTGCGCAGCAGGCGCTCGAGCTCGAGGTACCCCGCGCCGTTCGACGGGTCGACGTCGAGCACCTGGCGCAGGTAGCCGCTCGCTTGCTCGAGATCGTCGAGGCGCGTCTCGGCGTTCTTCGCCAGCTTGAGCAGCACGGCGACCTGCGCGGGCCCCGATGTCGCCGCGGCGTTCAGCCGGCGTTGGAGCACGTCCTGCAAGGTCGCCCAGTCTTCGCGCCGCTCCTCGATGGCCTCTAGCGCGCCCAATACGGCCGCGTCCTCGGGCGCGCCCTCGAGCGCCTCGCGGTAGGCTTCGGCAGCGCCGGCGACGTCGTCTTGTTGCAGGCGCAGCCCCCCAACGCGCGCCCAGAGCGCCGCGCGCTCGGCGGGCGCCTCGGAGAAGCGCGCGCGCTCGGCGAGCGCGCCCACGAGCGCGTCCTCGCCGAGCTGCCCCGTGGCCTCGTACAGCCGCGCGAGCTCGCCGAGGGCCTCGGCGTCGCCCTCCTCGGCCGTCCGCAGCGTCTGCCAGGCCGCGATGGCGGCGCCGACGTCGCCGCGCTGTTCGTGCAGGCGCGCCGCCTCGCCGAGCCGGCGCTTGCGGGCCTGCGGGTCGAGCTCGAGCGCGGCGCGCCGCTCGAGGATCGAGGCGAGGTGCGGGGCGGCGACCACGCCGGCGCCGCGGTAGAGCGCCTCGAGCGCCGACAGCGCGTCGACGTTCTCCGCGTCGGACGCGAGGACCAGCTGATAGAGGCGCTCGGCGCCCGCGGGATCGGCCGGGGCGGCTTCGTAGAGGCGCGCGGCGCGCAGCGCGAGCTCGCGCGCGGCGTCGGGCTCGGCGGCGCCGAGGACGGCCTCGATGCGGGCGGCGCCGTCGTGGGGGACGCCGGCGGCGGCGGCGATGCGCTCGAGATCGTCGAGCGCGCCGCCCGGCATGGGCTCCTCCTTGAGGGCGCGGCCGAGGGCGTCGAGCGCGCGCGTGGCGTCGCCGAGACGGGCATCGCAGATCTCGGCGATCTTCCGCAGCCAGTGGGCGCGCTCGGCGGCGTCGTCGCGCAGGCCCACGCGGAATTCGTAGAGCCCCAGGAGCTCTTCGTTGTCGCCGCGCGCCTCGGCGAGCGGCTCGAGGATCTCGAGGGCGCCCTCGCGCGTCTCCTGCCGCTCGAGGAGCTCGACGAGGGCCCCGTGCGCCGCGGCGTGGCCCGGGTTGCGCTCGAGCGCATCGCGAAAGGCCGCGAGCGCGCCCTCGGCGTCGTCGAGCGCGCGCAGGCGCAGCTCGCCGAGGGCCGCGAGGAACTCGGCCTGCGCCATGGGATCGGCGGCGACCTCCGCCTCGCGCCCGAGGATCTCGCCGAGCTCGGCGTGCGCGTCCTGACGGCGCAGCACCCGCTCGAGCGCCGCGAGCACGATCGCCTCGTCGCCCGGCAGGCTCAGGGCCTGACGCAGGTAGTCCGCCGCCTTCGGCAGGTCGGCGAGCTGGTTCTCGTAGAGCTCGGCGAGCCGCATGGCGAGGGCGCGCTGCAAAGAGGCGTCGAAGGTCGCGTCGATGCGCTCGGCGTAGACGCGCGCGAGACCGGCGAAGTCGCCCGTGGCGGCGGCGAGGCGCTCGAGCGCCTCGCGCGGAGCCGAGGCCGTCGCCTCCTCCGTGAGCGCGCGCGCCCAGGCTTCGAAGGCGCGGCCGATGTCGCGGCGCTCCGTCTCCTCGATGCGCGCGATCTCGGCGAGCGTGGCGATGCGCTCGGCGGCGGCGTCCTCGGCGGCGAGGCGAAGCTCGAGGAGCTCGACGACGCCCGTCCAGTCGCGCGCGGCGCGCAGCACGGGCTCGAGCGCCGCGATCGCGGGCAGCCGGTGATCGGTGCCGCGCGCGATCGTCGCGAGCGCCTCTCGCGCGCCGGCGTGCTCGGGTGACGCCCCCAGGATCTTCCGATAGCGCGCGATGCCTCCCTCGACGTCTCCGAGCTCGATCTCGGTGAGACGCGCGCCGCGCAGCGCGAGCGCGTCGCGGGCGTCCGCGCTCGTCTCGCCCGCGGCGCGGTCGTCGAGGACCTCGAGCAGGTCGGCGTGGCGCTCGTCGCGCGTGAAGATCGCGTCGAGGGCCGCCAGCGCCTCACGGTCGGCCGCCGATTCCTCGAGGACCGTCCGAAGATGTCCGACGGCTTGATCCGGCTCCTGGAGCTTGTCGTCGTAGAGGCGGGCGAGGTCGAGGTGGAGCGCGCGCCGGGCGGCGCGGAGCTCGAGGAGCTGGAGCTTGCGCTCGAGGACCTCGGCGAGCTCGCGGAAGGACGAGCCGGCGGCGTGGAGCTGGGCGAGAGCGTCGAGCGCCTCGACGTCGTTGGCGTCGATCTCGAGCACGGCCTCCCAGGCGCGCAGCGCGGGCTCGCTCTGTTTTAGCGCGTCCTCGTAGAGCACGGCGACGCGCTTCGTGATGGCCTTCTTCTCGGTCGCGTCCAGCGTCACCTCGGCATGCTTCTCGAGGATCTCGACGAGCTCACCGGGGCGCGCCGCCTGCGAGAGCAGGCGCTCGAGGGCGAGGAACGCGTCGGCGTCGTCGGGGCGCGCGGCGAGCGCCGAGCGCCACGCCTCGACCGCCTGCGCGACGTCGCCGAGGTGCTCCTCGGAGAGTCGAGCGGCCACGCCCCAGAGCTGGGCCTGGAGGTCGGGGTCGATGGCCTCGACGGCGCCCTTGCCGAGCGTCGCGACGAGCGGCGCGTACTGGCGCGCCGAGATGGCCAAGGCCTCCATCTCGCCGAGCGTGTCCGCCGAGCTGACGTCGACGAGCCAGGCGCGCGCGCGGCAATCGAAGCCGAGGTCGAGCCGCCCGAGGCGCTGGTAGTTGTCGGCCATCTCGCGCAGGATCGCGATGCGCTGCTCGCGATCGTCGATCGTCTCGAGCTGCGCCTCGAGGGCCCCCACGAGCTTGCCGCGATCGCCCGTGGCGCGGTACACGGGCTCGAGCACGACGGCCACGCGCTGGCGATGATCGGGATCGGCCGCGACGCGCTCGAGGGCGGCGATGGCCTCGCGCCTGCCGGGCGATTGCTCGAGGACCTCGGCGTAGCGATCGATCGCCGCCGAGACGTCGCCGATCTTCGTCTCGAGGACGTCGGCCAGGCGCAACGTCACTGCCTCGCGGTCGGCGGGGTCGGTGACGCGCGTGAGCACGAGCGCCAGATGGTCGCCGAGGTCGTGCCACAGCTCCTCGGCGGACAGCAGCCGCTCGAGCTCGGCGTCCGTCGAGCGATCGGTCGGATCGAGCTCGGCCGCTTCCTGCAACGTCCCGATGGCGCGGCTGCGGTTGCCGAGCCGCTCCTCGTCGAGCTTGGCGCTGCGGCGCAGGAGCGTCAGCTTGGCGATGGCGTCGATCGTGCGTCCGGCCTGCTCGTCGACGAGCTCACGCAGGTCGTCCCAGGCCTCCCACCGCTCGAGCGCGCTCTCGTAGAGCTGCGCGACGGCGCGGTCCTCGGGGAGCGCCTCGAAGAGGCGGCGGTAGTACTTGCGCGCCTCCTGCTGATCGCCGAGGCGGAGGTCGAAGATTTCGGCCGTCCGGCGCACGACCTCGAGCACGGCCGAATCGTCACTGAGCTCGTCGGCGACGTAGCTCGCGAAGAGCGCGCCGACGTCCTGCCAGCGGCCGAGCTTGTCGGCGAGGCGCAAGAGCGGCTCGGCGCTCTGCCGCTCCGTGGGCGACTCCTGGAAGACCTTTCCGTACCAGCGCAGCGCGCTGTCGAAGTCCTCGAGCTGCTCTTCGTACAGGCGCGCGATTCGCTT
Organism: Polyangia bacterium; assembly: GCA_036494575.1. Taxonomy (GTDB): domain Bacteria; phylum Myxococcota_A; class Polyangia; order Fen-1088; family Fen-1088; genus DASZFV01. Next base: position 26,902 of record DASXOE010000140.1, on the reverse strand, counting down.
CGTCCACGCGACGCGCTCGGCGGGATCGTCGACCTGCAGGAGGCGGATCTCCCCGATCTTGATGAGCTGCGGCCAGTCGCCGCGGCCCGCGTACACAGGCTCGAGCAGCTCGGCCGCGGCGCCCTGGACGGCGACGTCGTCGAGCATGCCCTCGAGCAGCGCGATGGCGCCCGGGTGATCGGGGTCGCCCTGCAGCACGACGCGCAGGTGGCCGAGGGCGCTCTCGCGGTCGCGCTGCCGATCGTGCTCGATCTGCGCGAGGCGGAAGCGAATCGCCACGACGTCGCGCTCGGCGAGGCCGCCGCGCGTGAGCGTCTCCTCGAGAAAGCGCGTGAGGTCGCTCCAGCGCTCCGTCTCGGTGTAGAGCCGGTCGAGGGCCTCACGCGCTCCGCGCGCGCCGTCGCCCGGCGGCGCGAGCTCGACGACGCGCTCGTAGGCGGCGATGGCGTCGTCGGGCCGCCGGAGCGAGGCCTCGGCCAGCTGTCCGAGCTGGCCGCGCAGGCGCTGCTCGGCGGCGGCGTCGCGCGTGACGTCGCGTGCGAGGTCGGCACGGCGCGCGAGGATCTCGTAGAGCGCCTCGGTGTCGCCCGTCTCACGATAGATGCTGTCGAGCGCTGCCAGCGTGGGCTCGTCCTCGGGCAGGCGATCGAGAACGCGCCGGTAGTAATCGGCGGCGCCCGCGGCGTCGCCGGCGGCGCGCGCGGCGTCGGCGATGAAGCGATCGAGGCGCAGCTTGACGCCCTCGTCGAGGACGTCGGGGCTGATGTCGCGGTAGAGCGCGGCGACCTCGGCCAGCCGGCCCGCGCCCGCGAGCCGTTCGTAGGCGTCGAGCAACGCCGGGAGCTCCGGTTCGGCGAGCCCGTCGCGGATGGCGAGCGCCGTCGTGGCGAAGGCGCCCTCGGCGTCGCGCAGGCGTCCCTCTTGCAACGCCGCGAGCCGCATGCGCTGCTCGAGGCGCGTGCGCGCGTCGTCGCCGCCGTCGACGTAGACGCGCACGACGCCCGCGAGGTCGGCGTAGCGCCCCGCCCGCTCGTACACGGGCTCGAGCGCCTGGGCCGCCGAGAGGCGCAGGCCGGCGTCGACCGACGGCTGCAGGAAGCGCTCGAGCGCCGCGAGCGCCTGCGGGTCCTCCTGCTGCTGTCCTTTCTGTTGCCCTTTTTGGCCTGCCGGCGTCGCCGCGAGCACCTCGCGCCAGCGCTCGAGGGCGTTCGGCGCGTCTCCGAGCGGGCCCTCGAGCAGGGCCGCGATCTGGCGCAGCAGCTCGACGCGCGCGGGTCCTTGGACGAGCGAGAGGCGGCGCTCGAGAATCTCGAGGCGATCCCGATGACGGCCCTGCTGCTCGTAGAGACGGGAGAGCGTCTCGAGGGCGCTGCCGTCCTCCGGGTTCTCGTCGAGGATGGCGACGCAGGCGGCGATGGCCTCCTCGACGTCTCCGACGTCCTTCTCGAGCAGCCCCGCCACGCGGCGCCACAGCTCCTGGCGCGCCGCCGGGTCGCGCGCGAGGTCGATGCGCTTGCGCAGCATCTCGACCCGCTGCGCGTGCTGCGAGCCGGCCTCGAAGATCTGCTCGAGGCTGGCGATGGCCGCCTGGTCTTGGCTGTCGATGTCGAGGATGGCGCGCAGCGTGGCCACGGCCGCCTGCGGATCGGCGAGTGACTTCTCCTCGAGGCCCGCGATGCGGAAGAGCAGCGGCTTGCGCTCCTCGGCGCGATCGGCCCACCCGGCCTGCACGCGCAAGATCTGGACGAGCGCGGCGATGTCGCCCGTCTCGGTGTAGAGCGCCTCGAGCGCGTCGGCCGCCGGGCGGCCCGTCTCCGGGTTCTCGGCGTCGAGGCCGAGCACGAGCTTCCACGCCTCGATGGCGGCGCGGCGGTTGCCGAGGCGCCCCGCGTAGAGCTTGGCGGCGCGCGCCAGCAGATCCGCGCGGCCGCTGATGTCGCTCGCCTCGTGCTTGAAGGCCAGCTCCTGGTAGACCTCGACGAGCTCGGAGAACCGCTCGAGCGCCGTCGCGAGCCGCTCGATCTCGGGCAGCGCGTCCGGGTTGCTCGGGTCGGCCGCCAGCACCTTTTGCCACGTCGCGAGCGCGCTCGCGCGCGCCTGCAGCTTGTTCTCTTGAAGATCGGCGATGCGGGCGAGCAGCGCGGCCGGCTCGTGCCCCGTCGCGCCCAGCGCCTCGCGCCGCACCTCGAGCACGGCGACGAGCCGGGCCCAGGCGCCGCCCGCCTCGTAGAGGGGCTCGAGCATGCGCGCGACGCGCTGGCGCTGGTCGGGCGAGGTCAGCAGCTTCTCGAGCAGCCGCCGCGCGCCCTCGTGATTCGGCGCGGCCCGCACGATCTCCTCGAGCAGGTCGAGCGCGCCGTCGAGATCGCCGAAGCGCGTGGCGCGCAGGTCGGCGCGTCGGAAGTCGAGCTCCGAGACCTCGGCGGCCGTCGCGAAGCCGACGCGCGTGCCCAGCAGCTCCTCGAGGTCGCGCCAGCGCTCGGCGGCGGCGTAGTGGCGGTCGAGCGCGCGGTGCGCGCGCATGTCCGCCGGGTCGAGCTCGAGCATCTTCTCGTAGGTCGCGACGGCGTGGGCCGCGTCGGCGAGGCCCGCCTCGTCGAGCTCGGCGATCTGCGCGAGCAGATCGAGGCGCTCGCGCGGCTCGAGGGTCGCCCCCTGGCGCAGATCGAGGAGGGCCCGCAGATCGGCCCAGCGCTGCGCGGCTCGGAAGAGGCGCGCCAGCGCGTTGAAGGCGCCGACGTTGAGCGGCTCGACGGACAGGATCTCGACGTAGACCTTCTCGGCGTCGCCCGCGTTGCCGAGGCGCTGCTCCTGCAGCTCCGCCACGGTGACGAGCAGATCGCGGCGCAGGATGGCGTCGTCGGTGACGGCGGCGAGCTCGCGCGCCTTGTCGACGAGCTCGGCGGTCTTGCCAGCGGACTCCGCGAAGCCCACGAGCTGACCGCGGTTGGTCTCGTCCGACGGGTCGAGCTCGAAGAGCGCGAGGCCCGTGCGGTAGGCCGCGGCGGCGTCGCCGAGCGGGCCCGCGTAGAGCGCGCGCAGCCGCTCGAGGCGCTCGACCTTCTCCCCTCGCGTGTCGGCGACGGCGAGCAGCGCCTCCTGTGCGCCCGCGAGCTTGGCGGCGTTCTCGGTGCGCTCGTAATGCGGTAGGCAGAGCGTCGCGATCTCGGCGCGCTCGGCCGCCGAGCCCTTGCCGGCGGCCGTGAGGCGCTCGAGCCCTGCGACGGCGGCCGCGCTCTCGGGGTTGGTCTGCAGCACCTCGCGGTACGACGCGAAGGTCGCCGCGGCGTCAGCCAGGCGCGTCTCCTGAATCTGCCCGATGCGCAGCAGCAGCTCCTCGCGCGGGCCCGCGGTGGCGCCGTCGCGGGCCCGAACCTCGAGCTCCCGGCGCAGGACGTCGACGAGGCCGGCCCAGTCCTGGCGCGCCTCGGCGACGCGCGCCAGCGCCTTGAGGGCCTTGTCGTTGGCCGGCTCGGCCTCGACGATCGCGCCGAACGTGCGCGCCGCCGCCGCCGCGTCGCCCACGCGCTCCTCTTCGAGCTGCGCGATGCGGAAGAGCTGCTTGACGCGCTCGCCGATGTCGGGCGCCCGGTCGGCGCGCGCGTGCAGCAGCTTCGCGAGCTCGGGCCACGCCTTCGTCTGCGTGAAGATCTGTTCGAGGGCGCCGTCGGCCTCGTCGTCGTGCCCGAGGTCGGCGACGATCCGCTCGGCGAAGACGCGCGCCTCGAGCGGCTTGTAGAGCCGCGTGAGGCTGAGGCGCAGTGCGCGCCGGAGCAGCCACAGGCGTTCTTCGGCATCGGTCGTCGTCTCGGCGCGCTTGGCGTAGAGCGCGGCGAGCGCGCCCCACTCGTCGGCCTCGCCCGCGACGCGCTCGAGGTCGCTGCGCACGGCTTCGTTCTTGGGCGCCGCCTCGAAGGCGCGGGCCGCCCACTGGTAGGCGAGGCCCTTCGAGCCGAGGCGCTGCTCGCAGATGAGACGCGCCTCGGCGAAGAGCTCGAGGCGTTCGGCGAGCCCGCCCCCGCCGTCGCCAGCGGCCGGCCCCACGAGCGCCTCGTAGGTCGCGAGCAGGCGCGGCCACTTCTGCGCCTGTCGGTAGAGTGGCACGAGCGCGAGCGCCGCGCGGCGGTTGTGCGGATCGGTCGTGAGAATGCGCTCGTATGCCTTGAGCGCCCGCTCGGGCTGGTTCAGCTGCTCGACCGAGAGCGCCGCGACGCGCTCGAGCAGCCGCGTGCGTGCCGCCATGTCGGCCGTGCGGTCGGCGAGCGAGGTGAGCTGGTCGCAGAGATCCGAGAAGGCGCCCTGCTGGACGTACATCGCCTCGAGCGCGGCGAAGTCACCCGATTGGGCGTAAATCTCGCGCAGGGCGCGCTGGGCGCGCGCGTTCTGCGGCTGCAGCGTCTGGATGCGGCGGAAGACGTCGATGGCGCCCTCCGTGGCGCCGAGCTTCTCGTAGAGCAGCATGCCGCGCCGCTCGAGGAGCGCGAGCTCGGCCGGGGCTTGCCCCTCGACGTTCTGGCGCTGGCGCTCGAGGATCTCGACGAGGGCCGGCCAGCGCCGCTCGCGCTCGTAGAGCGTGGCGAGGCCCGTGAGCGCGTCGGGATCGCGCGGCGCGAGGGCGAGGACCTGGTTCCACAGCGTGATGGCCTCGCGCACGTCGTTGAGGCGCTCTCCGGCGATCTTCGCCATCTCGACGAGGCGCGTCTGGCGCCCATCGCTCGCGACGTGCGGCAGCTCGCGCCGGTAGACGTCGAGCAGCGGCCGCCAGGCGCGGCTCTTGGCATAGAGATCCTTGAGGCGCGTGCTGGTCTCGGCGTCCCGCGGATCCGCCTCGAGGATCTTCTCGAGGCTCGCGACGGCGTTGCCGTGCTTGCCGAGCTTGTCGGCCCACAGCGTCGCGATGCGCCGGTGCAGCGCGACCCGCGCGGCGCCGTCCTTGGCCGCCTCGGCCTGCTTGCCGAGGACGCCAATGAGATCACTCCACCGGCCCTGCGCCTCGTAGCGCGCCGACAAGGCCGTGAGCGCGTCGGGGTGGTCGGGCCGGAGCGCGAGCACGCTCAGGTACGTGTTGACCACCATGACGTCGAGGTTCAAGCGGTCTCGATAGATCGCGACGATCTCGAGGAGAAGGCCGACCTTTTCGTCGACGCGGTCGCCCGGTCGCGCATCGAGCTCCTCCTTGAGGATCTCGAGGAGCGCGTTCCACTTCTCGGTCTTCGTGTACAGCGTCTTGAGCGACGCGATGGCCTCGGGCAGCCGCGGTTTGAGGCGCAGGAGCCCCTTCCACAGCTCGATGGCCTTGTCGGCGCTCTGCGGGCGGGTCTCGGCGGCGCGTGCCATCTCCATGCCCATGGCGACCCGCCGGTCGACGTCGCTCTCGCTCTTCTGCGCCTGCGCGAGCACCTGCAGCAGGTGGGACTGGTCGTTCTTGGAGCCGTAGTACTCGCGGTAGAAGTCGACCATCTCGCGGTTCGCGGGATCGATCTTGCGGACGCGGCGGAAGAACCCCTCGGCCGCCTCGCTGTCGCCGAGCTTTTGCCACAGGAGGCGCGCGAGGTCGACCTGGAGGGGGACGTCCTGCTCGCCGCGCTTCGTGCGCACCGCGCCCTCGAGGATCTTGGCGAGCTCGGTCCAAACTTCTTTGCTCGTCGCGGGGGCTATTTTGGCTTCGCGCTTTTCGGCTTCGCGTGTCAGCGCCTCGCGCACGGGGCGCAGCGCGCGCGACTCGTACGGGCTCGCCTCGAGCGCCTTGCGAAAGTGGACGAGCGCTTCGTCGCTCTTGCCGATCTTCGCGGACGTCTCGCCCGCGAGCACCTCGGCGAGGGCGCGGTCCTCGCGGTTGCTGGCCGCCTCGGCGCGCTGCGTGTAGAGCGCGAGCAGCTCGTCGTAGCGCGACTTGTCCTTGAGGAGCCGTTCGAGGTGAGCGCCGGCGCGCCGGCCCCCGAGGTCGAGCTCCAGGCCCTTGCGCAGGTGCGCCTCGGCCTCGGCCGCGGCGTCGGCGCCGCCGTACCTGAGGAGGAGCTCGGCGACCGCGACGTACAGGCTGGCGGCGTGCGCGCGGTCCTTCCCGGCTTCCTCGGCCGCCTGCGCCTGCTGCAGGTACCGCTTCGAGATCGGCTGCCAGTTGCCGCGCAGGAGCGACATCTGCGCTGAGGATTCCTTGGACGGCCCGTGGTCGGGGAACGCCTTCAGGGCCTCGTGCACGGCGGCGATCCCCGCGTCGCCGCGCAGGAGATCGTCCGACAGCAGGCGTCCCTTCTCGTGCAGCAGGTCCGCGCGTCGCGACGCGTCCTTGACCCAGGCGAGCTCGAGGTCGATGAGCTGCAGGCACAGCTCGAAATCGCCGCGCTCGCGGTGCCACCGGCGCGCGTCGCCGAGCGCCTGCGTGAGCGCCCCGGCGTCGACGCCCGCCCCGTTCCCGGGCTGAAGCCCGGAGAGCGCCTTGAGCGCCTGGGGGTTGTCCGGATCGAGCTGGAGGTTCGCGAGAGTGGTCGAGACGTCGATGTTCATGTCAAAACGCCGCGCGCGCTGAGCGACACGGACGAAGACTATAGACCCCAGGCTTTCGTCCGTTCAATCGCGAAGATCCCCCGAACCGACCTCGAGGTCGCGGCGTGAAGCGCTTTCGTGTTGAATACTTGCCCAGTGGAAGGTCCGGCCGTCTCGCCCCCCGAGGGCCCCTCAGCGCCGCCCGTCACGTTGCGCGCGCGCGTGCGCCCAGAGATCGGGCGGCTGGCGGGCGGGGCCGCCTGCCTGCTCGCCACGAACGGGTTCGCGCTTTCGATCCCGTGGCTGCTCAAGAGCGCGATCGACGGCCTTCGGCAGAAGGGGGCGGCCGCGCACGACGCCGTCGTGCGAGACGCGATCCTCATCGGCGTCTTCGCGATCCTGCAGGCGGTCATCCGCACCGCCTCGCGCGTCACGATCTTCAACGCCGGCCGCAACATCGAGTACGCGCTCCGGCGCGATCTGTTTCGCCACCTCACGCGGCTCGACGCCGGCTTCTTCCGGAAGAACGCCACGGGCGACGTCATGTCGCGGCTCACGAACGACCTCGGCGCGGTCCGCGCGGTGTTCGGGCCGGGCGTGCTCAACCTCTTCAACACGACCCTGGTCTACGTCACGACGCTGTGGCTGCTCGTGCGCCTGTCGCCGCGCCTCACGCTCATGGCCCTCGTCCCCTACCCGGTCTTGCTGCTGGGCGCCCGCCTGTCGAGCCGCCTCATGTACAAGGCCAGCCGCGACATCCAGGACCAGCTCGGCCGCATGTCGACGTCGATCCAGGAAGACCTCGCGGGCATGTCGGTCGTCAAGCACTACGGGCTCGAGGAGCGCCGCCACCGGCGCTTCCGCGTCCTCAATGACGATTACCTCGCGCGCACGCTGCGCCTCGTGCGTGCGCGCGGCCTCCTCGGCCCGCTCTTCGCGATGCTGGGCGGCGCCGGCACGCTCATCGTCTTGTGGGCGGGCGGCCGCGAGGTCATCGCGGGCCACATGACGATCGGCGCGCTCGTCGCGTTCAACGCCTACGTCGTGCAGCTCTCGTGGCCCACGATCGCGCTCGGGTGGATCATCGGCATCTGGCAGCGCGGCATCGCGGGGTGGAACCGCGTGCGCGAGCTGCTCGCGACGACGCCGGCCATCGCCGACGGCGCGCGCGTGGCTCGCCCGCCCGGCGCCGCCGCGGAGGGACCAATCGCGCCGTCGATCGAGGTCCGCGATCTCACGATCACGATCGACGATCGCCGCTTGCTCGACGCGGTGTCGTTCTCGGTGCCGGCCGGCACGACTCTGGCCATCGTGGGCCCGACGGGCGCGGGCAAGACGACGCTCGTCGACGCGCTCGTGCGGCTGCAGAACGTCGCCCCCGGGGCCGTCGCGATCGGCGGCCACGACGTCACGGCGCTGCCCCTCGCGCGCCTGCGCGGCCTCGTCGGCTACGCGCCGCAGGACGCCTTCCTGTTCTCCGCGACCGTCGCCGAGAACATCGCCTTCGGCATTCGCGCGGGCGACCTGGCCGCCGCCGACGAGACGGCGCGCCGCGCGCGCGTCGTCCGCGCCGCCGAGGCGGCGGGGCTCGGTCCTGACATCGCGATCCTGCCCGAGGGTTACGACACGCTCGTGGGGGAGCGCGGCATCACGCTGTCGGGCGGGCAGCGCCAGCGCGTGGCGCTCGCGCGGGCCCTGGCCGCCGAGCCGCAGATCCTCCTGCTCGACGACACGCTCTCCTCGGTCGACGCCGAGACCGAGCGCGAGATCCTGAGGCGCCTCCAGCCCATCCTGAGCGAGCGCACGTCGATCGTCGTCTCGCACCGCGTGGCGGCCGTCAAAGAGGCCAACCAGATCCTCGTGCTCGACGGCGGCCGCGTCGCCGAGCGCGGCACGCACGGTCACCTGCTCGCCTCGGGAGGCCTGTACGCCTCCCTCTACAGCGAGCAGCTCGCCGCCGAAGCCCTCGGAGAGCCCACGTGAACCTCTCGCCCGAACGCCCGAACGCCGACCTTAAAGGCCAACCCGAGCGCAGCGCGGCTTCGCCGCGCAGAGCGAGCGCCGGGGGGCACGGGGACCCTCCCAGGGTCCCCGATGAAAACATCGGGAAGGCCCTGGACGGGGCGTTGTTGCGGCGCATTTTCTCGTACGTGTGGCCGTACCGGACGGGCATCGCGCTCGCGATCGCGCTGCTGCCTGTCGCCGCGGCCATCGAGCTCGCGCAGCCGTACCTCCTCAAGAAGGCCATCGACGAGCACATCGCGATCGGTCGCGTCGCGGGCCTCGATCGGCTCGGCGTGCTCTATCTCCTCGCGCTCCTGGGACAGTCGGGCGCCGCCTTCGCGCAGAACTACCTCACGCAGCTCGTCGGCCAGAAGGCCATGAACGACCTCCGCGTCCAGCTCCACGCCCACGTCCTCGCGCTCTCGGCGTCGTTCTTCGACACGACGCCGCTCGGCCGCCTCATGACGCGTCTGACGAGCGACGTCGAGGCGCTCACCGAGATGTTCGCGTCGGGCCTCGTGAGCCTCCTCGGCGACCTCATTCGCCTGTCGTTCATCCTCGTCGTGATCTTCGGCATCGACTGGCGCCTCGCGCTGTTCTCGATGGCCACGGCGCCCATACTCTACGGCGTCGCGGCGTTCTTCCGCGGCTGGGTGCGCGACGCCTTCCGCGAGATTCGCGCCAAGCTGGCCCGACTCAACGCCTTCCTCCAGGAGCACCTGTCGGGCATCAAGGTCGTACAGGCCTTCGCGCAAGAGGCGCGCGTCGCGGCCGAGTTCGACGTCATCAACGTCGACTACCGCCGCGCGAACTCGCGCGCGATCTTCGCGGACGCGTCCCTCTATTCGATCGTCGAGGCCGTGGGCTCGATCGCGATCGCCGGGCTCTTGTGGCACGGCGGCGCCCGCATCGCCGGCGGCACCCTCACCTTCGGCGTGCTCGTGGCGTTCATCGAATACCTGGGCAAGTTCTTCGCGCCCATCCGAGATCTCTCGACGAAGTACACCGTCATGCAGCAGGCCATGGCCGCCGCAGAGCGGGTATTCTCCCTCCTGGACACAAACTCTCCAGACGCTCCAATGGGCACGGGTGGGATTCCTGAACATGCGACTTCCCCGCCGCCCCTCATCGAGCTCGACCGCGTCACCTTCGGGTATCGACAAGACCGTCCTGTTCTCTCAAACGTTAGCTTGGCTATCGAAAAGGGCGAGACTTTGGCCATCGTCGGCGCCACCGGCGCCGGGAAGTCCACGATCATCAAGCTCCTGCCGCGGCTCTACGACGTGCGCGGCGGCTCGGTGCGCATCGGCAGCGTCGACGTGCGCGGCCTCGACAGAGGGGCGCTGCGCCGCCGAGTCGTCGTCGTGAGCCAGGACGTCTTCATGTTCTCGGGCACCTTGCGCGAGAACATCGGCCTCGGCGATCCCGAGGTCACGGACGCGCGGATCCTCGAGGCGGCGCGGCGCGTGGGCGCCGACCGCGTCATCGCCGGCCGGCCAGGGGGCCTCGACGCGCCCGTCGTCGAGCGCGGCGCGAACTACTCCTCGGGGGAGCGCCAGCTCGTCGCGTTCGCGCGCGCACTGGCGCGCGACCCCGAGATCCTCGTGCTGGACGAGGCCACGGCCAGCGTCGACCCCGAGACGGAGCGCGTCATCGAGCGCGGCATCGCCGAGCTCATGCGCGGCCGGACGTCGATCGTGATCGCCCACCGCCTGTCGACCGTCAGACGCGCGTCGCGCATCCTCGTGATTCATGGCGGCCACGTCGCCGAGCAGGGCACGCACGACGAGCTCCTGGCGCGCGGCGGCAACTACGCGCTCCTCTACAGGCTGCAGATGACCGGCCACGGCGTCCCCGCCGCCAGGGCCGGATTCGGGCTCGACGCCGCCGAGTGACGTATAGTGGGCGCGCCCGAGATCGGGCGCGTCATGCACACTTTCCGCGAGATCCGTGAGGTCCGCCTCGCCGCCGAGGTCGGCACGCTGCACAAGCAGGCCGGGCTCGCGATCGCGCTCGTCTATCCGAGCCCGTACACGGTGGGCATGTCGTCGCTCGGCTATCAGACGATCTACCGTCTGCTCAACGGCATGCCAGGCGTCGTCGCCGAGCGCGCCTTCCTCGCCGACGACGCGCGCGCGGCGCGCCTGCAGCGCGAGAGGCTCTGCACCTACGAGTCGGCGCGCCCCGTGGGTGACTTCCCCGTCGTCGCCTTCTCGCTCGCCTATGAGCTCGAGCTCGCCGGCCTCGTCGACTGCCTCGATCTCTCGGGCATCCCCGCGCTCGCCGAGACGCGGGCCGCGAACCCCGAGCGCCACCCGCTCGTCGTCATCGGCGGCCCGCTCACGTTCTCGAACCCCGTGCCCGCCGGCCCGTACGCCGACGTCATGATCCTCGGCGAAGCCGAGTCGCTCGTGCCCATCCTCGTCGCCGCCGTGCTGGACACGCCCGACCGGGCGGCGCTCCTCGCCGATCTGGCCGGGCGGCCGGGTTTCTACGTGCCCGCGCTCCACGGCGAGACCCTGCCCGCGATCGCGCGCACGCCGGACGAAGACCTCCCCGCCTACTCGCAGATCCGCACGCCGCACACCGAGCTCCGCGACATGTTCCTCATCGAGCCCGAGCGCGGCTGTCACCGCGGGTGCACCTACTGCGTGATGCGCCGCTCGACGAACGGCGGCATGCGCCTGGTGGAGCCGGCGCGCGTCAAGAGCCTCATCCCGGCCGACGTGCGTCGCGTGGGCCTCGTGGGCGCCGCCGTGACCGACCACCCCGGGCTGCCCGAGATCCTGCGCCACGTCGTCGACACCGGCCGCGAGGTCGGCATCTCGAGCCTGCGCGCCGATCGCCTCGACGACGAGATCGTCGGCCTCCTCAAGCGTGGCGGCTACGAGACGCTCACGACGGCCTCCGACGGCGCGTCGGAGCGCATGCGCGACGTCATCCAGCGCAAGACCAAGGAGCGCCACCTCCTCCGCGCCGCCGAGCTGTGTCGCGACCATGGGCTGCGACAGCTCAAGCTTTACATGATGGTTGGGCTGCCGGGCGAGACCGACGCCGACCTCGACGAGCTCGGCCGCTTCGGCCTCGAGCTCGCGCGCATCGCGCCGCGCGTGGCGTTCGGCATCGCGCCCTTCGTCGCCAAGCGCAACACCCCGCTCGACGAGGCGCCTTTCGAGGCCATCGACGTCATCGACGGGCGCCTGGCCCGGCTGCGCGCCGCCGTGCGCGGGCGCGTCGAGCTGCGTCCGACGTCCGCGAAGTGGGCCTGGGTCGAATACCGCCTCGCGCAGGGCGGCTTCGCCGCGGGCTTGGCCGCCGCCCGCGCGACGCGCGCCGGCGGCCGCTTCGCCGATTGGAAGGCGGCCCTCGCCGACGTCCCCCTCCCGCTCGTCCGCGCCCCCGCCCCGCCCGCTCCGCGCCGCCTCGCCGTCGCGAGCTGAGCTACTGGCACACGAAGTTGACGGTGAGCGACTCGCAGCTCGCGACGTTCTTCGCCACGAGCTGACCTGCCTTGAGGACGCTCGCCGCCAACGGCTGGTTGATCGAGCAGATCTCCTGGCCCGTGCACCCGTGGCCGTTGCAGCCGTCGTCGTCGCCCACCCAGAGGCGCCACGTCTTCGAGGTCGACATCAGATCGGCGGCCTTGATGGCCTGCGAGCCCGGCGTCACGTCGTAGTTCCACTCGGGCGAGAAGGAGTCCGTGACGGTGGGGCTGACCTTCGCGTCCATGAGTGACCCCGCCGGCATCTCGAATTCGCAGAACGGGTCGGGCGCCGTGCCGCCTCCCGCGCCCATGCGCGGATCCCAGTTGGACCCGTTCGGCTGGGTCATCGCGATCGTCGCCTGGACGCAGACGACCTTCCAGGTCGAGGACGGGTCGATGTCGCAGGCGCCCGCGTCGGTGCAGAGCTGGCATCGGCCGCACGCGGCGCAGGCCGCGCCGCCGTTGCCGCACTGGCTGGTCGAACGGCTGGTGACGCAGCGACCGCCGCCGTCGCAACAGCCGTGCGGGCAAGTCTTCGCGCCGCAGGCCGGCGGCGGAGATCCGGCCGCGCCGGCTGCGCCGCTCGTGCCGCCCATGCCGCCCGAACCGGAGCCGCCGGCGCTGCCCGCGGCGCCCGAGCTCCCTGCGCCTCCCTGGCCGCCCGAAGTGCCGGCGGTCCCCTCGCCGCCCGCGCTTCCCGAGTCGCCGCCCGTCGCCGCTCCATCGGCGCCCGCCGCGCCGTCACCAGCGGCGCCCATCGGGTTCACGTCGCCGCCGCTGCCGCCCAGGCCGGTCGCCCCGGCGGCGCCGCCGGCGCTCCCCGTCAGGCCGCCGCCGCCTCCAACGCCCGCATTGCCCGAGGCGACGTCCTGGTTCGCGCTCCCGTCGTGCGGAAGGAAAGGCATCTCGCCGAGCCCGAGCCCCGAGTTGTCCACCTGGCAGGCCACCTGGCAAACGACCAAAGGAACGATCGCCAACAACAGGCAGAAACGTCCCTCGAGAAGCGACCCAAACGACGAGCGATCCTTCACGTCTCCTATGGTATTCGATCTTCAGCGCGCGAGGGGCCCGAATGCCAGCGCGACGGCCGTCGCCGCGATGCGGGTCAATACGGCCGCCGAGTTGCGCCCCGTAATGGCCCGCGTCAAAGCCGCGGCGCCATGCAGCGTGAGCAGGATGCCCGGCGCGAGCGCCCCGGCGCCTCCCGACGCGACGACGGCCAGCACGAGGGCCGTGAGGGCCGCGAGCGCGCGGGCGGGCGCGACACCTGGCGGCATGAGGGCCTCCTCGAGCCCGCGCTGCAAGATTCCGCGATAGACGAGCTCCTCAGCGACGACGATGGGCAGCACGAGCGCCCATGCGATGGGCTGGTGAAGAATCGTGGCGGCGAGCGCCGCGTCGGGGAAGCCTTGCGCGCCGGCGAGGAGGCCCGCCACGGCCCCCGCGCCCACCGCCACAGCGGCGGCGGCGGCGATCGCGAGCGGGGCGCGCGCCGCGGGACGCCGCGCCAGATAAACGACCGCGGCGAGGCCGACGAAGAGCGCGACGCCCAGGTTGGCGACTAGGTGTCCGACGACAGTATCGGCGCCGGCGAGCGCGACGGCCGCCACGGTCGCGCGCTGGCCGAGCGCGAAGGCGATGATGAACGTCGCGCCGTCACGCAGGGTCAGCCGCCGCTCCTGCACGGCCTCGGCGTCGAGGCAGATCGTCGCCTGGTCCACGCCGCTGCGCCAATAGGCGCCGAGCGCGAAGGCGTAAAGGATGAAGCCGCGCGTGCGCGTCGCGAGATCGCCCGCGAGGACGACGTTGTAGAGCCCGCCCACGAAGAGGAACGTGTAGATCGTGGCGGGCCCGATCGCGGGGCGCTGGTCGTCGGACAGGTCGGCCGCGCCGGCGGCGAGCGCGACGGCGAGCCACGTCATGCCCACGGCGCCGCCGACGACGACGAGCGCCGCGCCAAGCCACGCGCCGAGGCTCGGCACGGGCGCGCCGGCCGACATCACCGAGAACACCGTCAGCGCGACGGCGCCCACGACCACTGACCACGCCCGCGCCTTCGCCGCGAGCAGGCGGCCGACGGAGACCGGCACCGTGCGCAGGATCCAGAAGGCGCGCCGTTCGGCCTGCATGTGCGCAAGCGGGCCGATCGTGGCCATGTAGAGCGAGAGCGAGAACGCGAGGTACGAAACGCGCTCGAGGCTGGCCGTCGACCAGCTCCAGCCGAGCGCGCCGAACAGCTGCACGCCCACGAAGATCAGGGGCATCGCCACGAGCGCGAGGAGCTGCGCGCGATCGCGCGTGATGAGCGCGAGATCCTTCGTGGCGGCCGTGAGCGGCCGCGCGCGCCCTCCCCGCGGGCGGACGGTCGTGTCGGCCCAGACGGCGCCCGCCTCTTCCCACCCGCGCATGCCGGCCACGCGAGCCACGGCGGCCGCGAGCCACACCGCCGCCAGCGTGGCGCCCGCGAGCGCCGCCAGGGCGAGAGCGGCGCCCGCGGCGTCGCCGCGCACGAGCGCGCCGAGCGGCGCCACGATGAGCGCGCCTGGCGAGCGCGACACGAAGGGCGCCAGGGGCGGAAGGCCGGTCGCGAGCGACGCGGGCGCGCGCAGCACGCGCGTCCCCATCATCCACAGCGACGCGAGCGAGAGCGAGGCCAGGACGCGCAGCGCCATCCAGGCGCCGCGGCGGCGCGGCCGCGGCACGAAGCGCACGACGGCGATCTGCGTGGCCTGCGCGAGGGCGGAGATCCCGAGCTGGACGAGCATCGAGACCAGCGCCGCGAGCACGACCGCGCCGGCTGGCAGGTGCCACGTCAACGTCGCCGCCAGCATCACCGGCAAGAGAAAGAGCGCGCCGAGCGGATCGGTGGCGGCCTCGGCCAGGCAGCGCGCGACGACGAGCGTGGGCAGCGCCACGGGACGCGCGAGCAGGAACTCGTTCTCCGACGAGCCCGCGAGCACGGCCTCGCTGCTGGCCGCCTTGGCCGTGAAGCTGCCGAAGGCGATCGTGAGGGCGACCACGGCGAGCGCCGTGATCTGCCCCGTGACGTCCGTGCGCGCGCAGATGACCGCGAACGCCTGCGCGAAGAGCCCGACGTAGGAGAGCGACAGGAACAGACCCACGACGACGACGAGCACGGGGAACCGACCGCGGCCGCGCGCGCGCATTCCGTTCCAGAGGAAGCGCAGCCGGAAGCGGATCCACAGTCGCGCGAGGCGCAGCGCGCCGATGCCGGTCTCCCCGACGACGGCCGCGGGCGCGACGGGACCCGGTGAAGCCGGCCGGAGCCCCGGGGCGCCGGCCGTCATGACTCGGTCGCGCCCTCGGTGACGCGCAGGAAGAGGTCCTCGAGCGTGGTGTCGGCGCCGGCTTGGAAGCGCGCGCGCAGGTCGGCCGGGGCGCCGATGGCCTGCAGGGCGCCGTCGCGAATGATGGCGACCCGGTGGCAGAGCTTCTCGGCGGCCTCGAGCAGGTGCGTCGACAGGAAGATCGTGCGGCCGCTCGCGGCCAGCTCGGCGATCGTGGAGCGCATCTCCCGCGCGCCCTTGGGGTCGAGGCCGTTCGTCGGCTCGTCCATGATGAGGACGCGCGGGTCGTGGATGAGGGCCATGGCGAGCGCGAGGCGCTTCTTCATGCCGAGCGAGTAGGTGACCGAGTACGCGCCCGCGGCGGTGCCGAGACCCAAGCGCTCGGCGAGCGCTCCGGCGCGGCGGCGGGCCTCGACGCGCGCGAAGCCGTGGAGGCCCGCGACGAGCTCGAGGATCTCGAGGCCCGAGAGGTACGGATACAGGAAGGGCTCGTCGGGCAGGTAGCCGACGTCGCGCTTGAGCGCGACCGCGTCGGCGTGGCAGTCGCGGCCGAGGATCGCGGCGCGGCCCGAGGTCGGGCGCAGCAGGCCCATGAGCAGGCGGATCGACGTCGTCTTGCCCGAGCCGTTGGGCCCGAGGAAGCCCATGACCTCGCCGCCCTCGACGCTCAGCGAGAGCCCGCGCACGGCCGTCTTGGCGCCGAACGACTTCGTGAGATCGACGGTCTCGATCACGGCGCGACGGCCGCGGTCGGTTCGCCGCTCGCGGAGGCGGGCGCCACGACGGCCGGCCGCCGGCGCAGAACGGCGACGCACAGCGGATCCACGGCGGCGTCTTCCGGCTCGCCCGGCAATCCCGGCTGGCTCGCCCAGATCGCGAGCCGCGCGAGGTCGGTTCTAGCAGCCGTCTCTTCGTCGAAGAGCACGCGCGCGATCTCGCTCGGGCGCGCGCTGCCCTCGTGGCTGACCTTGACGCGGAAGCGAACCATTGAGCCCGTGCGCCAGTCGAGCCGCGCGCGGAGGGTGTCGTCGTCGAAGGCGGTCACGGCGAAGAGCGAGCGGCGCACGTCGATCATGCGGGCCAGCCCCTTGTCCGATTCCCGCCGCGCCGACAGCGGCGCGTCGCCCCCGAAGCGCGCCAGCGCGCCCGCGACGTCGGCGCCCTCGGGCAGCCGCGCCGCGAACTCGGCGCTCGTGACGACGCGCCCGAGGGCGCGATCGCCGTCGCCGAGGCGCACGGCCCCCAGGAAGTCGATCCCCGGCAGCGTCACGGGCGCGAGGCGCGCCAAGAGCTCCTCGGGCTCGAGGTCGTCGGTGAGCGAGACGTCGATGAGCTCGCCGAGCGACGGGATCCCGAGCCCGAGCGCCGGCCCGAAGGAGAGCTCGGGCTTGGGGTGGAAGCCCAGCGAGTAGAAGAGCTCGACGCCCGCGCGCCGGAAGATGCGCGGCAGGTGGCGGATCAGGTCGAGGTGCCCGAGATACGCGACGCGCCCGAGCTTCGTGTAGCGCAGCCGGTAGCGGCGCGCCGCCTCCTGCGTGATGCGCGCGGAGGGCTGCGGCCGCTGGGCGCGTCCCTTGTTGGAGCGATCTTTCTGCGCGGGCGCTTGGGCGAGATCGCCGGCTTGGTCGTCGGTGAGGCGCGGCGTCGCGTTCGCGACCGGCGCAACCCAGGCGTTCATGCGGCGCAGGTAGTAGAGGCGCTCGGCTTTCATTTGATCGAGGTCGCAGGCCACGCCGCAGTCGTAACAAACGAGCTTCTTGGCGGCGAGCGCCTCGGCGTCGGCGACGTTGTTCGGGTGCAGGAGACGCTTGTAGATCTTCCCGCAGGGCGGCGAGAGGCGATCCTTGAGCGCCTTGCGGTACTCCTGCACGAGAAACGCAGGATCGAGCGCGATGTCGATGTGGTCCCACGGCAGGCGCGCCGTCACGGGGATCGTGCCGAGGTAGCGATCGATCTCGAGGCCGGTCTCACGCCCGATCTCCTCGATGGCGCGGTCCCACAGATCCATGCGCAGCACGTCGTCCCACCCGTCGAAGCGGCAGCCGAGGCGGAAGGCGCGCTCGAGGAGATCGGCGCACCGCCGATCGCCTCGCGCGAAGATGCCCTCGATGTGCGATTGCTGGTTCTCGTGCGTCTTGAGGTCGACGCGCAGCCGCTTGGCCGCCGCGGCGAGCAGCGCCTGCTTGCGCTCGGTCTCGGCCTCGGTGTCCATGGCGGCCCACTGGAAGGGCGTGTGCGGCTTGGGCACGTGCGTCGACACCGACGCCACCACCTTGGCGCCGTGCAGGTGCTGCCGCCCGATGTCCTGTACGCGCGCCGCCGTCTCGACGATGCCGGCGACGTCGACGTCCTCCTCGGTGGGCAGGCCGATCATGAAGTAGAGCTTCATGCGCTGGAAGCCGCGCCCGAAAACGCGGTGGGCCGATTCGACGATGTCCTCCTCGGTGACGTTCTTCGTGATGACGTCGCGCATGCGTTGCGTGCCGGCCTCGGGCGCGAACGTCAAGCCGCCCGCGCGCACGGTGGCCATCTCGCCCAGCAGATCCTCGTTGAGCCCGTACGCGCGCAACGACGACACCGACAGCGACACCTTCTCGTCGCGTAGCTTGCTCATGGCCGCCTTCACGAGCGGCGTCACGCACGAGTAGTCCGCCGTAGAGAGCGATGTCAGCGCCGTCTCGTCGTAGCCGCCCTTCTTGACGCCGCCCACGAGCGCGTCGATGACGGCCACCGGATCACGCTCGCGCACGGGCCGGTAGATCATGCCGGCCTGACAGAAGCGGCAGCCCTCGGTGCACCCGCGCGCGACCTCCACGGCCATGCGGTCGAAGATCGCCTCGGCGTAGGGCAGTGGCGAGTCGTCGGGGAACGGGAAGCGGTTGATGTCCGCGACCCAGACGCGCTTCGGGCGCGCCGGCACGCGCGCGTCCGTGGGCGCGCCTATGACGACGAAGCCCGTCTCGGCATCGACAAAGGTGGTGTAGAGCTCGGGCGCATACAGCGGGTACTTGGCGGCGAGGCGGATGAGGCGCTCGCGCCGCGCGACGCCCGCGCGACGCAACTCGGCCGCCTCGAGCACGAGCGGCGGCAGTTGCTCCTCGGCCTCGCCGATGAAGAACGCGTCGATGAACGGCGCGAGCGGCTCCGGGTGCGTCGCCGTTGGGCCGCCGGCGATGATGAGCGGAGCGTCGTCGCCGCGGTCCTCCGCGCGCAGCGGCAGCCCGGACAGATCCAGCAGGTTGAGGACGTTCGTATAGGTCAGCTCGTACTGCAGGGAGAATCCGATGACGTCGAAGTCGCGCAGCGGCGCCGCCGACTCGAGCGTGAGCACGGGAAGCCCGCGCTGGCGCAGCTCGGCCTCGCAGTCGAGCCAGGGCGCGAACGCGCGCTCGCACGCGATGCCGTCGGTCTTGTTGAGCACGGCGTAGAGGATTTTCGTCCCGAGGTGCGACATCCCGATCTCGTAGACGTCGGGAAACGCCAGGCACACGCGCGCCCGCACGGCGGCCGCGTCTTTGCGCACCTCCTGGTATTCGCCCCCGACGTAGCGCGCCGGCTTCTCGACGCGCGCCAGAAACTCCGAATACGGGTGCCGCATGGAACCCGCCACATTACTCGATCTGACGGGGTCTGGCTCGCTCCGCTCGCAGACCCCGGCCCCCCTCGCTGCGCGTGGCAAAGCCACGCTCCGGTCGCCCCCTATTCGTTACCCTGGAACAGATACGAGAACTCGGTGCCGTATTCTTCGTAGGACTGGGGGAAGGTCCAGCGGCCGACCATCTCCTTGATGCAGGGCTCGAGGGCGCGGAACGAAGTCGGGGCGTCGACGCGCACGCCCTTCACGCGCCCAGAGATGCCGATCGTGACACCGACGACGATCTTGCCGTGCGTGAGATTGCTGTCGCGCAGGAGCGCGCGCTGGTAGCAGGTCTTGATGCCGGCCTTGTTGTTGGCGATGACGCGCGTGATGTCTGCCTGGCTCGGCGCCGGACGGTTCGCGACGGACGCGCCCGGTGTGACGGTGCGGCCGCCGCTCTCGCGGAAGCGCGCGGCGTTCGGGTCCTCGGCCGTGGCAGCGATGCCCCCGCCCGCGACCGTGGTGCCGGGCGTGGCACCCGCGCGCGCCAGCAAGGGCCGGCCGCGAAGGCCGCGGCTGCGCCCTCCCTTTCCGCCGCGCACCGGAGCCGGCGGGGGCGCGGGCGGCTCTTCTCGCACGACCTCGGGCGATGGAGGCGGCGGCTCATTCTTCTCCGCCGCCGCGAGCTCGTGCAGCTTGCCCAGCGCCTCGCTGTCGAGCCCGGCCTTGACGGGTCGCGCGGCCGTGACGGGCGGCGCCTTCCTCATGTTGAGGACGACCACGGCGATGATCAAGCAGACGACGCCGAAGAACCCGAACACCATCTTGGTGCTCCGGTGACGCCCCTCCTGGATGCGTCCCGCGCCGCTCCAGGCGGTGGCCTCGCCGAGCTCCATGATGCGCAGCGGGCCCGACTTGGCTCGGCCCATGTTGAGCGCGCTGAGCGCGTCCGATTCGGCGTGCGGAAACGGCGCGCCGGGCGCGGCGCCGTGGGCCGCGACGCCGTTCGTCCTGGCGCCGTTGCGGGGGCCGTGACCAACCACGGGCGCGGGCGTTGCTTGGCCGGGGTCGATGGCCGCGTGGGGCGCCGGCACCGCGTGTGCGGCGGCGACGTGCGGTGCCGGCAGCGGCAGCTTCGAGCCGACGCCGCTCGACAGGGGCTGGGTCCCGCGCCGCGCGGCCGTCGGCGGCAGCGGCGGCGATGGGGTCGCGCGCGGGATGGGCGGTCGCGTGGGGACCGCCGGCGGGCGTCGCGTCGTCAGATCGTGCGCGACCTCGGGGACGTCCTTGGGCGACTTCCAGCCGTCCATCTTGTCGTTCCAGACGTGGACGTCGGAGTTCTTTGGTAGGCCGAGCAGGTGGTCGACCAGCGCGCGGCGCGCGAACGGGCCCTGCTGCGCGCCGTCGAGGGCCAGGAACCATTCGACGCCGTCGCTGAGCGGAGGCGGAGGCGGAGGCGTGGGGCGCCGCCCGTGCAGCTGCCCTTGGAGAAGGTCGGCCATGAGGCCGGCCGGCGCGGGCGCGATGTGCGTGCGCTCCGACTGCTCATCGTGCTCACCGATCTCGGCCATTGGCGCCGCGTGCGCGCCACTCGGTTTTTGGGAGCTCCGAACGGGCGAGAGCGCGTTCTGAGACGGCTTGGCGCCGGCCTCACGGACGGTGATGACGTTTTGACACGTCTTGCACCGGACCTTCAGGACCTTCCCGCGAACCTTTTCGTCCGCGATGGAATACTTGGTTTGACAGCGGTCGCAGACGAATTTCATGCCGGGGGTGGGCCTTGAGAGATCGAAAGCGGGCTGCGAAACACCGCACCAGATTTTCGGCGGTTCGCGTCGTTTCTATAGTCTAAGCCGGCGTCTCGAGCCTGAACGGCAGAACGTGAACCGTATCATCTCGTCCCGACGAACGCCAACGCCGCGGCACCGAGCAAAAGGAACAATAAAAACAACCACCCAAGCCGGTTGGGGGCCGGCGGCGCGGCCGCGGCGACGGCCTCGTTGGGAGCCGGGGCCGCCTCAGCCCGAGCCGCGGCGCTCACGGGGTGCGCGGGCGCCGATTCGACGCGAGCCGCCCCCGCCACGCCGTTCTTTTTCTTGCTACTGGCGGCGGGTACCTGCGCCGGCGCGAAGGTCGTCACGCCCCCGACCGCGGTACCGCGCGCCGGTGTCGGCGGCGCGGCCGCGCCTCCGCGCGACGCGTCGGAGGCATCCTCGGTCGGAATGGGGGCGGGATAGCCCGCGCCGCGCGGCTCGTCCTCCGCGGCGGCCTCGAATCGCAGCGACAGCGGCGCGCGGCGATCGAAGTTGAGCTCCTCGGAGTCGTCTCGCACGCGGACGTCGAGGGGGATGGCGCCCGCGTCGGCCGCCGCGCCCGGGGCCAGCGCGGGCGCGGGCTCGCCCTCGGGCGGGAAGATCTCCTTCATGTAGAGCGCCACGCGCCGCGAGCCCGTGCGCAGGCCCTCGTCGGCCAAGAACTCCTCGAGGTCCACGCGCATGTTCTCGGCCGACTGGTAGCGATCTTGGGGGCGCTTCTCGAGCGCGCGCATGATGATGAGCTCGAGGGCGGGCGGAAAATCGCGCCTCACGGCGGTGGGCGGGGCCACTTTCTCCGTTGCGATGCGCTTCATGACCACCTCGGCGGGGCCCCGAAACAGGCGCCGTCCGAGCGCGAGCTCGTAGAGGATGACGCCCAGGGAAAAGATGTCCGAGCGCGTGTCGACGCCCTCCCCGCGCACCTGCTCGGGCGACATGTACGACGCCTTGCCGGGACGGATGCCGCTCTCCTCCCGCAGCTCGTCCTGGGCGCGCGCGATGCCGAAGTCGACGATCTTCGTTTGCCCTTCCGTCGTCACGAGGATGTTCGTGGGTGAGACGTCGCGATGGACGATGCGCATGAGGTGCCCGTCCGGCTCGCGCCAGGCGTGGGCGTAGGCCAGGCCGGCGGCCGCTTGCCGCGCGACGTGGACAGCGTGCTCGAGCGGCAGATACTTTCCGGCGGCGAGGCCGTGCTTGACGATCTCGGTGAGCGTCTCGCCGCGGATGTACTCCATGGCGATGTACTTCATGCCGCCGTCCTCGGCGACGTCGTACACGTGCACGATGCTCTGGTGGTTAAGCTTGGCGGCGAGGCGCGCCTCGTCGAGGAACATCTGCACGACGCGAGGGTTCTCGGCGTAGCGGGGCTGGAGGATCTTGACGACGATCTCTTTCTCGAAGCCGCCCATGGCCTCCTGGCGCGCGATGTAGAGCTCTGCCATCCCACCCGACGCCAGGTGCCGCACGATGCGGTAACGTCCGACCTGGCGGTCGAGCATCTCGTCTTTGGGGCCGCCCATGCGGCGCACATCTTAGCAACATTGACCTCGGCAGGCGCGCCGAGTAGGAATGCAAGCTCGTGCCGTACGGCCCACCTCGTGACGCCTCGCTCGATGGGCACCTCGTCGACGGCGCCTTCGCCTACCTGACCTTCACGACGGGGATCTGCTTCGCGATCGTGGTCGTCGTCATGGGCATCGCCCTGCTCTTCCACCGCCAGCGCGCGGGCCGCGTCGCGCACTACACCCACGGCGATCGGCGGCGCGACCACGTCCTCACGCTGGGCGTCGCCGTCGCCATGTTTCTCGGCATCGACGCTGTGCTCGCGGGACGGTCGCTCGGTCATCTCGAGACGCGGTTCTGGAGCTATCCCGACGCCGACCCGGCCGCCGTGCGCGTCGAGGTCACGGCGCAGCAGTGGGCCTGGACGTTCCGCCTCGCGGGCCCCGACGGCCGCTTCGGCACGCGCGACGACGTCGTGACGCTGAACGAGCTGCAGGTCCCCGCGGGGCGTCCGATTTACCTCAAGCTTCACTCGAAGGATGTCATCCATTCGCTCTACCTGCCGGCGTTTCGCACGAAGATCGACGCAGTCCCCGGCCAGACGACGCGCCTGTGGTTCCAGGCGCGGGAGGCCGGCCGCTACGAGCTCGGGTGCGCGCAGCACTGCGGCGTGAGCCACTACAAGATGCGCGGCGAGATGATGGCGACGCCGGACGCCGACTGGCAGCGCTGGCTCGACCGCGCCGTGCAGGACGCGCGCCTGCGCTACGACGCCACGCCGGACACGGCGCTGGGCGCGTGGGATTGGGAACAGGGGTAGGTCATGGAGACCGCGAGCGACAATCCGGCCTCGGGGCCCTCCGCGGCCGCCCTCTTCTCGCGGGATCACAAGGTCATCGCGAAGCAGTTCCTCGCGCTCGGCCTGGCGTTCCTCGCCGTGGGCGGGTTCATGGCGATGCTCATCCGCTGGCAGATGGCTCACCCCGCGGCGCCCGTGCCGCTGGTCGGTCGCGCGCTCTTCGGGGCGGCGGGCGGGATCATCTCACCGGCGGCGTACACGTCGCTCTTCACCATGCACGGCACGATCATGATCTTCTTCGCCGTGACGCCGATCCTGATCGGCGCGTTCGGGAACTTCTGCATCCCGCTCATGATCGGCGCGCGCGACATGGCGTTCCCGACGCTCAACATGCTCTCGGTGTGGACCATGGCGGCGGCCACGGGCACGCTCACGGCGTCGTTCTTCGTGCCGCTCGGCGCGCCGCAGGCCGGCTGGACCGCCTACGCGACGCTGTCGACCGCGGTGGGCACGCCCGGCCTCGGGCAGACGCTGTGGGTGGTGGCCATCTACCTCAACGGCGCGTCGTCCGTCATGGGCGCCATCAACTACATCACGACGATCATCCGGGAGCGCGCGCCCGGCATGACGTGGCTGCGCCTGCCGCTCACGGTGTGGGGCTTCCTCATGACGTCGATCCTGAACGCGCTCTTCGTGCCCGTGCTCGCGGCGGGCATGGTGCTGCTGTTCTTCGACCGGGTGTTCGGCACGCAGTTCTTCATCGCGGGCAGCACGATCAAGGGCGGCGGCGATCCCATCCTCTACCAGCACCTCTTCTGGCTGTTCGGACACCCCGAGGTCTACATCCTCATTCTCCCCGCCTGGGGCATCGTGTCCGACCTGCTGGCATTTTTCGCGCGCAAGCCGGCCTACGGGTACCGGGTCACCGTGGGCGCCTTCGTGGCCGTCACGGCGCTGTCGAGCCTCGTCTACGGCCACCACATGTTCACGACGGGCATGAGCCCGCTGCTCGGCGAGAGCTTCATGGTGCTCACGATGATCATCTCGGTGCCCGCCGTGCTGCTCTTCCTCAACTGGCTGGGCACGTTGTGGCGGGGCTCCATCCACCTCGACACGCCCATGCTCTACTGCCTGGGGCTCGTGTTCACCTTCGGCGTTGGCGGCCTCACGGGCTTGTTCCTCGCCGACATCGTCGCCGACATGTATCTGCACGACACGTACTTCGTCGTCGGGCACTTCCACCTCATCATGGGGGCCGCCGTGCTGCTCGCCATTTTCGCGGGCCTGACCTTTTGGTTCCCCAAGATGTTCGGCCGGATGATGAACGAGCCGCTCGGCAAGCTGCACTTTTGGTTGACGATCGTCTCGCTCAACGTCGTCTTCGGCGGACAGCTCGTCATCGGCTACGCGGGCATGCAGCGGCGCCTCTATGATCCGTCGGTGTACGAGTTCCTGCGCCCGCTGCTGCCGCTCAACCAGCTCATCTCGCGCGCGGCCTTCGTGCTGGGCGCGGCGCAGCTCATCTTCGTCGTCAACTTCTTTTGGAGCCTCGCGCGCGGCCGGCGCGCGCCCGAGAACCCTTGGCAGGTCGGGACGCTCGAGTGGTCGACCTCGTCGCCGCCGCCGCACCACAACTTCGACGCGATCCCCGTGGTCAACCACGGGCCGCACGAGCTCGGCAACCCGCTCGTGCTGGCGCGGCTCGGGCGTGATTGGCTCGGCCAGACCGAGGCGGCGGAGCTCGCGTGGCCGGCCAGAACAGCGCCCGAGGGCCCTGCGGCCAGCGAAGGCGTCGAGCCACCCGACGTCGCGGGCCCGCCCGCCGCGCCCGAGGGAACGACGTGAGCCTCGCGGCGACGGCGCTGGGGCCCGGGCGCCGCGAGGCGTCCGCGAGCCGCGGCCCGGCCACGGCGACCATCGGCATGGCGATCTTCCTCGGCGCGGCGGCGATGCTCTTCGCGGCGATGTTCTTCGCCTACGGCGTCATGCGCGCCCAGGCGCCCGCGTGGCCGCCCCCGGGGCAGGCTCCCTTGCCGCGCGGGGCGCTCGGCGCCAACACGCTGTTGCTCGCGGCCGCGAGTCTCGTGCTGCGAGCGGCGCTCGCAGCAGCGCGACGGGGAAACGCCGCGCGGGCGCGGACGCGCGCGGGAGCCGCGCTGGGCCTCGGCGCGGCCTTTCTCGTGGCGCAGATCGTCGTGTGGCGCGCGCTCGTGCTGGGCGGAGCCGGACCCACCTCGGGAATCTACGGGTCGGTGTTCTTCGCGATCTCGGGACTGCACGCGCTGCACGTCTTCGGGGGACTGCTGGCGCTGGCCGTTGTCCTCGCGCGGGGGGCGTCGAGCGTCGCGAGGACCGAGCGCCGACTCGCCCTCGCCGCGCTCTACTGGGACTTCGTGCTCGCCGTGTGGCTCCTCTTCTTCTTTGGGGCCTGTCTTCGATGAGAGTTCGCGTCGCGATCGTCATGGCGGCGCTGTCGCTCGCGGGCGCCTGTCGTCGGGACGCCGAGCCCCCGCGCTATCGCGAGCCCCTCGTCCTCGGTGGGCGGTCCGTGTCGGTGCAGTCTCTCGAGCACGGGCGCGCCGTCTACGCGGGCTACTGCCGGCCCTGTCACGGCGATCAAGGCGACGGCAAGGGCACGTCGGCGCCCGGGCTGCAGCCGCCAGCGCGGGATCTCCGCCTCGGCGTCTACAAGTTCGCGGGCGTCGCGGCCGGACAGCTCCCCACGGACGCCGACTTCGTCCGCACGATTCGAGGCGGCCTGCACGGCACGGCCATGCAGGCGTGGGGCGTACCCGTCGCGGAGCTCGACGATCTCATCCAGTACATCAAGACCTTCGCGCCGCGCTGGCGGACCGAGACCGCGGGCGACCCCATCGCCGTGACGCCCGATCCTTGGATTGGTCGCGAGCCGGCCGGGATCGATCGGGGCAAACGCGTCTATCACGGCCTCGCTCAGTGCGCCGTCGCTTGTCACCCGGCGTACGCCACCAAGGCCGAGATCTACGCCTACACGAAGGAGCTGACGTCCATGTCCGTGCGGGAATTCCGCGTCGGCTACTACGACCCGGTCGCCAAGGACAGCGACTTCGGCGTGAAGATCCTCCCGACCGACTTCACGTACAACCCGCTGCGCGCGGGCGAGGCCGTCGACGACATCTACCGGACGATCGCGAGCGGCATCGGCGGCACCGCCATGCCCACCTGGAAGAACGTCTTGCCCGAGGCGGACCTCTGGGCCTTGGCCCACTACGTCCGCTCGCTCGTCGAGCTGCGCGGAACTCCGGCGCCCGCCGCGCTGCGCGCCCACCTCATCGACCTCGCCGATTGGACCCCGCCCCGGCCCGACGCGGGCGCCGAAGGCGCTGTAGGCGCCGACGCGGGTCGCTGACGACGGGCACCGGGCTTCGCCGAGGCGCCAAGCGCCAGGTACGGCTAGAACGTCGAGGTTGCCACCCGCGCGGCGCCAGCCGACCGAGCCGAGCCAGGTCCGCGGCGTCGCGACGAGCCGAGCCGAGCCGAGCTCGATGGCGCTGCGGAGTGCGCCCAGTGTTCGAACCAAACGCCCGAGCTGCGCGGATCGATGCCCAGCGGCGCGCGGAGGTGCTTTCGGAAGTCCAGGAGGACGTAGGTCATCGCCCGCCGGACCTCGCTCGGGGTCCCGAGCTCGCGCGCGTGATAGCGATGACTCCAAACGGCGCCGCGGCGGTGAGCGGCGCGATTGACCGCCAGGGCCCCTCCGGCACGCTCTCGACGCTCGGAGGTCCAGGCGACCCCCACTGACACCGCGGACTTCACCGCCCGAGCCGACGCACGAGGCGGGCCACGAAGAAGAAGACGGCGGGCGGGACCAGCAGGAACACGCCGACGATGCGCATCGTCGGCGTGAGCGTCGCTTGCTGGCCGAGGCAGTTCGGGCAGAGCGCC
>DASXOE010000139.1:0-57835 GCA_036494575.1 Polyangia bacterium | reverse complement strand
CCGTCGCGCTTGGCCATCTCTGCGAGGCGTTTGTAGAACTGGTGCAGCCTGACGAGCTCCCTTTCGTTCAGGTCCTCGACGTCGATGAGCCGATTGCTGGCCCCGTGGACCGCGGCGACGATCTCGTTGAGCTTGAGGTGCACGGCGAGCGCGTCCTTGTTCTGGGAGCGCTGTATGAGGAACACCATCAGGAAGGTGACGATCGTCGTCCCCGTGTTGATGACGAGCTGCCAGGTGTCCGAGTAGTGGAAGACAGGGCCGGTCACGAGCCAGGTCGCGATGACGAGCACGGCGATCGCGAACGCCCACGAGCTGCCCGCCCAGTTCGTCACGACGCGGGACCAGCGCTCGAGCCGTTTTCCCAAGGCGGAGCGGGGTAAACGCGGCCAGGCCAACGACGACGGCTTCACGCGGGACATCTAAGCACGTTTCGTCCGTGGGAAAGATTTCGAGCCTGGATTCGGCTACCATGGAGGCGCCCATGATCGGCCAGCAATTCGGTAATTATCGCGTCCTGTCGTTGCTGGGCGAGGGCGGCATGGGGGCGGTCTACCTGGCCGAGCACCCGGGCATCGGCCGCCGCGTCGCGGTCAAGGTGCTGCACAAGCAGTTCACGGGTGACGAACAGCTGCTCGGACGCTTGCTCAACGAAGCGCGCGCCGCCAACGCCATCCGGCACCCCAACATCATCGAGATCCTCGACTCGGGCATGCGCGAGGACGGCGTTCCGTACCTCGTCATGGAGCTGCTCGAGGGCGAGAGCCTGGGCGGTCGCATCCGGCGCCTCGGGCCGTTGCCCCTCGCGGAGGTGATCGCCTTCACGTTGCAGACGGCCTCGGCCCTGGGCGCCGCGCACAAGAAGGGCATCGTCCACCGCGACCTCAAGCCCGACAACCTGTTCGTCGTCGGCACGGCCGACGAGTCGGGGCGGGTCGAGGTCGACGGCCCCAATGAGCGCATCAAGGTGCTCGACTTCGGCATCGCCAAGCTGCAGATGCCGCAGCCGGGGGACTCGGTGAAGACGCGCACGGGCACGCTCATGGGAACCCCCGTCTACATGTCGCCCGAGCAGTGCCGGGGGACGAAGACCGTCGACCATCGCAGCGACGTGTATTCGCTGGGCATCATCGTCTACGAGATGCTCATCGGCCGGCCGCCCTTCATGTCGGACGGCTTCGGCGAGCTCGTCAACATGCACCTCAACGTGCCGCCGCCCTCGCCGCGCGCGGCGCGTCCCGAGATCAGCGAGCAGCTCGACGCCATCGTGCTCAAGATGCTCGCGAAGAACCCCGAGGATCGCTACCCCGACATGGCGTCGCTCACGAGCGCGCTGCGGATCGCGGCGGGTCCACCGTTTTCGGTGCACCGCTCGTCGCCGGAGCTCATGAACGCGCCGACGCACAGGGCCGCGGATGTGGTCGCCGTCCCGGAGCCGCTCCCGCGCGCGGCGAAGGCCGCCGTCACGACGTTCCGGACCGGCACGGGTGAGCGCCTCGCCGACACCAAGGCGCCTTCGTCGGGCTCGCTCGGCAAGATTTTCGGCGCGGGCGTCGTGCTCGCCGCGCTGGGAGGGGGCGTCTTCTTCCTGTTCGGCGGGTCCAAGCCGGAGCCGGTGCCTCCGGTCGCGGCCGCGCCCGCCGCGCCCAAGCCGGCCCCTCCGGTGGCGCCAGTCGCGAGCGCGGCCAAGCCCACGCCGCCTCCGCTGGCGGCGAAGCCGCGCGTCACCGTGCGCCTGGCCTCGGATCCCCAGGGCGCCGACGTCTTCGACGCGTGGGGCGGCGCCTCGCTCGGCACGACCCCGCTCACCCTCACGCGCCCGCGCGGCGACGTGCTCAAGGTTCGCCTCGAAAAAGACGGCTACCTGAGCGCGACGCGCGACGTGCCCCTCGACGAGGACCAGGCCCTCGAGTTCGCCCTCACGCACAAGCCGGCGCCTAAGCCCAAGGCGGTGCGAAGGCCGCCGCGAGACGAAGGGCCCGCCAAGTTGTAGACGTTCGCGATCGTCGACCGCCCGAAGCTGCACGAAAGATTGCTCGACGATTCAGGATTCGATCGGAGGGATCATGTCGATATTCGTGAGAATAGGCGATCGCGAAGGCACCGCGACGCAACACAGCAACCAGTCTCGCAATCGAGTTCGAAGGGGGGAAGCACCTCGTGACGACGGGTGACGTGGTCGTGATCACGGTCAAGCATGAGGTGATCGTCCTTCGAGCGGCAAAGATCGCTTGGGGAAGCGTGACATAGTCATCCTTCTTGGTGGTTTTGTCGGACACGTCTCGGCAAAACCCGACTTGCGCATTCAACATTCAAGGGGGTAGGGGCCAGCGTATTGCGTTTGCGTTACGGCGTGGTTGGCGCAAGAGACGGCCCTTCGATCGAGGCGATGTCCCCGACACCCAAGGCGCCGAACCCACTTGCGCCTCCCGGCGCCTCTAGCTCGCGCGGCGGACCCGGCCGCCGCGTGCCTTGTGCCGGCGCGCGCCTCCGATACCTACGCGTTTCACGCCCTGGCGGGCCGCGGCCAGCGTATTGACCACAGAGATCGGATCGTGGTCGATTAGCGTCAGCAGAGCGCGCGCGGGTCCGTCCGGACGACGGCGCTTCTGCTCCCAGCCCTGGAGCGTGCCAATCGCGACGCCGAAGGCGCGCGCGAAGTCTCCCTGCGACAGCTTCGTCTTCTCGCGCACTGTTGCGACATCGAGGTCCGGGAATTCATGGATTGTCAGGCCGTGCACCTCGCCCTTAGCGTGGGCGATCGCCTCGCGCAGGCCAGACACGATGCCCTCGAAGTTCTTCTTACGCATGTCCTTCTCCATCTTTCTTCATCAACCCTTGCGAGCGGCCTTAAGGTCTGTGACCAACTTCGCGAGCGCGTTCCGATCCGCCTTCGAGAGATCGGCCTTCTCGTTCTTGGCGAACACTTCGAGCATGAGGAGGGCCACGCGTCGCTGTGGTAGTAGTAGACGAGCCTCGCGCCCCCGCTTTTGCCACGGCCCTGTAGCGCAATCCGCAGCTTCCGGACGCCGCCCGTACCGGGAATGAGAGCGCCTGCTCGGGGGGCGCGGGCAATCACCTCGATCACGACCTCGCACTCGTCATCGCTCATGATCGCGGCGGCTCGCTTCGAGTAGTAAGTAGTCTCAGCTACCGCGATCACAGAACGAGCATACGTCATTGACAGATATATGTCAATGACGTATGCAGTGGGTCGGAGCCTGGCTACGTGGCCTTCTAGTGCGGCAAAACGACGGCGAGGACCTCGCCCACCAGACGGGCGTCGTGCCCTGCGGAACAGCCGTCCATGGTGTTTACATAAGACGGCCCTGGGCCGTAACGAGGACGGCGGCGCCCATCGAGGCTCACTGGTCACCTTGCGGCGCAATCGGACGTTCCGGCATGACGCCCGAGACCGGCTTGACCTCATCCTCTTGCCGATCCGAATGATCACGATCCGTATTGCCCCGACCTACCTCAGAGCATCAAGGATCGCGCCGAGACCGATTTTGGGACGTCGATCCACGCGAGGCTGCGATGGCACGGATTGCCACACCGAGCACGAGCAAAACCTGTCCTCATTCGTGGCGTCGGTTATGAGACACGACCCGTCTTGATCGTCGACCACCCTAATGTCGAATTCGTCGATACGGACAATCGGTTACTGTGGCGCGCCGATTGAGACCTCCTGCGCGAAGCGCAAGATCTCACCGGGCGGATCACCGATGTCCTTGGGCATCAGTCCGGGATCATGTTGCACAGCTTCGAACAGGTATCGATCCACTAGGGAGGGAAGCATATCGAGGAGTAGGGCCGTTAAGACGGGTTCGCCCGGCACCAGAACTTGGTATGGCAGCTCTTTGTAATCCCCGGGAAATGTGGAAGTAACCTTTAACATGGGCTCCCTCTCCTCACGGCCATCGGCTGGTTTCATCCAGTCTTGGTCTTGATCGGTGCCCTGAAACAGGCGCTGGTAGGGCCGCAGTCACGCGGCTTCCGCCGCCGGAGCGGAGCGATGGCGTATCACTCCTCCCAGCTGTAAAGCAGGCGCTCGACGGGCACGCCTGCGCGCATGTGCGACTCCACGATCTCGGGGACGTCGGCGGCCGTCACGCCGACGTACCAGACGCCCTCGGGGTAGACGACGATCGTGGGGCCCTCGAAGCACGGCCCGAGGCAGCCGCTCGGCGTCACGGCGACCTTGCCCCACAGCTCCGGGTGCGCGCCCACGCCCTCCTGGAGCGCCGTGAGGATCTCGGCGGCGCCGCGCGGCTTGCAGGACGGCTTGCCGAGCAAGGGCCGCTCGTTTTCGCACACGAAGAAGTGGCGTTCGACTTTGGGCACGGGCTCTCCTGTGCCATGCTGAGGCATCCGCCATGCCGCGGCAAGGCGCACGTTCCTCGCTCAATCTGTCACTGACGTTGGCGGTCGTCTTCCCGGCCATCATCAGCGCCGCCGTGGCGCTCGCGTACTACGGCTATCGCTACGCCGTCGCGGCCTCGGTGCGCAGCAAGGCCTCGCTCATGGAGGGCAACGAGCAGGTCGCGCAGCTCATCATCAGCCAGGTGCAGAACCGCATCGACGAGCTCGACCGCGATCTGTTCACGATGGTCGAGTGGCGCGACACGAGCACGGACCCGCCGGCGCTCCTCGAGCTGCCGCCGGGCGTCGAGTCGGTGGCGCTGCTAGACGAGGCGCTCAAGATCCGCGCGCTCTTGCCGGCGCCGGACCCACGGCGGCGCCCGCGCGAGCTCGGGCGCGCGCGCGAGCTCGAACGCTGGCAGAGCTACGTCAAGGGCTTGGACTGGGGCTCGCTGCAGGCGTGGACGCCCGACCTGCCGGGTAATTTCCGCCATTTGCACCAGCTCTTCGAGGGCAAGTCCGTGCTCATCGCCTACGCCGCAAAGACGACGATCGACGATCGCAGCTACTACGTCGCCGCCAAGCTCGACCTCAAGCTCATCGCCAAGGAGTGGATCCCCGAAGAGATCGAGGGCGTCGCGGGCACGCGGCGCGTCGCCATCCTCGACGAGGTGGCGCGCTCGGTGTTCGGCGAGCCGCAGGGGCAGACGCCGTTCCTCTACGAGGCGTCGTTCGGCAAGACGCTGTACGCGTGGCGCGTGCAGATCTCGCCCAAGAACGTCGCCGAGCTGCGCAAGCAGGCCGAGACCGAGCGCCTGCTCGGCGTGCTGCTCATCCCGGTGTCGACCGTCATCATCGTCATGGGCCTCGCGGTCGTGTTCCTCGCCGTTCGCGCCGAGCGGCGCGCGTCCCAGCTCAAGAGCGACTTCATCGCCAACGTCTCGCACGAGCTCAAGACGCCGCTGTCGCTCATTCGCATGTTCGGCGAGCTCATCGCCACGGGGAAGCACAAGGGCGAGGGCTCGGCGCGCGAGTACGCCGGCATCATCACGCGCGAGTCCGAGCGGCTCGCGCATCTCATCGACAACGTCCTCGACTTCGCGCGCCTCGAGCGCGGCAAGGCGAGCTACAGCTTCGCCGAGGGGCGCCTCGACGAGGTCGTCGAGCGTGCGCTCGACGTGTGCCGGTATCGGCTCGACAAGGAGAAGATGAAGCTGCGGACCGACATCGAAGACGCGCTCCCCGCCGTGCGCATGGACGAGGACGCCATGACCCTCGTCCTCCTCAACCTCGTCGACAATGCCGTCAAGTACGCGGGCGAGGGCGGAGAGGTGGCGGTGCGCCTCGCGCGCGCGCCCGGGGGCGTCGCGCTCTCGGTGCGCGACCGCGGTCCCGGGATCTCGGCCGACGATCAGCAGCGCATCTTCGAGCGCTTCTACCGCGCGACGAACGCCCGCATGCGCAACGTGCGCGGCAGCGGCATCGGCCTGTCGCTCGTCAAGCACATCGCCGAGGCGCACGGCGGGCGGGTCACGCTCACGAGCGCGCCGGGGCACGGCGCGACGTTCACGGTCTTCGTCCCTGCGGCGCCCCTCGTGACGCCGGGGCCACAAGCGCGGGCGGCCTCGTGAGCGGCGGCCCCAGCGGCTCGTCGCTGCCGGCGGGGCGCCGGCGCATCCTCATCATCGAGGACGAGCCCGATCTCGTGCGCGGGCTGCGCGACGCGCTCGAGTTCGAGGGCTTCGACATCGTCTCGTCGGGCCTCGGCCGCGACGGCGTCAAGCTCGCGCGCGAGCGCGGCCCGGACCTGGTGCTGCTCGATCTCATGCTGCCCGACATGAACGGGTTCGCCGTGTGCGAGGAGATCCGGGCCAGCAGCCCCCTCGTGCCCATCATCATGCTGACGGCGCGCTCCCAGGAGAGCGACAAGATCCGCGGGCTCGAGGTCGGCGCCGACGACTACGTCACGAAGCCCTTCTCCGTGGGCGAGCTCGTGGCGCGCATCGGCGCGATCTTCCGGCGCCTGCAGCGCGGCGCCGGCGCGTCCGCCGCCCTCGACGAGATCCACGTCGGCGCGGCCGTCGTCTACCCCAAGCGCCACGAGCTCGTGCGCAAGGGCAAGACGCACGCGCTGTCGTTCTACGAGGTCGAGCTCGTGCGCCTCTTGCACGAGCGGGCGGGCGAGCCGGTCTCGCGCGACGAGCTGCTCGAGAAGATCTGGGGCGTGTCGGGGCACGCCTCCACGCGTAGCGTCGACAACTTCATCGTCAAGCTGCGCAAGAAGCTCGAGGAGGACGCCGCCAAGCCCGCGCACATCGTGACGATCTACGGCACCGGCTACAAGCTCCTGCCCTGAACGCCGCGCGCCGGCCGCGATGGGTGATCGGCGTCGGGGCGTGATATGAACCCGCGCATGTCCGCCGCCGCGCCCCGTCCCGTGAAGGTCCGCATCGCCCCGTCCCCGACCGGCGATCCGCACGTGGGCACGGCCTACATAGCGCTCTTCAACTTCGCCTTCGCCAAGAAGAACGCCGGCAAGTTCATCCTGCGCATCGAGGACACCGACCGCACGCGCTCGACACCCGAATCGGAGGCGGCCATCCTGCGCGCGCTGCGCTGGGTGGG
This sequence comes from Polyangia bacterium, assembly GCA_036494575.1. GTDB lineage: Bacteria > Myxococcota_A > Polyangia > Fen-1088 > Fen-1088 > DASZFV01. The sequence goes on along the minus strand of DASXOE010000139.1, from coordinate 50,851 downwards.
CCTGCAGTGGGACGAGGGCCCGGACATCGGCGGGCCGAGCGGCCCGTACCGGCAGAGCGAGCGCGCCGAGATCTACCAGACGCACGTCAAGACGCTGCTGGCCGCGGGCGCGGCGTACCGCTGTTTCTGCTCGGCCGAGCGGCTCGAGGCGGTGCGCCACGAGCAGCGGCGCCAAGGGCTGTTCGTCGGCTACGACGGCCTGTGTCGCGGGTTGCCCGCCGCCGAGGCCGACGCGCGCATCGCGGCTGGCGCGCCGTTCGTCGTGCGTCTCGCCATGCCGCGCACGGGAGAGATCATCTTCGTCGATCGCCTGCGCGGCGAGGTGAAGTTCGAGAGCGCGCAGATGGACGACCAGATCCTCATGAAGACCGACGGCTTCCCCACCTACCACCTCGCCAATGTCGTCGACGACCACCTCATGGGCATCACGCACGTCATCCGCGCCGAGGAGTGGCTCTCCTCGACGCCCAAGCACGTCGTGCTCTATCAGGCGTTCGGCTGGGAGCTGCCCGAGTGGGTGCACATGCCGCTCCTGCGCAACGCGGACAAGTCGAAGATCTCGAAGCGCAAGAACCCGGTCTCGCTCGACTACTACCGCGACGCGGGCTTCCTGCCCGAGGCGCTGCTCAATTACCTCGGCACGATGGGGTGGTCGATCGCCGGTGACCGCGAGACGTTCACGCTCGCCGAGATGGTCGAGGCCTTCTCGTTCGATCGCGTGAGCCTGGGCGGGCCCGTCTTCGATCTCGTGAAGCTGTCGGCGATGAACGCCGACTACCTGCGCGCGCTAGACGACGCCGCGATCGTGCGCCGCCTGCGCTCGTGGCGCTTCTCCGACGAGGGCCTGCGCGCGCTCGTACCGCTCGTGCGCGAACGAATCCAGCGCCTCGACGAATTCGTCCCGCTCACCGAGTTCTTCTTCTCGGGCGATCTCGACTACGCGGCGATCTCGAAGGATCTTCTGCCCAAGGGCAGGGCGCCCAAGGAAGTATCGGACGGGCTCCTCGCTTTCGGTGAAGCCCTCGATCTCCACCGCGACTTCAGCGCGCCCGGCCTCGAGGCGCTCGCGCGTGACTTCGCCGAGAAGAACGCTTGGCAAACCAAGGAGCTCTTCATGCTCTTGCGCCTCGCCACCACCGCGCGCAAGGCGACGCCGCCGCTGTTCGAGACGCTGGTGGGCCTCGGCCGGGAGATGACGCGCCGGCGCCTGCGGCTCGCGGCCGAGCACGTCAAGCGGATGCCCGCGCCCGCCGTGCCCTCGGCCGCGCCCACGCCGCCGGCCAAGCCCAAGGCCTGAAGGAGGCCTGGCGGACCGTGAAGCCCGTCGTCCTCGGTCGCGCGCCCGAGGCAGACCCGAGCGAGGATCCCTCCCGCGGCGCGCTCGCGCCAGGGCGGCCGCTCGGCGTCTACGTGCATTTTCCGTTCTGCGGCGTGCGTTGTCCGTATTGCGACTTCGCCGTCGACACGCGCGCGGACATTCCGCACGACGGCTACGCCGACGCCATCATCGGCGAGCTCGCGGAGCGGCGTGCGTGGTTCGAGGGCGCGGGGCCGCTCGCCTCGATCTATTTCGGCGGCGGGACGCCCGGCCTCTGGCGTCCGGACGCGCTCGGCCGCGTGCTCGACGCGGTGCAAACGGCCTTCGGCGCGGCGCCGGCCGACGCGCTCGAGATCACCGTCGAGGCCAACCCGGGCGAGGTCGACGAAGCGCGCCTGCGCGCCCTGCGCGGCGCGGGCGTGAGCCGCCTCAGCCTCGGCGCGCAGGCCTTCGACGATCGCCTCCTTCGGGCCCTCGGCCGCAACCACGACGCCGCCGCGATCCCGGTGGCCGTGCGCGCAGCGCGCGTCGCCGGCTTCGAGGCGCTCTCGCTCGACCTCATGTTCGGGCTCCCCGGGCAGTCGCGCGACGATTGGCGCCGCGCGCTCGACGCCGCCGTGGCGCTCGCGCCCGAGCACGTCTCGGCGTACGCCCTCACCGTGGAGCGCGGCACCACCTTCGGCGCTCGCGACCGCGCGGGCACGTTGGCGCGCCCCGAGGACGAGCTCGTCGCGGTCATGTTCGAGGACGCGGGCGCCGTCCTCGCCGCCGCGGGCCTGCCGCGCTACGAGGTGTCGAGCTATGCGCGCCCCGGCCACCGCGCGCGCCACAACGGCCTCTACTGGTCGGGCGCGCCTTACCTGGGCCTTGGCGCGTCGGCGGCCTCGTTCCGCCCGCTCGCCGACGGCGGCGGGTGGCGGTTCTCGAACCCGCGCGCGACCGACACGTATCTCGCGGCGTCTCCTCCCCGTCCCCGCCACGTCGAGCGCCGCGCCGCCGCCGAGCTCGAGAACGAAGCCGTGTGGCTCGGCCTGCGAACGACCGACGGCTTGGACCGCGTCGCCCACCGCGGGCGTTACGGTCGCGACCCGCTCGACGGCCGCACCGCGGCGCGCGGTTGCCTGGAAGCCGGCTGGCTCGCGGTCGACGACGCCAGCGTCCGCCTCACGCCGGCCGGGTTCCTGGTCGCCGACGAGATCGCCACGCGCCTTTGGCTCGATCCACCCGAGGCCGCCGCCGCGAACGCGGCCGCCGTGCCGAAAGGGATCGCCGCCTCGAAATGACCGCCTGTTTTTGGCCCCAGGTACCGTCTATACTTGAGCTGTTTCGCGTCTCCCGACGTCCTTCCCTCATGGTGACGTGTATTTGCAAGCGCCCGTTCGGGCCGCGCAAGTGCCCGTCCGGGCTCGGCAAACGCCGGTCCGGGCTGGCGCTCGCCGCGGGCTTGGCGCTCGTGCTCATTCTCGCGTCGTCGAGGGCCGAGGCGCGCAGGGCCGGCATCGCGTCCGAGGGCTGCAGTGGCTGTCATTCGGGCGGCGCGACGCCCACGGTGACCATTACGTCGAGCTCGGCCATGATCGCGACCGCGCAGATGGTGACGTTCTCGGTCAACATCACGACGCCCGAGGGCTACGCCGGTCTGTTCCTGACAGCCGACGTTGGAACGCTCGCCTCCCTGGCCGGGCAGGGCACGCAGCTCGTCTCCGGCGGCATCACGCACACCGCGCCCAAGAAGGCCGTCAACGGCGTGACCACCTTTCAAGTCGGCTGGACGGCGCCCGCCGCGCCCGGCGGCGTGAACCTCAACGCGTACGTGGTCGCGGCGAACAATGACGGCGGCTCGCGGGGCGACGGTCCGGGCGAGGGATTCGAGGCGTTCGCCTTCGGGTGCGCGGGCACCATGTACTACCGGGACTTCGACGGCGACGGCTTCGGCGCCGAGACGAGCGGCTACACGAGGAGCTGCGGGCTCCCCAAGTACTACGCGGCGGTCCTCGGCGACTGCGACGACAACGACGAGCGCATCTATCCAGGCGCCGCCGAGGTCTGCAACAAGCGCGACGACAATTGTAACGGCATGATCGACGAAGGGCTGCCCATCGTGACCTATCACGTGGACGCCGACGGCGACGGCCACGGCGTGGCGGCCGGGCCCACGGTCATGGGCTGCGCGCCGCCGAAGGGCTACGGCGTCGGCACGGACGACTGCGACGACGCGAACCCGAACGTGTATCCGGGCGCGCCGGAGCTCTGCGACTACATCGACAACAACTGCAACGGCCAGGTCGACGAGAACGCCCGCTCCAGCTGCGGCGTGGGCTGGTGCCGCCGGCTTGGCGAGAGCTGCTCCTCGACCTCCTGCACGCCGGGGCAGCCGCGTCCCGAGACCTGCAATGACTTCGACGACGATTGCGATGGCGTCCCCGACAACGGCACCGACCTCGAGCTGTGCGGCGCCACGGGCCTCACGTGTGTCGCGGGAGCCTGCGTGAAGCCGGGAACGGTCCCCATCCCCGTCTCCGGCCCCGACGCCGGCGTGGCTGCGAGCGGCGGAACGTCCTCGAGCAATCTCACAGGCGCTGGCGGCGAGGGCGTGCCTCCGTCGCGCGAGCAGGGCGGTTGCGCGCTCGCGGGCGTGGGGCCAGTCGCGCCCGCGCAGTTCGCCGTCGTGCTCGCCCTCCCGGGGCTGGCCTTCTTCCTGGTGCGCGCGCGCCGCCGCCGCCGTTGACGCGGCGCCGGGCTACTGGAGCGGATACACCTTCTTGAACGGCGCGCCCGCGCGCAGGGTGACGATCTCCATCTGATAGAGGTCGAGGTCATCGCGCTTGAGCGCGAGCTTGTGATCGCCGCAAGCGGCGGGGTAGCGGACGATGGGCGTGCGCTTGCCGAGGTTGTGATCGTCGAGCCACACGTCCGCGGGCGGCGTCGAACCGACGGAGATCGTGCAGGGCACCGGTGCCTTGCCGCCCTCGACCGCGACACCCGAAGCCGGCTTGGACGCCGTCGCGACGACCGCCTTGGGTGGCGGCACGCCCGCTGGCTTGGACGCCGTCGCGCCCGCCGGCTTGGACGCCGCCGGGATCGCCGGGTTGGACGTCACTGCCGCGGCTGGCTTGGACCGCGCCGCGATGCCCGGCTTGGGAGGCGCCGCGCTCGCGAGCTTCGGCGCCGCGCGGGACGCCGATGGCGGGGCGGCCGTCTCGAGGCCGGGGGCCGGTCGCGTGGCGCTCGCGCCGAGCTTGGCCCAGGCCGCCACCGGCGCCCGTTTCGGGATCGCCGCGTCTGCCGGCTTCGCCTTATCGGCGACGCTCGGCGCGGATGCAGGCGAGGTCGCGGCCTTCGGTGACGGAGCCGGCGGCTTCGCCGGCGGTTGGGGCGGCGGCGGTCCCATCGAGGGGGGCGTAGCCGCGGGCTTCGGCGGCGGCGCGCTCGCGGCGACGGGCGCGGGTGGCGCCGCCGGGACGTCATGCGGGGGCGTGCGCTGCCGCAACACGAGCGAGGTGCCCGTCACGGCGACGAGCAGCGCCGCGCCCGCGATGGCGATGCGGGCGGCCGGTCCGCCCGGCACCCGCGGCGCCGAGCGCGCGGCCAGCGTGCGCAGCCGCGCCGTCGTGGTCGCGACGCGACGGAAGACATCGCTCGCGCGGCCTTGCAGCGGGTTGAAGAACGGCGAGACCGCCTCGAGGACGCGCGTCCGCCGGTCCCGCGGGGTGGCCGCGGCGCTGCGCCGGCGGAGGGCTTCGGGCGAGGCTCCGTCGATGGCGTCACGCAAGGCGCGCGCGAACTCCAGCACGCCCGCGAAGCGCTGCTCGGGATCGATGGCCAGCGCTTGCCGGACCGCCGCGTCGACGGCAGGGCTCACGCCGGGCGCGAGGTCGGAGATCGGCGCGGGCTCGGCCTGCGCGCCTTCTTCGTGAAAGGGGGGGATGCCCGCCAACATCTCGTAGGCGATGGCCGCCAGCGAGTACTGGTCGCTCTGTGGGTCGTCGCCGTCGTCGTGCGCGCCGGTCTCGGCCGCCTTCTGCTCGGGCGCGCGGTAGCGCGACGGCGGCGAGGTCCCCGCGCGCGCGAGCGCCGCCGACACCCCAAAGCCCGCGACCTTCACCCACTCGCGCATCGTGCCGGGCGCGTGGACGACGAACACCTCGTCGGGCCGCAGCTCGAGGTGCACGACGCCCTGCTGATGCGCCGAGGCGATGGCCCAAGCCGCGCTCTCGACGAGCGGCGCGACCCGCTCGATGGGCATGAGGCCCGCCTCGGCGATGATCTCGGAGAGGCGCGTGCCGTCGACCCACTCGAGCACGAGGAAGGGCGGCACGCCCGGCTGGCAGTTGAAGTCGAGGACCTGCGTGACGCCTGGGTGGCGGAGCGTCATGGCGACCTCGGCCCCGCGGCAGAAGGCCTCCCAGGGCGTCGTGGGCGGCCACAGCTTGACCGCGAAACGGCCGGAGAAACGCTCGTGACGCGCTTCGAACACCTGACGCGGTCCCTCGGAGACGGCGCGAACCAGCCGGTACTTGCCGCCGAGGACGTGTCCCGTCAGCTCAGGGGGCTGAGCCATGTGCGACATGCTACCACGTCAGCGGACGCAGGATATCGCCAGGTTGGAGCGCGCCCGTGGGGGCGTGCCAGACGTCCGCGTCGGGGGCGCGGACCTCGTAGCCCACGAAGGTCACGGGCCGCGTCGTGATGGGATCGATCGACGAGAGGAAGCCGAGGTGCAGGTGGGGCGTGCCGGCGTTGCCCGAGTTGCCGCAGGCGCCGACGACATCGCCGCGTCGCACGTGCTGCCCGACGGTCACGCGCACCGAGCCGGCGTGCAGGTGACGAAGCTCGGAGTACTCGCGCGCGGCGTGCTCGATGATGACGAAGTTGCCCTCGTCGCGCCCCTTGACGCGGGCGGGCCAGTCGCGCGCGCCCGCGGCGACGCGCACGACGGTGCCGTCGGCGGGCGCGAGCACAGGCCGGCCGAAGCACGGGAAGCGCGCGAGGGGCGCGCCACGCGGCGGCAGGCGCGCGCCTCCGCGCGCGGCGGGCACGGCGGGCACGAAGTCGAGGGCGTAGGCCGCGTACCCCACGTGGGAGCCGGCCCCGAAGCCTTGGATGACGCCCCAGATGCCCGAGAAGGGCAGGGCGAGCCGCGTGACCTGCGGCGGGGCCTCGTCGTCGGCGCTTCGCCTCCCATCGGCGTGGGCGAAGGCACACGGCAGCGCGACCGCGAGCAGGACGAGCCGCCGGCGCACGGGCGTCCTATTCGAGCGCGGCTTCGAGCAAGCCGCGCACCTCGGCGATGCGGCGCTTGACCGTCGTCGCGGAGCAACCGCAGCAGGCCGCGATGTCGTCGATGGGTTCGCCGTCGACCATCCGCAGCGCCCAGGGGCGGCACCGGTCGGCTGGGATCGCCGCCACGACCTCGCCCACCGCGGCCAGCAGCGCCAGGTCGAGGGCCGAGGGCCGCGGGTCGGGGACGTGCGCGGCGGCCGGCGCGTCCTCGAGGGCCACGAACCACGCGCGGGCGCCGCGGCGCCGCGCCGTGCGCACGGTGACCCGCGTGAGCCACGCGCGCAGCGCCGCTGGCTCGCGCAGGTTGTGCACGCTCCGCAGCGCCGCGACGAAGGCGTCCTGCAGGACGTCGTCGACGTCGTCGTGCCGGCGCAGGACGCGCATCGCTGCCGCCGTGAGCGTGCCGCGGTGCCGGCGGAACGCCTCGCCGAGCTCGACGGCCATCACGGCTTCACCATGGCGCAGGCGCCGCCGTCGCAGATCTGCTGGTCGCCGCAGGCCGATGCGCTCGCGCCGCCGGCGTCGCACGCGATGCGCTCGGCCCACCAGCCGAGGTAGCTGTGCTCCGCGACGTCCTGGAACGGCAGCCAGACGGGCGGGCGGCTCGCGTCGGCGCCCGCCTGCGCGAGCTTGCTCACGTCGATCACCGTCATCCAGAGCTGCGCGAGGCCTCCCGCGTTGCTGGGCAGGAAGAATCCGTAGTCCATCTTCGAGTTGAAGGTCAGGAACATCAGGCCGCCCGGCTGAGTGAAGGGCGCGAACTTCGGCCACGTCGAAGTGCTGCCGGCCGCGCCGCTGGCGGCGACGAGCTCGGAGACGGCGCGCGTGTCTCGGTTGACGAGCCGCAACCGCGCGTGCACCTGCTGGTAGCTCGTCTGCATGGGGCCGACGGGCGCCGTCGCGAACGCGATCCAGTGTCCGTCGGGCGACCAAGTCGGGTAGAAATTGAACTCGGCTCCCGTGGGCACGAGCGTCTCGACGGGCCCGAACTGACCGTCGTTGTAGGGCAGGACGCCGATGTCGCCCGTGCGCACGGACCAGTCGGCGTCGCCCTGCGCCGACACGGTGACGGCGATGCTCTTGTCGTCGGGCGACCACTCGGGGTGGAAGGCGTGCTGCGTGAGCCCGAGCTGGGTCTCGTTGACCTCGAAGAGCGCGCGGCCGGTCGCCGTGTCGCGCAGGAAGAGACGGCCCGAGTACGAGACGAGCACGCGCGAGCCGTCGTGGTTGAGGGCCTGTGTGCCGCAGTCGTGGCTGGCGGCGGGCGGGAAGAGAGGCGTGTTCACCTCGGCTGTCGCCGCCACGCGCAGGACGCCGACGGCCGTGTCCCCCTGCTCGAAGGCGATCGTCGAGCCGTCGCGGCTCACGGCGTGGCAGCCGCCACAGGTGGCCGTGTTGCTGGGAGACGCAGGCACGATGAAAGGTTGAGTCGCGCCGGCGCCGAAAAGCAGGCGCTCCGTGCCCGTGATCTTGCTCGTCCAGTAGTAAAGGCCCCCGCGTACGTCCTCGGGCGAGAACGCGAGCGTCAGGGGATCGGAGGTCGCGATGGCGTTGGGGCGCGTCGGGTCGGCGCCTGCCACGTCGACGGTGAGCGTCTCGCCGCGCGCCGTGCCCGCGACGTCGAGCCAGGCGCCCGGCGGGAGGTGGGACACGCACTCGGTGTCGACGGGCGGGCCGCGCGTGCCCGCGTGGTCGCAGGGCACGAAGAGCTCGAAGACGTCGCCGTTAGCGCGCCGCAGTCGGATCCGGAAAACCGTCTGCGCAACGGCCGGGCCGCGCCGCCACTGGAACGTGATGTCCGCGAGGTTGATCGGGTGCATCGCCCCCGGGAGCGGGTACACGATCTGCGGCTTGGCGGCCGCGTCCGGATCGGGAGCTCCCCCAAACAACGCCGACGGAGGCGGCGAGAGCGACAGTCGAGGATCCTGGTAGCAGCGGAAGACCGTCGGGTCGCAGGCTCCCCACTCGGGCGGCAGCGACGGGATCTGGTCGCCCTTGAGGACGCCGGCTCCCCCGCTCCCCGAGGCCCCCCCCGTCCCGGCGCCGCCCATCGTCGCGGCCATCAAGCTCCCGAGCGGTTGGCGCAGCGGGCTGCACGCCGAGACCGCGCTCAGCACGCACGCCGCCGTGAAAATGGACCTTCGCATCCGCTGGCCCCCCCCCGAGCATGTCCGGCCGAGATCGGGCGGACCACTTTACCTTCATGTTTACGTTCATGGCGACGTCGTGTCCGGTTGATTCGGGCCACGGCCGTCTCGCTGACCTCCCAGCAGGCGCGCGGCGTCGCGCGCGTGGCGGCCGTGCGGGCGTCGCGCGAGATATGCGCGCAGGGAGGTGTCCGCGCCCGAGTCGCGCAGCGCGTAGAGGCAGGCGGCTTGGCCGAAGGCCGCGTCGTCGACGTCATCGGCGCCCGTCGTGCCGCTCCTCGAGACGAGGCGGTAGGCGTCGAGCGCGGCGCGGTAGTCGCCGCGCTCGCGGTAGAGATCGCCCGCGACCCTCGCGACCTCGCCGCGCCGCTCGCTGCGCGGGTAGCGCGCGAGGAACGCGAGCGCCTCGTCGAGGGTTCGCGCCCCGCCCGCCGACGGCCCGAGCGTCGCCAGCGTGTCGATGACCGACAGATCGGCCTCGGCGCGCAGCAGGCCCTTCGGGTAGCGGGCCCGATAGCGCTCCCAGGCGGCGATCGCCTTGACGGGCTGCCCGAGCTGGTCGTGGTAGACGCCGCCGATCTCGTAAAGGGCGTTCTCGGCGGCCGGTCCGCTGCGCGAGGCCAGGCGCTCGTAGAGCGTGAGCGCGCGGCGGGGGTCGGATGCGGCGCGCGCGGCGCGGGCGGCCGCGAGGTCGTCCCGATCCTGCGCGGCGCCGGGGCTCTCGGCGGCGCCCGGCGCGAGCGCCGGCGCCTTGTCGCGGGCGGCGCGGGGCGTGCCGGGGCGGACGCGCGGCGCGGTGTCGCTCGACCACGTCTCGCCCGAGCCGAGGCGCACGACGTGCGAGCCGCTCCAGATCTCGGCCTCGCCCTCGTCGACGGCGAGGCTTACCGATTGCGCTTGGGCCTTGAGGACGAAGCGCGCGCCCGCGACGACGACCCGATAAGAGGCGACGCGCACGGAGAACAGCTGCGCGTCGCGCGTGACCGGAGCGGCCACGGAGAAGCGCACCTCTCCGCGACGGAGCTCGGGACGACCTTGCTCGTCGACGGCCACCGACGTGCCCGGCGCGAGCTCGGCGCGCGCGCGGCGCGGCAGGATGCGTACGATCCGCTCGCCCGCGCCCGTCTCGACCACCGCCCCCGAGGGCGCGACCACGCCCAGCGCCGCGGGGCCGGTGGCCTGCGCCGTCGCGGTGGCCGTCGCGCCCGAGGTCGGCGAGGGCGCCGGACGCGCGCCGTCTTCCCGCTGCCGCCCCCCGGCGGGCGTCGAGACGCGCGCGTGGTCGAGGGCCACGATCGCCATCGCCGTGAGCGCCGAGGCCACGACGGCGCCGCGCAGGAAGGCGCCTCGCGTGGCCCGCCGCGCGCGCACCGGGTCCGAGACGCGCGCCCAGACGCGGCGCTGCGCGAGCTCCGAATGCGCGAAGCGCTCACTCTCGTCGAGGCCGCGCCGCAGCGCGCTCCGCCCCGCGTCTTCCACGTCGTCCAACCACCGCGCGTCGTTCATGGCATGGCCTCTTTGGCAAACTTTTCGAGCTCGGTGCGGGCGCGGTGAAGCCGCGTCCAGACCGTGTTCTCCGCGCAATCGGAGATGCGCGCGATCTCGCTCACGGGCACGCCCTCGATCTCGTACAGCACGAGCGCGAGCCGGCGCTCGGGCGGCAGCCGATCGAGGAGCTGGCGCAGGTAGTGCCGGCGCCCCGCCGCGTTCTCGAAGAGCTCGGCGCTGGGCGCCTCGCGTCTTTCGCGCGCGAACAGCTCGGCGAGGCCGCGCAGCAGGCGCCGCCTTCGCGCGAAGCGGATCGCCTCGCGCGTCGCGAGCCGGTAGATCCAGGTCGACAGGCGCGCCTCGCCGCGGAAGCGCGCCAGGTTCTTGTAGATGATGACGAAGATCTCCTGGCAGATGTCGTCCGCCTCGGCGTCGACGATGCCCAGGGTGGCCACGAGGCGCTCGACGTCGGGGAAGTGCCGGTCGTAGAGCGTGCGCCAGGCCGTCGTGTCGCCGTCGACGCAGCGGCGGACCATGTCCCGTTCGCGCGCCTCGAGCCCCGCGGGGCCGAGGTCGGGGGCCGTCCGTTCGATGCCGTCGCGCTTCACCATCCAGCCCCTTTAGAGGCAATCCCGAGCGTTACTTCTTCCCCAAGTAGACCCCAAAATCGACGCCGATGCGCGTGTAGACACGAGGCGTCATGAACACGGTCTCGGGCGCGGAGGTCCCCGTGGGGCTCGTGAAGACGATGAACTGCTCGGGCCGCAGGTCGAGGCCCCCGGAGGCGTGCAGGTCCAGCCAAAGGCGACGCGTGAGGGTCGCCCGCGCGCGCATGCCGGCTTCGACCACGGGCTCGACGGCCGTCGAGCGGCGCGTCACGACGATGCCGCGCGTTTCGGCGAGGACCACGTCGAGGCCGGCGCCCAGGGCCGGCACGAGCGCGAAGCGGGCGCCGAGGGGCACCATCCATCCGAGGGCGAGCCGTGCCGGGAATGTGCGCAGGTCGAGCGACCCCTGGCCGCCGGACTTGGGGACGCCGCCGTTGGCCGGCAGATCGGCGCCCGCGCTGGCGCCGACTTCGAGGTGGCCAAGGCGCACGGCGCCCGTGACCTCAGGCTCGAACCGCCAGGAGGCACCGAGGGGCGGTCTCACGGCGGCGCCGAGGCCGAGGCGCCCGGCCGGCCCGAGCGGCGTGGGAGGAGGCGGCGGCGGCGCGCTGGCGTTGGGCTCGATCAGGGCTGGGGGGGGAGGCTCGTGGTAGCCGATGTGCCGCATGTAGCGCTCGACGATGAGCGCGACGGTCTCGGCCAGGGCCGCGCAGGCGGCGGCGCGCTCGCGCGGCGTGCCCGCGGTGGCGCCACCCTTTGGCAGGTCGAGCTCGCGTTCGAGGCGCAGCGCGCCCTCCGCGTCGGTCAGCGCGACGCGCGCGACGCCCTGGGCCGATAACGTGAGCCGGAGACGAAACGGCCGCGCGTCGGGCGCGGGCGCCTGCGCCACGACGCCCGGCATGCGCGCGGCGAGCGCCTCGGCGAGCTCGCTGCGCGTCGGGCAGGAGTCGGGCGCGTTCGAGACGTCGCCGAGATCGATCTCGTGGGTCGGGGCGTCGGCCGGCGCTCGCGAGAAGAGCGCCGAGAGGGGAAGGAGCAGCGCGGCCCACGACACGGGCGACATTATGTAGCCTGAGCGCGGGCGCGCCGAAAGGTGCGTGCGCGCCGGCGGGGGGCCGAGCTGGCCAGCGGCGCGCGGCGAAGACCTTCGAGCGTGCGCTCCCAGCAGGTGTAAGCCAGGCGCTCGAGCTCGCCGTCTGGTCCCGCGACGCGCACGCACGTGAGGTGAAGCAGCGTCGGCGCGAGCGCGGCCCGCGCTGCGGGCGGCAGGCCGCGGACCGCTCTGGCCGTGCGCGCGGCGTGCGCCTCGAGGGTGCGCGTCGCGGCGTCACGCGGGGGCGCGCCCAGCAGCGTGCGCAGGTCGCGCGCCCGCGCTCGGAACTCGGCGTCGGCCGCGCAGCGCGCGTCGTCCGCGAGCGGGCCGCCCTCGGCGGCGCCGCGGCGCGCGCGCGCGACGTCGTGGCGCGCCTGCCCCTCGAGCCCCAGCCCGCGCGCGAGGGCGTCGAGCATCCGCACGAGCGGCGTGAGGCGCGCCAAGGTGTCGTCGGCCGCGGCGCGCTCGTCGGCGGGCGTCGCGAGGAGCGCACAGGTCGCGTCGCTGTCCGACTCGAACACGTCGTGAGCAGCGTCGAGCGCGCCGCCGAAGCGGGCCCGCTCGGGGTGGTAGTCGCCGGTTTCGAAGGTGACGACGGCTCCCGCTGCCTGCGCCGGCTCGAGCGCCGCGCGCAGGCGCTCCTCGAAGGCGACGCGCGCGCGGGGAGCCGCCGCGCGCACGCGGACGCGCAGGTGGTGCCGGCGGCCCGGACTCTCGACGTAGCGCTGGAAGAACCAGCTCGCGATCTCGCGCGCGCCGCGCGCGGCGGCGATCGCGGGGAGGATGGCCTCGAGCAAGAGCGCGTCCTGGTGCTCGGGCGCGCCGAAGATCTTGAACGTGCGCCAGTCGGCGGGCGGGGGCGCCAGGCGTGGGGGCGCGACCCGGCCCGCGGCCGTAACGGCGCGCGCCGCGCGCGCGTTCGAGCGGGCCGCCTCCTCGTTGGGGACGTCGACGAGCGCGCAGACGGCCTCGACGCGGCGGCCATCGCGATCGACGCCGCGCCCGAGCGGTGGCCAGATCTCCCAAGCCCGCTCGTGGCCCACGAGCTCCGCGGCGGCGCGTGGCGAGTCGAGATCGACGGCGAGTAGCCGGTCCTCGTGGCCGAGCTGTACGAAGCGCGGCGGGCGCGCCTCGCGCCGCCAGCGACGCAGCCGCGCGCCATCGGCGGGACCCGCCCGCAGCGCCTCCGGCACGCGCCAGCTCGCGGGCGCGACGACGAACCCGTCGAGCGTGAGGCGCGGGACGCGCGCCAGGGCCGCGAGCGGCCCGAGGGTGAGCGCCCAGGGCGCGTGCTGCCGGAAGAGGCTCCAACCGCCGAGGAGGCGCGTCGTCCCCGCGGGCGCAGTCGTCGAGCGCACGCGCGCGAGCGGCGAGGGAACGACCGGGCCGCCGCCCGCGCGTGGCCGCAAGGCGAGCGGGGTCTCGGCGCCGGGGTCGGCGACGAGCTCGAGATCGGCGACGGCGAGGTCGTCGGCGTCGTCTCCCTCGGGCCAGGTCGTGAGCGCGAGCGCGCGGCGCCGCACGCGCGGGTGCGCGCAGAGATCGGCCAGCGCGGGCGAGGGCGCGAACGCCACGTCGAGCGCCTCCTCTTCCGGTCGCGCGTCGCGCTCGGCCGTCGCGAGCGCCTCGAGCGCGCGCCTCAGAGGCGCCCCGAGGGCCGCGGCGAACCGGCCCCACGACGCACCGGCGGGCGCGTGCAGCCCGAGCAGCCAGCCCATGCCGCCCGGCGCGCGGCGGCCCGCGACCGGCGCGAGAAAGAGCTCGCACGTCGGCGGCGGCGCCGGCCCGACGTCGCCCAGCGCCGTGGCGAGCGCGTCGAGGTCGAGCGCGGCCTCGGTGTTGCCCGCGCGCGCGGCCGCGACGATGGCGTCGACGAGCGTCGTGAGGAGGGCCGGCGGCGTCGTGGGCTCCGGTCGCGCGCCGTCACCGTCGCCGGCGGGACTGACGCCGTAGTCGCCCGCGGCGAGGGCGCCGAGATCGAGCGCGCCCGCCCCGAAGAGCTCCGTGGCGACCTCGAGGCTCTCGCCGAGGGCGGGCTGTGCGAGTCGCTCGCTCGCCGGCGGCGCGAGCGCGTCCTGGAGTCGAAAGAGCACCGGCGCGAGCGCGGCCGCGCGCGCGACGACGGCGCGCTCGAGCGACGGAGCGCGCGCCGGACGGTGTACGAGGACGCCGTGCACATCCGCCGCGGCCGTCCCGCCCGGCAGCGAGGCGAGGACGGCGGCTCCGCGTGCGAGGTCGCCGCGCGCGAGCGCGCGCAGGGCGCCGCCCAGCGCCTGCGCGAGGGAGGCGCGCCCGAGCCGCTCGAGGCGCGCGCGCATCCACGTCGCGGCGTCGGGGCCGACGAGGGGCGGCGTGACGTCCGCCTGGAGCAGCCCCTCGTCGACGAGGACGAGCAGCAGGTCGTCCAGCTCACCGGCGGCGGCGCCGCGCCCGGCAGCGCGGGCGGCGCGTCGCGCCTCGGGCCACGCCGTCCAGTCGGCCGTCCGGTCCAGGATGGCCGCGAGGCCTTCGTCGAGCTCCGCGACGCGCTCCTCGGCGAAGGGCTCGGCGGGCGCCAGCCAGCGCGCCGTCGTCGCCGTCCGGACGAGCGAGGGCGCAACGCGCAGCCTCGCGCGGGCGCGCGCCGCCGGGTCGTCGAGCAACGCCCGCCCGAGCGCGGCCATGCGCGCCCACGTCGGCGCGAGGGTCGCGCGTGGCGTGCCCGTCGCCACGCGCGTCGTCGCGCCGAGCGTGCCCAGGCAGACTCCGGCCAGCAAGCCCGACGGCGTCGCCCTGAACGCCGCCCGTCGGCTGTAGCGGTCGATGGCGCGCCGGCGCTCCGGCGAATCCGCGGCCGCCGCCAGGCGTCCGCTCGCGAGGGCGATGGCCATGGCGCCGAGCGGGTTCGCCTCGAGCGCGCCCGGCCGTCGCCAGTCGCGCTCGCGAAGGAGGGGCGCCCTCAACAGGAACGTCGGCAGCGGCTCGTACACCGCCGCTACACTAACTCGACGGCGACGTCCTCGGACAAGGCGCGGCGTTCCGGCGGTCGCCCGGGCTCGCGCGGCGGGGCCGCGCGCGGCTCATCTATAGGGGCTGGCCTCACCCGGGCGTTCGAAGTCCGCCGACGGAGTGGGCGGCGCGGTCGGATCGGTGGAGCCCTCGGAGGGGCTCGTCTCCGCGTTCGCGGGCCCGAGCGCCGCCGCGATGGAATCGACGCTGTCGCCCTCGGCTGCTTCGGCCGCGCTCAGCGCCTCCTTCATGCGCTCCCATCCCTGCCGGATCGTGCTGATCTTGGCCCGCATCACGAAGAGATCCTGTCCAGGCTGGCGAATGGCCTTGAACGCGGGAATCGCGATCATCATGATCGACTTCATGTCGTCGAGCCTGCCCGTGACGGTGTTCAGCCGGATGATGTCCTTGGCCTTGTAGGCGTCGACGCGCAGCTTCTCCGTGATCATGACCATGTGGTTCATGTCCGCTTCGAGCGTCGCGGCCTCGGCGAGGATCTTGTCGCGCGTGGTCGCGTCGCTCTGCGGTCCAGGGGCGGGCCTCGCGCCCAAGCCTTCCGAGATGCGCTGGGCCAGGATGGTGGCGGCCATCGCGCCGTCGCCCTGCGCTCCCTGATTGGCGCCGATGGCGGCCGCCGCGATCGCCGTCATGATCCCCGTGCCCGCGAGCGCGAGCGCCAGCTGCACGGCGCGCACGCGCCAGGTGGACGTCTGCTTGTGCCTCTTCGATACGTTCGGCCGCATGTGCCCCACATCGACCGACCGTGGGGGCGGATTGAGCGCGGCGCGTGAAAAAGAGCGCGCGCCAAATTACCGACGCGCCACACTCGTGACGCGCCCGCTTCCTCGGCGCAAATCCAAGGCATCGCGGGGAGGACGCAGCCTCCCTGCGCTCATTTCGGCATGGCGCAGCTTTGGGCGCCCGCGGCGGGCATGTAGCACTCGCGCGTGTAGTCGATGACCATGCGGTCGGTGTTGAACCGCCAGCCGAGGGTCCGGATCGTGCGCTTCATGCGCTCGACCCAGCCGCGCGGCACGCCCTGATCGTCGCGATCGTAGTAGAGCGGCACGACCAGGTTCTCGAGCGTGTCGTAGAGCGAGCTCGAGTCGCGCCGGTCCTGCTCGTCTGTGTTGACGTGCGTGATGCCGTCGCCGATCGCGAAGCCGTTGAGCCCGTCGTACGCCTCGCCCCACCACCCGTCGAGCACGGAGAAGTTCAGCCCGCCGTTGAGCAACACCTTCTGGCCGCTCGTGCCGCTCGCTTCTTGTGGCCGCCGCGGGTTGTTGAGCCACACGTCGACGCCCTGCACGAGGTGGCGACCGACGTTGATGTCGTAGTCCTCGATGAAGATCACGCGGTCGCGCAGCTCGGCGCTGAACGTCACCTCGTGCACGTGGCGCAGGACCTCCTGGCCGGGGCGATCGGCGGGGTGCGCCTTGCCCGAGAAGACGAGCTGCACGGGCCGTTTGGCGTCCGTGAGGATCTTCTTGAGCCGCGGGAAGTCGCTGAAGATCAGGCTGGCGCGCTTGTAGGTCGCGAAGCGACGCGCGAAGCCGATCGTGAGCGCCTCGGGATCGAGGGCGACGCCCGCGGCGGCGATGATCTCGGCGCCGTGGCCCGCGCGCGTGCGCTGCTCGGTGACTTTGCGTCGCACGAACCGCACGAGCGCCGCCTTCAGCATGCGGTGGGTCTCCCAGAGCTCGGCGTCGGGCGCGTTGTCGATGCGCGACCACATCGTCGGGTCGGACAGGTGATTGCGCCAGTCCGGCCCGATGTGGCGGTTGTAGAGGTCCTGCATGGCGGGCGCGAGCCACGTCCGGACGTGCACGCCGTTCGTGATGTGCCCCACGGGCACCTCGTCCTCGCGGTGGTGCGGCCACAAGACCTGCCAAGACTTGCGCGTGATGCGGCCGTGCAGCGCTGACACGCCGTTCGCGTAGCGCGACATCTTGAACGCGAGCACGGTCATGCACAGCGCCTCGCGGTGGTCTTCCGAGCGGATGCGGCCGAGTCCGAGGAAGTCCTGCTGCGACAGGCCGAGCGAGCGGCGTAGCGGCTCGAGGTGATCGTCGACGAGCTCGGGAGGGAAGCGGTCGTGGCCCGCGTCGACCGGCGTGTGCGTCGTGAAGACCGTGCTCTGCGCGACCTCTTGCGCGCAGGTTCGAAAATCGGCGCCCGTCTGCTCCATGAGCAGGCGCGTGTACTCGAGCGTCGCGAAGGCGCTGTGGCCCTCGTTGAGGTGCAGGCCGCCCCAGTGGATGCCGGCGGCGCGCAGCGCGCGGATGCCGCCCACGCCGAGCAGCAGCTCCTGCCGGATGCGGACACGCTGGTCGCCGAAGTAGAGGCGCGCCGCGAGCTGGCGGTTCTCCTCCGAGTTGCCGTCGACGTCGGTGTCGAGGAGGAGGAGCTTGTTGCGGCCGACGGCGATCTCCCAGACCTGCGCGCGCAGGACCTCGCGAGACAGCGGCACCTCGACGACGATGGGGGTGCCCTGCGGCGTGAGCGCCGGCTTGGCGGGCAAGAGCTCGGAGGGCGAGCGCACGTACTCGGCGTGCTGCCAGCCGTCGCGGTCGAGCCGCTGCCGGAAGTACGACTCGCGGTAGAAGAGCCCGACGGCGACGAGCGGCAGCCCGAGGTCGGAGGCGCTCTTGAGGTGGTCGCCCGCGAGCACGCCCAGACCGCCGCTGTAGATGGGCAGCGACTCGTGGATGCCGAACTCCGCCGAGAAGTACGCGACGGGCCGCACGCGCAACGGCCCGGCGTGGGTCGAGGCCCAGGTCTTCGCGGCCCCGAGGTAGTCGCGCAGCTCGCGGTGCGCGGCGTCGACGCGCGCCCGCAGCGCCGCGTCCGCGGAGAGGGCGGCGACGCGCTCGCTCGAAAAGCCCGCGATCGTCGCGATCGGGTTGTGGTTCGAGGCTCGGAAGGCCTCGGGATCGAGGTCGCGGAACAGCTTGATGATCTGGGGATTCCAGGCCCACCACAGGTTGTGGGACAGCTCGGAGAGTTGGAGCAGGAGCTTCTCGGGCGTGGTCATGGCCGGCCACTATAACCAAAAAAGCGTTTATAGTGGCGCGCACCCTCGGGGCCGAGACGGCGTTTCCACAGTCATGGACGGACAGCAAAGGTTCATCGCGCTCGTCATGGCGGGCGGCAAGGGTTCGCGGCTGTTCCCCCTCACGCGCGATCGCGCCAAGCCGGCGGTGCCCTTCGGCGGCCGGTACCGCATCATCGACTTCGTCCTGTCGAACCTCGCGAACTCGGGCATCCGGTCGGTCTACGTCCTCACGCAGTACAAGTCGCAGTCGCTGGCCGAGCACGTGCAACGCACGTGGGGCGCGCGCGGCATGTTCGATTCCTTCGTGTCGGTGGTGCCGGCCCAAATGCGCATGGGCGAGTCCTGGTATCGGGGCACGGCCGACTCGGTCTTCCAGAACCTGCACCTCATCGAAGAGTACCGGGGCGACGCCGTCCTCGTGTTCGGCGCCGATCACATCTACAAGATGAACATCCGTCAGATGACGGACTTCCACTTCCAGAAGAAGGCCATCGCGACGATCGCGTGCCTGCCCATCAAGAAGGCCGACGCCGGCCAGTTCGGCGTCGTTCAGGTCGACGACGAGGGCCGCGTCGTCGGCTTCCAGGAGAAGCCCGACCGGGATCCCGTCACGATCCCCGGTGACCCGGAGCACTGCCTGGGGTCGATGGGCAACTATGTCTTCGCGCCGGGCCCGCTCGTCGAGGAGCTGCGCGGCGACGCCGAGCGGGAGTCGCACCACGACTTCGGGCGCGACATCCTGCCGTCGATGCTCAAGACGGGCCGCGTCTTCGCCTACAACTTCGGCATGAACCGCATCCGCGGCGTGTCCGACGAGGTCGAGAACGCCTACTGGCGCGACGTCGGGACCATCGACGCCTACTACGAGGCCAACATGGACCTCAAGAACGTCGTGCCGAGCCTCAACCTCTACAACTGGGACTGGCCCATCATCACGGCCAACTACCCCGATCCGCCCGCCAAGCTGGTCTTCGACGACGACAGCCGCCGCGGCGTCGCCATCCAATCGGTCCTCTGCGGGGGATGCATCGTCGCCGGCGGGTTCGTCAAGGACTCGGTGCTCGGGCGGAACGTGTTCGTCGACGCCGGCGCCGAGGTCAAGGAGTCGATCCTCTTCGACAACGTCTACGTGGGCCGCGGCGCGCGCATCCACCGCGGCATCATCGACAAGAACGTGCGCATCGCGCCGGGCGATCACATCGGGCACGACCTGGCGCGCGACGCCCTTCGCCACACCGTGAGCGAGGGCGGCGTCACCGTCGTGCAGAAGGCCCGCGACACGCTGCTCACCCGCTCTAGAAATTTCTAGGTCGCCGTGGCCTCACCGATCTCGCTCGTCGTTCACGGCCACTTCTACCAGCCGCCGCGCGAGAACCCGTGGACGGACGAGATGTCGCGCGAGCCGTCGGCGGCGCCTTACCACGACTGGAACGCGCGCATCCACGCCGAGTCGTACCGCGCCAATGCCTTCGCGCGCATCCACGACGGCGCGGGCCACATCGCGGCCATCGTCAACAACTATGCGCGGCTCTCGTTCAACTTCGGCCCGACGCTCGCGCGCTGGATCGAGCGCGCCGACCCGCAGGTCGAGCAGCGGCTGCGCGCGGCCGACGAGGAGCAGCGCCGCCGGCTCGGCCGCGGCGGCGCCATGGCCATGGCCTACGCGCACCCCATCGTGCCGTTGCTCGCGCCCGCCGACCGGCGCACGCAGCTCGTCTGGGGCCTCGCCGACTTCGAGCGCCGCTTCGGCCGCGCCGCTGACGGGCTGTGGCTGCCCGAGACGGGCGTCTCGCCTTCGACGCTCGAGACGCTCATCGACCTCGGCGTGACGTTCACGATCCTCGCGCCCGAGCAGATCGCCGGCGTGCGCAAGCCGGGCGGCGCGACGTTCGAGAAGGTCGACCGCGACACCGTCGACACCGGGCGCGCCTACTTCTGGTCGCACCGCGACGGCTCCGGGCGCCGCATCGCCATCGGCGTGTTCGACGGCCCGCTCTCGCGCGCCGTCGCCTTCGGCGAGGAATCCGGGAGCTCGGGCGCCTTCCTCAAGGCCGTCGAGGCCTCGGCGGCGCG
Source organism: Polyangia bacterium (assembly GCA_036494575.1). Lineage (GTDB taxonomy): Bacteria > Myxococcota_A > Polyangia > Fen-1088 > Fen-1088 > DASZFV01. The sequence goes on along the minus strand of DASXOE010000139.1, from coordinate 30,798 downwards.
CTCGTCCGCGACCGAGCCGAGCCTCGTCCTGTGCGCCTCCGACGGGGAGCTGTGGGGACACCACAAGAAGTTCGCCGACCTGACGCTCGCGTACGCGACGTACGCCGAGGCGGCGCAGCGGGGCATCGAGGTCACGAATCTCGCCGCCCACATCGAGCGACACCCGCCGACGTGGGAGCTCGAGCTCGTGCCGGGGCCGGGCGGCGAGGGCACGGCCTGGAGCTGCGCGCACGGCCTCGGCCGCTGGCAACGCGACTGCGGCTGCAACTTCAGCACGGCGCAGGGTTGGAACCAGAGCTGGCGCGGGCCGCTGCGCCAGGCGCTCGACCTCGTGCGCGACGCGGCCGCGGACTTCTACGAGGAGGCCGCGGCCGAGCTGCTCGTCGACCCGTGGGGCGCGCGCGACGCCTACGGCGAGGTCGTCGATGCGTCTATCGACGCGCGCGACGCGGCGCTCGCCGTCTTCGGGACCGAGGCGCTGCGCGCGGGTGGGGAGGCGGCGCGCGACCGGGCGCGCCTGCTGCTCGAGCTGCAGCGCGCGACGCTGCTCATGTACGCGAGCTGTGGCTGGTTCTTCGACGACATCGCCGGACTCGAGGGGTCGCTCGTCATTCGCATGGCGGCGCACGCGCTCGATCTGTTCGAGCAGGCCGGCGGCGCGCCGCCCACGCGCGAGGTCCTCGCGGCGCTCGCCGAGGGCAAGAGCAACCGCGTCGAGGAAGGAACGGGCGCCGACGTCTTCCGCCGCGTCACGGGCGATCGCGTGACGCCGGCGCGCGCCATGGGCCGCGCCGCGCTCGGCGTGCTCGTCATGGGGGGCGCGCCGTCCGCGCCCGGCTACGAAGTCGAGCTCGCGTCGCGGCCGTCGCCGCGCGGCGTGCTCGTGGGGCGGGCGCGCGCGCGCAACCGCCGCACGGGGCGCGGCGACGAGGCCGACGTTCAGGCCATGGCGCGCGTGAGCCCGGGGCCAACCTTCGAGGTCCGCGTCGGAGGGGAGCGCATGACGCTCGCCGAGCTCGGCGACGACGCCCGCAGCGCCATCGTCATGGAGGCGTTGCCGGCGCTCGTGGCCGAGGCCGGCAACCTCGAGGTCGCGCGGCTCATTCGCGTCGCGGCGCGTGACATGCCGCCCGAGCGGGACACGCCGGTGGGCGTCGCGCGCCGGGCCCTGCTCACGCGGGTCATCGTCAGATTGCTCGCGCCGAGATTGCTCGCGCCGAGATTGCTCGCGCCGAGATTGCTCGCGCCGAGATTGCTCGCGCCGGGCGCGGGCCCGCTCTCGGACGAGGCCGTGCACATCGCGAGCGATCTCGTCGAGGCCGCCGACCTGCCGCCGGGAGGCCAGGACCGCCGCGAGCTCGAGGAGCTCATCTGGGCGCGCCTCGGCGACGGGGAGTCCTCGCCGGCGCTGCGGGGGCTCGCGCTCAAGCTGGGTTTCTCCGCGGCGGCCCTCGCCGCCGCAACCGAGAATTCGTGAATCTTTCGGGCTGCGCCGTGCGGGAGGGCCGTCTCCTTGGCTCTTTCGGGTGAGCCCGGGGCGCGCTTTCCTGTGGGGCCGCCGGGTGTATATTTCGGGGCCGTGAAGCAACAAGTGAAGGCGTTGGCGCTGCTCTCCACGTTGTCTACCTTGGTCGCGTTGGCGGCGGGTGGTTGCGCCGACGGGCCCGGCGGCGGAGGGAACCTCCGCGTCAAGCGGATCTCCATGGTGGCTCAGCCGCCCGGGAACGTGGCCGCCTACTTCAGCGTGTACACGAAGGAGGGCGCGCCCGTCACCGACCTCGACACGCCGAACTTCAAGATCTACGAGAACAACAAGCTCGTCTCGGAGAAGAAGGCCAAGCGCGCCTTGCTCGAGACGAGACCCGTCGAGGGCGTGTACCTCCTGGTGCTGCTCGACGTGAGCGGCCCATACGTCGACGGCGAGGACTTTCCCGACATCGTGACCGCCGTGGGACACCTGGTCTCCACCGTCGAGAAAACCGGCGAGGCGGCCGTCAGCGTCTTCGACGGCGAGGACGAGATCGTTCCCATGCTCGGTTTCGGCGCCTCGGGCGAGAAGGCCGCCCTCGAGTCGATTCGCCACTTTCGCCCGCGCAACCGCAACGGCAACCTCCACGGCGCGATCGTGCAAGGCCTCGACCAGCTCGAGAAGCAGCTCGACACGGCGACGGCGCCGTTCCGCTACGCGACGCTCGTCGTCGTCACGGACCGCGTGGACATCGCGAAGAAGGTGCCGCTCGACACTGTCAAGAAGCGCGTCGCCCAGACGCCCGTCGACGTGCAGATCGTCGCGTTCGGTCCCAAGACCAACCGGCCCGCGCTCGAGCCGCTCGCGCGGCCGGGCGGCCTCTTCATCTCGGAAGAGCCGAAGGACTTCACGAAGGGCCTCGTCGCGATCGGCAAGAAGCTCGACGACGCCGCCAACGCCCGCTACCTGTTCTCGTACTGCACGAACAAGCGCGAGGGCAAGCCGACGCTCACGCTCGTCATCGAGACGCCGGACGATCGGGGCCGCATCGTCTACAAGTTCAACGCCGCGAACTTCAGGAGCGGCTGCTCCGCCAAACACCGCCCGCTCTTCGACAAGGCGGCTCCCGGCAAGGGCGAAAAAGAGGGCGAAAAAGGGGACGAAGAGCCCTGAGCGCTCTGTCTCGCTAGAGCTCCGACTCGGCGCCCGTGGCGCCGAAGCCGACGAGCTCGAGGAGACCGCTCTTGCTGGCGGGCGCGGCGCGCACGACGCCCGACAGCGGAACAGAGGGGTGGGAGCACACGACGCTGGGCGTTTGCCAGGGGCCCCAAGGCCCCGGTGTCTGGACGCTGAAGCAGCCGATGAAGTGACCGGCGGGGACGCGCACGTCGTCCTTCTCCTGGCCTTCGATCGACATCGCGAGCAGGTCGAGCGAGGCGCGGTACCGCGCGCGCACCTCGAGCACGGCGCCGGGATCGACGTCGACGGGCGCGCCGCGGCCCTTCTTGACTCTGAGCGCGCGGATCTCCATCCCGGCCGGGTCGCGGCCCGAGGGCATCGCGACGAGGAGCTTCGCGGCCTCCCGACCCTGATATGTCTCCGTGACGATCTCGAGCCAGTAGCCCCCGCTCTCCTGGCCGACGAGCTTGTACGTCACGAGCGAGGCGCGGCCCTTGTCGTCGGTGAGGCGGTGCTCGGTCCACTGCCCGACGACGAAGGCCATGGGCAGGAAAGTCTCCGACGGAGGAAAAGTCTCCTCGGACATCGGGAGCTGCGCGAGATGTCGCTCGAGGTCGGCCCTGGCGGCCGGATCGGTCGTCGCGCCGCAGGCGGCGCACAGGGCACCCGCCGCGGCGACGGCGAGGAACGAGGCGAGGCGGAGTCGGCGAGGACGCATGGCGCTCGCGACTATACCGTGGCCGGTTCGAGGAAGCTGCGCAGGTCGCTCTCGCTGACGCAGGGCTCGCCGCCCGCGACATCGTCGAGGCGGCCTTGCACGATCCAGTCCTCGAGCTCGTCGGCGAGCGCGTAGAGGTGCTCGAAGCCGTCGACGACGAAGAGCAGCGGCTGATAGTGGTCGATCTCGAAGGGCTGGTTGACGACACGCTCGATCGAGAAGGGCTCGCGCGCGACGTCGGGGCTCTCGATGGAATGTGCGAGCTCGCCGAACGACGAGAGCAGCCCGCTGCCATAGGCCTTGAGGGCGCCGTCGCGTGGCGCGCGCATGAGACCGAACTCGATCGAGAACCAGAAGAAGCGCGACATCGCGCGGATGTTGCTCGTGAGGCGGCGCAGCTTTTCGTGCTCGTCGGAGATGCGCGAGGCGATCTCGGCGGCGGCCGCGGCGCACTCGCCGAAGCGCACGAGCGCGTCAGCGAAGGCGCGGTCGGTGTGCATGGGCACGTGGCCCGCGACGTCGTGGAAGATGTCGGGCTCGGGCAGGTACTCGAGGTGCGCGCCGTCGCGGATCGTCACCGTCGTCGGGAACTCGCGCCGGCGCAGGCGGTCGAAGAAGACGTAGGACGGCACGTAACCGCTCACGGGCCGCGCCACGAAGCCCGTGAGCGGCTTCATGAAGCGGTTGACGTCCTCGAGGCGCGGCACGCGATCGGCCGGCAGATGCAGCGTCTCGAGACCCTGCAGGTAGCGGTGGTTCGCGAACCGCTCCCAGCGATCGTGCATGCGCGCCAGCAGCCGGCTCCAGGTGGCGTGGTTCTCGGGCGAGTAGAGCTCGTAGGGCTGGTGGATGTAGACGTCGCCGTGCGCGCGCGCCTGCTCGATGAACGCGGCCTTCGTCGTCGTGAGCCCGCTGCCGGGCGGAAGAACGTGAGCGGCGGTCGTCATGGCGACACCCTGAGTATGGCTCCCCGACATGATCTGTGGGTGAAGATCACCAGCTCTTGCGCCGTTTTCGGCGGTTTTCCGCCTTCCAGGCCGCCTTCCTTGACACGTTTTCCAGGACCGCCCATGCTGGAGCGATTCGCGCATGATTCGACGCTCGCGCACGCGGCTCTTCGCCGCCGTTCTGCTCCTTCCGCTGGTCGCGTTCGCGACCGCGACGAGCGGCTTCGCGCTGCGCTGCCGGATCACCGGCGCCGTCCTCGGGGCCTGCTGCTGTGACCATGGTGAGACCACGCGAGCGGACGCCGTCGCCACCGTCTCCCAGGCTGATTGCTGCGACCCTGTGATTCGCAACGTGTTGGCGGCGCCTGTCGAGCTCACGGCTTCGCCGAGCGCGGTTCCCCATCAAACGGCGCCCGTCGCCTTCGTCGCCTCCGTCGATTCGACCGCGGACCACGATCCGTCCGCTCTCTCTCCGCGCTCGGAAGCCAGAGCCAGCATAGGCCCGCTCACGGTCAGACTGCGCCTGGTCGCAAAGAGCACGTTCCTCATCTGAACCGACCCGTCCCGAGCTAGGCGCGTGCGCGCCGTTCTGGTGGACCGTCGATGGTTTGGGCCGTGCGGTGCGCGGTCTCGAGGAGCCTTCCAATGCGAGCAGAGAGACTTTGCAAAGTATTCATGTCGGGCGTCGCCGTGTGGAGCGCGGCCCTCGCGCCGTCCGCGCGCGCGGCCGATGACGGAGCGACGAGCGAGAGCGCCGTCGATCGAGAGCTGGCCACCCAGGCTCGCCTGTCCACGATCTTGCGGGTGATCGGCGAGCGAAGCCCGGATCTGCGCGAGGTCGCCGAGCGCGTCGCCGCCGCTGAAGCGAGAGCGGGCGCTTCCGGGCGTCTGCCCGATCCCGAGCTCAAGGGCGAGCTCTGGGGTGTGCCCCTGACTCATCCCGTGGGATTCGATCAGGCGCAAACGCTGATGATCGGTCTCCGGCAGGTTTTCCCCGCGTGGGGAAGCCTGGAGGCCCGCGCGCGCGCCGCGCGCGAGGACGCGCTGGTCGCTGGCGACACGTCCGAGGCGCGGCGGCAGGAGGTCGCCGCCCAGGCCCGGCGCGCCTTCGCCGTCTACGCGCGCGTCGATCGCGAGTACCGCATCCACCTCGAGCACGTCGGACTGACGTCGCGGTTGGTGGAGATCGCCCATTCGCTCTATCAGGTGGGGCACGGCTCGCAACAGGATCTGCTGCACGCGCAGGCGGAGCTCTCTCGCCTTCATGTCGACGTCGCGGGCATCGACCAACAGAGGCGCTCGACGCAGGCATTGCTGAACGCGCTCATGGATCGAGATCCCGACGCGGCGCTCGGGCCGCCGCCCGAAATGTCGCCCATGGAGGCGCTGGCCGCGACGCCCACGGGCCCGGCTGACGACGACCGTCAATTGGAGCGTCGCCGGCCGGAGCTCAAGGCGGCCGCGCGCGCCGTTCAGCGCAGCGAGGCCACGCTCGACGTGGCGAAGCGAGAAGCGGAGCTGCCGTCATTGATGGTCGCCGCGGACTACTGGTACATGCCCACCCAGTCCGTGCAGCACGCTTACGGCGCCATGGTCTCGATGAGCCTGCCCTGGCTCAATCCTCGGCATCGCGACGAGGTGAAGGCCGCCGAGCGGGCCAACGCCGCGGACCGGAGCGCGCAGCGGGCGCAGCGGGCCGCGGCCCGCTTCCAGCTCCGCGACGCCGACGCCAAGCTGCGCGCGGCGCGCGAGACGCTCGCCTTGATCCACGAGCGCGTGCTCGCCGACATGCGCCGCAGCTTCGAGGCCGCCCAAGCGTCGTTCCAGAGCGGCCAGGGAGGCGTGACGCCCGTCCTCGAAGCGGCCCGGAGCTATCTGCAGGTGCGCATCGATGAGGTGCGGGCGGTTGCCGATTTGGACGCGAGCCAGGCGGACTACGCGCGCGCCGCGGGGCTGCCGGTCGCCGGGGTGGCTGAAGGCGCGATCGAGGAGGAGCGGCGATGAGCGCGGCGAATGACGGCGGCCCGCCGAACGAGGATCGCGTTCCGCGCGGCGTTGGCGCCATGTCCGTCGTCCGGTGGACGCTGGTCCTCGTCATGGGCCTCGTGGCCGCGCTCTCGATCGCCTACGCGACGGGGGCGCTCGCGAAGGTCTCGTCCGGAGGATCCGACCACGGGGGTCTCTACTACTGCCCGATGCATCCGTCGGTGGTGCAAGACCACCCGGGAGAGTGTCCGATCTGCAGCATGACGCTGGTGCCGAAGCCCGAAGGCAAATCCGGCAAGGCGGAGCCGAAGCCGAGCGCCGCGCAGACCATCACGGCGCCGGGGATCGAATCGAGGCCGGTCCCCGGCCTCTCTGACATCGAACTGCCGCCTGGGCGCATTCAGCTCATCGGGATGCGGACGGCGAGGGTGGAGCGCGGCGCCCTGGCAGATGCCCTGCGCACCGTCGGCGTCATCGCCGCGGACGAGCGGGGACTGGCTCAGATCTCAGTGCGGTTCTCGGGGTGGGTGCAGAAGCTGCTCGTTTCGGAGACCGGCCAGCGCGTCAAGCGCGGTGAGGTGCTGGCGAACGTCTACAGCCCCGAGGTGTTGCGCGCCGAACAAGAGTACCTCACGGCGCGCGGGTGGGACGCGAAGGCCGAAGGCGCCAGCATTTCGGCCGTCGGCGGACATCACGGTGAGGCGAGCCTGGGAGCCGCGGGAATGCAAGCCGGGCTCGCGATGGACGCGCGCCGCCGGCTGGAGTTGCTCGGGATCGGGCCCCAGGAGATCGACGGCACGGCGGCGCGAGGGAAGGTCGGCGACAGCGTGCCGATCCGTTCGCCCGCCGCGGGCTACGTGACGGCCAGGAACGTCGTCCCCGGTGCCGCGGTTGCGCCGGGCGCGCCGCTCTTCGAGGTGGCCGATCTGTCGAGGGTCTGGCTCCTGGCCGACGTCTTCGAGCAGGACGCCGCGCGCCTGCGCATCGGTCAGAAGGCGAGCCTCGAGCTCGCCGCCTATCCGGGCGAACGCTTCACGGGACGCGTCCAGTTCGTCTATCCGACGTTGAACGCGTCGACCCACACGCTGCGCGTCCGTATCGAGTTCGCGAACAAGAGCGGCCCCGGCGGCGTGAAGCTGCGGCCCGGGATGTACGGGAACGTGGCGCTGGAGCTGCCGTCGGCCTCAGGGCTCGTCATCCCGGCCGAGGCCCTCGTCGATACCGGCGAGAGCCAGTACGTCTTCGTCGCGAAGGCCGAGGGGCGCTTCGAGCCGCGCCTCGTGCGCGTCGGCGCGCGCACAGGCGACAAGGTCCAAGTGGCGGACGGCCTCGCCGCGGGTGAAATCGTCGTGACGACGGGCAACTTCTTGCTCGACTCGGAGAGCCGATTGCGCGCGGCCATCGACGGACAGCCGGAAACGCCGGCAGCCGCCTCAGGTGGCGGCGCCGGGGAGGGTCCGGACTGCGCGCGGGACTTCGACGCCGCGCGCTTTCCCGACAAGGCCCGAGCCTGCCGGGCCTGTGAGCGCCAGCATCGCGGGATGGGCTCGATGGAGCAGGACTGCAAGGGCGCCATCGAAAAGCCCTGGAAGTAGCGGAGGCGGACGCCATGGTCGAAAGAATCATCGAGCTCTGCGCGCGCAACCGAGCCTTGGTGCTCGTGATCGTCGCCCTCGCCGTCGTCGGATCCTCGGTGGCGATGCGGCGGGCGAAGCTGGACGCCATCCCGGACCTTTCGGATCCACAAGTCATCGTCTTCTCCGAGTGGATGGGCCGCAGCCCAACGCTCGTCGAGGACCAGGTCACGTACCCGATCGTCTCGAAGCTGATCGGCACGCCGCACGTCACGGACGTGCGCGGCTTCTCGATGTTCGGGATGTCGTTTTGCTACGTCATCTTCGAGGAAGGGACCGACATCTACTGGGCGCGCAGCCGCGTGCTGGAGTACCTGAACGGTTTGCGCGGCACGTTGCCGGAGGGCGTCGCCCCGAACCTCGGGCCGGACGCCACGGGCATCGGGTGGGTGTTCCAGTATGCGCTCGTCGACAAGAGCGGAAAGCACGGGCTCGATGACCTGCGCACCTTCCAGGACTTCACGCTGCGGTACGCCCTCGGCAGCGTGCCGGGCGTCGCCGAGGTCGCGAGCGTCGGCGGTTACCAGAAGCAATACCAGGTCACCGTCGATCCAAATCGGCTGCGGGCCTACGGCGTCTCGCTGAACGAGGTCACGGAGGCCATCCGCCAGTCCAACAACGACGTGGGCGGCCGAATTTTGGAGATGTCAGGGCGGGAGTACTACGTGCGCGGGCGCGGCTACATCACCAGTCTCGCGGCCATCGAGAACGTGACCGTCCGATCGAGCGGCCCCGCCGGAACGCCGCTCCTGGTCAAGGATGTCGGCAGCGTCCGCTTCGGGCCAGACATCCGGCGCGGCCTTCTCGAGTGGAACGGCGAGGGCGAGGCCGTAGGCGGCATCGTCGTCATGCGCTATGGCGAGAACGCCCTCGACGTCATCGCGCGCGTGAAGAAGAAGATCGCCGATCTCAAACCGAGCCTGCCGGAGGGCGTCGAGGTCGCCATCGCCTACGACCGCTCCGGCCTCATCGAGCGCGCCATCGGTACGCTCAAGCAGGCCCTCATCGAGGAGGGGATCACCGTCAGCCTCGTGATCATCTTGTTCCTGCTGCACTTCCGGAGCTCGTTGCTGCCGATTCTGTCGCTGCCCATCAGCGTGGCGCTGTCGTTCATTCCGATGGTGCTGCTCGACATCCCGTCGACGATCATGAGCCTCGGCGGCATCGCCATCGCGATCGGCGCCACCGTCGACGCCGAGATCGTGATGATCGAGGCGGCGCACAAGAAGCTCGAGCACGCCGGCCCGGGCGCCGATCGCCACAAGCTGCTCGCCGAGGCAGCCAAGGAGGTCACGCCTGCGATCTTCTTCTCGCTGCTCATCATCGCGGTCGCCTTCTTGCCGGTGTTCACGCTCACGGGCCAGGCCGGACGGCTGTTCAAGCCGCTCGCTTACACGAAGACGTTCGTGATGCTGATCTCCGCTGTCCTCTCGATCACCTTCGCGCCCGCGCTGCGAGATCTCCTCATCCGCGGCAAGATCAAGCCAGAGCACGAGCACCCGGTCTCGCGCTTCCTCGTTCGCATCTACGAGCCTTTTGTCTACATCGCGCTCCGACGGCCGAAGTCGACCATCGCGATCGGCCTGTTCGCGCTGGCCTCCGCGGTGCCCCTCGGCATGAAGCTCGGTCACGAGTTCATGCCTCCGCTCAACGAGGGTGATCTCCTCTACATGCCGATCACGTTCCCGAACATCTCGATCGAGGAGGCCAAGCGTCAGCTTCAGTACCAGGACCGCATCCTCAAGACGTTTCCCGAGGTGGAGACCGTGTTCGGCAAGGTGGGGCGCTCGGAGACGGCGACCGATCCGGCGCCCATCACCATGGTGGAGACCACGGTCCGGCTGCGGCCGCAGGCGCGGTGGCGCAAGAGGTTCCACGCGCGTTGGTATTCGTCGTGGGCGCCAGCCTGGCTGAAGCCGGCGCTGCACCCCCTCTGGCCCGAGGAGCAGCGCCTCACATGGGAAGAGCTCACGGGCGAGATGAACAAGAAGATGCAGTTCCCGGGCTGGACAAACGCCTGGACGATGCCGATCAAGACCCGCGTCGACATGTTGACGACCGGCATCCGCACGCCGATCGGGATCAAGGTCTTCAGCACTGACCTCGATCAGGTGGAGAGGATCGGCACGACGCTGGAGCACGTGATCGCCCCCATCAAGGGAACGCGGAGCGTCCTTTACGAGCGCAACCTCGGTGGTCTCTACGTCGACATCATTCCCAAGCCCGAGAAGCTCGGCCGCTACGGTCTGCGCGTCGGGGACGTCGAGCGGGTCATCGAGAGCGCCATCGGAGGCACGCCAATCGGCACGACCGTCGAAGGACGCAACCGCTTCACGATCAACGTGCGGTATCCGCGCGACCTCCGCGGCGACCTCGACAGTCTGCGCCGCGTCCTCGTGCCCATCGGCCCCGGAGGCGCTTCGAGGCCGGCGGGCGGAGGCGGCGGTGGAGGAATGGGTACGAGTGGCATGGGCACGCAAGGCTCGTTGTGGCCGCCGCTCGGGAGCCACGGGATCGTGCTCGCCGAGAATATGGAGGGCGCGCCCGGCGGGCAGGCGCCGATGGGCGGTGGCAGCCCACCGCGTCTGACGCTTCCGTCCGGCCGGTCGTCGATGTCGGACGCGTCCGGAGGCGGGATGGTGATGGGTGGCGGTTCCGATGTCGCGCAGATGGACATTCCGATGGGTGGAAGCCCGGTGTCAAGTCCCGGCGTCGACGTCCCGGGCCAGGCCTTCGTGCCTCTCGGTGAGGTCGCGGACATACGCATCGCAGGCGGTCCGCCCATGGTGCGCGACGAGGCGGGGCTCCTGGTCGGCTACGTCTATGTCGACATCGATCAGGCCGAGCGCGACATCGGCGGCTACGTGAACGAGGCCAAGGACGTCGTCGCGCGCGCCATGTCCGACGGAACGTTGAAGTTGCCGGCCGGCACGTACCTCAAGTGGACGGGCCAGTACGAGCAGCTCGAAGAGATGGCGAAGCGTATGAAGCTCGTCGTGCCGCTCACGCTTCTCATCATCGTCGCGCTGCTCTTCCTGCAGTTCCGGAACGTGATCGAGGTGCTGATCATCCTGCTCTCAATCCCGTTCGCGCTCGTCGGCAGCGTCTGGCTCATGTGGTTGCTGGACTACCGGGTCTCGACGGCCGTCTGGGTCGGGATCATCGCCCTCGTCGGTCTCGCCGCGCAGACGGGCATCGTCATGATCGTCTACATCGACAACGCCTTCCACAAGCGACAGGCGGAGGGACGCATCAACAACCTGAAGGACATCATCGCCGCGCACATGGAGGGGACCGTCCAGCGCGTCCGGCCCAAGCTCATGACCGTCGCCACGATGCTCATCGGCCTCGTGCCGCTCCTGTGGGCCACGAGCTCGGGCGCAGACGTCATGAAGCGGATCGCCGCGCCCATGGTGGGCGGGCTGCTGACCTCGGCCTTCCTCACGCTGGAGATCATCCCGGTGATCGTGACGTACTGGCGCCAAGAGCAGCTGCTCTGGCAGAGGCTGCGCGAGCTCGCGCCCGAGCGGCTCCGAAGCTTGAAGCGCTCTTCGGCCGCGATCGCGTCTGGAGCGGCGTTCGCCGGGCTGCTCGCGATCGCGCGGATCTACGTCGAGATCCCGGGTGGCTGGTTCGTGGTCGGGCAGCTCGGCGCGGCGCTCGGCTTTCTGGGTGGCGTCGCGACGTACGTGTTTCGGAGGCCGGCCGCCCACGCCGCCGTGTGGCCCGACGCGTGAGGAATCACGCGCGTCGCGAGCTCAGAGGACGCTGCCGTCCGGGACGATGCCGTTCTTGGGGACGATGATGAGGCCCTCGCGGATGTAGTACCCCTCGGCGTCCTTCTCCTTGATGCCCTTCTCGTTGACGAGCCGCACGCCGCGCCCGATGCGCGCGTTCTTGTCGATGATGGCGTTCTCGATGACGGACTCCGAGCCGATGCCCAGGGGCGGCACGCCGCGCGCCACGCTGGCATTCATCTCGGCGAGCGTCTCATAGTGGTCGGCGCCGATGAGCAGGCTGTTCTTGATGGTCGTGCCGACGCCGACGCGGCTGCGAATACCGACGACGGCGCGCTGGATCTTCGCGCCGTGCATGATGCAGCCCTCGCAGATGAGCGCGCTCTCGATGTCGCAGCCTTCGACCTTGGACGCCGGGAGAAAGCGCGGGTTCGTGTAGACGGGGTGGGCAGCGTCGTAGAAGTCAAAAGGCGGGAGGGCGTCGCACAGCGCGAGGTTGGCCTGGAAGTACGAGCGGATCGTCCCGACGTCCTCCCAGTAGCCGCGGTAGACGTGGGCCTGAACGCGCAGGCGAGGCACGGCGTCGGGGATGACGTGCCGGCCGAAGTCGACGAGCTGCGGGTTCGACAACGACTGCTCGAGGATCTCGCGCTTGAAGATGTAGATCCCCATTGACGCCAGGTACCCGCTTTCCCCGTCGGGCAGCTTCGAGACGAGGCGCGGCAGGCGGCTCGCGGGCGGCTTCTCGTCGAAGTGCACGATGCGCCCCGTGTCGTCCATCTTGAGGATGCCGAAGCCCGCCGTCTGGTCGGCGGCCACGGGGATGACCGCCACCGTGGCGTCGGCGCCGCTGTCGCGGTGGGTCTTGAGCATCTGCCGGTAGTCCATCTGATAGAGCTGGTCGCCCGAGAGGATCAGCATGTCGCGCGCGCTCGTGCGGCGCATGTGACGCAGGCTCTGGCGGACGGCGTCGGCCGTCCCCTGGAACCAGTTGCCGCCCTCCTCGGTCTGTTCGGCGGCGAGGACGCCCACGAAGCCCGACGAGAAGATGTCGAACTTGTAGGTCATGCCGATGTGCTTGTTGAGGCTCTCGGAGTTGAACTGCGTGAGCACGAAGATGTGCCGCAGGTTCGAGTTCAGGCAGTTGCTGATGGGGATGTCGATGAGGCGGTACTTGCCCCCGATGGGAACGGCGGGCTTCGAGCGCTTGAGGGTCAGCGGAAACAACCGCGTTCCACGGCCGCCACCCAGAATGATAGCGAGGACATCATCCATGTCAGCTTCATTGTCCCACGGAACCCGCGGCGTCGCCAAAGTGGGAGGCGCCCGTCAGGCCACCGGCGTGTGAGGGACAGTGCGTCCGGTCAAGGTCGTGTTTCCACCTGGGCTCAATGGCGCGGGGCACGTCGACCGCCTAAAGTCACCGACGGTGTGTTAGGACTTCGGGACCGAAATGGCACCACTCAAAATGAAACCAGGGGTCGTCACGGGAGACGCTCTGCTCGAGCTCTTCGCCTACTGCAAGCAGGTCGACTGCGCTCTGCCCGCCGTCAACGTCATCGGCTCGCACGGCGCCAACGCGGCCCTCGCGGCGGCGCGCGAGGCCAAGGCGCCCGTCATCGTCCAGCTGTCGCACACGGGCTCGCAGTTCTACGGCGGCAAGTCGCTCGACAACGCGGCGCAGAAGGCCTCGATCGCGGGCTCGATCGCGGGCGCGATGCACGTGCGCGCCGTCGCGGGCGCCTACGGCGTGCCCGTGGTGCTGCACACCGATCACTGCGCGAAGAAGCTCCTGCCCTGGGTCGACGGCGTCATCGAGGCGGGCGAGGCCTATTTCGCGACGAACGGAGAGCCGCTCTTCAGCTCGCACATGCTCGACCTGTCCGAGGAGCCCATCGAAAAGAACCTCGAGATCAGCCGGGCGTATCTGGCGCGCATCGCCAGGATGAAGATGACGCTCGAGATCGAGCTCGGCGTCACGGGCGGCGAGGAGGACGGCGTCGACAACTCGGGCGTCGAGCACTCGAAGCTGTACACGAGCCCCGAGGACGTGCTGCGCGCCTACGACGTGCTCGGCCCCGTGGGCAGCTTCACGGTGGCGGCGTCGTTCGGCAACACGCACGGCGTGTACGCGGCGGGTAACGTCAAGCTCAAGCCGTCGATCCTGCGCGACTCGCAAGAGTTCGTGAAGAAGGCGCGCAAGACGGGCGACGAGCCGCTCTCCTTCGTGTTCCACGGCGGCTCGGGCTCGACGCCCGAGGAGATCGCCGAGGCCGTGTCGTACGGCGTCGTCAAGATGAACATCGACACCGACACACAGTGGGCCTTCACCGACCCGATCAAGAAGTACATGGACGACAAGGGCGCCTACCTGAAGTCGCAGCTCGGCAACCCCGAGGGCCCCGAGAAACCCAACAAGAAGTTCATCGATCCGCGCGTGTGGCTCCAGCTCGGCGAGAAGGGCACGACGGCTCGCCTCGTCCAGGCCTGCAAGGAGCTCGGCGCCTTCGGCAAGTTCGACTTCTAGACGACACTTAGACGCGCACCATCACGGTGACCTCGTTCTTGTTGGTGGCGAGGTGCTTGACGCGCGCGAAGGCGGCGCTCACGCGCGCGAAGATCGGGTCCAGGTCCGCGAGCGCGCCGTATTGGTCGCGGCCCTTGAACTTGATCGTGACGACGAGGTTGCGGCAGCGCCGCGCTGACAGCCAGTCGTCGACGAGCGCGATCGCGCGCGCCGGCTCGCAAACGACGTCGCAGAGGAGCCAGTCGACGGGACGGCGGGGCTCGTAGGTGAAGGCGTTGCCCGCGACAGCGGTGACGCCGGGCGCGCGCGCCACGTTGGGCGCGAGCGGCGCGCGATCGACGGCCAGCACCTGGGCGCCGCGCCTGGCCGCCATGAGCGTCCAGCTGCCGGGCGCGGCGCCGAGATCGACGCAGGTCTCGCCCGGGCCGGGTGCCGCATTCATCCACTGGAAAGCTTCCTCGAGCTTGCGGTAGGCGCGCGAGGGTGGCGTGTGATCGTCGGGCACGGGCGCCGCGCCCGCGGGCCAGGGCGCGAGGTCGAAGCCACCGCGCGGCAAGGGCCGCGGCGCCGCCGACGAGACCAGCAGCCGCTCGCGCGCGACGAGGAGGAGTTGGACGAGCGAGACGCGCCCGTCGAGGTCCCCGGGCGCGACCGACGGGACGTGGCGCCGGCTCGCGCGTTTGCGCCGCTCGGCGATGAGCGCGAGGAGCTCCCGCTCGACGAGGGCGACGCGGCTGCCGAGGCCCCCGTCGCCGCGAACGTCGGAACGCGCGGGCGCGCCGGTCCGACGGGCCGCGCGGGCGCGCGTGTGCGCGAGACGGGCGCCGGGCAGCGCCGTGGGCGCGTCGCCGGCGGACGGCGCGGGCGGCGTGAACGCGTGCACCGTGAAAGGGCCGGGCCAGCGATCGATGGCGCCCTCGAGGGCGGCGAAGGCAGCTTCGGCGAGCGCGCGCACCGAAGCCCCGCCGAGCTCGCGCGCGTCGGACAAGATCTGCCGCGCGAACACGGGGTCCACGGGCGCCGCCGCCGCGCCGCTCGGGGCGTCCGCCGCGACGATGCCGGGCGCGAGCCCGTGGCACTCCACGGACGTCGCCGCCAGCTCGGCGCAGAGCGCCGCCTCGAACCCGGGCGTCGCGACGTAGGCCCGCACCGTCAGCGGTCGCGCCCGACGGCGTTCGAGTAGGCCGGCGAGAGCATGAACTTCACGAGCTCGCGCACGGGCGTCGTGCGCAAGAAGCCGCGCTGCGCCTCGGCGCCCGACGCGCCTCTTGCGAGCAGCGCGTCCTCGCGCGCGAGCGCCGCGAGGGCGACCGCCGGGTCGCCGCAGGCCAGCAGCCCGACGCGGTTGGCGGTGTGCGCCGCCCCCCGCTCGAACACCTCCCAGTCGGGCGGCGTCGAAACCGCCTTTCGGAGGTCGGCCACGAGCTTCTCGCGGGCGGCGCCCGTCGGGAGCGTCTCGAGCGCGTCCTTCACCCGGCCGGCAGCGGCGCGGACGCGCTCCCCTTGGGGCGTCTCGCCGAGGAGCGCCGCCAAGGCGCCCGCGAGGACCTCGGCGCGCGCAGCCGCCTCGAGGCCGCGCAGCGCCCCGAGCCCGCCGCGGGCCTCCTCGAGCGCGCGCGCCGCGACGAACGTCCAGGCGGCGTCGGGTAGCGCGGCCGCCGCGCTCGTCACGCGGAGCTTCAGCGGCTTCGCAGCCGAGTGGACGAGCGCCATTTCCACGACGTCGCTCTTCTCGACGACCGCGGCGACCTCGGGCGCGCCCAGCCGATCGCCGAGGCGGCGCAAGCTCTCGACGCGCTCGGCGGACAGCGCGCCCGCGGCCGAGGACGCCTCGACTGGGCCGCCAGACGCCGGGACGCCGGGCTCGCCGCCGCCGAGCAGCGGCACGGCGAGGGCCGCGAGCGCGCGGCGCAACGGGCCGGCGGCGTGAGCGTGATCGGCGGGGCCGTCGACGCGCAGGTCCGCGCTCGTCGCCGCGGCGCCCGCCCCGAGCGCCGTCAGCCTCTCCGCCGCGCGCGCGTCGCCGGGATCGGCGAAGGCGAGCAAGGCGTGCGCGGCGCGCGACAGCGCCTTGCCGCCCGTGCGATCGGCCTGCCTCGCGAGGACGCGCAGCGCGCCCAGCGCGGCCGGATCCTGCGCCACGAGATCCGCGAGCGCGGGCGCGAGCGGAGCATCGGCGGGCGCCGGCCCCGCCCACTCGAGCACGGCGTCGAGCGCGGCGTCGAGGCTCTCGAACGCCACGCCGCGCGTCGCGCCGAGGTGCGCGAGGGCGCGCGCCGCCACAATGGCGTCGAAAGGGCGGCCGCGCAGCGACCAGCGCGCCGGCCTCGCCGGCTTCGCGAAGGCCGCGCCCAGCACGAGCTGCACGAGGAGCTCGAGATCGTCGTCGGACGAGAACCCCGAAGCGTCGAGATCGTCCGCGATGTCGCTGAGCGACGCGAAGTCCCCCTCTGCCCAGAAGTGCGGAAGGAGCCGGACCATCGTCGGCACGTAGCGCGGATCGAGATCGGACGACTTCAAATAGGCGTCGAGGGCCGCGGCGTCATCGCCGAGGTGGACGCGTAGGATCTCGCCCTGACGGTGGAGGATGGCCGCCCGTCGCGTCGGGTCGAAGTCGAGGCGCGCGAGGCGCACGCACGCGAGCGCCGCCTCTTTGAAGAGGCCGAGGCGCTCGTAGACCTCGACGAGCAGCTCGAGCGCCGTCTGGCGCGAAGGATCTTGCGCGAGCACGAGCTCGAGCGTGTAGCGGGCGGAGCCCCAATCTCCGAGCTGAACGTAGACGGCCCCGAGGCGCTGGCGCACGTCGACGAGCTCGGCGGCGGCGCCCGCCGGCACGAGGCGCAGCACCTCCTCGAGCCGCAGGGCGGCCGCGGCGAAGTCGCCGCGGTGGAGCGCGATGTCGGCGAGGGCGCGCCGCGCCTCGGCGTGGCGCGGGTTCAGGATCGCGAGCTCGCGATAGAAGGCCTCGGCGTCGGCGCTGTCGCCCTGGGCCTCGGCCAGCACGGCGCGCCGATGGACGAGCGTCTCCCGCGCGATCGCGAGCGCCGCGTCGGGCGCGACCTCGAGCTCGGCGTAAAGCTGCCTCGCGCGCGTCCATTCCTTCGTGCGGAAGGTCAGATCCCCGAGGAGCGCGAGGGCGCCCGCGTGGTGCGGCACGCGCGCGATGGCCTCCTCGAGCTCGCTCATGGCCGTTTGCACCTCGCCGCGCGCAAGCAAGACGCGCGCGTGCGAGACGAGATAGTTCGCTCGCAGCGCCGGCTCGGCCTCGATCGTCGCGGCCCGCCAGTAGGCTTGCTCCGCGCGCTCGAGGTCGCCGCTCGCCTCGGCGCTCTCGCCGAGCACGGCGTAGATGGCCTTGCGCCGATCGGGCGGCAAGCCGACGGCGCGTGACAAGAGGCCGGCCAGCGCCTCGGCGCGCTCGCGCGGCTCGGGGATCTGCGCGTACAGCACGGCCAGCTCCTCGGCGGCCGCCGGGTCGCTCGGATCGGCCGTCAGGAGCTGTTCGAGCTCGGGCGCCGCACGCGGCACCGAGGCGCCGAAGCGCTGCAGGAGGTCGGCGATGCGCGCCTCGTACTCCTGGATGGCGGGTCCGTGCGCCGCGGCGCGCGCCCGTGCGTGCAGCTCCTCGAGGGCGGGCAGGGCGTCCTCGAGGCGGCCCTGGCGCTCACCGAGGTCCGCGCGCAGGACGAGCCCCTCCTCGGGCAAGGCCGGCAGGGGCAGCTCGCGGAGGACGTCGAGCGCGGCCTCGGCGCCGTCCGCCGACAGCAGGCGCAGCCGCGCGCGCTCGGTGGCGACCGACCCCGCGGCGGCGGAATCGGCGGCGAGCTGGCCCCGGACCCCGAGGATCTGGTCGGCGGCCGCGAGATCGCCCGTGACGACCAAGGCCTCGGCGAGCGGCTCGAGCACCGCGAAGAGCGTCTCGCGATCGTCGGCCGCGCGCAGCGCATCGGCGAGGTGCCGGAGCGCGGGAAGCGCGGCCGGGTCGTACTCGACGAGCCCGCGCCACAGCGCCGCGGCCTCGAGCGTTCGTCCCGCGCGCTCGAGGGCGTGGGCGCGCCGCCGCGCCAGCTCCGAGCGCGCCGCCGCGCCGAGGTCGGTCGCGATCCGGCGCGCCAGGGCGTCGGCGAGCTCGCCGTGACGCGCCTGCGCTTCGAGCAGATCGATGAGGAGGTCGAGCGCTGCCGGGTGGCCGGCGGCCGCGGCCAGGGCGCGCTCGGCCTCGCGCTCGGCCGTGCCGTCGTCGCCGGCGCGCCGCGCGAGGGTGCCGAGCCGCAGGTGCGTCTCGGCGCGCAGGTCGGCAGACGGACCGCGCCCGCCGGGCGTCTGGGACGAATCGGTCGCTTCCGGCTCGAGCGCTTCGAGCTCGGCGAGGCGGCCATAGAAGGTGACGGCCGCGGCTGTGTCGCCCCGCACCCAGGCGTCGCGCGCGAGCCAGGTCAGCGACGGCTGGAAGCGGGGATCGAGCTGCAGCGCGCGCTCGTGCGTGTCGCGCGCGCGGCCCGCGCGCTGGAGGTGGCGGTCATAGACCTCGGCGAGCTGAACGAGCAGGTCCTTCTGCTCGATGGGCCCGCGCGTGACCAGGTCCACCTTGCGCTCGAGCACGTCGGCGAGGCGCTCCCAGTTGCTCGACTCGATGGCCGTCGTCTGCAGGGCCTCGAGCGTCTCGACGGAGCCGGGCGCGAGCCCGAGCGCGCGCTCGAGCAGCATGACGGCGTCCTCGGGCAGCCCGAGGCGCTTGCGCAGGATCTCCGCGGCCGCCGTGAGGGCGGCGGCGCGCTCCTCGTCGGTCGAACCCGTGCGCGCGTCGTCGGCCGACGCGATGAGCGCGCGCGCCGCGGCCTGCGGGTCGCCACGCCGCGCGTGGAGCTCGACGAGCCGACGCCATGCCGGCGCGACGCCTGGACCAGCTGGGGCGGCGTCGAGGAACTGGCGCAAGGCGCCGAGGGCGCCCTCCTCGTCCCCGAGACGCTCACAGGCGGCGGCCAGACGGCGCGCGAGATCGGCCCGCCCCGCGTCTCGTGGGGGGACGAGCCCGAGCGCGCGCCGCAGCGCCGCGGCGGCGGCCTCCGGGCGATCGGACGACTCGGCGAGCTCCGCCTCGGCGAGCGCGACGGAGAGCGCCGTCGCGGGCTGCGTCGTCATGGGCGAGGGCGCGATCCAGCGGTCGGTGGAGCGCCGGGGCGGCTTGTCGATCATCCCGAACAGCTCAGCGGCGCGCCCGTCACTGGGGTGCTCGGCGAGGATGGCTTCGAGGAGCGGGCGCGCCTCGTCGGCCTTGCCCGCGCGGAGCCACTCGCGCGCGGCCGCGAGCCGCGCGAACGCGGCGTCATCGACCTCGCCGCGCGCCACGGCGGCCCGCGCGACGTCGGCGTAGGCGCGCGCCGCGCGCGAGGCGTCTCCGCTCTCGGCCGCGATGACGGCGGCGGCCAGGCCCAGCACGGGCCCGTCGGGGATCGCCACGGCGAGGCGGCCGAGCTCGCTGGCCGCCTCGCCCAGCGTCTCGGCGCCCGCCAGCAAGATCTCGAGGACGCGCCGCTCGGCCTCGACGGCGCCCGCGCGCGCGGCCCCGCGATAGGCCGCGAGCGCCGCCGCGACGTCACCGCGCGCGAGGAGGGCGTCGGCCTCGGCGATGGGTCGCGGGGCGCCCATGCCCGTGGTCTCGGCGGCGTCGCCGCCCGGCCGCTCCGCGTCGCCGTCCCAAGAGAGAGTGATCCCCGTCGGCGCGACGGTGACGGCGCCGAGGCGCGCCGCCGAGATGTCGGGCAAGCGGAACCCGGACGCCGCGAACGTCTCGTAGATCGCGAGGTCGAGGACGTCGAGCTCGACGCTCCAGTGCGGCGCGGGCGGCGCGCTCCCCTCGGGCCCCCGGCTCGCCGCGGCGCTCGCCGCCAGGATGGCGCCGCCTAGGAGGGGCGCCGCCACGGGCAGGAAACCGTAGACGCGCACGTCGTCGATCGTGACGCGCACGCGCCGCCGCGACGCCTGCGTCACGAGGACGCGCGCCGTGAAGTCGACCTCGCGCCGGCTCGCCGCCGCGCGGGCGCGCAGCCGCACGTGGCCCACGCCGAGCTCGAGGCGCACGTCCGAGATCCCCCGCTCCGCGAGGGCGCTCGGCGCGAGCGCTTCCGCGAGCCGCGCGCCGTCGACGGTGATGACGGCCGCGCTCAGCCGTCCGCGCCGCCGGCGCGCGCGCTCGACCGTGATGGGATCGTCGGGAGCTTGGCCCGTCTCGGCTGCGGCGCCGTCGCGCCGCCGCGTCGGCAGCGAGACCTCCATGCGCTCGAGGCTCGCGAGCGTGGCGAGCGCGCGCGGCGCGAAGGCGAGCGCGGCGCGCCCGTCGACGATGGCGAGCTCGACGCCGGCGACCTCGACGCCCAGCGCCGTCATGACCGGCGTCCTTCGAGACCGTAGAGGACGCGGCCGCGCCGTCCGCCGAAGGCGCCGATGAGCACGAGAGAGCCGGCGATCGCGACGGACGAGGTGAACACGGGGAAGGCGACGACGACCTTCGCGAGGACCTCGGGGGTCAAGCCCGGGTCGGGCGCGTTGGCCTGCAGCGCGACGAGCCGCGCGAGCAGCGGCGCCGCCTGTCTGGCGTAATCACGCACGATGGGGAAGGTCAGCGCCAGCGTCGCGAGCTGATACGCGATGCCCGTCCAGGCCGCCGCGAGCGCGAGCTGACGCCCGCGGCGATCACGCGACAGCATCGCCGCGGCGGCGAACAGCATGAGCAGCGCCACGGGCAGGGAGGCCGCGGCGTTGCCCCGAATCGTGCCCGCGTGCGCGGTCACGACGCGCGCGCCGATGTCGGCGAGCTGTCGCGCGATCTCTTCCTCGGCGGGCGTCATGGCCCGCGCCATGGGCAGGTGAGTCACGGCGCGCGGATCGCGCAGCGTATCGAGGCTCGACACGAGCAGCATGCCGCCGTACACGAGCGTGATGGCCGAGAGCACGACGAGCCAGGGCGGACGGCTCGCGGGCGCCTTCGCGCGGCGCTGGATCGGCCGCGGGAGCGGCCCCGCGGCGCGCGGCCCGTCGGCGGTTCCACTTTCGTCGCGAGGCTCTTCTGACTTCGGCGTGGGTTCGCGCGGATCGCGCTCGACCATCTAGCCTCCGATCTGGCGCCGCCCCAGGCAGGGCTCGTAGGCCGGCGGCTCGCCGCTGTCCTCGTAGCGCAGCTCGTCGCGGTTGATCTGGATCCGCTTGCCGTCGCGCGCCTCCACGCAGCGGGCGTGGGTCCAGTCGGTGAGCACCTCGATCCACTTCGTGAGCTCCGCGTCGCGCACGAGCTCGGGCTTCTTCTTCTCGAACTCCGCCATGTCCGGATCCTTGCGCTCCTTGAGGCGCACGATGATCCAGCTCCCCGCGACCTCGAAGGGTCCCGCGAGCGGCGCCGCCGTCGTGAGCGCGAAGGCCGCTTTGCTGAGGTCGTTCGAGACGCCGATGCCCTCCACCATGGCGCCCTCGCGCGTGCCCTTGGGCGAGAACAGCCCCGTCTCCTCGGCGCGCGGCGTCGCCGCGACCTTGGCCGCGCCGTTCTCGTCGTCGTGCTTGGCGTCCTTGACGTCCTTGACGTCCTTGACGTCCTTGTCTTCCTTGTCTTCCTTGCCTTCGGCGGGCGCCGGGAAGATGTCCTTGAGGGTCTTGGCGGGGGCCTTGGCGGACTCGGACCTCGCGAGCGCGAGGGCGACCTCGGCGCGGGCCTTGGCCCGCGCGCCCGCCCCCTCGACGCGCACCTTCTCCTCGGCGAGCTCGAGCTTGACCTTGTCGAACGGGACGTTGCCTTCGCGCGCGCCCTCGACCTTCGTGACGTAGAAGCCGCCGGCGCCCTTGAGGGGCCCGACGATGTCCCCCGTCTGGGCCGCGAGGAGCTGCTTTTCCTGCTCGGCGGGCAGGTTCGACGCGCCTTGGCCGCGCCAGCCGAGATCGCCCCCCCGCGCCTTCGCGGCGGCGTCGTCGCTGGTCTCGCGCGCGACCTTGTCGAATGGCTCGCCCTTCTTGACGCGCGCCGCGATGCCCTCGGCGCGCTTTTCCGCCGCCTTCTCGACGTCGGCCTTCGCGCCCTGCGGCAGCTTCACCATGATCTGCCGCAGGTGCCGCTCCTTGGGCACGTTCTCGTAGACGAACTTGCGCTCGTCGTACATCGCCTTGAGCTTGGCCTCGTTCTTGGCGGCGTACTCCGCGATCTGCGCCGGCGTCGGCTGGACCGCCTCGTCGCCGTCGCGCGCCGCGAACCGCACGTACTCGAGGTTGACCTGCAGGCCCTTGCGCAAGAAGTCCGCCTTGACCTCGTTGGGCGAGACCGTGACGCTGCTGCGCAGGAGGTCGCGCACGCGGGCTGCCAGCAGCTCCTTCTTCTGCTCGTCGATGAAGCCCTGCGGCGTCACGCCCAGCTCGAACTGCACGAAGTTCTTGAAGGCGTCGTAGTTGAACTTTCCGTCCTTCGTCATGCGCGGCACCGTGCGCGGATAGCCGAGCCCGATGAGCTTGGCCTCGCCGATCTGATCCTCGACCTGCTCGTCGCTGATGACGTAGCCGAGGCGCTCGGCCTCGGCGGCCAGCAGCTCGCGCTCGATGAGCTTGTCCATGACGGTCTCTTTGAGATGTTGCTGCTTCGCCATCTGCGCCGGGTATTGCGCGCCGCCGAGGACGAGGAAGCCGTAGCGGAAGTCGTTCCGCGTGACGAGCTGCCCCGAGACCTTGGCCGCGTAGTGGTCATTGGCCATCGTCGACTCGCAGCTGCCGCCGCGCGACTGAGGACCGAAGTTGATGATGAACACCGCGATCACGATCCCGAAGAGGACGTAGATGAGCAGCGACTGCGACGATTTGCGCATCTGCTCGAGCATGCTGGGGGCCTCCGATGAGTGGACGAGGGGGAAGACGGACGACGAGTGAGGAACAAAAACGCGATCCGGGCAGCGAGCGACCGGCGAGCCGGGCGCCCAAATGCGGGCGAAATCTATCACATACGGCCGGGGTGCCCTATCGGACTGGGCGGATGTGTGTTACAAAACTTCATCTCGCCTGCGGGGTCCTCACCGGGGGTACCAATTGGACCGAGTCGGCTGCACAACACATGCTCCTTGATTGGGTCTACGGGCTTTTCTCGAACGACCTCGCCATCGATCTCGGTACGGCGAACACGCTGACGTTCGTCCGGGGTAAGGGCATCGTCTCGAACGAGCCCTCGGTCGTCGCGGTCCAGCGCGCCGGGAACGGCACGAAGAAGGTGCTGGCCGTCGGCAAGGAGGCAAAGGAGATGCTGGGCCGCACGCCCGGCAACATCGTGGCCGTGCGCCCCATGAAGGACGGCGTCATCGCCGACTTCGAGGTCACCGAGGCCATGTTGCGCTACTTCATCACGAAGGTTCACAACCGCCGCACGCTCGTAAAGCCGCGCATCATCATCGGCGTGCCCTCGGGCATCACCGAGGTCGAGAAGCGCGCCGTGCGCGACTCGGCGCTCGCCGCGGGCGCGCGCGAGGTCTACCTCATCGAGGAGCCCATGGCGGCTGCGATCGGAGCTGGCTTGCCGGTGACCGAGCCGTCGGGCAACATGATCGTCGACATCGGCGGCGGCACGACCGAGGTCGCCGTGATCTCGCTGGCTGGCATCGTCGTCGCGAAGTCGATCCGCGTCGCCGGCGACAAGATGGACGAGGCGATCGTCGCGTACATCAAGCGCAAGTACAACCTGCTCGTCGGTGAGCGCACCGCCGAGATCATCAAGAAGCAGATCGGCAACGCCTACGCGACGGACGAGGTCACGACGATGGAGATCAAGGGCCGCGACCTCGTCGCGGGTGTGCCCAAGACGCTCGTCATGAACAGCGACGAGGTGCGCGAGGCCCTGTCGGAGCCGGTCAACCAGATCGTCGACGCCGTGCGGTCGGTGCTCGAGCGCACGCCGCCCGAGCTGGCCGCCGACATCGTCGACCGCGGCATCGTGCTCACGGGCGGGGGGGCGCAGCTGCGCAACCTCGACGTCATGCTCCGCGAGGAGACGGGCCTACCCGTCATGGTGTCCGATTCGCCCGAGTGCGCCGTCGTGCTCGGCACGGGCCGCGCGCTCGACGAGCTCGGGCTCTTGCGAGAAGTGGCGTTGCAGTAGGCCCCGGGCCGGGTCAGAGTCGCCAGCGGTCAGCTGGAGTCGGATGGAAACCGCATGACGTCGAGCAGCAAGCGCGTGCGCGAGGGCGCGGTCGTCGCGGGGACCTTGCTCTTCGCGATCGTCGCGCTGCGCATGAGCGCCAAGAGCCCGGGCGAGCTGTCGGCGCTCGACCGCGGCATCTTGCGCCTGGTCTCGCCGTCGCAGTCGGTGATGTCGTACGTCGCGCGAGGCATCGCCAACGTCGCGGGCCGGTTCGTCGAGCTCGCGCACGCGCGCGCCGAGAACCACGAGCTCGCCAAGGAGAACGCGCGCCTGCGCGCCGAGGTCGCCGGGCTGCGCCGCCTCGCCGACGAGAGCGCCCGCTACCAGCGCCTGCTGGGGCTGCGCGACCAGACGCCCGCCGAGACGATCGCGGCGCGCATCATAGCCATCGACGCCTCGCCGTACTTCCGCGTCGCGCGCGTCGAGCTCGACCGCGGCGAGGGCGCCATCAAGCGCGGCATGCCCGTGCTCACGCCCGAGGGCGTCGTCGGGCGCGTCGGCCACGTCTCGGGTCCGACCTCGGACATCATGCTGCTCGTCGATCCTCGCTCCGCGATCGACGTCGTCGTGCCGCGCACGGGCGGCCGCGGCATCCTGCGCGGCAAGTCCGGCGAGAACGGCTACCGCTGCAGCATCGAGTACCTCACGCGCGGAAACCCGGCGCAGGTCGGCGACAAGGTCGTCACGAGCGGCCTCGGCGGGGCGTTCCCGCGCGATCTGTCCGTGGGGCACATCACGGCGGTCCTGCCGGGCGCGGTCGGCCTCTTCCAGGAGGTCGAGGTCACGCCCGACGTCGACTTCGCGCGCCTCTCCGAGGTGCTCGTCGTCGCCGCGCCGCCGCCCGCGCTCGATCCCGACGCCGGGACTCACCGCTCGAACGCCACGCCCGCGCGCGGCCCCATGATCTATCGATGAATCGCCGCGAATGAGATCCGCCGTCACATTGGTCGTCGCCTATCTGCTGCTCATCTTGCAGTCGACGGTGCTCGAGCTCGTGCCCGTGCGCATGGCGGCGCCCAGCCTGGGGCTGCTCGTCGTCATGCACGTCGGGCTCTCGGGCAAGTGGAGCGTCTCATCGGCGGCCATCGTCGCCTTCGCGACGGGGTACCTGCTCGACCTCGTCTCGGGCGCGCCCCAGGGTGTGCACGCCTTCGTCTTCGTCCTCATGGCGGTCTTCGCGCGCGCCCTCTCGGTGCGCGTCGCGGTCACGGGGATCGTCATGGCCGCGGCGGCGTCCTTCGTCGCGAGCCTGCTCGCGGCGTTGCTCATCGTCGTCGTGCGCGCCCAGGTCGCGCCCGAGGGCGGCTACGGCGGCCTGCGCCAGGCGCCCGTCGAGGCGCTGCTCACGGCGTTCGCCGGCCCCTTCGTTCTCGGGCTTCTGCGCCGCATCGACGGCAAGATCGACACGGTTCGCTCCCGCGTCGGCCTCTCTCGCGGGCCTCGCACGCTCGGTGACGGCATGTCCTTGCGATGATGGAAATAGCCGGGCAAGACGCCGAGCTCCCGGAGATGCGGCGGCGGGCGAAGTTCTTCGCCCTCATCACGCTCGTGGTCTTCGGCGCCATCGCCGGCCGTCTCTTCTACCTGCAGGTCGTCGAGGGGGACAGCTTCTACCGGCTCACGTCGGACAGCATCGTGCGAACGGAGATCCTGCCGGCCGTGCGCGGGCAGATTCGCGATCGCAAGGGCCGCGTGCTCGCGACGGTGCGGCCCTCGTACAACCTCTACGTCACGCCGCGCCTGCTGACGTCCGAGGCCTTCGCGCGCCTGCGCATGACGCTGGGCATGAACGGCGACGAGGCCATGGACGTGTGGGAGCGCGTCCAGGGCACCGCGGCGGGCGACGCGGCGCCATCGGCGCGCGAGAAGGAGCGACCGGTGTTGCTCGCCGAGGACATCTCCCGCGAGGCCATGGCCGCCATCGAGACGGGGCTCGAGATCCCCGGCATCAAGATCGTGTCCGTGCCGCGCCGGTCGTATCCCCAGGGCGCGCTCGCGGCGCACGTGCTCGGGTTCATGAACGAGATCTCCGCCGACGAGCTGCGCGCCAAGAAGGACGAGGGCTACCGCGCAGGCGATCTCATCGGCCGGACGGGCATCGAGCGCCAGTGGGAGGGCTACCTGCGCGGGCGCGCCGGCTTCCAGAAGATCGTCCTCGACCGGCGCGGCCTGCCAAAGCCCGACATCCACGAGATCACGGACGGCCCGACGTCGCAGCCGGCCGTGCCGGGCAATCACCTCGTGCTCACGCTCGACGCCGACGTGCAGCGCATCACGGAGCGCGCGCTGCGGAGCGCCTCGGCCGCGGCGGCCGTCGTGCTCGACGTCGACACGGGCCGCGTGCTCGCCATGGTGTCGAAGCCGGGGTTCGATCCCAACGAGATGTCGGGGCACCTCACGCCGGACGCCGAGCAGCGCATCCTCACGGACCGCTTCCACCCGCTGCGCGACAAGACGCTCACGGAGACCTACTTCCCAGGCTCGACTTTCAAGGCGGTCTCGGCGCTGGCGGCGCTCGAGGACCAGCTCGTGACGCCCGAGGAGCGCACGAAGTGCCACGGCTACTACGAGATCGGCCGCCGTCGCTTCCACTGCACGAAGACGCACGGCGTGGTCGCCCTCTACGACGCCATCGTGCAGAGCTGCAACGTCTACTTCTACGAGCTCGGCGCGCGGCCCGGCATGATGGATCGGCTCGCGAAGTACGCCGCCGATCTCGGCCTCGGCGCGCCCACGGGCATCGGCATCAACGGCGAAGAGGGTGGCTTCGTGCCCACGGA
This sequence comes from Polyangia bacterium, assembly GCA_036494575.1. GTDB lineage: Bacteria > Myxococcota_A > Polyangia > Fen-1088 > Fen-1088 > DASZFV01. The sequence continues at coordinate 3,666 of DASXOE010000139.1, read as the reverse complement.
GGCCTGGTACCGCGAGCAGAAGCGCGAGAACCCCAAGAGCGAGGGCTTCCAGGTCGGGCACGCGCTCAACGCCGTCATCGGGCAGGGCTCGACGCGCGTGACGCTCGTGCAGATGGCGGCGCTCTACGCCGCCATCGCGAACGGCGGCAAGCTCTGGCTGCCGCAGATCGTCGACCACGTCGAGGCGCCCGACGGGCAGATCCTCGAGGAGTTCCCGCCGCGCGTGCGGCGCGAGATCGCGGTCTCGCCCGAGAACCTGGCCTTCGTGCGCCAGGCGCTCGTGGGCGTCGTCAACGAGCCGAAGGGCACGGCGTTCAAGGTGCGCTCCAAGGAGATCGAGATCGCGGGCAAGACCGGGACGGCGCAGGTCCATGGGCGGCACGCCGACTCGGAGGGCAGCTACGAGGGCACCGAGCACGCGTGGTTCGTGGGGTTCGCCCCCGCGGGGCGGCCGCGCATTGCGCTCGCCGTGCTCGTCGAGCACGGCGGCCACGGCGGCGAGGTCGCGGCGCCGCTCGCCGTCGAGATCGTCAACAACTACTTCGACACCGTGGCGCCCGCCGACAAGAACGCACCGCACTTGGGTCTGCCCCGCCGGCGCGGCGGCATCGTGCCCATGGGCGAGGAGGCGAGCGCGCCCGCCCCGCCACGCAAGCCCCGCGTCGCCGAGCCCGACGCGGCGAGCGAGCCCGAGGCGCCGGTTCCCGCGGCGCCGGCGGCGGTGATGGCGCCGGCTGCGACAGTCGCGCCCGCGGTGCCGGCCGACGCGCCCGCGAAGCCCACGGCTCGCGCGCCCGCGAAGCCGAGGGCCGCGCGCGCCAAGCCTGCGCCACTCGGCGAAGCGCCCCCGATGAGGCTCGACTTCTCCGTGCCCGACAAGCCCGAGCCGCCCCAGGCCGAGGAAGCCCGCTGATGCGGATCGTTGTCATCGAAGTGCAGGAGACGACGCGCTAATGCGCATCGTCTCCTGGCGCAAGGTCCGCTTCAGGTTCGACTGGACGCTGACGCTGTCGGCGGCGGCCATAGCGGCGCTCGGGCTGCTCAACCTTTGGAGCGCCGTCCACGATCGGGAGTCGCACCTCTTCACGCAGCAGGTCTCCTGGCTCGCGCTCGGCGCGGCGATCTTCGTGGGCGTCGCCACGCTGGATTACCGGCTCATCAGCCGCCTCTCCTACGTCTTCTACGGCACGGGCCTGGCGCTGCTCGTGGGCGTCCTCGCCTTCGGCAAGATGGTGGGCGGCGGGCGGCGCTGGTTCGACCTCGGGCCGCTCCACGTCCAGCCGTCGGAGATCATGCAGGTGCTCACGGTGCTCGCGCTCGGCAAGTACCTCAACGACTCGCCCGCGCTCGAGGGCCGCTCGTGGCGCCACCTCGCGATCCCCGTGCTCATCGTGAGCCTCCCCGCGTCGCTCATCGCCAAGCAGCCGGACTTCGGGACGGCCTTCCTCATTCTCGCGATCTTCTTCACGATCATGCTGACGGCGCGCCTCAAGGTGAAGACGCTCGTCGCCATTGTCGGCATGGCGGTCATCGCGGCCTTCCCCGTCTACCAGCACCTCTTGCACGAGTACCAGCGCAAGCGCGTCGAGGCCTTCTTCAACCCGACGTCCGAGGGCGCGTACCAGACGCGCCAGGCGCTCAACGCCATCGGGTCCGGGCGCTTCCTCGGCAAGGGCTTCATGCACGGCACGCAGATCCGCCTGCGTCACTTCCCGGCGCTCTGGACCGACTTCCCGTTCGCCGTGTGGGCCGAGGAGTGGGGCTTCCTCGGCTGCATGGTCGTGCTGCTGCTCTACACGTTCCTCATCCTGTGGGTGCTCAAGATCGCGAGCGAGGCGCGCGACCGCTTCGGCGCCACCGTGTGCGTGGGCGTGGCGGCGATGCTGTTCTGGCACGTCGCCATCAACATCGGCATGGTGACCGGCATCCTGCCCGTCGTGGGCGTGACGCTGCCCCTCATCAGCTACGGCGGCTCGAGCCTCCTCACGACGATGGTCGCCCTCGGCATCGTCATGAACGTCAGCGTCCGAAGGTTCGCCTACTGACGAGACCCCTCAGCCGGGCGGTCGGTACGCTCTTTGACAAGGTAGCTACAAGGGGCTACCTTTATGCCATGCGCTCCGTCGGCGTGAAAGTGCTCAAAAACAAGCTCAGCGAGTATCTCCGGCTCGCCAGCGGCGGCGAGACCGTGCTCGTGACCGATCGCGACCGGGTGGTCGCCGAGCTGATTCCGCCGCGTGAAGGTCGCAGCGTGCCGGTCGCTGACGCGTTCCTCGCCGAGGCAGTCCGCCAAGGGTGGCTGACAGCTCCCGCGCTGCGTGCCGATCGCCCGCCGCCTCGGTTGCCGGTCGCGTCCGCCGCAAAGCTCTTGGCGGAGCTGGGGGACGACCGGGCCGAACGATGATCTATCTCGACACCTCGGTCGCGCTGTCGCATCTGCTCGCCGAGGATCGCCATCCCCCGGACCAACTGTGGACAGAGGTTCTGGTGTCGAGCCGCCTCATCGAATACGAGCTTTGGAACCGCCTCCACGCGCGCGGCTTGGCTGGCAGTCACGGGGCAGCGGTGCGGACGCTCCTCGGGCACCTGGCCATCCTCGAGCTGACTCCGACAGTCCTGACCCGAGCGCTGGAGCCATTCCCGGTTCCCGTACGCACACTGGATGCTCTCCATCTCGCTTCAGCGGATTTCTTGCGCGGTCAACGACAGACGGTGGAGATCGCGTCCTACGACGACCGAATGTCGGCGGCGGCGCGAAAGATGGGCTTTGCCATCGCACGAAGCGCTGGATGAAGCGCTGGATGACCAGCATTCACGCTTGAATGTAGCGAACCATCCGCGCTGGCCGGTCGGAGAGAATTCTGTGCCCCTACTTTCATAAGGGGGGAGCCACTGAGATGACCGCATCGGGCTTCCCGACGAGCGGGCGTGCACATCCATCGGCCAGGGGCGGCTCCCTAGTGCGATCTTGTAGGGAAAAGAATCTCTCTCCGGTATCGAACCGCGCAGAAGGTTCGAGATCCAGGATGGCAGAGCGGACGCGTCGGTCAAGGGCGATCGTCGCGGCGCTGTCGCGCATCATGGATGGGTGGGAAGCCTCCTCTGCTTGACAACAGCGAGAGACCGAAGACCCCAAGTGGGCTTGCGCAGTTCGCCCTCCTTACTTTCTATGCTAAAGTAAGGCACATGAAGGTGGTCGCGAGGCTCTCGAGCAAAGGGCAGATCACGGTGCCGAAGACCGTGCGGCGGACCCTGGGTTTGAACCGAGGTGACGGCGTCGAGTTCAGCGTCGAGAAGGGGCAGGTTCAAATGCGGGCAGCGAGGCCGTCGCGCTCATCGAGCGGCATCCTTCACCGCTACTTGCCGCCGGGGTGGAAAGCTCCAACCGCGGAGGAGCTGGACGCGGGGATCGCGCGACACTTCGCAAAGAAGCACCGCGGTCGATGATCGCGGCCGATAGCAACCTCGTCGTTCGCCATCTGACCCACGACGACGCCCGGCAATCCACGATCGTCGAACGCATCTTCCGCGCAGCGGAGGCGCGCGGTGAACCGGTCTTTCTCGGGCAGATTGTGCTGTGCGAGGTCTGCTGGACGCTGTCCTCGAGCTACGGATTCGGGAAGGATGCGATCGTCGGGGCGCTCCAAGGGTTGTTGGGAGATGGCA
>DASXOE010000138.1:0-4271 GCA_036494575.1 Polyangia bacterium | reverse complement strand
CGCCGGACGGTGGCGCGGCGGCGGGCGCCACGGCGGCAGGCGCGCCCCGCCCTGCGCCCACGCGCGAGGAGGTGCTCGCGGCGCTGCGCGCGGATCCCAAGGCGCGGGGACGCGTCGATCGCTACCTGCGCGGGCAAGCGCGCTTGCGCGCCGTGCGCGCGCTGCAGGCGCGCATGACCTGCGAGGGGCTGCTGGGGCCGAGGAGCCGCTTCGTCGACGGGCAGTACGACCTGCCGACGCACGAGGCGCTCGCGACGTGGGAGCGCAAGCACGACGTCTTCGGGTGGGGCATGCTCGGCGGCGAGACGCTGGGCGCGCTGCTCGAGCCCCCACGCGCGCTGCTCCTCGACGACTTCCGCCGCGTCCTCGCCGAGCGCGTCGCCGACGCCGCGGGCATCGTCGAGGACGGCTCCATCAACCAGGCCCGCCGCCGGAACCCGCCCACCTATCGCGACGACAGGGGCGTGCCGCACCTCGTGCCCGACCTCATCGGCGACCACGTCAAGGCGCTGCTGGCCGCCATCGGCGTCGCGACGCCCGAGGACGTCGTGGCGTTCCTGCGCGCGCACAAGGCCGGCCTCGCCACGCTCCACGTCGCCTTCGCGCCGCCGCCGCTCCCCGGGTACTACGCCGCGTCGCCGATGGCGCTCACCGTAGAGATCGATCGGGGCGACGTCTGGTACGACGTGCCCTTCGACGCGCGCGGGCGCCCCATCGTCCAGCGGCGCGACCACTATCCGCACCTCACGCTGTTCACGCAGTGGCGCGGGCAGAAGATCCCGCTGTGCTGGTGGCGCACGACGATCGGGTCGTGGCGCAGCGAGGTGCACGCCGACGGGCACGTCTACATGAAGTACAAGAATTCAGACGTGGGGCCGCGCGTGTGGCGAAACATCGTCGCGGCGCCCGTGTGGATCCCGCCCGACGGCACGCCCGCGAAGGATCTGCTGACCCGCAAGGTCCTCGACCGCAACGTGGGCCCTGTCACCCTCGTCAACAAGGACGTCATGGGGCCGGGCTTCCAGTCGGCCTACGGCCTCGTGCTCGCCATCCACGTCGATCCCAGGCGGGGCGGGTTCGACAACCAGATCCGAACGCACGGCTCGGACGACTACACGTCCATCGCGCGGCGCTTCTCGCACGGGTGTCACCGGCTCGTGAACAACCGCGCCGTGCGGCTCTACGACTTCGTGCTGCGGCACCGGCGCTTCACGCGTCAGGGCAACGTCCCTCTCAGCCTCAAGAAGCGCCTGGAGGTCGAGGGCAAGGTCTATCGTTACGAGCTCACGACGCGCGGGTACTATTACGAGCTCGATGAGCCCGTGGCGGTCAACGTGCTCGAAGGTCGCGTCATGGGCGCCGTGAAGAAGCCCATCACGGCGTATGTGCGCAAGCCGGGCGTCGACTACAGCGACGTAGACGTGCCGTCGACGGGCGACGCGGCGACCTCGACGGGACCGGCCTCGCCCGGCGCCGACCTGCCGCCCGACACCTCTCCCGAGCTCGGCCCCTGAGGTCGCCCCGGGCCGGCCGCGCGCTCGGCCTCGTCACGCTCGCCCTCTCCCTGGCGGCGACGTCGCGCGCCAGCGCGGCCGCCGACGATCAGGTCACGCTCGACGTGACGCTCGACCCCGCGCGCGGGCCCCTCTACGGGCGGGCGCGGCTCCGCATCCGCAACACGAGCGCCGAAACGCTGACGTCCGTGCCGCTCTGGCTCTACCCCAACCACCTCAGCGCGCGCCCGGCGGCGCTGGGCGACGTGAGCTTCCACTGGCTCTACCCGGGGCTGTTCTCGCCGGCGGCCATGGAGATCGGCGACGTGCGCATGGACGGCGCTCCGTTGACGTTCACGATCGAGGACACGGACGCGGGCGCGCGCACGCTGGCGCGCGTGGCGTTGCCCGCGCCGCTGCAGCCGGGCGGCAACGTCACGCTCGAAATCGCCTTCGAGACGACGCTGCCGCGCCGCTTCGGCGGGTTCGGTTGCGACGGCCCCCGCTGCCGGCTCATGGGCGGCTTCTACCCGACGCCGGCGCACCTCGGCACGGGCGGCTGGGACCTCCGGGCGGCGCCGGACCGCGTGGACGCGCGCGTCACCGTGCGCGCGCCCGAGAACCTGACCCTCGTCGTCGACGGGAACCTCTTGCCCCGGCGCGCGGGGGAGCCCGTGACGGTGACGACCGCGGACGTGCCCTACCCCACGATCGTGACCGACCGCGCATTCCGCGCGGCGTCGCTCGACGCGGGCGGCGTGCACGTCGAGTATCTGCACCGGAAGGCCCGCCCCCCGGACAGCGAGGGCCAACCTTTGCCCTACGTGCGCGAGGACATCCCCGGCCTCGTGCTCGAGGCGGCGCGGCTCGCGCTCCAGTTCCTCTCCGACCAGGGCCTCGCCGCCGCGCGGCCCCAACTCACGCTCATCGAAGCGCCGCTGCGCCACGAGCTCGTGCAGGTGCACGGGGATGTCATCCTCGTCTCGGACCAGATCTTCGGCATCTTCCCGGTGGCGCGCCTGCGCAAATATCACCGCTTCGAGCTCGTGCGCGCCGTGTTCCTCGCGGCGCTCGACGGCGCCCTCGCGCGCCGCGAGGCCCCCGAAGATCGGGACCTCGCCGCGGGGGTCCTCGCCTCCTATCTGCTCGACGTCTTCACGCTGCGCGAGTTCAAGAAGATCGAGTTCGCCAAGGATCTCCTGCGCCCCATCGACTTCATCCCCGCCGTCGACCAGCTCATGTACGCGCCCCTCGTGGCCTCGTCGGCCACCTACTTCGGCGACGTGGAAGACGCGGATTTCGTCCGCGACGACGTGCGCCGCTTCGCGAGCCCGAAGCCGAGCCCGCGCCTCGTCTACAATAAGCTGCTCGATCTGCTGGGCCCCGCTGGCATGACCCGTCTGCCGCGCGAGGTCCTCGGCACCGGCAAGCCGTTGCGCCGCGCCGCCGCCGAGATCTTCGGCGCCGATCTCGGGTGGTTCTGGACGCAGTGGCTCGGGCCGCGCCCGCGCGTCAACTACCGGCTCGTGGGCGTCAAGGTCGGGCCGCGCGTGGGCGGCGCGGCCGGCGCCGCCGTCCACGTCGCGATCGACGTGGCGCGCGAGGGCGACGACATCCTCGAGCCCGTCGAGATCCGCGTCGACGATCGCGCGGGCGGCACGCGCACGCTCTTCTGGACGGCGCGCGGCCGGCGCGCGACGCTCGAGGCCGATCTGCCGGCGGGCCTGGCGTCCGTCGAGATCGATCCCCGCGGGCGGCTCGTCGAAACGTCCGCGGGATCGCTGCGGCCGTCCGACGATCCACGCTACGACAACCGCGAGCCGCCGCGCTGGCGCTTCATCTACGAAGGCTTCGGCGCGCTGCTCAACGTGACCCAGCTCACCGCGAGCTTCGAGGCCGCCTTCGAGCTCAAGCCGCAGCATGACCTGCGCCACGCGTTGCTGTTCCGCGCCTATCACACCGAGGCGACGACGATCGGCCTCGGCGCCGCATACGACTGGTTCTTCGGCCCGCAGGCCGATCGCAACCGCACGACGAGCGCGCTCGCCGGCGCGCTGTCGGCGTCGCGCCTCGATCCGTCCTTCGGCCTGCAGCTCGGCGAGGCGCCGCAGCCCGGCTACCGGGTCTCGGCGGGCTTCGGCCTCGACCACGACACGCGCGATTACCTCATCGATCCGTGGCACGCCGTCGGGCTCGACGCCGGCGTCGACTACGCGCTCACGCTGCTCGAGAACGGCGAGCGCCTGTCGCAGGTGACGGCGGGCGCCGAGGCGCTGCGCCTCTTCGAGGTGCTGCCGGGGCACGTGCTGGGCATCGACGTCTCGGCGGCCGCTGCCTTCGGTCCGCTGCGTCTGCGCAGCCAGATGGTGGACGCCGCCGGCCTCGGCGGCCTGCGCGGCTACCTGCCCGCCGACCTGCTCGCGCGCGCCAACGTCATCGGCCGCATCCAGCTGCGCGACGATTACCTCACGGCGCTCGACTGGAACCTCCTGCACTTCACGACGGTGCGCGCGCTCGCGGGCACGCTGTTCGCCGACGCGGCCGCCATCACGACCTGCGGGGACTACGGCTTTTCTCGAGACCGTGTCTTCTCCGACGTCGGCTACAGCTTCCGCGTGCTCCACGACGCCTTCGGCGTCCACCAGCAGCTGCTGTCGATCGACGTCGCCGTGCCCCTCAAGCGCAGCGGCGCCACCTCCTGCCTCCACGCCGCCGACACGCCCGCCCTGCCGCGGCTCCCGTTCACGCTCCTCGTCACGTTTTTGCCGAGCTTCTAGC
>DASXOE010000137.1:0-10798 GCA_036494575.1 Polyangia bacterium | reverse complement strand
GACAACGCCAACCTCATGGCGATGACGCTCGAGGGGCAGATCGTCCGCATCGCCGACATCGTCGCGTACGTCAATCACGACCTCGACGACGCCGTGCGCGGCCGCGTCGTCGACCTCACGACGGTGCCGAAGGACATCCTCGCGATCCTCGGCGCGACGCACAGCGATCGCATCGCGCGCATGGTGGGCGACATGGTCTCGTCGTCGCGGCTCGAGGAGAAGCGGCAGATTCGCATGAGCGACGAGGTGCTCGACGCGCTCATCGCGCTGCGCGACTTCTTGTACGAGACCGTCTACGAGCGCCCCGAGATTCGCGGCGAGTTCGAGAAGGCGCAGCGGATCATCTCGGAGCTGTGGGCCTACTTCCACGCCCACGCTGACGAGTTCCGCGCCAAGCACTGGCCGAAGGGCGTTCCGGACTCCGACGGGCTGCCGCGTGCCATTGCCGACTTCATCACGGGCATGACCGACCGTTACGCGCTGCGCGTCTACGAAGAGTACTTCCTGCCCAAGCGCTGGACCGTCTTTTGAGGCCCAGGTCCGGCGGCCCCGGCCCGGCGGGTCGCATGTTACATAGAATGCACGACGCGGAAACGACGGGTTAACCGGCGCTCGACTATGTTGGGCATGCCGGAGCAGGGCTTGCTCCGGCAAAAACCCCAATGCGCTCCGTCGGATCTCCGCTTCGAATCGTCGTCGTCACACTGGACCGCGGGCAGAACGATGTCCGGCCGGATGCCCCGGCGACGATCCTGCGCAACATGGGTCACCAGGTGCTCGTCGCTGGCTACGATTTCGCGGAGCTCGATCGCAAGGGACCGCCCGCCGATATCGCCGTCGTCGAGGCGGGGCCGCACCTCGAGATCGGGCGCGACGCCATCAAGCGGCTGCGCGCGCGCCCCGAGCTGCTCTCGGCGCGCGTGCTCGTCTGCGTCGAAGTGGGACGTGTTTCGGGCCTCGACCCCGAGACGGGCGCCGACGACTTCATCCTCATGCCCGTCAACGCCGAGGAGCTCACGGCGCGGCTCGCGCAGCTCCACGCTCGCGACAAGCGGCCGGGCTCGCCGCTGCAGATCCGCTACGGCGAGATGACGCTCGACTGCGAGATCCGCCAGGCTTTCATCGCCGAGCAGCCGCTCGGCCTCACGCCGTACGAGTTCCAGCTCCTGCGCTTTCTCGTCGATCGCGTCGGCCGCGTATTCACGCGCCAGGAGTTGCTCTCGCGCGTATGGGGCTACCGCCACGTCGGGCGCGCCCGCACCGTCGACACCCACGTCCTCAACCTGCGCACGAAGATGGGGCGCCTCGGCGAGCGCCTCCAGTCGGTGCGCGGCCTCGGCTACAAGCTCCTCCGCTCCGACCAGAACCCCAACCTGGCCCTCAGCGCGAGTTAGGTCGCGACCGGCTCGACGCGCTCACGGATGAGCTTGGTCCGCAGGAGGCGGAAGAGGACCTTCGAGACGTCGAACGAGCCGAGGCGCAGCGCGCGCACGATCTCGCGCACCGTGAGGCGGCCGTCGACGCGCTCGAGCACGGCCAGCTCCTCGCGCGTGAACGTCCCGCGCGGCAGGTCGTTGACCTTGCTCTCGTCGCGCACGAACACGCGGTCGAAGCTGTCGACGACGCGCTCGATGACGCGCCACTCGTCGACGCGCCGGTAGCCCTCGAGGAGGAGCCGGTCGACGTTGATGTCGAGGGCGGCGCTCCGCGCGAGCGTCACGAGCGCCGCGGCGTCGTCGGCGTCGGTCGCGCGCTTGAGCTGGAAGAACCCGTGCGTCCAACGCAGCGTCTCGTAGACGAGCTCGCTCGTCTGCCGGACCATGGCGCGCCTGAGCTGCGCCTCAGTGAGCAGGCCGCGCGCCACGAGATCCGCGCCGAAGAGCGGCGGCTTCGTCGGGGCGCGGCGGCGCTCCTCGAGCACGGCGTCGACAGCCGCCGCCGTGAGGTCCCCGCGCGCGACGGCGAACCGGCCGAGCAGGAACTCGTCGGCGACGCCCACGGCGCCCGCGAAGTCGATGCGTCCTTCGTTGAAGCAGAGCTCGACCTGCGCCCGCGTCGCCGTGTTGACGACGCGCAGGACGCCCGACTGCGCGTGCTCCTTGAGCATCGAGAACACCTCGCCGAGCGACACGACCGACAGATCGCCGGCGAGCGCGTAGCCGCCCAGCACCGTGGTCGTGGCCTCGGGCGCCGACGACCGCGACAGCGCCTCGGCGACCGCGGCGCGGCTGGCGGGCGTGGGGCCCGTGCTGGGTTCCTTGTCGGTGCGCACGTCGGGGACGGACCGGGCGGCCCGGCTCGCGACGACGTGGGAGACGACGGCCTGGAGGGCGTCGGGCGAGAAGGGCTTGCTGATGTAGTCGACGACGTTGGGCGCCCGCGCGAAGCGGGCCTCGAGATCGTCGCCCTTGCTGGCCATGATGACGACGGGAATGCGCGCGAGGGCTTCGTCGTCGGCGAGCTGGCGGCAGATCTCCGCCGAATCGCTCCCCGGGATCACCCCATCGAGGAGGATGAGGTCGGGAACGGTGGGAGAGCCGCGCACCAGCAAAAGGCCCGCCGCGCCGTCCGCGGCCGTGTCCACGCGATAACCGCCCCGCGTGAGGGTGCTTTCCACCACCTTTAGAAGTGTCGGACTGTCGTCGATGACGAGCAAGTGCTCGCCCGGCATTTCGCCACCTCCGGCCCGGAAGGGAAAAAGGGCTGGCCCTCGATTCGCCACTCTATCACGGAGGTCGGGGCGGGGGCCGGTCCCCCCTTCGGGCGACCAACCTGTTAAGATTGCACACGCAAGATTCCGCGCTGGTATTCCCAGAAGGGGCCAAAGGTGGAAAGGCCGCCCCGGGTCCTCCCGTGGGTCGGCGTGACATGAACGACTTTCCGCGTCGGTTCGGAAACTATCTGCTGCTCAAGCCTCTCGCGCGCGGGGGGATGGGAGCGCTTTACCTGGCTCTGTCCGGGCCGGACGACTCGGCGAAGCTCTGCGTCATCAAGACGGTGCTCCCGCACCTGGCCGACAAGGAGTATTTGCAGCGCTTCCGAGACGAGGCCAAGGTCGTCGTGCGCCTGTCGCACGGCAACCTCGTGCCCGTCTTCGACTCGGGTCAGGTCGCGGGCGAGATCTACCTCGCCATGGACTTCATCGAGGGCAAGGATCTGCGCGCGACGTGGAACCGCTGCGCGAAGAAGGGCATCGCCTTTCCGATCGACGTCGCCGTTCACCTCACGAAGGAGCTCGCGCGCGGGCTGCACTACGCGCACACGTTCAGCGACATCAAGCTCGTGCACCGCGACGTGTCGCCGCCCAACGTGCTGCTCTCGTACAGCGGTGAGGTCAAGCTCACGGACTTCGGTCTCGCGGCGTCGACGCTCAAGATGGAGAAGACCGCGCCGGGCATCATCTACGGCAAGGTCAGCTACATGTCCCCGGAGCAGGCGCGCGGCGAGCAGCCCGACGCGCGCACCGATCTGTATGCCGCGGGGATCATCCTGTGGGAGCTCTTGACGGGGCGGCAGCTCTTCCCGTCGGGCAAGCCGCCGGGCGCGGGCAAGGACGCCATCACGGCCGAGGAGCTCCTTCGCCGCGTGCGCGACCCCGAGGTCGTCGCGCCGTCGAAGCGGGCGACGCGCGTTCCGCCCGAGCTCGATCGCATCGCCCTCAAGGCGCTCGCGCCCAAGCTCGCCGACAGGTACGCGAGCTGCGAGGAGCTGCGCCAGGATCTCGCGACGTATCTGGCGCAGACGGCGCCCGGGATGGACTCGATGCGCGTCGCCTCGTTCCTCAAGGACCTCTACGCCGCAGACATCGAGAGCGAGCGCCTCGAGCGCGAAGAGCTCGCGAGGACGGCGCGCGCGTGGTTCTCTTCGGGCGCGGCGCCCCGCGCGGCCATGGCGCCTGCTTCACCCCCACCGCCGGCTCCCGCGGGCGGGCCGCGCAACACGATGGTCCCGCCCGCGCCGTCCGTCGCGCCGCCGCCGCTCGGGCTCAAGCTGTCCGCGGGCGCCGCCAAGGCCGCCGGCGCCGACAACGCCGCGCGCGCCGAGCGCGGCACGCTCATCGCGGGCCCGACCCGGCACGACAAGGCGCTCGACAAGCGCACGAGCACCCAGGCCCTCGGCGACGCCAAAAAGACCGACGAGATCACCCTCGGTGATCGGCCGAGCCAGACGGGGATGTCGGCCGCCGTCGTCGGGACGGTCGTGGGCGGCCGTTACTTCGTGCGGCGTCTGTGCGGCGAGGGCGGTATGGGGCGCGTCTACGAGGCCGAGCACACCGACATCGGCAAACGCGTCGCGCTCAAGATCCTCCACCCCGCCTACAGCCAGACGCCCGATCTCGTCGAGCGGCTGCGGCGCGAGGCCCGCGCGGCCTCCAAGATCTCGCACCCGAACGTCGTCGACGTCACCGACTCGGGCACGACGCCGGACGGCGCGTTCTTCTTCGTCATGGAGTACCTCGAGGGCATCGAGCTCGGGGAGCTGATTTACAAAGAAGGGAAGCTCGACCTGCGGCGCGCGCTGCACATCGGAGGACAGATCTGCAGGGCGCTGCAGGCGGCGCACCAGGTCAACGTCATCCACCGCGACCTCAAGCCGGAGAACGTGCTCATCCTCTTGCGCGACGGGCAGCGCGACTTCGTCAAGGTGCTCGACTTCGGCATCGCCAAGAGCGGCGTCGACGGCGAGGACGAAAAGTCGGCCGACGGCAAGACGCCGCGGCGGCTCACGCACCCGGGCATGACGATGGGCACGCCCGAGTACATGGCGCCCGAGCAGGCGGCGGGACGGCCCGCGGATCCGCGCTCGGACGTCTACGCGGCGGGCGGGTTGCTCTACGAGATGCTCTCGGGGAAGCCGCCCTACGAGGGCTCGAATTTCATGGAGATCCTCCACAAGAAGGCGAACACGCTGCCAGCGCCGCTTTCGAGCCTGCGCGAGGACGTGCCGTCCTCCGTCGAGGCGATCATCATGAGCTCGCTCGCCAAGGATCCGGCGGCACGGCCACAGTCGATGGAGGAGCTCGGGCGCGCGCTGCTCGACGTGGGCGGGATGGCCTACCCGAGCATCGGCAAGATCGACCTCGACTTCTTCGACGCCGCGGAGTCGGGGGCGGCGTCCACGAGTCACACGGCGCCGCCTTCGCCGACGCAGTCGTCGAGCGTGCTGACGCGCCTGCAGATGCTCGAGCGCAAGAAGGTCGTCATCGCGGCTGGCGGCCTCGCGGGCCTCGTCATCGCGTTTCTCGTCGTGGGCGGCCTCTCATCGAGGCACCCGCACGCGTCGGCGCCGGTGGCCGTTGCGCCACCGCCCGTCGTGGCGCCCGCCGTCGTCGCGCCTCCCCCGTCGCCGCCGCCGGTCGAGGCCGCGCCGGCCGAGGCCGCGGCGGCCGAGGGAGAGGGCGAGGTCGGGGCGCCAGAGCCCGAGAAAGAAGCCTCGAATCGCCGCGGCGGCAAGGGCCGTCGCGCGCCCGCAGCGCCGTCGGCGGCCGAGAGCAACAAACTGCTCAAGGAGGGTGAGCGCCTCCTGCACGCCGAGCGCTTCCCGGAGGCGCGCAGCATCTTCGAGAAGCTGACCCAATCCAAGCGAGACCGTGGCCCGGCGCTCGTCGGTCTCGCCGAGATCTCGTTCCAGGAGAAGAACTACACCCAGGCCGTGAAGTCTGCCCAGCTCGCCGCCGAGCGCGGCGGCGGCGTGCGCGCGCGCGTGTTGCAAGGTGACGCCAACTTCCGGCTGAGTCACTTCAAGGAAGCCGCCAAGGCCTACGAGGATGCCCTCCGGCTCGATCCCGGAAACGCCAGCGCCAAGAGTGGGCTGACGCTCGCGAACAAGCGCATGTGAGCGCGGGAGGGTCTTCGACCCCCCCCGCGGGCCCCCCCACTTGTGTTGAGCCCGGCGCGGCGAAGCCGGGCCTCCGCGGGCTTGGACGCGCTCGCGATGCTCGCTTTGGCGCCGTGGGGATTAGGATGCGGGCTTGGGCCGGGCTTTCGCCGCGATCGGACTCATCCTGCTCGTTGCGGGCGTCGTTAAGGTTCGGGCGTTGCGGAGGGAGTTGGCGACGGCGCGCGATCTGCACGGGGTGGGGTTCGTGGGATCGGACGTTTGCGGGGGCTGTCATGGGGACAATTATCGGAGCTGGCACCGGACGTTTCACCGGACGATGACGGCGGAGGCGACGCCCGCCAGCGTGCTCGGGGCGTTCGACGGCGCGACCTTGCGGACGGGGGGCGTCGTTACGCGAATGGATCGCGACGGTGCGGGTGGGTTTCGCATGACATTCACGCGGGACGGTGGCGCGGCGCGATCGGTGACTGTCGCGCGCACCGTGGGCTCGCGCCGGTATCAGCAGTACCTCGCGAAGGAGGCCGACACGTACTGGCGGTTGCCCGTCGCGTGGCACGTCGAGGAGAAGCGGTGGTTTCCCATGACGGGCGCCTTCCTGTTCTCGGACGACAGGGAGACTTCGGCGGCGGGGCGGCCCGTGTTCGGCGGTGCCGTGTTCGATAGGCACGTTACGCGCTGGAACGACAACTGCGTCTTTTGCCACAACGTCGGGCCCAATCCGCGCTTCGACCCGGCGACGGGGCGGTTCGACACGACGACGGCCGAGCTCGGCATCGCCTGCGAGGCCTGTCACGGGCCCGGTGCGGCGCACGTGGGCGCGAACGCCGATCCTTTCCGCCGGCTCTGGTTGTGGGCGCGGAGCGCGGCCGATCCGACGATCGTCAACCCGGCGCGCCTGTCGCCCGCGCGCGCGGCGGACGTGTGCGGCCGCTGCCACGGGCAACGCCTCGCGGCCGATGTCGCGCCGTTCATGGCGCACGGCGATCCCTTCGTGCCTGGCGACGATCTCGCGTTCACGACGGAGCCTTTGTGGCGTGACACGCTGGTCGGCGGCGCTCCGGCGGCGTTCGCGCCGCGCTTCTGGGCGGACGGCACGCCGCGGCTCACGGCCTACGAGTATCAGGGGCTGCTTCAGTCGCGTTGCGCGCAAGAAGGGTCGCTCACGTGCACGACCTGTCACGGCATGCACGAGGGCGAGCCGCGGGGACAGCTGCGGGACGGCCCGCGGGGCGCGGCGGCGGACGGAATGTGCACGCGGTGCCACACGACGCTGGCCGACGGCGCGGCGGCGACCGGGCACACGCACCACGAGGCCGCGAGCGACGGCGCGCGCTGCGTGGGTTGCCACATGCCGCGCGTCGTCTATGGCGTGCTCGACGTTCACCGCAGTCACCGCATCGAGGTTCCAGATCCGGCCCGCGCCGCGGCGGCGGGCCGCCCCGACGCGTGCACAGGGTGTCATGTCGGCGAGACGCCTGTCTGGGCCGCGACGATGCGCGCGCGGCTGTGGGGCGGGACGACCCCGAGCGTGCCCGAAACGGCCGGGCCGCTCGAGGCGCTCTTCTCGGGCGATTCCGTCACGCGCGCCGTGTCGGCCGACGCGCTCGGGCGGGAGCAGGTGCCGCTCGGTCCCGCGGCGCGCGCGACGCGCGTGGGCGCGCTCCTCGAAACGATGGCCGGCGACGACTATCCGGCCGTGCGCCACCTCGCTTGGCGCGCGCTCGGGCGGCTCGGCGTCGACGGCGCCGCCGACTACGACCCGTCGGCGGACGGGCGCGCCCGCCGCGCCGCCGTCGAGCGCGTGCGCGCCCGGCCGGGGGGCGAAGGTACGAAGCCGGCACCCGAGGTCGTGGCGCGCCTGCGCGCGCGCGCCGGCGCCGAGGACGTCGAGATCGGGGAGTAGTCGACGCGCGGGCCGCCGGGAGTATCCGGACCGTGGCTGCTTTTCGGACCTCAGGGGGGCCGGCCGGCGGAGCGGGCGCGCGCCTTCCGCGAGCCGGGAGAATGTTCTACGATGGCCCGCTCGAAAGCCCTAAATGACCGAAGTTTTTCCGCGCCGGTTCGGCAAGTACATTTTGCTCAAATCGCTCGCCCGCGGGGGCATGGGACAGATCTACGTCGCCGCGACGGGAGAGCCCGGCTTCCAGAAATTCTGCGTCATCAAGAAGGTCCTCGCCGAGCGCTCCGACAAGGGCAAGGCCAACCGATTTCTCGACGAGGCGAAGGTCGTGCTGCGCCTCGCGCACGCGAACCTCGTGCCCACCTTCGACGCGGGCGAGCACGACGGCGAGTTCTACATCGCCATGGAGCTCGTCGAGGGCAAGGACCTGCGCGATGTCTGGAACCGCTGCGTGCACACGCGCACGCGCATCCCTCTCGACGTCGCGCTCCACGTCGGCCGCGAGACCGCGCGCGCTCTCGCGTACGTGCACAGCTACGGCGACCTCAAGCTCGTGCACCGCGACGTCGCGCCGCCCAACATCTTGCTGTCCTACTTCGGCGAGGTGAAGCTCACCGACTTCGGGCTCGCGCGCAGCGTGCTCAAGCAGGAGCACACGGTCCCCGGCGTCGTCTTCGGGCGCGCCGCCTACCTCGCGCCCGAGCAGGCGCGCGGCGAGACGGCCGACGCGCGCAGTGACATCTACAGCCTCGGCGTCGTCATCTGGGAGCTGCTGACGGGGCACCAGTACCTCCAACTGCAGCACCTCGACGCCGCGACGGCGATGTCCCTCGTGCGCAACCCGCACCCGCAGCCGCCGTCGTCGAAGGCCGCCTGGGTCACGCCCGAGCTCGACGCCGTCATCATGCGCGCGCTCGCCGCCGAGCGCGAGGACCGGTACCAGTCGGCGGAGGAGCTGCGCCAGGCGTTGTCTGACGTCATCGGGCGCCTGTCCCCACGCGCCGACGCGGAGCGCAGCGCGGAATTCTTGCGCGCCTTGTGTGGCGACGCAGTCCGCGAGGAGCAGGCGGAGCGCGAGCATCTGCTCGGCGAGAGCACGAGCTTGCCGCCGGAGGACGCCTCGGCGCCGCCCGCCACGGGCGAACGCGACGAGGTCGAGCCGGCGACGCAGGTCTGGCGCCGCCCGGCCGAGGTGCCTGTCGTGACCGGCGTCGCGGCGTCGGCGGTCGAGGTGCCGGGTCGCCGCGACACGCCGGCGCGTGCCGATTTCACGGGCCGCATCATCGAGGGGCGCTACCGCATCCTGCGCGTCCTGGGCGAGGGCGGCATGGGGACCGTCTACGCCGCCGAGCACGTCGAGATCGGCAAGGGCGTCGCCGTCAAGATCCTGCATCCGGCGTACTCGCGGCAGCAGGATCTCGTCGAGAGATTCCGCCGCGAGGCGCGCGCCGCTTCGCGCATTGGCCACCCGCACATCATCGACGTCACCGACTTCGGCACGACCGAGGACGGCTGCGCCTACTTCGTCATGGAGCACCTCGACGGCATCGACCTCGCCGACGTGCTGTCGCACGAGCGCCGGCTCGATCCCGCGCGCGCTGCCCAGATCACGATTCAGATCTGCCGCGCCCTCGAGGCCGCGCACGCCGCCGGCGTCATCCACCGCGATCTCAAGCCCGAGAACATTTTCCTCGTGGCGCGCGATGGGCGCGCCGACTTCGTCAAGGTCCTCGACTTCGGCATCGCGCGCAGCCTGGGTCAGGACACGCGGCGCCTCACGAACCCAGGCATCGCCATGGGCACGCCCGAGTACATGGCGCCGGAGCAGGCGCTGGGCGGGCTCGCGGACCGCCGCAGCGACATCTACTCCGTGGGAGCGTTGCTCTACGAGATGGTGACGGGCACGCCGCCGCACGGCGAGGCCGAGGAGGCGTCGCCCCTCCGGAAACAGGAGCCGCCGCGGCCACCGCGCGAGCTGCGCCCCGATTTGTCCCCGGAGCTCGAAACGGTGATCCTGCGCGCCCTCGAAGCCGACCCGGCCAAGCGCCAGCAGCGCATGGCCACGCTCGAGTACGATCTGACGAAGACGCAATGGGGCCGGTCCCGCGCGGTCTCCGATCTGCTCGGGCTACGGGAGCCGGAGGTGCGCGCCGAGGAGAGCGGCGGCACGCGCGATCGTCTCGCGGCCAACTCGCGGGAATCGGCCCCCGCGGGCGGCGGGGAGAGCGGACCGGCGCGCCGGACGCCGTCCACGAGCCCGGGCCCCGCTCTCGCGCCGCTGGCGGCGGCCACCGCGGGAGCGCCGCCCCGCGCCGAGGCCCCGCCGTCGGAGCCCGCCGCGCCCGGTGGAGGCCCCCTGCGTTTCTGGGGGCCGCTCGGCTTGCTCGCGGCTGGCGCCGTCCTGGCCGTCCTTGGTTACCGGCAAATGCCTTGGGCCCGCGCCGCGCGGGCCTCGGCGCCGCGGCCCGCGCCGGTGGTCGTCGACGAGCGCGCCGCGCGGGTGGAGGCGCTCACGGCGGAGCTGAACATGATGCTGGCGTCGCCGCCGAAGTTCGCGCAGGTCCCCGCGCTCGAAGACCGGCTGGCCCGCCTGCGCCGCGAAGGCGCGGCGGCGCGCGCCGCCGCGCTGGCGTCGCGGGCCGCGCGCGCGCTCGAAGACGTGGCCGCCCGCGAGCTGGACGGCGGAGAGATCGACGCCGGCGTCGCCCACTACAAGATCGCGCTGTCCGTCGATCCCGGCGCCCCGGGCACGAGCCAGCTCGCCGCGACGCTGCGTGGCCGCGCCGAGGCAGCCTTGCGCGCCGGGCATGCCGGCGAGGCGGAGCGTTGGGCGCGCACGGTCGTGGGCCTCGCCGAGGCGGATCCCGACGCCCACGCGCTGCTCGCCGAGGCGCTCTCCGCCTCGCACGAGGACGCGGCCGCCGTCGCGGAGTACGGCAAAGCCCTCGCGAGCCGGCCGGCCGATCCGGCGTTCAAGCGCGGCCTGGCGCGCGCGCGCCAGCGGGTCGCGCGCGCGGCGGCGTCGCGCGCGCAGCAGAAGGGCGTGGCCGCGACCCG
>DASXOE010000136.1:0-5691 GCA_036494575.1 Polyangia bacterium | reverse complement strand
GACAAGATGCGCATGGAGAACCCCGGCGAGGGCGTGGGCCAGCGGGCGACGACCGTCATCGTCGACGCCGCCGGCAAGCGCATGCTCATGGTCGACGAGGCCGCGAAGACCTACACCGAGATCACCGAGGCCGACATGAAGCGCTTCGGCGCGCAGCTCGACGCGCGCCGCGCCGAGATGGAAGAGCGCATGAAGTCCATGCCGCCCGAGCAGCGCAAGCGCATCGAGGACATGATGGGCGGAAAGACCGCCAAGCCTCGCGAGCTCAAGTTCGAGCGCATGGGCGACAAGAAGACCGTCAACGGCTTTTCCTGCGAGATGTACCGCGTGCTCGAGGACGCGGCGCCCAAGGAGGAGGACTGCGTCGCGCCGTGGAACGCGAGCTTGCTGCAGCGAAGCGACTTCGAGGGCTTGCGCAAGTTCGCCGAGGACATGGCGAAGAGCAGCGGGACGATGAGCGCGGGCGGTGGCCGCCAGATGTTCGAGCAGTTCGACAAGTACCCTGGCTTCCCCGTGACGCGCCGGCCGCTCGAGACGGGCCACGGCGAGGAGGAGCAGCTCAAGAGCGTCAAGCGCGGCTCGATCCCCGCGGCGAAGTTCGTCGTGCCCGCCGGCTTCACGAAGAAGCCGCTGCCCATGGGCGCGATGGGCGGCGGCCCGCCGCACGGCCCCCGTCCCTAGAGGACGTCAGACGACGTCGAGCTTGCGGGCGGGCGGCGCGGGGGGCTTGGCCTCGGGCACGCCCGTGAGGTCGGCGAAGAAGTCGTTGCCCTTGTCGTCGACGACGATGAAGGCAGGGAAGTCGACGACGTCGATCTTCCACACCGCCTCCATGCCGAGCTCGGCGAACGTGAGCACGTCGACCTTGCGGATGCAGTCCTTGGCGAGGCGCGCGGCCGGGCCGCCGATCGACCCGAGGTAAAAGCCGCCGTGCTTCCGGCAGGCCGCCGTGACAGCGGTCGAGCGGTTGCCCTTGGCGAGCATGACCATGCTGCCGCCTTGTGATTGGAACTGGTCGACGTAGCCGTCCATGCGCCCCGCCGTCGTGGGCCCGAAGGAGCCAGAGGCGTAGCCCGCAGGCGTCTTGGCCGGACCGGCGTAATAGACCATGAAGTCCTTCAGGTAGGCCGGCATGGGCTCGCCGCGGTCGAGCATGTCCTTGATCTTGGCGTGCGCGATGTCGCGCGCGACCACCATGGGCCCCGTCAGCGAGAGGCGCGTGCGAATCGGGTAGCGCGAGAGCGTCGCGCGGATCTCCGCCATGGGGCGGTTGAGATCGACCGAGACCACCTCGCCCCCGAGGTGCTCGTCGACAATCTCGGGCAGGTGGTGCGCCGGGTCGCTCTCGAGCTGCTCGAGGAAGACGCCGTCCTTCGTGATCTTCCCGAGCGCCTGCCGGTCGGCCGAGCACGAGACGGCGATGGCGACGGGGCACGAGGCGCCGTGCCGCGGCAGCCGCACGACGCGCACGTCGTGGCAGAAGTACTTGCCGCCGAACTGCGCCCCCACGCCCGTGCGCTGCGCGAGCGCCAGCACGTCGCGCTCGAGGCCGACGTCGCGGAAGCCGCGCCCGAGCGCATTGCCACCCGTGGGCAGCGTGTCGAGGTAGCGCGCCGACGCGAGCTTCGCGACCTTGAGGCAGTACTCGGCAGAGGGCCCGCCGATGACAATCGCGAGGTGATAGGGCGGGCAAGCCGCCGTGCCGAGGCTGCGCAGCTTGGCCTCGAGGAACTTCATGAGGCTCGCCGGGTTGAGGAGCGCCTTCGTCTCCTGAAAGAGCAGGCTCTTGTTGGCGCTGCCCCCGCCCTTCGCGAAGAACAGGAACTTGTAGGCGTCGCCGTCGGTGGCGTAAAGCTCGATCTGCGCGGGCAGGTTGCTGCCCGTGTTCGACTCCTCGTACATGTCGAGCGGCGCGAGCTGCGAGTAGCGCAGGTTCGCGGTCTGGTACGTCTCGTAGATGCCGCGCGCGATGGCGGCTTCGTCGCCACCCCCGGTCCAGACCTGCTGGCCCTTCTTGCCCATGACGATGGCCGTGCCCGTGTCCTGGCACGACGGCAGGATGCCGCCCGCGGCGATGTTGGCGTTTTTGAGCAGCTCGAGCGCCACGAACTTGTCGTTCGGCGAGGCCTCCTCGTCATCGAGGATCGCGCGCAGCTGCGCGAGGTGGCCGGGGCGCAGCAGGTGCGAGATGTCGCGCATCGCCTGACGCGTCAGCAGCGTGAGGGCCTCGGGCTCGACGCGCAGGAACGTCTCGCCGGCGGCCTCGAAGGTCGACACGTGGTCCGAGGTGAGCTTCCGGTAGGGCGTCTCGTCGGGGCCGAGGGGCAGCAGATCCTGGAACTGGAAGTCGCTCATGGCAGCTCTTCACTTTGCCATAGGTGCGCGCGGAAGGCCCCGGCTCGGGTAACATGGGCCCGGGATGGGCATGCGCCTCGCGATCCTGCTGCTGGCGGTGACGTGCGTGCTGCTCGGTGCCCCGCTCAAGACGAGCGGGGATCCCTTCGTGCGCGTCTCGGGCCACGACCTCACGATCGATCGGCAGCCCTTCCACTTCGTGGGCGCCAACCTGGCGGTCATGCACGGCGTGAAGAACCGCGCGGCCACCGAGGCCGTGCTCGAGGGCGCCGCGAAGGACGGCCTGCACGTCGGGCGCGTGTGGGCCTTCGGGGAGGGCGAGGCCGACGCGCCCGCCTGGCAGCGGGAGGGGTTCCTGTTCCGCGCGGGCCCGGACGGCTGGGTCGAGGCGGGCCCACGGCAGCTCGACCGCGTCATCGCGGCCGCGGGCCGGGCCGGCGTGCGGCTCGTCATCACGCTCGCGAACAACTGGAGCGACTACGGCGGCGTGCCGCGCTACCTGCGCTGGGCGGGCGTGCGCGAGGACGCGGCGTACGGCGCCGCCGATCGCTTCTACTCGGATCCGAAGCTGCGCGGCTGGTACCGCGCGCACCTCGAGCGCCTGCTCAAGCGCCGCAACCAGGTCACGGGCGTTCCCTACCGCGACGATCCGACGATCCTCGCCTGGGAGCTCATGAACGAGTCGACCGTGCTGACGGCGGCGGGCGCCGAGGCCCGCCGGACCTGGGTCGCCGAGATGGCGAAGGCCGTCCACGCGCTCGATCCGCACCACCTCGTGACGCCGGGCGTGAGCGTCTACCGGACCGAGAGCGAGCGGCGCGACTGGCTGGCCGTCTGCAAGCTGCCCGAGGTGGATTTTTGCGACGCGCACGTCTACCCCGAGGATCTGCTCAAGAACCGCGACACGGCGCTCCTCGAGGCGGCCCTCGACGACGTCGTCCAGCTCGCCCACCACGTCGCGGGCAAGCCGCTCGTGCTCGGCGAGTTCGGCATCCACGGCGACGAGGCCGGCAACTGGGCTCACCAGACGCGCGGCTACTGGATGGCGCGCGTCCTCGAGCGCCTGCGCTTCGACGGCGCCGCCGGCGGCATCGTGTGGCTCTACCAGCCCGCGGGCGGCGCCGATCGGCGGCACGGCATCAGCGTGGGCGAGACGGGCGCCGAGGGACCGCGCGCGGCGATCCGCGCGGCCGCCTCCGAGCGCGCGCTGCCGGGCGACGCCGTCAACCCGGACCTCGGCCCCCACGTCGGCGAGGTACCGCTCATGGCGCTGCACGGCGAGTTCACGGGCCAAGCGGCGATCGTACCCAAGGTGAGGTCGGGAGCAGACGGCGCCGCGGGCGACGTGCGCGTCAGCTGGGACCCGGCGACCTACGAGCGCGCGTCCTGGGAAGCGACGGGCCTCTACGACGGTGGCGCCGTCGCTCACGCCTGGGGCACCGAGACCGGCTGGTTCGAGTACGCCTACGAGGTCATCGCTCCCGAGGCCAAGGCCCGCGCCGCGCCGAGACGCCCGCGCATTCCGTACGCGCTCGCGCTGCGCGCGCGCGTTTCGTCGGAGTATCCAGGCTCGACGTCGCCGCCCGACGGCGCGTCGGCGTTCGAGGTCACGCTCGACGGCATGACGATTGGCACGGCGACGGCGACGCGCGACGACGGGCGCGGCGCCTGGGTCGAGCTGCGCACGGCGAAGCCCGACGTGCTCAACGCCGCCGTCGGCATCGGCAAGCACAAGCTGCGCTTCACCGTGCCCACGGGACCGCACGCCCACGGCCTGTGCATCTACGGCAAGCCCGGCGAAAAAGGCGGCGCGGGCGGACGCACCGGCCCTATCGAGCTGCGCGTCGAGGGGTGAGCTTGCCGCGCCGCGGAGCGCCGAGCCTCAAGGAGGAGGCGGAGGCCTGTCGCCGCAGCGGGCGCCCGAAAGACCGGTCGGAAAGCAGAACTTGTTGGGACCGGGGCAGTCGGCGTCCGTGCGGCACGGATCATTCGCGTAACGACAGAATACGACCGGAACGACGCAGGGACCGTTGATGAGATCCACCACGCAGACGCCGGCCGGTCCCTGATTGCAGTCCGCGTTGGTTCGACAAGGCCCATATCCGCAGACGCGCGGATACGTGGCCGTGCAAGCGCCATTGGGCATCTGCGTACAGTCCGCGTCGGATCGACAACGATCGGCCATGCAGCCATTCACGCCGGACAGGATGCCTCCGCACTGCAAAATACCGCCGGAAACCGGCAAACATGACTGCATGGCCGGGCACTCGTCGTCGCTCCGGCAGCAACTCGCGTCGCCAGCGGGGCACGGCGCCACTGGAGGATGGGTGCGCGACGTGCAGTGGCGAAGTCCGTCGGCGCCGCGCGCGCACAGAGACTCCGGACAAGGCGCGACCAGGCAGTCGATCGCCGGACAATCACGATCCGCGGAGCAATCGTCGTGGCCCGCCGCTCCGGCGGAGCCCATCATGCCGGCTGCGCCCGCCATTCCGGCGCTTCCGTCCGGCGTCGAGAGCTCACGGCCGCCGCATCCGACCCCGGCGCCCGGTGTCAGGCCGCAGAGGACGCCGAGCGCAATCAACCGCCGCACGCTCATCGCCTCCATGGTGTCGATTGTGCGCCGGCCGGCCTTCGCCGGCACCCGCCGCCGCGAGCCCGACGGTGCCCAATCGAGACCGACGCTCAGGCTCGATCGCGCTCGTCGAACGCCACGATCGCGGCGGCCGCCGCCATGAGCACGACGTTGCGCACGAGCGTGAGGCCCGTGATGGGCCCGCCGCCCGTGCCGAAGCAGCCGCAGTCGATGTTGATGCGGCGGAAGAACGCCGAGCCGACGGCGACGGTAAAGGCCGCGAGGAGCGCGAGCGCGGCGAGCGCGGCGGCGCGGCGCCAGGCGCGCGGAGCGACGACGAGCGCGCCGCCGACGAGGAGCTCGACGACGGGCAGCACGGCCGCGACGTAGGGCGCCAGGGCGGGCAGGAGCTGATAGTTCGCGATCTCGGTCGCGAAGGCGACGGGCGCGCGCAGCTTGAGCGCGCCCGCGACGACGAGCAGCCCGCCGAGGCCGAGACGCAGCAGGAGGGCGAGGACTTTTTTCATTTGTGCTCGTGTGGCACGCCGCACGCGGGGCACGGCCCCGACGAGCACGCGAGGCCGGCCCGGCTCCAGGCGGCGAAGCCGCCCTCGATGACGAGCGCGCGCAGGTCGGCGCGGCCAGCGCGGCGACGCAGCTCCTCGGCCACGAGCTTGGCGTCCTCGGTGCCGTCTCCGTAGACGAGGAGCGTGTGGCGCCCCGCGAGAAGATCGACGGCGGCGCTGGCGGCGCTGCCCGAGGAC
>DASXOE010000135.1:0-52700 GCA_036494575.1 Polyangia bacterium | reverse complement strand
GTTCTTGCGCTCGGGCCGCAGTGGGGAACGTCGACGCACTGCGCTCGCGACCGCTCACGCCTCCGGGCAGACATGTGGCCGCCAGTCGCTGAGTTTGTTCAGACCTCGTCAAGGGCCTGGAAATGACAAAACCAGCGGCTTCCCGGCGGGGGGGTGCGCCTCGCGGAGCAGCGCCGACAGAGTCGGCCACATCATCCACCCTCGTGCGACGGCGACCACACTGCTGCGCAACACCGCAAACAAGGCCGCAAATACCAAGATCGAGTCCTGGGCCCGCCGACGCTTCGCTACCGGCGGACGTGTCGACTGGTAGAGACGCGTGCGCACGCGGTCATCCGCGAACGCATCGAACTGCCAGCGTAGTCGCAGTTGCGATGGTGAACGTGCCCGGTATTGAAGGCGACGGACCACGCGCTGGTCGGCAAACCGGGCACCAGAGAAGAAGACCAGAAGGATGTTGAGGGCGTCGCCGGGAAGGCGCTCGGATCGACAAAAGCGCCGCTGGACCGCGAATGATCAACGATGCTACGCAGGCGAAGTCATGGTGGCTTCGTCGAGCAAGATGCAACGTCCTCAGCGCACGCAACGAACATCGAACGCATCCGTTACGAGGACGCCGTAGAAGGTCATGTTGCCCAGGCCGAAGTCGACCTTCCAAGCGCTGGTTGGCAGACCGGCACCGCAGACGAAGACCAGAAACGTGTTGCGGGCGTCGCCGTGAAAAATGGCGTTTATTATCACCGCGAAGCGGATGTGTCGCACAGCGGACACTGGACGCTGTTCTCTACCGTTTCGGCGCTTGGCCGGCGGCGGTTGACGGCTAGACGTGGCGCGCTCCTCGTCGCGAGGAGGCGGCGACGTCGCCCTTCGAGGTGAACGCCGCGCTCGCCACCGCGCGTGATGCTCACTGGATCGCGCCCCGGCTCGTCGTCTTCACCGAATGGACGAACGACGGCCACATTCTGCACGCGAGTCCCGCGCTCGCCGACGGAGCGACTCCTCACGCCGACGGCGCCGGCCTAGCCACCGTCGGGCGGGCTCACGGTGATGGTCTTACAGCTGGCCGTGCAGTTGTCGAGATCCGTCGCGCACTGGGTCTTACACGCATCGTCGTTGCATTTTTGCACGCACGTGGTGTCCACGTCCTGGCAATTGACGCTACAGTCCTTGCCCATGACGGTGTCGCCGCAGGCGGAGTAGATGGCGCCGGCACCCAAGAGCGCGGCAACGCAACAAGTGAGCATTCGTGTGGTCATGATCCCTCCTAGGGCCCGCTGAGGATCGCAAGGCGAATGCCAGAGCGTGGAACCGGACCAACGGCGCTCATTGCGGCATTCCTTCGAACGCGAGAGCGTTCCGGCCGCGTGACCGAGGATCCGCCGCGGTGACACGGTTCACGAGGTCCCCGTAGCGGGTGGGCACCCTACTAGTTTGGACCAGTTGCGATGCACATGGTGGCCCACGTGCTGCGAACTTTCGTGAGCGACCATCGCGAGGAGCTCCTCGAGCTCGCGCAGCGGCGGCTCAATGGGTTGATCCGCGACCGGCCCGAGGACCAGGAGGGCATGGATCATTTGCCGACGATCATCGACGAATTGATCCGCGAGCTCGAACCCGCGAACGAGGGCCATCATAACGAGAGCCATGGTGAGCACGAGCAGTTCGTCGCGGCCGCCTCCGAGCACGGCGTTCGACGTGCTTACGCTGGCATTCCAATACAGATCGTCGTCCATGACTATGGCGTGATCTGCGACGCGGTGGCGGAGCTCGCCAAGGAGCAGAGGGAGCCTGTAAGCGCCGCGGATTGGCAGGTGCTGAACCGGACGCTCGACGTTGGCATCGCCGCTGCCATCGGTCACTACGAAGACGAGTTGCGCGGCACTCTGCAGCGCAAGCACTCGGTGCACGTCGGGAGCGTGGCTCACGAGATCCGGAACGCGCTGGCCAGCGTGACGACCGCGTACGATGCCATCAAACGAGGGAGGGTGGGTCAGCGGAGCCGCACGGCCGAGATCCTCGAACGGGGGCTCGCGCGCCTGAACGAGCTCGCCTCTCAACTCCTCGGCGAGAGCAAGGTGACGTTCGGCGGCAACGTCACGTTCGAGACCGTCGAGTTGCATTCCTTCCTACACGACCTGATTGAGGGGCTCCCCCGAAAGCCCGACGTGGCCGTCCGTGTCGAGGTGGCTTCCGACCTCCGACTTCACGCCGACAAGCACCTCCTCACCGCCGCGCTCGGCAATCTCGTGAGCAACGCCCTCAAGTTCACGCAAGCAGACACCGAGGTAGAGGTTCGCGCGCAGGTCAGTCAGGCCGACGACGACCATGTCACGATCGAGGTCGAGGACCGCTGTGGCGGTCTTCCCGCCGAACTCCTGGACGGTACACTGTTCCGACCGTTCGCCCAGGGCACCGGCGATCCAAGCGGCGTCGGCCTCGGGCTCTCGATCGTACACGACGCCGTCGAGGCGAGCCGCGGTAGCGTGGCGGTCCGGAACCGACCCGGTCAGGGCTGTGTATTCGCCGTGTCCTTCCCGCGGCGCCGCGAGTAGCGGCGCCTCACGCCCCAGACGTCGGAACGGGCCTCGGCCTGCTCGTCGAGCCCGATGACAGCGCGCATGGTGTCTCGGTAGGCGAGCGTGTGCACCCGGAATCGTCGACGTCGTTCGGAGCCGCGACGTGGATATCAGCAGGGCCCGGTATTGGCCGCCTCGAGGAGCGCGACGAGTCAGTCTTCGACGAGAGCGTCGGTTCCGGGCGACAAGGTCTTCAGCCTCGTCTGCTTGACGACACGCAGGGCTGCGTCATCGTTCCTGGCCTGCCACGTCGGCGACAAATCGAGAACGAGAACATAGTTCGCGCGCGGCGGTCGTCGCAGGGTTGTGGCGTGGTTCCCTCTTACTAGCTTTGGAGGGAGATAGGAGAAGGACGTCATGAAAGCAGCGGGATGGTTGACCGGGGTCGTTGTGACGGCGGGTGCAACGTGCGTCGGGCAGGAGGAGGATTCATCGGCGGCGCCCGACGTGGCGGCGGCGCGCACCGCGGGCACACCAGAGTGGTGTCTATGAGTTCACGAACGCGGATCCTCGTTGGCTTGGTCTTGGCAGCGTCCGGTTGCGGCTCCGTGACCACTGCGTCGGCAGGGCCTGACGCCTCAAGCGGCGCGCCCGGCGACGCGGATATCGCGCTCAGCCCGACCCGAAAAGGCTCGACCTGCGCGCCCGCCACCTGCACGGCCTCGGTCTGCACGGAGACGACGACGTCGTGCGGCGGGGCTTGCGTCGATCTGACCTCGAACGTCGCGAATTGCGGGGCCTGCAGCCACGCCTGCGCCGGCGGTGAGGTTTGCGACCTCGGTGTGTGCGCGTCGGCATGTGCGTCGGGCCTAACGTCGTGTGGACGCGCGTGCGTGGCACTCGCCTCCGACGTCGACGACTGCGGAGCGTGTGGCAACCAATGTGGCGACGGCACCGTCTGCAGTGGCGGTGCTTGCGTCTGTCCCGCGGGTCAGACGGCTTGCGCGGCGACGTGCGTTGCGCTCGCGAGCGACGTCCGCAACTGCGGCGGCTGCGGCACGATGTGCCCGCAGGGTCGGGTGTGCAGCGCGGGCGCGTGCACGACGACCTGCGCCGCAGGTCTGTCGAACTGCGGCGGCGCGTGCATCGACCTCAAGAGCAGCAACGACAATTGCGGGGCCTGCGGAGACGCGTGCGGTGGAGGAACCGTCTGCGCGTCCGGGACCTGCGCGTGCGCTGGCGGTCGGATGTCGTGCGCGGGCACATGCGTCGACGACCAGAGCGATCCCGGGAACTGCGGCGGCTGCGGCAAGTCGTGCGTTGGCGGACAAAGGTGCTCTCTCGGCGAGTGCGTGACAACCTGCGCTGCAAACGAGACCGCCTGCGGCGCGGCGTGCATTGATACGACCAGCGACGGAAGGAACTGCGGTACATGTGGCGCTGTGTGCACGGGAGGAACGAGCTGCGTCGCTGGCCGGTGCGTGTGCCCGGCGACCACGCAACTGTGCGGCGGCGTGTGCGTCGCCACGGGGACCGATCCGAAGCATTGCGGCGCCTGCGGGACCGCATGTAGCCACGGACAAGTGTGCAGCGGCGGACTGTGCCAGACGACGTGTCCCGCGGGCAGCTCGCTCTGCGCGGGAAGCTGCGTCGACGTCACGCGCAGCCCGAGCAACTGCGGAGGGTGCGGCGTCTCGTGCACAGGGGGAACCATATGCGTGGGAGGCTCCTGCGCGTGCGCGAGCGGGACCACACGTTGCGGGAACAGCTGTCTAAGCTTGCAGCAGGACAACGCGAACTGCGGCGCGTGCGGAAGAGGGTGCATGGCCACTTCGTCGTGCATTGCTGGCGTCTGCCAGACGAAGTGTCCCGCCGGTCGGACCGCGTGCGGACCGGCGTGCGTGGATTTGGCGACGGACGCCGGCAACTGCGGCAACTGCGGCAACGCGTGCGCAGTGGGGGACTCCTGCAAGGGCGGAACGTGCGCGCCTCCGCCCTGCATGGGCTCGGCCGTGATGTGCGGGGGCATTTGCGTCATGCCCATGACCGACAACGCCAATTGCGGCGCTTGTGGCAAGGCTTGCCAGGCAGGTCAGAGCTGTGTCAGCGGTTCGTGCCAGGGCAATGGCAACGGCGATGGTGGAGGTCAGGGCAACGCGGACAGCGGCGAGTGAGGAGCGCAGATCGTCAGCGAGCTCGAAGCTGCTCGCGTAGTCGAGCTGAGACTCGTCGTGACTCAGTGGTAAACGGGCGCTCTCGCGGGCGTCGGTGCTCGGATCGGCAAGGACCCGAGACGTTCGTCACCGACGGCATCGAATCGGCTCTCGCTCAGGCGCGGAGCTCGGCTCGAGGGAAAGACGTGTCGCTCGCGGGCGGCGCGAACGTGGCACGTCAATACCTCGCTGCCGACCTCGTGGACGAGATGGAGATCAACCTCGTGCCCAGCCTCCTCGGTCGAGGCGAGCGCCTATTCGACGGTGACGACGACCTTCATGGGCTTCACCTCGTACGGACAATAGCTGCGCCGAACGTGACCCACCTCAAGTTCTCTCGCCAGTCGCTTGCATATCTCGCCCGCGGAGACGGCTCTCGACGATGGACACGAGTGGGGGTAGTGCGTCCGAGCGCGCGCCCTGAATCACTCCGCGTCGTAATCGACGCTCAAGATCTCGAGCCCTTCTTCGCCGCCGGGCGCTCGCACCGTGACGACCTCGCCTCTCCGGTGCCCGAGAAGAGCACGGGCGAGCGGCGCGACGAACGCGACGAGGCCCGCGGCCGGCCCCGCCTCGTCGACGCCGACGATCGAGATCGTACGCGCCTTGCCGTCCGCGCCGCGAACCTGGACCGTGGCGCCGAACCGAACCTCGTCGCGG
The DNA here is from genome assembly GCA_036494575.1 of Polyangia bacterium. GTDB lineage: Bacteria > Myxococcota_A > Polyangia > Fen-1088 > Fen-1088 > DASZFV01. The sequence goes on along the minus strand of DASXOE010000135.1, from coordinate 47,311 downwards.
TCCGAGGGCGGCGGCGCCAGCGCAGCCGTCGCGATTCTCAGCTCGAGCTCGGCGCGCCGAGCAGCCATCGTTCGGTCATCCGGTCCGTGCGGAAGGGTACCCATCGCGGTCAGTTCGTCCCGGAGCGCCTGGAGCCCTCGTGGCGTCACGTAGTTCGGCACGCCTGCTGGAAGAGGTGGGCGGTGACGTGGAACGTCGGCCATCGTGGGGCCGTCGTCCTTGGTGAAGGCCTTGCTCACCGCGGGAGGATGGCAGATCGAACAGCTGCCACCAAGCCGGCGCAGCGTGGACGCTATCCGACCTCAATGCAGGGGAAGGCGGCCTAGAACAGTGATGTCTGGGCTGGAGCTGCGCCGTGCTCCGTCGGCGCCACGCACTCCGGATCGTCGTTCCTGACGCTGTTCACGTGCTTCGAAATGGGCGTCGCCACGAGCGCGTTCTCGGGCGCCGGACCGATCAAGCGCGCCGCTTCGGCCGGCTTCGCCGTGAGCCACTCGTCGAGTCGCTCCACGGGCAAGATCACGGGCATGCGATCGTGCACACGAGCCACGAGTTGGTTCGGTGGCGTCGTGAGGACCGTGAACCGGGCGTGCACGTCGGCGCCCTTGGGGCGCTGGAAGAGACCGCCGAGGAGCACGAGGCCGTCGTCGGCGCGGTGGAGCAAGAACGGCGCGAGGCCCTTGCCGGGCCACTCGTAGAAGGCGTCGGTGACGATGGCGCACCGCCGCGACGCGAAGGCGTCACGGTAGCCCGCGCCCGAGCCGACGTTCTCGCCGCGGAGGTTGATGAGGGGGTGACCGCCCGAGACGAGGTAATTCCACGTCGCGGGACGAAGCACGCGCCGATCTGCGCCGTACTCGACGATCCAGGCGAGATCGGTAGGGGCGACGTTGTACCGGGGGCGATAGAGGGCCTCGTCGTCGGGTCCGTACTCGGCGTCGAGGGTATCGGCGACGTCTTTGAGCTTCCATTTTCTCAGGGTGAATCGGGCGCACACGACAGAGAGGATAGCGCGGTCCTCCACGTCGATGACGGGCGGTCCGTGTCGAGCCGGCGCGTCTCTGTTAGGCCCGGGGGGGAGAGTCGCGGCTACGGCAGACAGTTCACGCGCTTGGTGTCGAGCACGATGTCGTCGTAGTACCGATCGACGCCGAGCGGCGATTTGCCGTATGAGTGGATGCCGAATCCGAAGGCCGTGAACCCGCCGATGATGCCGCTGTTCTTTCCGTTCAGAACAGTGCCCGACGCACTGCGCGTGGTCGAGGTGAAGTCGATGTGCGCGGCGTCGAACTGGTCGATTTGCGTTCCGTCGACCCACAGGACCATTCTCTCGGGATCGTCGCCGAACTCCCACTCGATGCAGCTCCACTTCATGACCGGCGCCTTGTCGTGCATCGGGGGGTACGACGCCTCCTCCACGAAGCCCTTGGCGATGGCCGGATCCGGAGCGAAGAGATCGAAGCCGAGCTGCCAGGAACCGGAGTAGTCGGCGAATTCCATGTAATTGAAATTCATTCCCTTCGTCGTCACCGAGGCAGGGACCGCGGGGTCATGCGTGCTTCCGGCGAACGCCAGCTCGACGTGCGCGGCAGAGACCGACGTCGCGTAGAGGTAGACCCGCCCAAAGATCGGACCCGCGCCCTGCAGCGCCTTCGGCATGTTCTTCGACACGATGAGCGCGAAGTCGCCTCCGTCACCGGTGCCGTGCACGTGTAGGGCGTACTTGCCATGGGCGACGGTGTCCTGCTGGATCATCTCCGTTCCGCCCGAGCCCGTCTGGATGTCCCATACGGCGGGATCGAGCTGTCCTTGCTCGAAATCCTCGCAAAAGAGTCCGGCGCACGGGCCGCCGTCGCCCGAGCCCGCCGCACCGCTGGCGCCGGCGTCCGTCGAGCCGCCGCTGCCGCTCGCGCCTCCGTCCGGAACGGCTGCGGCGCCCCCGCTGCCGCCGGCGGAGTCGCCGGCAGCGCCCGCCGCGGCGTCCGTGCCACTCCCGGTGCCGCTTCCGCCGCCGTTGCCCGCCGTCGAACCGCCGCCGCCCGCCGCGGCATCGATGCCTCCCGAGGGCACGGCCCGCGGTGACGTCGAACAGGCGATGAGCATGACCGGCCAGAGGACCCGAAGATATGGGTTGAGCATCGTGAAATTGATCCCTTTGAAAGCAGGGGAAAGCAAGAGGGGTTCGCGCTTCATTCGAAGGGGGACTGGCGCTGACCCTTGCCGGGGTCTCGAAGACAAAGTGGTGATCCTGCAGGCTCCTGAGAGGCTACTTAGAGACAATGACCTCCACCTTCGCGGATGGCTCAGCGCGAATCGAGGTGCGCTTCTCGCCGCGCCGCGCCGCCCCGAGGGCCTTCTTCCGGACCCGGCGCAGGCGGGCCGATGGGTCGCGACCGTGATGACGCGGGTCGTGAAACGCAAGCTGGTCCGGCGGCGGTTTCGCGGCATGTCTCACGCGAGTCCTCAGAACGGCGATCCGCCGGCGCGCGGCCTCACCGCTGAAGAATGCGCGATCCTCGCCCGGCTCTACGAGGTTCTCGAACGGTTGCCGACCGATCAGCGGCTCGCATGGTCGTTGCGGTACCTCGAGGGCGAGGGCCTGGATGCCGTCGCGTCGACCTGTGGCTGCAGTCTTTCCACGGCCAAAAGGCGCGTCGGCGCCGCGAAGAGCGTGATCGAAGAGGTGTTCCGCGACGAATGATGAGGCGTGGGGGCCACCGCGGCGGGAGTCTCAGGGCGCGTCATAGGCGGCTCAAAATCACAAAATCGGAGGTCCGGGTGCTAGCATATGTATCCGCCTTCGTTCCCTCCGATCTGTCCCCGAATAGATACGCAAACACGACCTGTTTCTCGGGGATAAACATGTCCACGGCACACTCGCGCCTATGTAAGGCGAGACTCGAGTTTCGAGCGGCTGCTGAATCGCTGCGGACGAACGGCGGGTGGCAGTGATGGAGCTGCCGCCACTCGGTGTCGCGTTGGACATGGAGTCACTCTTTGCCGCCGAACGCATTCTGATCCCGTACCGGAACGAGGTCCGGGCGCGCGCCTTTTCGAGGATCACTCGCGGCAGGCTCCTGCCAGGCGCGTCGTTCGCGGCGAGGCCGTCGCGCCGCCGTCAATGGCTCGTGGCGGCAGGGGGGCTGCTCGCGCTCACTTCGGCCGCGGTCGCCGCGCTCGAGATCCGACGATGGCTCGAGCGTCCATCCGGGCTCGCGCTGGCCGGTGAGGGCGCGCGACCGACGAGCCCCTCGCAGAGCGGCTCCGTGACCTCGTCGACCGAGGCCGCGCCTTCGCCTCCGCCTGCGAAAGCGATGCGCGCCGAAGAATTCCAGCGGGAGCTCGAGATGCTGGAGCCGGCGCGCCGCGCTTTTGCCCGGGGCGATTTCGCCGCCGTCATCAGGGCTGCGGACGAGCATGAGCGCGCTTTTCCTTTGGGTGGTCTGTCGGAGGAGCGGGACGCGATGAGGGCGCGTGCGCTGTTTCGTCAGGGTCGCGGCGCCGCCGCCCGGCTCGCGGCCGCTGCGTTTCGCCGGAAGTTCCCCAACAGCGCCGTCCTCGTCGAGATCGAAAAGTGAATGTCGAGAGAACCGCGAATCGCCAGAGCTCGGCGCTTCGCAAGGTCGGTGGGGCGATGTCGCTGTTGTCCATCGCCGCCTGTAGCGGCGGAGCGCTGGATGCCGGCCATGACCTGCCGCACGGCGCCCTGCCCGTCGACGAGCGGAACGCAATCATCGTCGAAAACGACGGTGGTCACGACAACTGGCAGGGCGAGTTCGCCGTCGCATTCTCGGCGGTCGGGCGCTTGACCCTCGCGGGATTCATCGTGAACGAGAGCCCGTTGTGGCCAGACATCACGGCGAACCTCAAGGATTGGAATGGTCTCGTGGATGCGGCGCACGCGTCCGGCATCAGCGCGCCTGCGCCGATTCCGAGCCTGGCGCCACCCCTCCAGGCACCGGTGAGCGGAGTGTTCGAGGACACCGAGCCAAACCGCTCGAGCGGCGCCCAATTCATCGTCGCGACGGCGCATCGGTTGGGTCGCAGCTACCGGCCGCTCGTCGTGGCGACGGGGGGACAGCTGACGGATGTCGCCGATGCCTACTTGATCGACCACACGATGGCGGAGCTCGTCGTGGTGGTGTCGTCCCTCGGCACGACCAATGGGACCACTGCCACGATGGGCCCCCCGAATGGCGATCTTGACCCGTGGGCGAACGCCATCGTCGCGGCCCGTTATCAATACGTCCAGGTAAACGCCTATTACGACCAGACGCAGGACATCCCCGACTCCCGGGTGGCTCAATTGCCGAAGGATTCCCTTGGTCTATGGACGGCGAACAAGCGCTCGATGCTCCTTGCTGGGCTGACACCCTGCGATCAAATCAGTGTGATAGCGGCGGTTTTGCCGACGTTCGCGCAGGGTGTCACACGGATGACGAGGTCAGGAACCGCCCCAATCGTGGGTGGAAAAATGGGCGGAGGAATGGTGCCCAGCCTATCGAGCGATGTCACCGGCAATGTGTGGGTCGTTTCTAGCGGCGATTCCGCCTCGGCTACGAACGCGTTCTGGCAGGCGCTGACGTCTCTTTGAGTTCGCACGCTGCCCGGTCGGGTCCGCGACGCTTAGAATGTGGCGATGAGCAGCCACGCCGCCGGCACCTTCGACGTCACGATGAGCCCCGAGCCGAAGTACGAGACAGTCGACGGAGGGATCGTGCTGGGGCGCCTCGCGTTGACGAAGCAGTTCCACGGCGAGCTCGATGCGTCGAGCGTCGTGCAGATGTTGAGCGCTGGCACGGCCACGAAGGGCTCCGCGGGCTACGTGGCCATCGAGCGCGTCGTGGGCCGGCTCGGTGATCGGGCCGGGACCTTCGTGCTGCAGCACAGCGGGACGATGAACCGGGGCGAGGCCTCGCTGAGCGTCTCGGTGGTTCCTGACTCCGGCACGGGCGAGCTCGCGGGGCTCGCGGGCCAGATGACGATCGACATCGTCGACGGCAACCATTTCTACGCCTTCGACTACGCGCTCGGCGCCCGCTGACGCGCCCCGAGGTTCGACGACCGCCGATGGCGCGGCGCGGTCGCGTTTCGCGACCGGGCTCTTTTTATTTCCGGAGTGGCCTCAAGGTTCTTCCGGAACCGCCGACAAGAACGACCACTCATGGCTTATGAAACCACCTCGACTGCCGCGCGCCTCCTCGGGCTGCTCTGGGAGGTCGTGAAAGCGGTCGACGACAACGTCCTCGCGCCGGCGAGCGTCGAGGCCCGCGCCGAATGGCAAGGGCTCGTGCAGCGGCTGTCCTCGGACGCCGACGCGGGTCGCGGCCTCGCGGGGATCTCCGAGGACGAGCTCGGCCAGTTGCTTCAGAAGGCCACCCGGTTCCGGGACATCCTGCTGGACGCGAGCGCGCCGATTTACGACGTGGTCTCCGCGTCGGCGGCCGCGCGGCGCCATCCAGCGTCGACGTCGACGGCACTCTCCTGATCGGGACGCCGGCCGGCTACTCGGTGGCCGGAGTCGGATCGATCACATCAGCCCCGTTGATGAAGGCGAGCTTGCCGTCGCTCGACGAGACGAGGTACTCCGAGATGTTCGAGTCGTAGGAGACCGAGGATACCGTGCCCGCGCTCGTCACGAAGAAGCGCCGGAAGATCGAGGGCGTGTTCGAGCCCTTGTTGCGATCGACGAAGTAGACGTAGCCGTCGTTCGCGCCGACGGCGATGACGCCCCCGCCCTTCCGGTACATCGGGCTCGACGACAGCTTGATGGATGCGGACACGACGAACGGATATCCCGAGTTGAGGTTCGCGCCCGCGCTCGTGACAGCATAAAGGTTGCCACCGTCGTCGCCGAAGTACGCGTTGCCCGTCGTATAGTCCACCCAGGGCGCCGACTTGATGGCCTTCGCTGCCGCCGCGACGTAGGGCGAGCCCGTGAGGTTCGTGAACCCGCCGACGCCGAAGTTGGACGCGTCGAGGACGTACAGCTTGCCGCCGTCCGTGACGGCGTAGGCGCGGTTTCCCGAGAGCACGACGGAGTCGTTGACGTTGCTCGTCGGTCCGTTGAAGCTCGCGTCGACGACGCCTGCGGACATGTCGATGCGGTAGACGAAAGCCTGGTTCGAGGTAGCCGTCGACCCCAGGAAGACGTAGGTCGTGCCGCTGTAGATCGACCACGCCGGCGTCGTCGTGACGGCGCTCACCGAGCCGACGTTCTTCTGGAGGGTCTTTTCGTTCGTGCCGCCGGCGACCTGAACGCCGAAGACCTTCGTGGCCGCCGAGCCGTCCGTGCCGCCGAAGTACAGGTTGACGCCGTCCTCGATGAGCGGCGAGGTGATTGTCGCGACGCTGGCGCTCGTGAAGTCGGACGACCACGGCCCCGACGTCGGTCGCACCAATCCCGAGCCGTTGTCGACCAGCTTGATGATGTGTCCCGTTGTCGTGCCGATGTAGGCGATGCGCACGTCGGTGTCGAGCTGATCGCCGTCGCCGTTGGCGTCGACGGCGGCAGTCGTCTCGTTGATGGTGTCGAAGAAGGGCGTGCCGACGATGTCACCGCTCGTCTGGGGGACGGAAAAAGAGTACGCCGGCGAGCCATCGTTGTTGCGCAGCCACACGATGTCGGCCGAGCCGGCGCCCGCCGTGTCCTTGTAGGCGACGTAGATGCCGTAGAAGGTGAACGTGTTCCAGTCGAAGGCCGGAAGCGGGAATCCCACGGCCGTGCCCGTCGTGTCGGTCGGCATCGCGCCCACCCACTCGACGACGGAGGCGAAGGGCGACGACGATGCGGCGCCGTCGGCGACGTTGTCGCCCGTCGTGTCGGCGTCGGAGTCGAACGCCTCTCCCGCGCGCGCGCCGTTGATCGTCGTGCTCTGGAACTCGAAGATGGCCCGCACACCGGGGCTGCCGCTCGTGCCGACGAGCGTGACGTTGACGGCGGCCGTCGCGTCGAAGAAGCAGCCCGGGACCGTGATCACCGAGCTCGCCTTCGTGATCGCGAGGTGGGTGCCACTCGTGGTGCCGCCGGCGGCGTTGTTGGTGAACTTCAGGTTCTTGAGCTTCGTGTACGTCGCGCCGTTCGCGATCTGGACGCCGGCGGTGCTGACGTGATCGAACTGAAGCCCGTCGATGTTCAGGGTGGCCGTCGCCGTGAAGGTCATCGTGAAGCCCTGGTTCGTCGTGCAGGCGGGGCAGTCGATCTTGGGCTTCGTGCCCGTCGTCGCCGCGTTAACGGCGCCCGCGACGGAGATCGCCTGCGCCGATGCCGTGGCGAGCTCGCCGCCGCTCGCGGGGAACGCCAGCGTCATGCCAGAGGTGAACGTCGCGCCGAGCGTGAAGGTCCACTTCCCCGTCGTCCCGGAGTCGCCGGCGGTGAACGTGCCCGCCGTGAGCGTGGGCGCGACCGAGAAGGTGCCGCTGCCCGTGTTGCCGTTGAACGCGCTCGAGCCCGACATCGTCACGACGCCCGAGAAGGTCACCGAGGTCGAGCTGTTTGCGTTGAACATCCCGCTGAGCGCAACGGTGCTGCTGAACGTGGTCGCCGACGTGTTGGCGTTGAACGTGCCGCTCAGCGTGACGGCGCCGCTGAAGGTCACCGTTCCGCTGCCCGCGTTGAGCACGCCGGCAATCGTCATCGTGTTCGTACACGCGAAGGCGAAGCCCGCCGAGCCCAGCGTGAGCGTTCCGCCCGAGCTCACGGTGACGAGCTTGTCGTTGTTGGCGTTGCTCGGCGGCGAGCCGCGCGTGCTCGTCATCGACGCCGTGCCGAGGCTCGCCGTGCCGCTCGTGACGTTGAGGAGCCCGGCGAAGCTCTGTGTGCCCGACGCGCCGCTGAAGATGGCCGACGCGCCATTGATCGTCGTCGAGGCGCCGCTGGCGCTCGACGAGCCGGTCACCTTCAACGTACCCGTGCCGCCGTCGAACGTGCCGCCCGTCATCGTGAAGCCGTCGTTGCCGGCCGTCACGGCGCTCCCGAAGGTCGCCTGCGCGGCGTTCAGGCTGACGCTCCCGCCCGACTGCGTGAACGTGTCCGTGGTGGTGAAGTCGGGGTTCGAGGCGCCGTTCGTGAAGCTCAAGGAACCCGACGATACCGTCACCGTGCCCGTCACCGAGGTGAGGGCCGCGCCGAGCGTCGCGGTGGCGCCCGATACGGCGAGGCCCGCGCTCAGCGCCAAGGTTCCCCCGCCGAAGGTCACCGTGCCGCCCGACAGCGTCGCGAGGCCCGCGACCGAGACATTGCCCGTGCTCGCGAAGGTCGCCGACCCGCTCGTGACGTCGAGCGTGCTCGACGCCGTGAGGCCGCCGGTTCCGAAGCTCGTCGTCGCCCCCGAGATGGTCAGGGCGCCGAGCGACGGCACGCCGCTGCCGAAGGTCGCGTTTCCCCCCGACAGCGTCACGGTGCCGTTGTTGTTCGTGCTGAAGGCGCTCGAGCCCGAGCTGAACGTCCCGCTCGACACGTTGAGCGAGCGCACGGCGACCACGGCGCCACTTCCGGTGAACGCGCCGCCCTGGACGTTGAGGTCACCGTCATACGTGCCGCTCTTGTTCGTGCGGACGCTCAGTGCCGCGCCGCCGGTGACGAACGTCCCGCCCTGCAGGGTGAGCGCCGCCGCCATCGACAGGTTCTGCCCGGCTTGCGTGATCGTGCCCGTGTAGGCGGCGCGCGTCGTGATCGAATAGATCTGCGTGGCCGTGCCGGAGAGCGGGTTCAAGGTGCAGCTCCCGAGGCCATTCCCGTCGAAGACGACGCTGTCCGCGGCGGCGGGCGCCGTCGCGCTCGCCGAGCCGCCCGACGTGGTCGACCAGCAGGGCGCGTCATCGAAGAAGCCCGAGCAAGCCGAGGTCGAGCCGTGCGCCGCGGAGTAGCTCCCGGCCCCGATCCAGTAGTAGGTGGTCTGGGACTCCTTGAACGTCGCGATGACGGCCGCCATGTTGGCCGTCTTGTTGTTCCCGAGGGACAGCGTCGTCGAGATCGTGCCGCTCGTGATTTGCGCCGTGCCTGACTCGTAGGTCCCGTGCTCGCGTGTCGCGCTCGAGTTGATGTCGCTCGAGTTGATGTCGGTGAAGGGCGACGTGGGATTGCCCCAGGCGTGGCTGTTGCCGGTGTCGTCCTCGGCGAACGCCGCGATGGCCAGCTCCGGGCCCGTCGTCGTGCCCGTGCTCGTGGCGACGGTGATCGCATTGGCCGCCGCCGCCGAGGCCGTTCCGGTGAGATCGAGCGCGCTCGACGTCGCGATGCCCGAGTACTCGGCCAGCTGGACGCTGAGCGCGGGCGCCGACGAGGTGCCCGTGGCGATGAACGTCTGCGCGCCGGACTGCGACGATGCGTTCTGGATGTAATAAATCGCGCTTCTGACGTTCGTGCCCTGCGTCGCCGCCGAGCCCGCGAGCGTCCAGCCTGCCGCCGTGATCGTCGGCGAGCCGTTGTAGGTCAGGACGGCGACGAGCAGATTTCCCGCCGTGGTCGCCGAGCCCCACGAAGGGGACGCCGTCGTCACCAAGAGGACCGCTGTCCCACTGGCCGATGTGTTCTGTCTGAGGACCGAGGCCGCGCCCGCCGAGCCGGCCGACCCCACAATCACCGCGGCGGCTGCGAGGCAGGCGATACGGAGAACGTCTCCTGGCGTCCGTCGCCGGCGCGAAGATACACGGATAGCATTCGAACTACGTTCGGCCGGCGAAATCACGGCAAGGCCCCCCGAATAGGTCATCGACGGTTCACCCGGGGAGTTTAAAAGATATTCCGTAAGGGTAGCCCCTATTCTTTGCCAGGCAGGCCGCTTTTCGGACGGGTCTTTGACGTGGCGCGCCGCGCTCAGCGCGGGTTCACGAGGACGGCGGCGCCGCTGTAGCGGCCGTTGCGGAGATCGTCGAGCGCTCGGTTGGCGTCGGCGAGCGGATAGGGCACGGTCGCGGTTCGTATCCGCGTGCTCGCCGCGAGCGCGAGGAAGTCCGTGGCGTCCTCGCGAGTCAGATTCGCCACCGAGCGGATGACCCGCTCCCCCCAGAGATCGGCGTAAGGAAAGCTCGGGATGTCACTCATGTGAATGCCCGCGCACACGACCGATCCGCCCGGCGCCAGCGCCCGGAGCGCCGCCGGAACGAGCGCGCCGACGGGCGCGAAGACGAGGGCCGCGTCGAGCGGCACCGGCGCCGCCACGGTCGAGTCGCCGGCCCAGGATGCGCCGAGGCCGCGGGCGAAGGACTGCGCCGCGATGTCCCCCGGACGCGTGAACGCGTAGATCTCCCGGCTCTGGAAGGCGGCGACCTGGGCGACGATGTGCGCGGCCGCTCCGAAGCCGTAAAGGCCGATGCGGAGCGCGTCGCCCGCGAGGCGCAACGCGCGAAATCCGATCAGGCCCGCGCACAAGAGCGGCGCCGCCGCCTCGTCGCCATAAGAGGCGGGAATGGCGAAGCAGTAACGCTCATCGGCAACGGCGAGCTCGGCGAAGCCGCCGTCGATTTGGTAGCCCGTGAAGCGCGCCCGCGCGCAGAGGTTCTCGCGTCCGGCGACGCAAAATCGGCAGATGCCGCACGTCCATCCCAGCCAGGGCACGCCCACGCGATCCCCGACGGAGAACCCGACCGCGTTCGGGCCCAGCTCGGCGACGGTGCCCACGATCTGATGCCCGGGGATGAGCGGCAGCTTGGGCGATGGAAGCTCACCATCGAGGATGTGCAGGTCCGTGCGACAGACGGCGCACGCGCTGACCCGAATCAGGATTTGGTTCTCGTCGGGCCGCGGCGCCGGCACGTCAGCGGCGGCGAGGGTCGTGCCCCGCCCGCCGAAGACCATCGCTCTCATGAGACCGTCGTCCGCGAGCTGCCCGTTATCCTTGCGGCAGCGCGGCCATGCGTTTTTTCATCTCTTCGGGCGAGACGTCCTCGACGTGGGTTGCGAGCGTCCAGAGGTGCCCGAACGGATCCTCGAGGACCGCGCTGCGATCGCCGTAGAACTGGTTGGCGAGGGGCCGCTCGACCTTGGCGCCCGCTTCGACGGCGCGTTTGAAGAGGGCGTCGACGTCCGGCACGTAGAGGGCGAAGCTCGCCGTCGAGCCACCGAGCGTGCGCGGGCTCTTCGTGACGGCGTCGGCCATTTCGGGCATCTCGTCGGCCAGCATGATGCGTGAGTCGCCGAGCTGGAGCTCGGCGTGCCCGACGCGCCCGTCCGGCATGGGCATCCGGACGAGCTCTTCGGCGCCGAAGGCCTTCTTGTAGAACGCGATCGCGTCGCTGGCCCCCTTGATGCTGAGATAGGGGGTGACGGTGTGGTAGCCGTCGGGAACAGGCTTCACCTTGCTGGCCATGGCGTCCTCCGTGGGTGTTGGGGAAGGACCATAAGTCTCGGCCGCATGAGCGGCCAGCCAAATTCTGCCGAGGAGCGCGGCGGGGCCGATCAGGGCAAGCGATCAGGGCAAGAAGGTGCGCACGTGCTCCGTCACCGGGCAGCCGGCGCAGCCTCGATGGGCGCCAGGGGGGCGGCGGCCGCCGGCACCGACGGAAGGCGGAGGTTGCTGCGTGAGCCGAGCACGGTCGCCGAGACGCCGAAGAGAACGATCAGCGCTGCCATTGCCGCGGCGATCGTCTTGCCATCAGGGCGCTCGGGCAGGTCCTTCGCGAGGCGTGAAGCGAGCACGCCGAGGCCGCGCTTCGCCCGTTCGAACGTCCAATCGCGCGTCGCCCTCAGCGACGGCGCGAGGCGACGTGCCTGCACGCGCAAGCGCGCCGCCGTCCAGCGCCACGCACGCGCCGACGGGGGCTGCGCGCGCGCCCAAGCTGTCCGCGCGAGCCGCCGAAGAAACCCGGCTGGCGCGAGCTCGCGCTCGCGGCGCCGGGGCTGGCGCGGAGCCCGGGCGAGCCCCCGCCGCGTGCGGCGAGCGGCGACCGCGCTCGAGTCTGTCGGCTCCAGATCGTCGAAGCTCGGCGCCGGCGGAGGCTGAACCGCGACTTCCGGGGGAGCGGCGGCGAAGAACCGTCGCTCGAGCTCGGTCCAGTCGCTGGCGCCCGACGTTTGCGAGAGGTCGCCCACGGTTCGGTTAGTGGCCATCGCCCTTATCTTTCGTCAAAGTCTCGAATCGGCCAGAAATAAGCGCCTTTCTAGTGGTTTTTCCTAAGGTTTAGGAAAGCCATTTTCCGCCGAGGGACAACTCATGAGCTCGAAGCTCGATCCGCAGTCTCCCTCCATGGAATGGCAGGACTACTACCGGGCCGCGGCGATCCGTCGCCGCCGCGCCGGCTGGCACCGCCGAGGCGAGACCGGGACGCGCAAGAACAAGCTCGATGGCGGCAAGCTCCTGGCCATCGTGATGGGCCTGGCCACCATCACCGTGATCCTCTGCCTCGTGCTCCCTGCCTGAGCTGCCTACATGCGCCTTGGCCTCGAGTCCAATGTGGAACGACGGGTCTCGAAGCGTTATAGTCGATGTCTCCGGAAGTTCCCCCCGTAGGAGGACCGCATGCTTTCCCCCCTTCGTCTGGTGCGCCTGCCAGTTTTCTTGGCGACGAGCGCCCTGGCCTTCGCGGTCTTAGGCGCGGCGTGTACGTTCAACCCCGCCCAACCGCATGATGGCGTGACGAACACCGGCGCCGCCGGCAACACCGCTGCCGGTGGCAACACCGGTGGCGGTGGCTCCATTTTCATCAGCGGCACCGCGGGAACGACGTCCACGTCGGGCAACGCGGGAACGGGTCCGATCTTCATGGGCGGGCCGGGGACGGTCGTCAACATACCGGCGGACTACACCAAAGTGGAGATCGGCGCCTTCAAGCTCGGCGATCAAATCCCGGCCAACAGCGCCCCGTCGATCGACAGCCCGCAGACGGGCTGCTACGCGCTGCTCGGCGTCGTACGCGACTTCAAGGGCGCCAACGAGGCCGGCGGTCATCCAGATTTCGAGGCCTACTCGGGCGGCGCCGCGACCACCGGTCTCGTGGCGCCCGACCTCGGTCCCGACCGCAAGCCGGTCTACGCCTCGAAGTGCGAGGTGGCAGCCCCCGACAAGACCGCCTGTCCGTGGGGCGCGCAGACGACATCGAAGGCGGCCTATGACCAGTGGTATCGCACGACCGACGGCGTGAACATGGCCTACAAGCTGAACTTCATCTTCGAGCCCAGCGGCGGCATGACGACGACCTTTCAGAGCGACTACTTCTTCCCGCTCGACGGCGCGGGCTTCGGCATCTCGGGGACGGGCAACGACGGCAAGCCGCACGACTTCGGCTTCACGACCGAGCTGCACACGAAGTTCATGTACATGGGTGGCGAGAAGTTCACTTTCTCCGGTGACGACGACCTGTGGGTCTTCGTCAACGCCAAGCTGGCGCTCGATCTCGGGGGCCTGCACCCGAGTGTGGACGGCACGATCGACATGGACGCCATGGCCGCGCAGCTCGGGCTCACGAAGGGAAAGGCTTACGACCTGGAGCTCTTCCACGCCGAGCGTCACACGACCGCGTCGCACTTTCGCGTCGACACCAACTTCGTGTTCGTGAGCTGCGGCACCGTCATTCCGTAGCGTCCGCGCCACGCGGCGCGTCCGCGCTATGATGGCGCGCGAGGCGATCTGACTTGCGCGTCCTTCGATTGATCCTGGTCGTCGTCGCCGGACTGACGACCGCCGCGCAGCTGTGGCAGGAGCGGCAGCGCCTCAAGGTCATCGAACGGCTGCCCGGCCGGCAAGCGCGCGACTACTACGAGGCGACGCGCGCCCGCGACGAGCGGCTCATGGTCGGCGTGACGGCGCTGCTCGCGCTCGCCGCCGCGGCGGCGGTCGTCGTCCTGGCGACGCTGGGGCGCGGGCCGTGAGGGCGGGTCGCGCGTGAGCACGCTTCTCATGCTGGGTCTCGTCATACTGGTGGGGGCGCGCGCGCGCGACAACGTGCGGCTCCGCCAGCAGGAGCGGGTCCTCGCGAAGCTCGCGGAGGGCGACGCCGTCGCCTACTACGGAGTCCTGCGCCGACGTGTAAGGAATGCTCGCATCTTGCGCGCCGTCACGCTCGTGTCTCTATTGATCCTCGTCTACGCGTGGAGACACGGGTTGGTTCGCGTCTTGACGTCGAGATAGCGGGAAAACGTCACGTAACCATGCCCTTCGGTAGGGCATCTTCAGGAAAGCGCGAAACGGCCGAGGCAGATATGTTCGATACGGTTGGAGCCCGACAGGATGAAGCGAGTGGTCGAACAGATGGACGACGGCGTGCTGGCGGAAATCCATAGATCGATGATCGATCTGTGGCGCCGCGGCTATGCGTTGCCGATTCGCTGGACGCTGGCGAGCTTCGCCAATCCTTCGGCCCTCGTGAGCGGAAAGACCGCCGAGAACAAGGACAGCGCCCGCATCGCCACGACGACCAGCGACGGCAGCGAAGTGTCGCCGAGCTTCCCGCTGCCGGCTTGTCTCGTCGCGACCGACGCGCGCGGCCTCTCGATCACGGGCCTCGTGCCCTGGGCGCCCGACCAGGCGGCCTGACGCTCTTTTTTGCGCCGATTGCCTCGCGGCGCGGCCCGAGGCCATACTGCGCCGCATGCGTATCCGCGAGCCGTGGCCGTCGGCGCGCACGCGTCAGCGCCGGCGCGAGTTCGCCGCCGTCTTCGACGCCGTCCCGGCGGGCGGGCTCGGTGACGGGCTCGAGATCGGCGGGGGCGACGGCTTCCTGGCCTCGCTCGTCGCGGCGCACTGCCGCTCGTTCGTGACGACGGACTCCTACCGCGCGCGCCTCGCGGACGGTTCGAACGCGCTGCCTGGCGGCGTGCGCCGACTCGTCTGCGACGCCGCCAGACTGCCGTTCGCGGCCGCCTCGTTCGACTTCATCTTTTCGTCGAGTGTGCTCGAGCACATCCGCGATCGGGCGGCCGTGTACCGGGAGCTGTGCCGCTGCCTGCGGCCCGGCGGGGTCATGGTGCACATCATGCCTTCTCGGACGTGGAAGCTCTTGCAGTTGCTCTTCTACTACCCGCACCACCTCGTGGGCGGCATCGATCTGCTGCTCGCCGCGGCCGGGCGGGCGCTGGGGCCCCGCGCGCTGGCCGGGCCCGCGTCGGCGCAGGCCCTCGACGCCAATCGCTGGAGCGACGAGCGGCGGATCTCGCTGCGGCTCATTCTCCAGAACGTCGTCCCGCAGCCGCACGGCGAATACCCGGGCAACCTCTCCGAGTGGCGCGGCTTCGGCGCGCGCGCCTGGGAGCGCGAGTTCTCCGCGGCCGGTCTGACCGTGCAGCGGCTCGTGCTGCTGCCGCTGTACTCGGGCTACGGCTTCGGCTTCGACCGCCTGCGCCGCCTCGGCGAGCGCTTCGGCCTGTCGTCTCACAACGCCTTCGTCCTGACCGCCGAGGCGGCGCCGCCGCCGGCTCTCGCGTGGTTCGAGCGGGCGCCCCGCACGCTCGCGCCCGCGGCGCCTCCGGGACGCGCGTGAAGCGCGCGCTCGCCTTCGCGGGGCTCGCGGTGGCCGTCGTGGCGACGCTGTGGGCGTGCGCCGAGATTCAGATCGCGTGCCCCGAGGGCACCGGCCCGCAGCGCCGCGTCTTCAGCGGCGGCGCTGAGGCCGAGTGGTGCCGTCGCGGCGACGGCGTGCGCCAGGGTCTCGAGGTGCGTTACTACGAGAGCGGCGCCAAGATGATCGAGGGCGCCTACGTCGACGGCGCGCGCTTCGGCGAGTGGTTCTATTATCCGAGCGAAGGCCCGGCCTGGCGGCGGGATCGCTGGGAGGACGGCGCGCTCGTCGAGAAGAAGATCGAGCTCCCCCCGCGAGGCGCCGACCAGCCTGCCGTCGACGTCCTCGCGCCCACCGACTCGCTCATCATCAAGCTCGCCGCCGCCGATCCCACGCTCACGCGCACGATCCGGCAGGAGGAGCTGCCGTCTTTCGCCGTCTGGTACGGCAGCGGCAAGCCGCGCGTCCTCGGCCGCTACGATCGCGACGGGTTTCGCGTGCGCACATGGCTGTTCTGGTACGAGGGCGGCGGGCTCGCGCGCGAGGTCATGTACGAATCCGGCGTGCGCCAGGGGCTGTTTCGGGAGTGGTACGAAAACGGGGGCGCGAAGACCGACGGCGCCTACGACGACGGCGAGCGCGACGGACGCTGGCGCCGCTGGGACGAGGCCGGTCGGCTCGCGTCCGACCGGACGTACACCCATGCTATGGTGTCCCGGTGAAGCGCTCGGTCAGCGTGCAAATCGCCGGCGTTCGCTACTCGCTCAAGACCGACGAGGACGAGCGCTGGGTCAAGACGATCGCGTCCTTCATCGACGCCAAGATGCGCGAGGTGCAGAAGGGGACACGCACCGTCGATACGCAGGCGGTGGCCGTTCTCACGGCGCTGCAGGTTGCCGAAGAGCTATTCGCAGAACGCCGAGACGCGCGGGAACTGCGGAAAAGCATTCGCGAAAAGAGTCAGTCCTTGCTTGACTATCTCGAACGCGAGGCGCGAGTATGATCGTCGTTTCACGTCGCTCTTTTTTGCTGCCGCTCTCGTCCGGTCCTCTTTTCGGTTCTTCTTTCGGTTCTTCTTGGTTTCCGTTTGCCGCCGGGCGAACGTCTCAATAGATTGATCGGGTTTCGAGCTCCCAAGATCTGTTCCGGAGGCCGACTCCGTGCCCGCTCGTGATGACGTCCGTCCGGGGGTGATTGGATCCGTCGCTGTCCGATGGTTCCGATGTCATCGACCCCCAGCCCAGCTCTCGCAGACCAAAAACGTCGGCTTCGGCGCACGATGGCCGGGCGGCGCGTCGCCCTGTCCGAGACCGAGCGCGAGGCGTGTGCGCGGGCGGCGGTGGCGCGCTTCTTGGCGCTCCCCGCGCTGACGCGCCCGCCCCGGGACGACGCGACTTTGTCGGCATACGTCGCGATTCGGGGTGAGCTCGACCCGGCTGGCGCGTTCGAGGCGGCGCGCGCGGCCGGCTTCGGCGTGGCGCTGCCGCGCATCGACACGAGCTGGCCACCGCGGCTGCGCTTCCACCGCGCGACGGGACCAGCGGATCTGTGCGACGGCCCCCACGGCCTCACGGAACCGATCGCTTCCTGTCCGGAGGTCCTGATCGAGGAGATCGATGTCATGCTCGTGCCGGGCGTGGCCTTCGATGGCGCCGGGCGGCGCCTCGGCCAGGGTGGCGGTTATTACGACGGCGCGGGCCGTGACCTGCGCGAGCGACGGGCCGCCGCGGGCCGCGCCCCCGCCGTCCTCATCGGCTTTGCGTACGACTTCCAGATCATCGAGACCTGTCCGGCCGATGAATGGGACGTGGCCGTCGATCTCGTCGTCACCGAGCGCCGCGTGCTCGAGGCGAGGGCGGCGGCATGATCCCCACGATCGTCGCGGCGTCGCTCGTCGTCGTCGCCTTCGTCATCGCGCTCTTCGTGGGACGCGCGCTCAGGCCGCCGTCGCTGCCGCAGAGCGACGCCGAGAAGCAGCGCCTCATCGAGGCCGCCAGGGCCGAGGCCGAGTCGCTCAAGCGTCAGGCCGTCCTCGAGGCCAAGGACCTCGCGCAGAAGGCGCGCGCGGACGTCGAGGCTGAGCTCAAGACGCGCCAGGGTGAGCTCGAGCGGCGGGGCGGCGAGCTCGGCGAGCGGGAGCGCGAGCTCGACAAGCGCGAGCGCGCGACGGCGCAGCAGAACGACGAGGTCGCGCGGGCGAGCAAGCAGCTCACGGCCCGCGAGGCGGCCGCCGAGGCCGCGGCGCGCGCGGCGGCTCAGCAAGGCACGGAGGCGCGCGCGCGGCTCGAGCACATCGCGGGATTGTCGCAGGCCGAGGCCAAGGCGGAGCTCGTCACCGAGGTCCGCGACGAGGCGCGCCGGCAAGTGGCCGACGAGGTCAAGAAGATCGAGGACGCCGCGCGCGCCGAGGCCGAGGAGAAGTCCAAGATGATCATCTCGGCCGCCATCCAGCGCTACGCGGGCGAGTACGTTGCTGAGCGCACGGTGGCGACCGTGCCGCTGCCGTCCGATGACATGAAGGGACGCATCATCGGGCGCGAGGGGCGCAACATCCGCGCGCTCGAGGCGGCCACGGGCATCGACCTCATCATCGACGACACGCCCGAGGCCGTCGTGATCTCGTGCTTCAACCCCGTGCGCCGCGAGATCGCGCGCATCGCGCTGACGCGCCTCATCGCCGACGGGCGCATCCACCCGACGCGCATCGAGGAGATGGTCGAGAAGGCCACGCAGGAGGTCGAGGCGCAGTGCAAGGAGGCGGGCGAGCAGGCGGCCTTCGACCTCGGGCTCGGGCGGCTGCACCCCGAGCTCGTGCGGCTGCTTGGCAAGCTCAAGCTGCGATCCTCGGGCGCGCAGAACCTGCTGCAGCACTCGCTCGAGGTGGGCTTCATCGCGGGCGCCATGGCGGCCGAGCTGAAC
Organism: Polyangia bacterium; assembly: GCA_036494575.1. Taxonomy (GTDB): domain Bacteria; phylum Myxococcota_A; class Polyangia; order Fen-1088; family Fen-1088; genus DASZFV01. Next base: position 28,960 of record DASXOE010000135.1, on the reverse strand, counting down.
CTGCCCGTCAAGACGGCGCGGCGCGCCGGCCTGTTGCACGACATCGGCAAGGCCATCGATCAGGAGGTGGAGGGCGCGCACGCCGTCGTGGGCGCCGGGGTCGCGCGCAAGCTGGGCGAGCCGCCGCGCGTCTGTCACGCCATCGAGGCGCACCACGGCGACGTCGCGGCCACGGACGTCATGGACCACCTCGTCGACGCGGCCAACGTGCTCTCGAGCCAGCGGCCGGGCGCGCGCCGCGAGATGCTCGAGACCTACGTCCAGCGCCTCACCGATCTCGAGCGCATCGCGACGAGCTTCGCGGGCGTCGAGCGCGCCTTCGCCATCCAGGCGGGGCGCGAGGTGCGCGTCATCGTCGAGAACTCGCGCGTCACCGATCAGCAGGCGCGCGCTCTGTCGAAGGACATCGCGCGCAGGGTCGAGGCCGAGCTGACCTACCCGGGGCAGGTCAAGGTCGCCGTCATCCGCGAGACGCGCGCGACGGACTACGCCAAGTAGAGAGCCGAGAGCCGGGCCCGCCCGACGTACCCAGGCCGGCGACGGACGGCAGGCCGGTGCGTCGCCGGAGTAAGATGGCGCCGAGATGGCGTTTCCCGTGGCGGTCACGATCCGCGACCTGACCGTGCGCTACGGCGCCAGCGTAGACGCGGCCGTCGATCGTGTGAGCCTCGCCGTCGAGCCGGGCGAGCTCTTCCTGCTGCTCGGGCCGAGCGGCTGCGGCAAGACGACGCTCCTGCGCGCCATCGCGGGCTTCGTCGAGATCGGCCCCGGCGCGGGCACGATCCGCTTCGGCGACGAGGACGTCACGCACCTGCCCGCCCACGCGCGCAACGCCGGGATGGTCTTTCAGAGCTTCGCGCTCTGGCCGCACATGAGCGTCTTCGAGAACGTCGCCTTCGGCCTGCGCGAGCGGCGCGTGCCGAAGACGGACGTCGCCGCGCGCGTCGAGGCGGCGCTCGCGTCGACGCGCCTGCCCGGCATGGGGGCGCGGCGCATCGACGAGCTGTCGGGCGGCGAGCAGCAGCGCGTCGCGCTCGCGCGCGCGCTCGTCGTGCGCCCGCGCTGCCTGCTGCTCGACGAGCCGCTGTCGAACCTCGACGCCAAGCTGCGCCAGTCGATGCGAGCGGAGATCCAGCGGCTCTGTAAGGAGCACGGGCTCACGACGGTCTACGTCACGCACGATCAGAAGGAGGCGCTGGCCGTCGCCGATCGGATCGGCGTCATGTCCAAGGGCCGCCTGCTCCAGGTCGGCGCGCCCGCCGACATCTACCGGCGGCCACGCTCGCGCGCCGTCGCGGCCTTCGTGGGCGAGACGAACCTCTTGCGCGGGCGCGTCGTCGAGGTGACGCCGTGGCAGACGCGCGTCGATTCGCCCGTCGGGCCGCTCGTCGCCGCGCGCGACGACGGTTTCGCGCCCCCCGCGGGCGCCGAGGTGTGGATCTCGCTTCGCCCGGAGTGCCTGCGGCTCGTGGACGGCGGCGCGGCGCCCAACACGTTGCGGGGCCGGCCCGAGGAGGTCACGTACCTCGGCGAGCTGGCCGAGCGCCGGCTGCGCGTGGCCGAGACGACGCTGTCGCTGTTCGAGCTCAACCCGCGCGCCGACGCCCGCGAGGAGCTCACGCTCCACGTCGATCCGACCGACGTCGTGCTCCTGCCCTTGGACGGCGCGGCAGGGGGCGGCGGCCCGTGAGGCGCGTGCTGCTCGCGGGCGCGGCGCTCCTCGTCGTGCTCGCGCTGCCCTTCGTCGCGCGCTCCACGCGCGTGCGCCCGCACGCCGCCGCCGCCGAGACGCTCGTCATCCTCACGCCGCACAACGAGGCGATCCGCTACGAGTTCGGGCGCGCCTTCCGCGCCCACATGGCGCGCCTCGGCCGAGACGTCGAGATCGACTGGCGCTCGCCGGGCGGCACGGGCGAGATCGCGCGCTACCTCGCCTCGGAGTACGCGTCGTCGTTCGAACGACACTGGACGCATGACCTCGGCCGGCGCTGGTCCTCGGCCGTCGCCGCGGGACTCGCGCGCACGGGCCCCGTGCCCGCGAAGGGCGGCGACGAAGGCGACGACGCGCGCCGCGCGTTCCTGGCGTCTAACGTCGGCAGCGGCGTCGATTTGCTCTTCGGCGGCGGCCCCACGGACTTCATCAAGCATGCCAGCGCGGGCCGCCTCGTCGACGCCGGCCTGATCGCGCGCCGGCCCGACCTCTTCGGCCCGGGCGGGATCCCGCAGAAGCGCGCGGGCGAGATCTACTGGGACGAAGGCGGACGCTGGTACGGCACGGAGCTGTCGAGCTTCGGCGTCTGCTACAACCGCGACGTCCTCGATCGTCTGGGCGTCGCCGCGCCGCCCATGTCGTGGGCCGAGTTGGCCGCGCCTGTGTTCCGCGGACAGCTCGCGCTCGCGGACCCGACGAAGAGCGCCTCGGTGGGGACGGCCTTCGAGGCCATCGTCCAGACCGAGATGAACGCGGCGCTCGCGGGCGCGCACGCAGCGGGCGAGCGCGATCCGGCCGCGCTCGACCGCGCGGCTAGACGAGGCGGGTGGGCCGCCGCCATGCGGCTCATCCGGCGCATCGGCGCCAACGCGCGCTACTTCACCGACTCGGGCGTCAAGATCCCGCTCGACGTCTCGATGGGCGAGGCGGCGGCCGGCATGTGCATCGACTTCTTCGGCCGCTTCCAGGGTGAGTATGCGGCGTCGGTGGGGCGCGACGGGCGCGTGGGCTTCGCCACGGCGCGCGGCGAGACGATGCTCAACGCCGACCCGATCGCGCTGTTGCGCGGCGCGCCTCACCACGATCTCGGCGTGGGCTTCATCGAGTTCGTGCTCTCCGAAGAAGGGCAGCGGCAGTGGGCCCTCCGGCGTGGCACGCCCGGCGGTCCCGAGCGGTACACGCTGCACCGCCTGCCGATCTTGCCGCGCCTCTACGCCGCCGCGCTCGCGCCGTACCGCGCCGATCCGGACGAGGATCCGTACGCCGAAACGGACGCCTTCACCTATCACGCGGACTGGACCGGGCCGATCTTCTCGGCGATCGCGTTCATCGTTCGCACGATGTGCGTCGACCCGGACGAGGAGCTCCGCGACGCCTACGGCGCGCTCGCGGAGGCGCACTTCCCGCCGCAGGCGACGGCCGCATTCGACGATGTCACGCTCGTCGACTACGACACCGTGAACGGCGCGCTGCGCGCGGCGCTGCAGTCGGCCGATCCGCTCGAGGAGGCGCGCTGGTCGATTCGCCTCGTCGAGCACCACCGCGCGCTCTACCGACGCGTCGCGGCCCTCGCGCGGGCGGGGCAATGAGCGGCCCCGGACGCGCGCGCGCGTTGACGGCGGTCGTCGCGGCGCTGCTCGGCGCGCTGCTCGCGACGTTTCTGTTGTGGCCGCTCGCCGACAGCGTGCGCGGCGCGTTCGTCGACGGCAATGGTCACGCGACGTTCGCGTACCTGGCGACGGTCTTCCGCAACCCGCTCTACCGCGAGGGGTTCCGCAACGCGCTCGCGCTCGCGTTCGCGAGCACGCTCGTCGCGACGGTGATCGGCACGACCGCAGCCGTGCTGCTCGATCGCTTCGAGTTCCCGGGCCGGCACGTCTTCGCGGCGCTCGTGCCGCTGCCGCTCATGGTACCGCCGTTCGTGGGCGCCGTCGGTATCAAGCAGCTCCTCGGCAACGAGGGCGCGCTGAACGCGTTGCTCGCGCACCTCCACGTCATCGACGCGCGCCATCCGATCGATTGGCTGCGCCAGGGCCGCTTTGCCGTCGTTGTCGCGCTCACGGCGCTGCACCTCTACCCGATCGTGTACTTCAACATGCAGGCGGCGCTCGCGGGGCTCAACGTCGAGCTCGAGGAGGCGGCCGCGAGCCTCGGCTGCCGGGGCCTGCGCCGCTTCCGCAAGATCACGCTGCCACTCGTGGGTCCGAACCTCTTCGCGGCGACGAGCATCGTCTTCATCTGGGGGCTGACGGAGCTCGGCGTGCCGCTCATGTGCGACTACACGCGCGTGACGTCGGTGCAGATCTTCTCGGGGCTCAAGGACCTCGGGCGCAACCCGTTCGTCTTCGGCCTCGTCGTCGTCGTGCTCGCCGCGACCGTGACGATCTACGCCGCCGCGCGCTGGCTCGCGGGCCGCACGCGCATCGCAGGCGCCGCGAAGGGCCAGCGGCGGCGGCGCGCCGCGCCGCTCCGCCCGTTCGCGGCATGGGGCGTCGCGCTCGTCATGGCGGCGTTCGTGGGCGCGGCGGCGCTGCCCAACGTCAGCGTCGTGCTCGTCGCCTTCGCGCGCGACTGGTACGGGACGGTGCTGCCGTCTGGCCTGACCCTCGATCACGTGCGCGCCGCCGTCGGCCACGACATGGTCGTGCCCTCGATCGGCAACAGCCTGCGCTACGTCACGCTCTCGACCGGATTCGACCTCGTCGTCGGCACGGCCATCGCCTGGCTCGTCGTGCGCACGCCATCGCGCCTCGCGCGCGCCATCGACGTCGCCGCCATGTTGCCCCTCGCCGTGCCAGGGCTCGTCATGGCCTTCGGGTATCTGTCGATCAGCCGCGAGGGACACGCGCTCGCGTTCCTCAACCCCGTGCGCGATCCCACTGCGCTGCTCGTCATCGCCTACGCCGTGCGCCGCCTGCCGTTCGTCGTGCGCTCGGCGGCCGCCGGGCTCACGCAGGTCAGCCTCACGCTCGAGGAGGCCGCCGCGAGCCTGGGCGCGGGCGCGCGGCGCGTGTTCGCGCGCGTGACGCTGCCGCTGCTGGCGCCGCACCTCCTCGCTGGCGGCATCTTCGCCTTCGCGCTGTCGATGCTCGAGGTCTCCGATTCTCTCATCCTCGCGCAGCGCCAGGCCACCTATCCCATCACGAAGGCCATCTTCGAGCTGTACGCGCTCCTCGGCGACGGCCACCAGGTGGCCGCTGCGCTCGGCCTCTGGGCGATGCTGTTCTTGATCGCCGCCGTCGCCTTCGCGCGCGTCGTGCTTGGGCGCCGGGACGGCGGTCTGTTCAGGCTCTGACGGCGCGCGGGCTCGTCAGAGCGTCTGCAAGAACGCCACGAGGTCGTCCTTTTCGGCCGGCTTGAGCGCCGTGCCGAACTCGTGGCCCGTGTTGCGGTTGCCCGCGACGCGCGTGTCGAGCACGAAGCCTCCGGCGCCGAGCGGGAAGGTCACGGGACGCTTGCGCGCAGGCTCGAGCAGCGCGCGCAGCGTCGGCACGGAGCCGTTGTGCAGGTACGGGGCCGTCGCCGAGATCGCGGTGAGCGGCGCCGTGCGCACCCAGGACGCGCCGACGCGCGCGCGCGTCACGCTCGTCGGCCGCGCCGGATCGGCGCCGATGACCGGCAGGTCGAGGCCGAACGGCCACTCGTCGCGCGGCACGTCGAAGGCCAGGAGCGGCTCGGTGCCGATCCCGCCCGCGCGCGCGTCGGCCTCGGGGTGGAGCTGCGCGTCGCCGTCGCCGTCTGCATCGAACGGGAAAAGCCGGCTGTTCGAGAAGACCATCGGGCCGAAGGCGCGGTGGCGCGCGTGGCAGCGCGCGCAATAGGCGACCTCGGCCTCGGCCGCCTCGGGGACGGGCAGGGACCGCAAGGGCACGAGGCCTCTCGGCGCGTCCGTGGTTCCGCCCGTGGCGGCCGTGGCGCCCGCCAGCGCGGCGGCCACGCCCGGCAGCTCCGGATGCGCGAGGTGGCAGTGCGAGCAACGCCCGAGCGGCGGCGGATTCTCGACCAGCGCCAGCGCGCGATCGAGCGGCGCGGCGTTGTGACAATCGGCGCAGCGCACGGGGATCTTCGCCGCGAGCGGACGCGTCGGGTCGATGGCGGCGAGGATCGGCCCGCGGAGCTGTGCCGCCGCGAACCCGCTCGGCGCGCGCCGCAGGATCTGGCGGTTCGCGATCTCTCCGACGACGCGTTCGACGAAGAGGGCGCGGCCCCTCGCGACGCGCTCGAGATCGACCGTCGGCCGCGTCACCGCCGCCGCCACGTCGACGAGCGCGCGGCGCACGGCCACCGTCGCGTACATGCGCGGGATCGCCACGAGGTCCTCGGGCGCGAGCGCGGCGCCCGCGCGGCCCGCGAGCGCGTCAGCCCACAACAGCCCCGGGAACGAGTCTTGTTGCAAGCCCAGCGTGCCGAGGTTGCGCAGGTCGAGCAAGAGCGCGCGCCGGCTGAGCGCGGGGTCGGTCGCGCCGAGCCCGAACGCGTCGAGCACCTCGGCCTCGGGCCGCCCCATGAGCGCGACGAGCCGCGCGAGCCACGGCGCGTCGGCGTTCTCCGAGCCCGACCAGTTCTCGAGAGCGAGGCCCGGCGCCGCGACGATCCCCGGGACGCTGATCGGGTTGAAGAGGCCCTTCGTGCCTTGTCGCACGCGTGACGAGCCCGGGTAACGGCTCGAGTGGAACCGCACCGTCACGTCGAGGCCGAACTCGCCCGTGAGATCCTGGCGGCCCGGGCCCGCGAGCATCAGCCGCGCGCGCACCGCGCGGCCGGCGGGGAACCCGCGCGCCTGTCGGTCCGCGACCGCCGCCGCGTTGGCGTCGTCGAGCACGGTCGCCGTGGCGAGGAGGAGCCCGTAGTCGAAGCGGGTTCCCGGCAGGCCGAGCGCGGGCTCGCCCGTCCCCGGGTCGCCCGCCCCGTGGCAGAGCCAGCACGTCATCCCGATCTCGCCGCTGCGCAGGCCATCGGGGCGCAAGGACTCGCGCAGTCCCAGCACGCCGGTCGAAGCCGAAATCTGCCCGACGCGCCCGCGCGGGTCGGCGGGCGTCGGTACGAGCCCGAAGAGCGCCGGGTTCGCGAGCACGCCGCCTTTCGCGTGCACGTGCCGGGTGACGCGAACGTCCGGCTTGCCGTCCCCGTCGAGGTCCACCGGCTCAGCCTCGAAGTCGAGGTCGACGTCCCGGTCCCAGGCGATCCCGACGTTGGTCGTCCAGTAGTGGGCGTTCGTGTTCACAGCCCCCGCCATGTTCGGCATGGGCTCGTAAGGTCCGATGTCCTCGATGGCCTTGTCGGCGTCGGTCGCGCCGCGGGCGCTGGTCCAATTCCATGGATTTACGACTGATTCCACGACGCTCGTGACCCGCGCGCTCGCTCGGCCGGCGTCGTGCTCGGCATCCTGACTGCGACCGCTGGGCTCAGCGCGACAGCTGACGCACAGCGCGAGAACGCTCAGCACCACTGTAGGTCTTTGTGAGTGACAGTGGGGCACCCGGCTGTTATAGATGATTCCGGTTCGGGGAGACATCCCGGACGGCCGCGCGGCTTTTTTGCACCATCACAGACGACCGACCTTAGACGAACCGTTTCCAGCCGCGCGGTTCACACATAACGATCCCCTCTCGAATATGACGAAGGGGGACCGCAATACGGGCGTTTGGGGCGGGGTCAGAAGAAAGGTCATGCTTAGTTCTTTATTGTTCGTGGTTTCGTTGGTCACTCACTCTGGCTTCGGGAACGAAAAAGTAGGCACGCAACTCATGGGGCAACTTATTGGGATGGGAGGGCAGAGCACGGGGGGGCTCATCGTGAAAATGGGACCGGTCATGAACCTGCGCGTCGCCGACGTGCGCGTCATCCCGGCCGAGGACGACCTGCCGGCCGTCGCCCAGAAGGGGAGCCTGTTCGAGGGCTTCTCGAAGAGCCGGCTCTTCGCGGTCCGCTACGCCAAGTAGCCCATCGCGGGAAACCCGAAGGCGCGCTGACTGGCGCGCTCCCGGCGGTGATCGCACCGCCGGGAAAACCGGGAGTCCGGGAGTCGGGCGGGGTGACGCCGAGGATCTGATATCCTGCCCGTCTTCGGATGCGCGTCGGAACCCTGGAATTCTCGTCGCCGGTGTTGCTGGCGCCCATGGAGGCGGTCACCGATCTGCCCTTCCGCACGATCTGCGAGGAGCTCGGCGCGGCTCTGACCTTCACCGAGTTTCTCTCGGCGGAAGCCCTCACGCGCGGCGCCGCTAAGACCCTCGGCCGCATGTGGCCGAGCCTGGGCGGCCGCCGCTTCGCCGTGCAAATCTTCGGACGCGAGCCGGGGGCGCTCGCGCGCGCCGCCGAGATGGCCGTCGAGGTGGGCGCGTCCATCGTCGACATCAACATGGGCTGCCCGGCGAAGAAGGTGACGGCGGGCGCGTGCGGCTCGGCGCTCATGCGCGAGCCCGCGCTCGCGGCGGCGCTCGTCGCGGCCGTGCGGCGCGCCGTCCCCGCGCCGATCCCCGTGACCGTCAAGCACCGCGCGGGGTGGGACGATTGCTCGCTGAACGCGCCCGAGTTCGCCTGTCGCCTCGTCGAGGCCGGCGCCGCCATGATCACCGTGCACGGCCGCACGCGCGCGCAAGGTTTCTCGGGCGCCGCGCGGCTCGAGCCCATCGCCGCCGTGCGCGCCGCGTTGCCGCGCGAGATCCCGGTCATCGGCAACGGTGACGTCAAGGACGTGGCCGCGTATGCGCGCATGAAGGCCGAGACCGGCTGCGACGGCGTCATGATCGGCCGTGGCGCCATGGGCAATCCCTGGTTGTTCCGTACGCTCGCCGCGTTAGAGCGCGGCGAGGACGTCTCCGACTTCGGGCCGCCCACGCTGGCCGAGAAGCGCGCCGTCTGGCGACGCCACGCGGCGCTCGTGCTCGAGCACAGCCCGGAAAAGATGCGCGTCCACGAGGTGCGCAAGACACTGGCCTGGTACTCGCGCGGTCTCTTCGGCGGCTCCCAGCTCCGGCAGCGCGGCTTTTCGGCCGACGAGGCGCCGGCGCTCCTCGACATGGGAGAGGCCTTCTTCGCCGACCTCGAGGCGCGAGAGGCGGGCGGCCGCGGCAACGTGCGCACGGTCGCCGCCGACGCTGTCGCGAAGTCGATCGCGCGCAACGGTCGTCGCGATTCGTTCGCTCCAGTCGAGGCTCCAGAGGTTTCGCAGCCGTGCGCCGCGGCGTCCTAGACGGCGTGCTGGCGGCGCCGGCTCTTCTCCTCCTGCTCGGGAGCGCGGCCTGCGACGACGTCTCGCACCGGGACATCGGCGACGAGATCAACATCCTCGTACGGCGCGACGACCAGCTCGTGCCGCCGGCGACCGAGCGGCTTGCGGGCTACAAACGCCGCGCGCTCCCTCAGATCGAGACGGCGCTGCACACGTCTGCGCCCGCGGGGCGGCTGCACCTCATCGTCGCGCTCGACCGCATCGGTGACGAGGAGGCCGCGCCCATCCTGCGCCACGTCGCCGTCTACGACATCACGCCCGAGGTCCGGCAGGCCGCCGAGGGCGTGCTCGCGCGCTGGGCGGCTGCCGCCGGCGGGCGAGGCGCGCGCGCGCGCGCGACCCTGGCGGAGATTGCGCGCCGCCGCGCGGCGGGTGAGGGCCCGTTGCTCTTCGGCGACGCCGGTGTTCCCGGCGCGCCTGCGACCGTCGGTGCGCCCGAGCCCGTCGGCGCGCCCGCGCGCAGATAGCAACGCCGACCGTCGACAGGATCGCCGGACGCTCGCGCCCGAATATCGCCGCACAAAAGAAAACGCCGGCGCGCTCGAGGCGCGCCGGCGTCCCGTCAAGGACTTGCCCGAGGACTTACGGGCACATCCCCGTGTTCGCGCACATCCCCGTCGTGCAGGTGCGCATGGTGCCGGTAACACAGCACACCTCGCCCTTGCCGCCGCAAGGCTCGCAAGCGCGACCCGCGTTGGTTCGGCCGCACGTGAAGCCCGTGCTGCACGTCAGCGCGCCGGTGGCGCTGGCGCAGCAGGCCTCGCCCATACCGCCGCAAGCGGTGCAGGAGCTCGCCCCGTTGTTGCCACGCGTACAGGCGAGGCCCGCGCTGCACGTCGCGGTGCCGCCGATGTTCGCCGCCGGGCAGCAGGCGTCACCCATGCCGCCGCACGCTTTGCACGACTGCATCGCACCCGTGCCGGTGCAGGTGAAGCCCGTGTCGCAGGTTCCGCGAGCAGCGAGGATGCCACCCCCACCCGCGCAGCAGACCTGGCCGCCGGCGCCGCAGGCCTCGCACATGCCGCCCATGCCGTTCGTGGCACCCATGCAACGTCCGCCCGCCTGGCAGACTGAGCCCGCGCAGCACGCGCCGCCGGTCTTGCCGCAGTCTTCGCAGGTCCGCGGCATGTTGGCCGGGGCCGCGCAGCCGAGGCCCGTGTCGCAGGTGTTCCCTGCGCAGCAAGCCTTGCCCGTGGCGCCGCAAGGCGCGCAGGTCAAGGTCGTGCCCCCATCCCCGGCGGCCGCCTGGCAAGAGAGCCCGGTGCTACAGGTGGTCGTGCCCGCGCCCTGGCAGCACGCGGCGCCGTCAGCGCCGCAAGCGACGCACTTGCCCGCCGTGCAACGCGCGCCCGACGCCGTGCAGGTGCCGCGCGTTCCGCCGCAGCAGTCGTCGCCGATGCCGCCGCAGGCGGTCATGCCCGTGCCGCAGGAGCCGTTCATGCACATACCGAAGCCCTGGCCGCACGCTGCGGCCGAGGCGTGGCACGTGCCGGCGACACAACAGCCGCCCGCGCTACAAGTATTGGCCGCGCAACACGCCTGGCCCGTTCCGCCGCACATCGTGCCCCCGGTGCCGGCGGCACCCATGCCCGCCGCGCCGGTACTTCCCGCGGCACCCATGCCGGCGGCGCCGGTACTTCCCGCGGCGCCGGTCGCGCCCGCCGTGCCCGTCGTGCCGGCGGTGCCGGTCGCCCCGGCAGTGCCCTGATCGCCCGCGGTGCCGGTCGCCCCGGCAGTGCCTTGATCGCCGGCAGCTCCCGTGATTCCGGCCGTTCCTGTCGCCGAGGTTCCGGCGGCTGCGTCATTGCCGTTGCCTGCTACTGGGCTGCTGCTGCCGCAACCGGCGGCCAGCGCGAGCAGCGTCGCGCACGAAAGGCAAGACAGGGTCAAAAGCCAAGATGTCCGTTTCATGGAAAAGCCTCCGCGAGGGGTGTTGTATCCGGTTAGTGCCACCCCGTGGCTGTTCGTCGCCAATGTTTCTCGTGCGGATTTCGCGCCCGGATCTCAGCGAAAATTCTTAGTGATTTCAGTCGAGAAGAGGCGGGCATGGGCATAAATACTGAGCTGCGGATTGACGCCCAAAGACGTCGGAAAGATGGAGCCGTCCATGATCCAGAGGTTCTCTAGCTCGTGGTGCCGGCCGCGGGAATCGACGACGGAGGTGCGGGGATCATCGCCCATCGGACAGCCTCCCATCTGATGCGCGGAGAAGAGGGTGTGGAGGTTGGGACCGAAGGGCGCGCTCGCGAGCTGTCCGATGTCGGCCTCGGAGCGGATGGTCAACGGACGATCGTGGAGCGTGACGAGCTCGCGGGCACCGGCGGCGAGCTGCACGCGCGCCATGCTCTGCAGCGCATGAACCGCGGCCTCGCGCAGCGCCGGAACGATCGGATATCGCAGCTTCACGCGGCCGCCACCGTCGACCGAGACCGTGCCGCCCCGATCCTCGTGGTGGCCGTCGATGAGCAGCGCGATCGTCGCCTGGACGTGCGCGAGGCGCTCGGCGGCGCGCCGGTGGGCGTCGCCCGCGCCCGGAATGGCGAGGGCCGTCAGCATCGGGTGCGTGGGCGCCGTCTCGAGGAAGTAGCCCACGTCGTCGCCGCGGCTCGCGAAGTGGTGCACCGAGACGGATTGCGGCGCGCCGTAGAAGCCCTCGATGGGCTCGTCGTAGATCGCCGCCAGCGGCACCGTCGGGTGCAAGAAAGTGCGCTTGCCCACGACGCCGCTGCCGGTGCCCGCCTTCGAGCGCAGCAGGAGCGCGGGCGTGTTGATGGCGCCCGCGGCGAGGACGACCCCGCGGCGCGCGTGCACGATGAGGCGACCGCGCGGGCGATCGCTCGCACGGTCGAGCACGTCGGCGACCACGGCGCGCGCGCGCCCGCGATCGGTCTCGACGAGCCGCGCGCGGCAGTCGGTGTATACGTCGGTGCCCGCGGCGACGGCGTCAGGTACGTAGGTCACGAGCGCCGACTGCTTGGCGTCGAGCGGGCAGCCCAGGCCGCAAAAACCGAGGCGCGCGCAGCCTTTGACGCTGCGGCGGATGAGCTCGGGACTCCAACCGAGCTTCGTGGCGCCGTCCCAGAGCTTGGCGTTGTTGCGGTTGACGTCGTCGCGGTTGCCGGCGCTGATGGAGAGGCGCTCCTCGACGGCCGCGAAGTGCGGCGCGAGCGTCGCTGCGTCGAGGCCGCGCACGCCGTGCCGTTCGGCCCACAGGCGCAGCGTCGCCTCGGGCGTGCGAAACGAGGACGTCCAGTTCACCGTCGTGCCGCCGCCCACGGTGCGGCCTTGTAGGATCATGATCGCCAGATCGTCGGTGGCGCGGTTGCCGTGCTCCTGATAGAGCGCGGGATAGGCCCACGCCTCTTGCATGTTGAAGTCTCGCTTCGTGTGGTGCGCGCCCTCTTCGATGATGGCGACGTGCGCGCCGGACTGCGCGAGCGTCGCGGCCGCGATGCTGCCGCCGGCGCCGCTGCCGACGACGCAAAAGTCCACCTCGACGGCGTGGAGCGGCGGCAGCGCAGCGCCCGCCGTGATGCGGCCGGCGCCAGGCGTGGGGCTCGGGGCGTCCGTCACGCGGGCCCTCGGGGCACGTCGGGCGGTCCCGCGTAGCCGACGAGCGCGTACACCTCGGGCGACGAGTAGTAGGTCGCGTGCGCGAGGCGCTTGAGCGCTTGATATCCGCTGCGCAGGAGCGCGACGCGCGAGTGGCGCCAGGCCTCGAGGCGCGCGTCCTGATCGGCCGGCGCGCAGCGGGTGAACGACGTCGGCTTGCCCGTGAGCGCGAGGCCAAAAAGCGCGCTCTCGAAGAGGTGCAGCAGCTGGCGAAGCTCATTGCCCACCGAGGGCAGCGCCGTCGCCATGAGGGCGTCGACCTTGCCGGCGCAATCGAGCGCATCGGCCGTGGGCCAGGCGGAGCCGGCGCCGTCCCCGGGCGCGAAGCGCGCCGCAACGGCCGCGAAGATCGCGTGCTCCTCGACGGAAAGCAGCTTCAGGGCGCACGCGGGCTTGCGGCGGACGAGGGTCGACCGGAGAGCGAGCGGCAACGCGCCGCCGACGAGGAGCAGCGCGCCGCCGAGCAGACCGCGCTTGAGCAGCCGCCGGCGATCGGCCGAAAACGGAACGCCCGTGTCGAGCACCGGGCGAGACTAGCAGGTTTGGGCCTTCGACCTCCGGCACGCGCTCGCGCCCGCGGATGTGTTGAGCCCACCGGCGTGAAAGCCCCGCAGGTCAGCGGCAGCGCTGAACCTTTACCGTCGGCGTCCCTGGCGCGGTGCTGCCGCCCACGGCCCCACACGCGCTGCACGTGTACGTCGTGCCCGTTGTGCCGCACGCAACGGCCGTGAGGAACCCCGTCTTGTCGCTCGCGGCGCAGCCGCAGCACGCCGACCTTATCGGAATGATGGGCTCCACGCGCGAAGATAGCGGCGGCGGCCCTTGTATCGAAGGCGTCGGCGTTGTCGCAAAGGTCGTGGCTTTCCCCCCGGTGGCAATCGGCTCGATCGGCCCGATCGGGATGCGGTAAATGCCCTCCTGCGGGCACTGGAACGACCCCGTCTCGCCCGCAGAGCTGCAGACGCCCGTCGTCGAGCTGCACGAGCCGACGGCGCCGCAGAACTTGCAGGAGACGTACTGGGGCGTCTCCGTCTCGTTCGTTCCGTTACAGTCGTAGTCGAAGTTGTGTTTGCCGAGCGTCGGCGTCGCGAAGTAGGCCGTCTGGTTCGGGTGCGCGTTGGGATCGCCGTCGTCGCAGTCGGTGTTGTCGGCCACGTACCCCGCTGGAGGCGGCGAGCCCATGCAGCCCGCCTTGGCAGTCAGGCTCGGCGTCGTGGTCGTCCCGACGACGCCATCCCTGTTGCCAAAACCGTCCCCGTCAGCGTCCTGGTAGAAGACCTGGCAAGCGACTCCTGCGCCGCAAGTGACGCCAGGGCACTTGCACTGACCAGCTGTGCCCATCGGGTCGTTGCACGAAAGGCCCTGCATTGGATTGCATGAGGTATTGCAGCAGACCCCACCGACGCAATATCCGCTCGCGCACTCATCGTTGGTGACGCAGGTCAATCCGTTCGCGTCTTTCTGAACGCATTTGTGCGTCGTGCCGTCGCAGTACTTGCCGGCCAGGCAGTCGAGCGGGCCGGAGCAGCTCGTGCCGCAATTCCCCATCGAGTCGTCGCACGAAAAATTGGTGCAAGACGCGAGGGTCGGCGCGCAGCTGCCGTTACCGTCGCACACGAAGGTGCCGACGTCTCCGCGCGAGTTGCAGAATGGCTTGCCGCACGTCGTGGTCGCGCCAGGGTACTTGCAGGCGCGCGCGCCGCCGCAGGTGCCCGCGCACGCGTTCGGCATCGTCATGAAGCCGCCGTCGGGCTGGTTGATGACGACCAGGTCGTTCTCATCCGCATCGGTCGACGCGTCGGCTGACGACGCATCGGCCGACGACGCCTCGGCGCCTGCTTCCGTGCCCGCCTCGGAGCTCGCGCCGGCCTCGGCCGTGGTCATCCCCCCGTCGCTCGCAGGTGGCATGGTCCCGAGGTTCGCGGCGCACTCCATCTCGGGGTCGGTGTCGGCCGCGTAGGGCGTGCATGTTCCCTTGGACGTCGATAGCTTGCACGACACGCAGACGTCGTCGCACTTCTCGTTGCAGCAGACCCCGTCTGCGCAGAAGCCGCTGCCACACTCGTCGTCGGTGACGCAGGCGGTGCCGTTGCCCTTGCCGCCGTCGGCGCCAAGGCCGCCGTCGTTGCCCCCGCTCGCGAGCGCGATCGTGAGCGAGACCGCGCCCGTCTCGAGCGTGACGGTGGCCGAGCCGGAGGCGATGCGGGCGCTGCCGTTCATGACGTCGAGCCCGAAGCTCAGCTTGTCGCCGGCGCTCACGCCGGTGCCGGGCGTGTAGTGGAAGCGCACCGTGCCGCCCGCGATGGCTTTGGGAAGGTCGTCGAGCATGCGAATGACGGGCGTCGACCCGGCCGCGTCGCTCACGACGGTCAGCTTGTCGGTCGTGATCATCGCGCGCTGGGCGGAGGGGACCATCGTGGCGTCGACGGTGATGTTGACGCCGAAGCCGCCGGGCGGCGAGCCGGTCTTGCTGCACGCCCCGAGCGCGGCCGCGCCGGCGAGGAGGACGAAGGCCAACCCGAACCGAAGTCGGGACATCAGCGCACGCTCCCGTTGACGTTCGAGACGTTGTTCCACGGCGTCGTCGAGCCCGAGAGCGCCGCGATGGCGACCACCGCGCCCACGACGACGACGCCGGCGCCGGCCCAGAACCACCACTTTTCGTAGATGGGCGTCTCGGCGGCGGCCGGTGGCGGGGCGGTCGCCATGAGCGTGGTGGCGGGCGCGCCGGGCGGCGCCGCTGGGACGGGCGGCGCCGCGGGGATGGGCGCAGCGGCGGAGGTCGGCGTGGCGGCGGGCGTGGGCTGCCCGAGCGGCTGCACCGGCGCGTTCGTCGGCGCCGCGGATGGCGCGCCCAGCATCACGGGCGCGGGCTGGTTTGGCGGGCTCTGCGTCGTCGCGATGGCCTGCTCGAGCTTCTCGATGCGGTCCTTCGACTCGGCGGCGTACTTCGACGTCGGGTAGAGCTTGACGATGTTCTTGTAGAGCAGCAGCGCCTTCTGATTGTCGTTCGCGAGCCGGTGCGACTGCGCGGCGTTGTACAGAAGCGCCGGATCCTGCTTGGCCTTGTAGGCCGACTCGTACTCCGCTGCAGCCTCGCGGTATTCGCCCACGGCGTAATGCGCCGTGGCCTTTTGATAGTGCACCTTGGCGTCGCTCGCGTCGTCGGCGAAGGCGGGCGCGGCGAGCAGGGCCGACGCGAGCGAGGTGGCCAGGCAGAGCGTGCCGAGGAGCCGAACGGACGGAAGAAGCAGCTTAGGCATCGAGATCCCTCTGGGATAAGGAAGTGACCCGAGAGCAGCTTATCCGAATGCCGGCCCGGCCGGAAGTCTTCAGGCAGCGCAGTGTCATGGCTCAGCGATTCTGTCCGGGGTTAACGGCTCAGCGACTTTGTCCGCCCCCTGTTTTGATCGCGGTCATGCTCGCACAGCCATGACCGCGGCGCGAAAGGCCTTTGAGGCGGCCGGGCGCTTGCGACGGGCCTTGCCGGTGAGCGCCGCCTCCTGCGCGAGGCTGGGCAGCGTGGCCCGCAGCTGGCCGCCGCGGAAGACCCACATCGTTCCGGGCCGGCCTTCGTGCCAGGTCTCGTCGCGCGTGAGGGGCATCGTCGCGACGACGGCCACGCGATCGCGCGTCGTCGTGAAGGCGGAGAAATCGATCTGGAGCTCGGCGTCGCTCAGCGTCGCGCGGCCGAACGGCGCGCGGCGCGCGATGTAGCAGAGCTGCGTCCCGCAGCGGGCGTAGAGGTGGCGACCGTCGGCGAGCAGGAAGTTGAACTTGCCTTCGGCGCCGAGGACGCCGCCGAGGTCGGCGATCGTCGTCCAAAGGCGGCGTGCCTCGCGCGGGTAGCCGTCCGGAAAGGCCGCGCGGAGCTGCTCGAGAATCCAGCAGAACGCGTGCTCGCTGTCCGTTTCGCCCACGGGCAGCTCTGACCTGAGCTTGTGGCGCCGCACGCGCGGCAGGGTGCCGTTGTGGGCGAAGACCCAGTGACGGCCCCACAGGGTGCGCTTGAAGGGATGCGTGTTCTCGAGCGAGGCGCGTCCACGCGTCTTCTTGCGCACGTGCGCGACGGCGAGCAGCGTCTTGATGGGGTTGTCGCGGATGAAAGCCGCCATGGGGCTTGCGCAGGCGGGGGCGGGCTCGAGGAAGCTGCGCGCGTATTTGCCGTCATAGAGCGCGAGGCCCCAGCCGTCGGCGTGCGGCCCGGTTTTTCCTCCGCGCAAGGCGAAGCCCGTGAACGAGAAGACGATGTCGGTGGGGACATTGCACTCCATCCCCATGAGCTCGCACATGCCGGAAAGAATATCCGAAACACCGGACCTCAACACCAGACCTCGGTCGTTTGTCACGGACGTTTCTTCAGGGTGCGCGAGCTTCAGGCCGGCTTTGCCGGTCTGAGCGAGGGGGCCGGGGGTCCGATCGCGGTAGCGAGCCGGACCCCGTCAGATCGATATACATTGAGGCGTGGGCATCGAAGACCGGCGGGGGAGGGGACCGCGTCCCGGCTCGTCCGTGTCCGGGGCGGCCGCCCTCGCGAGCGTGCCGGTGGGCCCGTGGTGGGCACAGCCGCGCGCCGCCGCGGCGCTCGTCGCGGCCATCGTCTTCGTGGCCTTCGCGCGCACTCTCGCGAACGGCTTCACCTACGATGAGGGGCTGGTCATCGTCGAGGCGCAGAACTTCCTCAAGTCGACCGACTTCGGCGCGCTCGTCACACGCGATTACTTTGGGGCGAGCCTCGAGGGGACGTGGCGGCCCTTCTGCACGCTGACGTACATGATTGACGCGCTCGTGGCGTTCACGCCGGCCGTCTTCCGGGCGCAGAGCATCCTCTGGCACATCGGCGGTGCCTGCCTCGTCATGGCCCTGGCGCGGCGCCTCCTGCCCGAGCGCCACCGCCGCTTCGCGCTCGTCGCGGGTCTGGTCTTCGCGCTTCACCCGTTGACGACGGAGACCGTCGACAACGCGTCGTTCCGCGAAGATTCGCTCGTGACGTTCTGGACGCTCGCGACGCTCGTGCTCGCGCTCGCCGGCCGCCGTCGGCTCGCGCCCGCGGCGTTCGCCCTCGGGCTGCTCTCCAAGGAGTCGGCCGTCGTCGCGCCCGTGCTCCTCGCGATCATCCGCGTTGCCGGCCCGCCGTCCACGCGCCGTCCGGCGCGCGCCGTGGCCCGCGAGCTCGTGCCGTTCGCGCTCGTGCTCGCCGCTTACCTGGCGGTCCGCTTCGGTCCCATGAAGACGGTCGGGCAGTACGCGCTCTATCCTGGCGGGACGCTCGCGGGAACCTTGCGGGGCATGCCCGTCGTCTGGGCGCACTACCTGCGCTTGTTGATCTGGCCCTGGCCCCTGTGCGCGGACTACACGGGCTACTTCGCCTTCGACCGCGTGCCGGCCGCGGCGCTCGTTCCCGCGACGCTCGTCGTGCTGGGCTACCTCGCCGCCGTCGTGTGGGCCGCGCGGCGCGGCGAGCGCGTCCTCGCCTTCGGCCTGACCTGGTTCGCCCTCGCGCTCGGGCCGGTCTCGAACTTCATCCCGGTGCCCATCCCGGCCGCAGAGCGGTTCCTCACGTTGCCGCTCGTCGGCATCGGCCTCGCGGCTGGCGCCGCGGCGGCCGCGCTGTCCGAGCTGCTGCCGGACGGCGCGTGGCGGGCGCTGCGCGTGGCAGGCTTCGTCGTGCTCGCGGCCTTCGTCGCCGTCATGAACGCGCGCCACGCCGACTGGCGAGACAACGCCACGCTGTGGAAGGACACGGTCGCCGTGAACCCGCGCTCGTGCGGCGCGCAGAGCGCCGTCGGCGGGACGCTGCTCGATCGGGGCATCGCCGAAAGCTCGGTCACCCTCCTGCGCGACGCCGTGGCGCACGAGGAGCTCGCGCTGCGGCTGTGCGCCGATCGGACGGACGGAGAGCGCGCCGCGATGATCTACACACGCCTCGGCGCCGGGCACGCCCTCCTGAGCCACCTGCCCGCCGCGCGCGCCGCGCTCGAACGCGCTCTCGCGCTGTCGCCGCGCTATGCGCTCGCCGTGGTCTGGCTCGGCTACGTCCACTACCTCTCGGGCGACACCGACGGCGCCGCGAGCTTGCTCAAGCTCGCCATCATCGATCTCGGGCCGCCCGATTTTGCCGTTGCCGAGGTCGCCCGGCGGTACGTCGACAAGATGTAGCTCATCAGTCGGGAGCACTGGACGCGGCCCCCCTCGAAGTTGCACATTAGGCGCTCTTCGTCGTTCCCTGCCCCTTGCCTCAGGAGATCCCGATGCGCGCCACGTCCGCGGAGAGCCTCACCCGCAGCTGGTTTCGTTCGACGAGCAGGTCCGCGCTCATCGCGGCGCTCGCCCTTCCGCTCGTGGCCGGCGCTGCCGCCGCGAAGAGCAAGAGCCCCAAGAACAAGCCCGACGCCTCGGTGGGGCAGTCCAAGGCCATCGAGAAGATGAAGTGGGGCGAAGCCGACGGCAAGGAGGTCGACGTCTACACGCTCATCAACAAGCACGGCCTCATCGCGAAGATCACGAACCTCGGCGCGACCATCACCGAGCTCGACGTGCCCGATCGCAAGGGCAAGTCGGGCGACGTCGTGCTCGGCTGGGACACGCTCGCGCAGTACGAGACGAATCCTCCGTACCTGGGCGCGACGATCGGTCGTGTCGCGAACCGGATCGCGAACGCCAAGTTCGAGCTCGAGGGCAAGACCTACAAGCTGGCCGCCAACAACGGGACGAACCACCTGCACGGCGGCGTCAAGGGGTGGAGCAAGCTCGTGTGGGACGGTTCCGCGAGCGAGACGCCGGACGGCCCTTCGCTCAAGCTCACGCTCGTCTCGAAGGACGGGGACGAGGGCTATCCGGGCACGGTGCATGCCACGACGACGTACACGCTCACCAAGGACGACGAGCTGCGCATCGAGATGGAGGCGACGACCGACAAGCCGACGCCCCTCAACATGGCGCACCACACCTACTGGAACCTGTCGGCGGAGCCGGGCGACATCAAGGACGAGGTCCTCACGCTCTACGCCGACAAGTACACGCCCGGCATGCCGCCCGACGGAAAGGTCCTGGCCGTCGCGGGCACGCCCTTCGACTTCACGAAGCCGAAGGCCCTCGGCAAGGACCTCCTGAAGACGGGTGAGAAACCTCCTGGCTTCGACGACAACTACATCATCAACGGAGACCCGCACGCGCTGCGCCCGGTGGCCCGCGTCGAGGATCCGAAGTCGGGACGCGTGATGACGATTCAGGCCAACCAGCCCGGCGCGCAGCTCTATACGAGCAACTTCATGGATGGTTCGACGCAGGGGCGGGGCCGCAAGCACACGCAGTTCGCGGCGTTCTGCATCGAGACGCAGAAGTTCCCGAACTCGATCAACGTCCCGGCCTGGAAGGACGAGGAGGTCCTGCGCCCGGGCCAGACGTACAAGCACGTCATGGTGCTGAAGTTCTCGACGGAGTGAGGCGGCCGGCCGGGCGCGGCGGCCAGCGGCGCCGCCGCCCGATGGGTGGTTGACATACCGTTCCGTTTCTCCTAGTTTTCCGGCGGCTCAACCGCCAACATTCCATGCCGCTCGAGTTTTCAGCGCAGTCGAGAGCGCGCGTCGAGAAGGCGCTGGCGCAGTATCCGAACAAGCAGGCGGCGCTGTTGCCCGTGCTGCACGTCGCGCAGGACGAGTTCGGCCACCTGCCCGACGAGGTCCTCGAGCTCGTGGCGCGCACGCTCGACCTCGCGCCGGCGCACGTCTTCGGCGTCATCACCTTCTACACCATGTTCCACCGCGAGAAGCACGGGCGGAACGAGCTCATGGTGTGCACGAACGTGTCGTGCATGCTGCGCGGTGCTTACGACATGCTCCACTACCTCGAGAGGAAGCTCGGCATCAAGGCGGGCGAGACGACCCCCGACGGCGCCTTCTCGATAGTCGAGGAGGAGTGCCTGGCCGCCTGCGCGAACGCGCCCATGATGATCTGCGGGAATCAGTACTTCCTCGACCTCACGGAGAAGAAGCTCGACACGATCATCGACGATCTCCGCAAGCGCTGGCAGGACCGGAACCCGCCTGGCGGCGCGCCCGGTGGCGGCGCCGCCACGCGCACGCTGTTCGGCATCGGGCCGTTGCCCGGGACGGGAAGCTAGCCGTGGCGTGCCAGGGGGCGAAGCCGTGAGTTGGGAAGAGGCCAAGGACGTCAAGATCGTCACGAAGAACTTCGGCGTGCCCGACAGCCACAAGCTGTCGGTCTACCAGCAGCGCGGCGGCGGCCAGGCCCTCCGCAAGGCGCTCTCGCTGCAGCCGGCGGCGCTCGTCGACGAGGTCAAGAAGTCGAACCTGCGCGGGCGCGGTGGCGCCGGCTTTCCGACGGGGCTCAAGTGGTCGTTCATCCCGAAGGGATTGCCGAAGGAGGCGCCGGTCTATCTCGTCGTCAACGCCGACGAGTCAGAGCCCGGCACGTGCAAGGACCGCGAGCTCCTGGCCTTCGATCCGCACCTCCTGATCGAAGGCATGTTGATCGCGTCCTACGCGCTCGGCTGCAAGCACGCCTACATCTACATTCGCGGTGAGATGATGCGCGAGGCGGAGATCGTCGAGATGGCGATCGAGGAGGCCTACGCGGCCGGGCTGCTCGGCAAGGATCTGCAGGCGGCGGGCGGCGGAGGTGCGTTCAAGCTCAACATCACGCTCCACCGCGGCGCGGGCGCGTACATTTGCGGCGAGGAGACGGGGCTCTTGAACTCGCTCGAGGGCAAGCGCGGCTGGCCGCGCCTCAAGCCGCCGTTCCCCGCCGTCAAGGGCCTCTTCCAGGCGCCGACGGTCGTCAACAACGTCGAGACACTCATGAACATCCCCGACATCGTCATGCGGGGTGGCGAATGGTTCGCCAACCTCGGCATGGGCAAGTCGGGCGGCACGCGCATCGTCTGCGTCTCGGGTCACGTCGCGAAGCCCGGCGTGTTCGAGCTGCCCATGGGCATCCCGTTTCGGACCTTGATCTACGACGTGTGCGGCGGCATCCCGGGCGGGCGGCGGCTCAAGGGGATCATACCGGGCGGCAGCTCGATGCCACCCCTCGACGAGAGTGAGCTCGACGTGCCCATCGAGTTCGACGCGCTCACCTCCGATGCGCGCATCAAGGACGTCGAGCTCAAGCCTGGCGTGCCTTACGACATGGGCGGGGGCAAGCGCCTCAAGACCATGGCCGGCTCGGGCGGCATCGTCGTGTTCGACGACAGCACCGACGTCGTCGCCCTGTGCGCGCGCATCATGAGGTTCTACGCGCACGAGTCCTGCGGCCAGTGCACGCCTTGCCGCGAAGGGTCGGGTTGGCTCGCGCGCGTCTGCGCGCGCGTCGCGCGCGGCGAGGGCGAGGCCGGCGACATCGACCTCATGGCGAACATCGCGAACGGCATCGCGGGCAACACGATCTGCGCGCTCGGCGAGGCGACGACGTGGCCCATGCTGGGCTTTCTGACGAAGTTCCGCGCGGACTTCGAGGCGAAGTTGAAGCTGAGCGCGAAGGCGCGGGCGGCCTGATGAACCCCGCCGTCACGGCCGTGACCGCGTCAGGCGGCGAGCAAGTCGTCTTCTGGCTGCTCGCGACGCTCACGGTGTTCTTCGCCGGCCTCACGATGACGCGCCGGAATCCGGTGACGGCCGTCATGTCGCTCGTCGGGACGTTCTTTTGCCTCGCGGCGATCTACGCGACGCTCTCGGCGCACTTCCTCGCGATCCTGCAGGTGCTCGTGTACGCGGGCGCTATCATGGTGCTCTTCATCTTCGTCGTCATGATCCTGAACCGCGAGGAGGTCTCGCCCGTGTCGTGGCGCCCCACGCGTCTCGTCGGCGTCGCGGGCGGCGTGTACCTCCTCGTGAAGTTCTGTCAGGTGTCGGACCTCGGCCTTCCGGCGCTGGTCGCCATTCCCGAGACCTTCGGCACCGTCGGCTCGATCGGCGACATGCTCTTCCGCGACTTTCTCTACCCCTTCGAGGGGATTTCGCTCTTGCTGCTCGTCGCGATCGTGGGCGGCGTCATCCTCTCGCGCTCGCATCGCAAGGAGGTCGACGCCGAGCTCGCCGCGGCGGCGCGCAAGGAAGTGCACGACCGCCAGCTGCACGACTATCCGGCCAGCGCGGACGAGGCGGACGCGCTGCCCGCGTCCGGCGGGGGCCACCACTAGCGACCCACATGCCGACGAACCACTACCTCGTGCTGTCGTTCATCCTGTTCCTCATCGGGACGGGGGGCGTGCTCATGCGCCGCAACACCCTCATCGTGCTCATGGGCATCGAGCTGCAGCTCAACGGCGGCAACCTCGCCATGCTGGCCTTCTCGCGCGCGCTCGGAGACGAGAAGGGGCACGTCTTCGCCTTCCTCATCATCGCGCTCGCTGCCGCCGAGGCGGCCGTGGGTCTCGCGATCCTCGTCGGGCTCTTCCGCGGCCGTCAGACCGTGAACCTCGACGAAGCCACTCTCATGAAGCGTTGACGGAGCGGCGACCACCATGACCTTCCCCCTGCGCCTCATCCCGCTCATGCCGTTCATCGGCGCGGGGCTGCTCATGCTCTTCGGCCGCAAGTGGAGCCGCGACTTCGTGTTCATCGTCGCCGCGGGCGCCATCGGCGCCTCGGCCCTCGTGGCCTTCGACGCTTTTTTCCATAGGCTGCCCGAAGGCGGCGGCGTGCTCGTCGACAACGTGTGGACCTGGATGCAGGCGGGCGATCTCAAGATCGACGTCGCGTTCCACATGGACGCGCTGTCGGGTCTGTTGTGCCTCGTCGTCACGTTCATCGGGTTCCTCATCCACGTGTACGCGCAGGGGTACATGGAGCACGACCCCGACTACGCGCGTTTCTTCGCTTACCTGAACCTCTTCTGCGGCGCGATGCTCGTGCTCGTCCTCGGCGATAGCCTGCCCGTCATGTTCGTGGGCTGGGAGGGCGTGGGCCTCTGCAGCTACCTGCTGATTGGGTTCTGGTACAAGGAGACCGCCAACGCCGACGCCGGCAAGAAGGCGTTCATCGTCAACCGCATCGGTGACTTCGGCTTCCTGCTGGGGATGTTCCTCGTCTACCAGTACACAGGCACGCTGAAGTTCACGGAGATCACGGCGGCGGCAGGCCCGGGCTCGGCGCTGCTCGCGTCGTCGTGGCTGGGCGCGCCCGTGGCGTTCTGGGCCTGTCTCTTCCTCTTCATCGGTGCGACTGGCAAGTCGGCGCAGATCCCGCTCTACGTCTGGCTGCCCGACGCCATGGCGGGCCCAACGCCCGTCTCGGCGCTCATCCACGCCGCGACGATGGTGACGGCGGGCGTCTACATGGTGGCGCGCATGCACGCCGTCTACCTGCTGTCGCCGGGCGCGATGGCGATCGTCGCCGGCGTGGGTGCGCTCACGGCGCTCTTCGCGGCCGCCATCGGCTTCGCCCAGAACGACTTCAAGAAGGTGCTCGCCTACTCGACGGTGAGCCAGCTCGGCTTCATGTTCGCGGGCGTCGGCACGGCCAACTTCGCGGGCGGCGTGTTCCACCTTTACACGCACGCCTTCTTCAAGGCCGGCCTGTTCCTCTGCGCCGGCTCGGTCATGCACGCCATGAGCGGCTCGGGCGACATCACGATCATGGGCGGCCTGCGCAAGAAAATCCCGGTGACACACGCCGTGTTCCTCGTGTGCTGGCTCGCGATCTGCGGCGTGCCGGCCTTCTCGGGCTTCTTCTCGAAGGACGCCATCGTGGCGGGCGCCTTCGCGACCGACGTCTACGGCGCCGGGCTCGCCTGGGTTGGCAAGGCCGTGGGCGGCGCGCTGCTCCTGGCAGCGCTCGGCACGGCCTTCTACATGTCGCGCCTCTACTTCCTCGTCTTCACGGGCAGCGAGACGCGCGCGAGCGACGAGGTCAAGCATCACATCCACGAATCTCCGGGCCTCATGCTCGCGCCGCTCGTCGTGCTCGCCGTCGGCGCCGCCGTGGGCGGCTTCGTCGGCGTGCCCGGCGGCCTCGTGGGACACCCGGAGTGGAATCTTCTGGGTGAGCACCTGGCTCCCGTGCTGGGCCCGGAGCTCGAGGTCCCGAAATCGACCGAGTGGACCTTCATGGCCGTCTCTTCGCTCATCGCGCTCGCGGGTATCGGCCTCGCGTACGCCTTCTACTTTGGCGGCTACCGCGAGCCGGCCAAGAAGTTCGCGGCCACCTTCCCCGGCCTCGTCCGCCTTGCGCGCGACAAGTTCCGCGTCGACGAGCTCTATGACAAGGTCTTCGTCCGCCCCGTCAAGCTCGTCGCGGACGGCCTCTACTACGTCGTCGATCGGTTCATCATCGACAAGGTCCTCGTCGGCACGCCCGTGGCGATCGCGTCGTTCCTCGGGCGGGTAACGCGCTGGTTCCAGAACGGGGACGGCCAGGGTTACATGGCCTGGTTCGCCATCGGCGCCGCCGTGCTCGTGTACTTCTCGACGCGTCCCGCGCTCTCGGGGGACCTGCGCATCGCGACGAGCGGCCTCGACGTGCAGGTCGACGCGCGCCGCGGCGCCAAGCCGTCGCAACAGCCGCTCGAGTACGAGTTCGACTTCGACGACGACGGCAAGCCCGAGGTCGTGGGCGCTTCTCCCGAGGCGCACCACACCTACGCCCGCCCCGGCAGCTACAAGCTGCGCATCACCGTGCGCAGCCCCGCATGGGGCACGAAGCGGACGGAAGTCCAGCGGATCGAGGTGCGGTGATGTCCGGCGGCCTCGGCATTCTGGGTTGGGTCACGCTCCTGCCGCTCTTCGGCGCGGGCCTCGTCATGCTCGTGCCGCGCGAGGAGGAGTCGATCCACCGCGGGCTGGGGCTGTTCACGTCGATCGTCACGTTTCTCGTCTCCCTGCTCATCCTCAACGACTTCGACTCGAGCCAGGCGGGTTTCCAGCTCGAGGTGAACAAGTCGTGGATCGAGCCCCTCGGCATCCGGTTTCACCTCGGCGTCGACGGCATCTCGCTGTGGCTCGTGCTGCTCACGACGTTCCTCGTGCCGCTCACGCTGCTGTCGCCGCAGGCCATCGGCATCCGCAACATCCGGGTCCGCGAGTTCACGATGGCGATGCTCGTGCTCGAGACGGGCATGCTGGGCGCCTTCGTCGCGCTCGACCTCTTCGTCTTCTACGTCTTCTGGGAGCTCATGCTCATCCCGATGTACTTCATCATCGGGATCTGGGGCGGCGAGCGGCGGCTCTACGCGGCCATCAAGTTCGTCATCTACACGCTCGTGGGCTCGCTGCTCATGCTCGTCGCGATCCTTTACCTCTACGTGCAATTCAAGGCCGCCACGGGGCACTTCAGCTTCGACTACACGGAGCTGTCGCACCTGACCCTGCCGTACGGGCCGCAGCTCCTGTGCTTCGGGGCGTTCGCGCTCGCCTTCGCCATCAAGGTGCCGATCTTCCCGCTGCACACCTGGTTGCCCGACGCGCACGTCGAGGCACCCACGGGTGGCTCGGTCATTCTGGCGGGCGTGCTGCTCAAGTTCGGCACCTACGGGTTCCTGCGCTTCGGCCTGCCGATCTTCCCGCTCGCGGCGGCGGCCTGCGCGCCCCTCCTCGTGCTGCTCGCCGTCATCGGCATCGTCTACGGCGCGATCATGGCCTACGCGCAGGTCGACCCCAAGAAGGGCGATGCGAAGAAGCTCGTCGCCTACTCGTCCGTGTCGCACCTCGGGTTCGTCGTGCTCGGCATCATGACGATGACGGCGCCCGGCGTGCAGGGCGCGCTCTATCAGATGCTCGCGCACGGCATCTCGACGGGCGGGCTCTTCCTCGGAGTGGGCCTGCTCTACGACCGCCGCCACACACGGCGGCTCGGCGACTTCGGCGGCCTGTGGGCCAAGACGCCGGTCTTCGCCGCCTGCTTTCTCGTGATCGTGCTCGCCTCGGTCGGTCTGCCGGGGCTGTGCGGTTTCATCGGAGAGTTCTTGATCCTCCTCGGGACGTTCACGGCCAACAAGGCCTGGAGCGCGACGCACATGACCGGCTTCTTCCCGTACCCGAAGTTCTTCGGCGCGATCTCGGCCACGGCGGTCATCCTCGCGGCGATGTACCTGCTGACGATGTACCAGCGGATCTTCTTCGGTCCGCTCGACAAGCCCGAGAACCGTGACCCGCACGTGCGCGACGTTCACGGGCGCGAGACGTGGGTATTCGGCATCGTGGTCGTGGCCGCCCTCTACATGGGCGTCTTCCCGCAGACGTTTCTCTCGCGCTCCGAGAAGTCGGTCGAGGCGTTCATGAGCGGCTATCGCGACCGCCTCGAGGAGGCGCGCCGCTCGCCCGAGGCGCCCTCCCACGTTTATCCGACCTTGCCGACGCTGCCGAGCTCGCCAACGCCGGTGGGTAATGCGGCGCCCAATGCCGGAGGCGCCCAGTGAACGCCGCCTTCGATTCGTCCCAGCTCTTCGCATACGCGCCCATGCTGCTGCTCATCGCCATGGGGTGCGTGATCCTCATCGCCGAGACGTTCGCGCGCGCGTCGTCGCGCACCGGCCTCGCGTGGCTCGGCGTCGCGTCGTGCGTGGGCGCGATGGGCCTGCTCGTCGCGCAGTGGCCCGACGCCGCGACGCCGACGACCCACTTCCAGGGGATGCTCGTCGTCGACCGCATGGCGCTCTATCTCGACGGGGCCTTCCTCGCGGCGGCTGGGCTCACGCTGCTGTTCGCGCCGCCCTACCTGCGCGAGCAGGGCTTCGAGTTCGGCGAGTTCTACGCGCTCGTGCTCTTCGCGGCGGCCGGCATGATGATGGTCGTGCACGCGACGAACTTCGTGTCGCTGCTCATCGGCATCGAGACGATGTCCCTCGCCGCCTACGTCCTCACGGGCTGCTGGCGGCGCAGCCTGCGCAGCTCGGAAGGCGCCATCAAGTACTTCCTCATGGGCGCCTTCGCGACGGGCTTCCTCGTCTATGGCATGGCCCTCGTCTACGGCACGACGGGCGGCGAGTTGTCGTACGCCGGAATCGCCGGCAAGGTCGGCACGGCCGCCAAGACGCCTCTCTTCTATCTCGGCGAGTACTTCATCCTCATCGCCCTCGCGTTCAAGGTCGCGGCCGTGCCCTTCCACATGTGGGCGCCGGACGCGTACGAGGGGGCGCCCACACCCGTGACGGGCTTCATGGCCGCGGGCGTGAAGGCCGCCGCCTTCGGCGGCATCGTGCGCCTCCTCGGCGAGGCCTTCAGCAACCCCCTGCTCGTCTTCGACAACGCGGGATGGGCCTCGATCCTCTCGGTGCTCGCGGCCGTGACGATGACGCTCGGCAACCTCGCGGCGCTGCGCCAGGAGAACGTCAAGCGCCTGCTCGCGTACTCGTCGATCGCGCACGCGGGTTATCTGCTCATCGGCGTCGTCGCGGCGGGCCTCGGCGTCGCGAGCGCGAAGCCGGCCGTCCTGTTCTATCTCGTGGGCTACACGTTCACGACGCTGGGCGCCTTCGGCGTCGTCGCCTGGATAGGGAACCGTCAAGACGAGCGCCTCCTCGTCGACGACTGGGCTGGCCTCGGCGCATCGCGCCCCGCCGTGGCCCTCGCCATGACGCTCTTCCTGCTCTCCCTCGGCGGCGTTCCTCCCACGGGCGGCTTCTTCGGAAAGTTCTACATCTTCAAGGCCGCCATGGAGAGCCCGCAGCTCACCTGGCTCGTCGTCGTCGGCGTGCTCAACAGCGTCGTGAGCGTCTACTACTACCTGCGCATCGCTGTCGCGATGTACTTCAAGGACGCCACCCGCCCCCTCGCGCCCACCGACGGGGCGTCCATGCGCGCGGGGTTGCTCATCACGGCCATCGCGGTCGTGATCCTGGGTGTGTTCCCGGGGACCTTCGTCGAGTGGGCTTCCCCATCCCCGCTCCCTGGTGCATCGGCCGCATCGGCGGCGCTCGCTCGCTGACGCTCGCATCGGGTCCCAGCGGGGCGGCGCTCGCTCGCTGGCGCTCGCATCGGGGCCCAGGGTGTCCCAAGCAGCCCCGGATCGTCCGTCTCGACAAAGTCACCGCCGTGGGCCGGGTCTCGCCCTCCGCCGGCAGTAGGCCTCGACTTGCGCGCGCTCTGCGGAAAGAGCCCTCGTCGACGAGTGGCATCCGTCCAGCGCCAAATCGACCCGAGGCCTACTGCCGTCGGAGAGCTCTCATCCGGACCGCGGGACGGATGCCACTCGGCGGCGAGGGCAAGCCGCGGCCCACGGCGAGGACCTTGTCGCGCCCCTCGATCCGCGGCTGCTCGGGACAGCCGAAGCCCCGATGCGAGCGCCAGCGAGCGAGCGCAGCCCCGCTGGGACCCGATGCGAGCGCCAGCGAGCGAGCGCCGCCCCGCTGGGACCCGATGCGAGCGCCAGCGAGCGAGCGAGCGCAGCCCCGCTGGGACCCGATGCGAGCGCCAGCGAGCGAGCGCCGCCCCGCTGGGACCCGATGCG
>DASXOE010000134.1:0-50334 GCA_036494575.1 Polyangia bacterium | reverse complement strand
GGACGGCGCCGCAGGCGGTGGCGCGTCCAGCGCCGCAGGCGGCGACGTCGCCGCCGGCCCCCTCAAGCTCACGAGCACGGCGTTCATGGAAGGGGGCATGATTCCCGCGCAGTTCACGTGCACGGGCGCGGGCGCGCATCCCTCGCCCGAGCTCGCGTGGACCGCGGGGCCGGCGGCGACGAAGGGCTACGCCATCGTCCTCAAGGACACCAGCATCAACTTCACGCACTGGGCGATCTGGGACATCCCGCCGTCGGTGATGGAGCTCGCAATGGGCCTCCCAACGAACACGCACACACTCGCCGATCCGGCGGGCGCGAAGCAGGTGAACGGCAGCGGCGGTATGGGTTACCTCCCGCCATGCCCGCCGAGCGACACGCACACCTACGTGTTCACGCTCTACGCGCAGAGCGCGCTGCCGCTGGCCAACGCGCAGACGACCCAGACCCCCGACGCCATCATGGCACTGCTGGCCGGCCACAGCGTCGGCATGACGACGCTGAGCGCAAAGGTTACGCACTAACGCCGGCGTTGCATCGCGGGTCGGGCTGCGGCAGGCTCGCCGCGACGCATGTTGGAGATCGCAGGCGCTCCCGCCTTCACGCCGGCTCGCTTGGAGAAGCGGCTCGCGGCGGCGCGCACGCGCAACCCCGGCCTGACGGGGCTGGCGGCGCGGTTCGCGCACTTCATCGACGTCGACGTCGACGTCGACGGCGACGGCGGGCTCGCGACCGCCGACGGGACCGTGCTCGAGCGGCTGCTGACGTACGGGCCGCGCGCGCCGGCGGGCGCTCACGCGAGCGGCGACGCGCGGCGCCTGCTCGTCGTGCCGCGCATGGGGACGATCTCGCCGTGGTCGTCGAAGGCGACGGACATCGCGCGCATCTGCGGCCTGCACGCCGTGCGGCGGATCGAGCGCGGCATCTGGTACACGATCGCGGGCCGGGTCGCTGACGAAGCGGCCCTGCGGCGCGCGCTCCACGATCGCATGACGGAGTCGATCCTCGAATCTTCGGAGGCCGCGGCGGCGGGCCTCTTCGCGAAGGCGGCGCCCCGACCGCTCGCGACGATCGCGCTCGGCGGCGACGGGCGCGCGGCGCTCGCGCGCGCCAACCTCGCGCTCGGCCTCGCGCTCGCGCCCGACGAGATCGACTACCTCGTGGACGCGTATGCCACCCTCGGCCGCGAACCCACGGACGTCGAGCTCATGATGTTCGCGCAGGCCAACAGCGAGCACTGCCGCCACAAGATCTTCAACGCCGACTACGTGCTCGACGGCGTGCCGCAACCGCTCTCGCTGTTCAAGATGATCCGCCGCAGCACCGAGGCCAGCCCCGCGGGCGTGCTGTCGGCCTACGAGGACAATGCCGCCGTCATCGAGGGCAGCGTGGGCGGACGCTTCTTTCCCGACCCGGCGACGCGCGTGTACGGCGCCCACTCCGAGCCCGTGCACATCGTCATGAAGGTCGAGACGCACAACCACCCGACGGCGATCTCGCCGTTCCCGGGTGCGGCGACGGGCTCGGGCGGCGAGATCCGCGACGAGGGGGCCACGGGCCGGGGCGCCAAGCCCAAGGCGGGGCTCATGGGGTTCTCGGTCTCGAACCTGCGCCTCCCCGGCGCAGAGCGCCCGTGGGAGCACGACCACGGCAAGCCCGAGCGCATCGCGAGCGCGCTCGACATCATGCTCGACGGCCCGCTCGGCGGCGCGGCGTTCAACAACGAGTTCGGGCGCCCGAACGTCTGCGGCTACTTCCGGACGTTCGAGCTCGAGCTCCCCTCCGAGGCCGGACCGGCGGGGCGCGAGGTGCGCGGGTACCACAAGCCGATCATGCTCGCGGGCGGGCTCGGCAACATCAGGCCGTCCGAGGTGCGCAAGCGCGAGATCCCCGTGGGCGCTCCCGTCGTCGTGCTGGGCGGGCCGGCCATGCTCATCGGCCTCGGCGGCGGCGCCGCCTCGTCGCTCGCGTCGGGCGCCTCCGAGGAGGATCTCGACTTCGCGTCCGTGCAGCGCGACAACGCCGAGATGCAGCGGCGCTGCCAGGAGGTCATCGATCGCTGCTGGGCGCTCGGCGACCTCAACCCCATCGTCTCGATCCACGACGTGGGCGCGGGCGGCCTCTCGAACGCGCTCCCCGAGCTCGTCCACGGGGGCGGGCGCGGCGCCGTGTTCGACCTGCGCGCCGTGCCCAGCGACGAGCCGGGCATGTCGCCGCTCGAGCTGTGGTGCAACGAGGCGCAGGAGCGCTACGTCCTCGCGCTCGCGCCCGAGCGCCTCGCGGCGTTTCAGGCGCTCTGCGCGCGCGAGCGCTGCCCGCACGCCGTCGTGGGTCACGCCACCGACGACGGCCGCCTGCGCGTCGACGATCCTCTCTTGAAGCAGCGGTCCATCGACTTGCCGTTGCAGGTGCTGCTCGGCAAGCCTCCCAAAATGACCCGCCGCGCGCAGCGCGGGCGGGCGGCGCCGCGGGCCCTCGAGGTCGCGTCCGTCGACGTGCGCGAGGCGGCGCTGCGCCTCTTGCGCCTGCCGACGATCGCCGACAAGACGTTCCTCGTCACGATCGGCGACCGCACGGTGGGCGGGCTCATCGCGCGCGACCAGATGGTGGGGCCGTGGCAAGTCCCCGTGGCCGACGCGGCCCTCACGGCGACGAGCTACGACACGACGACGGGCGAGGCCATGGCCATGGGCGAGCGCACGCCCGTCGCGCTGCTCGACGCCGCCGCGTCGGCGCGCCTGGCCGTCGCCGAGGCCATCACGAACATCGCGAGCGCGCCCATCGCCAAGCTCGGCGACGTCAAGCTCTCGGCGAACTGGATGGCTCCCGCCGGATACCCCGGGGAGGACGCGCGCCTCTACGAGGCCGTGCGCGCCGTGGGCGTCGAGCTCTGTCCGGCCCTGGGGATCGCCATCCCCGTCGGCAAGGACTCGATGTCGATGCGCACGACGTGGGACGACCACGGCGAGTCGCGCAGCGTGACGGCGCCGCTGTCGCTCATCGTGAGCGCCTTCGCGCCCGTCACCGACGTCCGCCGCGCGCTCACGCCCGAGCTGCGCACGGACCTCGGCGACACCGCGCTCTTGCTCGCCGATCTGGGCGGCGGCAAGAATCGCCTGGGTGCGTCGTGTCTCGCGCAGGTCTACGGCGAGCTCGGCGCGACGCCGCCCGATCTGGACGATCCGGCGCGTCTCCGGGGGTTCTTCGCGGCCGTACAGGAGCTGAACGCTGGGGGCGTGCTCCTCGCCTACCACGATCGCAGCGACGGCGGCCTCTTCGTGACGCTGCTCGAGATGGCTTTCGCGGGCGGCACGGGACTCGACGTCGATCTCGGCGCGGACGTCCACGTTGGCCCGGATGCCGTCGCCGCGCTGTTCTCCGAGGAGCTGGGGGCCGTCGTCCAGGTGCGCGCTGCCGATGCGGATCGCGTCGCCGAAGCGTTCGCGCGCCACGGGCTCGCCGGCGCCGTGCGCCGCGTGGCCCGCCCGGC
Source organism: Polyangia bacterium (assembly GCA_036494575.1). Lineage (GTDB taxonomy): Bacteria > Myxococcota_A > Polyangia > Fen-1088 > Fen-1088 > DASZFV01. The sequence goes on along the minus strand of DASXOE010000134.1, from coordinate 46,845 downwards.
GCGTGGCCATCGCTTCGTCGTGCGCGCGGGTGGACACGTCGTCTTCGACGAGGAACGCGCCTTCCTGCGCGGCGTCTGGTCGGAGACGACGCACGCGCTCCAGCGCCTGCGCGACGACGCCGCCTCGGCCGACGAGGAGCAGGCCGGTCGCGTCGACGCCGGCGACCCCGGGCGCTCAGCCCAGCTGACCTTCGCCCTCGACGCGACTCCCACCGACGCGCGCCTCGTCGCGAGGGCGCGCCCGCGCGTCGCGATCCTGCGCGAGCAAGGTGTGAACGGGCAGCTCGAGATGGCGGCGGCCTTCGATCGCGCCGGTTTCGAGGCGGTCGACGTCCACATGACCGACGTGCTCAGGGGCGACGTCGACCTCGCGTCCTTCCGCGGCCTGGCCGCCTGCGGCGGCTTCTCCTATGGCGACGTGCTGGGCGCGGGCGAGGGCTGGGCGAAGTCGATCCTCTTCAACGCGCGCGCGCGCGCCGCCTTCTCGACGTTCTTCGCGCGCCCCGACTCGTTCACGCTCGGCGTCTGCAACGGCTGCCAGATGGTCTCGAACCTCAAGGAGCTCATCCCGGGGGCCGAGCGGTGGCCGCGCTTCGTGCGCAACCGCAGCGAACAGTTCGAGGCCCGCCTGTCGCTCGTGCAGATCGAGAAGAGCGCGTCGATCTTCTTCGCCGGAATGGACGGCTCGCGCCTGCCCATCGCCGTCGCGCACGGCGAGGGCCGCGCCGAGTTCGCGGCGCACGACGATCGCGCGGCGCTCGAGCGCGCGGGCGTCGTCGCCGCGCGCTTCGTCGATCACCGCGGCGCCGTCACCGAGCGCTACCCCGAGAACCCGAACGGCTCACCGGGCGGCATCACGGCCCTGACGGCGGCAGGCGGGCGCGTCACGATCCTCATGCCGCACCCCGAGCGCGTCTTCCGCACCGTCCAGCTCTCGTGGCGCCCGCGCGAGTGGAACCGCGAATCGGGCGACGACAGCCCCTGGATGCGCCTCTTCCGCAACGCGCGCGTCTGGGTAGGCTGAGCTTCGCGTCTCGGTCTCGGGGTTCGGCGCGCCGCGGCTGCCCGTTACGGGCAGGCCTTTTGCCCGGCGGGCAGCCAGATAGTCGCGGCGTCGGCGCAGACCTTCGCGCGCCGCTCATCGAGGCGCTTGCCCCACTTGTTGCCGGGGTTGATCTTCATGGGCTTGCAGGTCCGCGCCGGATCGCACGAGTAGGCGCCCCAGCCCGCCGCCTCACCCGTGCCGAGGGCGATGACAGTCACCGGGCCGATCGCGCCCATGAGGATCGCGAGCACATACGTCTTGCCGAGCTCGGGCAGGCCCTTCTCGGCGGCGGCCGCGGCGCACGTGCGCGCGTCCTCGGGCGTGACGTCCTTCGCGAGGATGCCCTGGCCGCCGCGGTCGATGCAGGGCTTGACGCCATGGGCCGGCCAGCTCTCGAGGCCCAGCGATTTGTTGACGGCGACGATCGCGTCCGCCATCTCCTTCGCCGTAGGGGGCGCGAGCTTGCCGGCGGCGGGAGCGGGTGTCGGCGCCGTCGCCGCAGCCATCACGACAGACAGGGCAAACGCCACGAACGCGGTCATCGCAACATTCTAACGCCACCCGCGGACGCGCGCCCGCTTCCCTGCTAAATATGCGGCGCGGAGGCCAGACATGAAAATCGGAGTTTTCGGAACCGGAACGGTCGGCAACACCATCGCGACGAAGCTCGCGAAGCTCGGTCACGAGGTGAAGATGGGCTCGCGCACGGCGGGAAACGCCAAGGCCGCCGAGTGGGTCAAGGCGAGCGGCGCCAAGGCCTCGCAGGGCACGTTCGCCGAGGCTGCCGCCTTCGGCGAGCTCTTGTTCAATTGCACGTCCGGCGTGGGCGCGCTCGCGGCCCTCGAGCTCGCCGGCAAGAAGAACATCGGGAACAAGATCCTCGTCGACGTCTCCAACCCCCTCGACTTCTCGAAGGGCATGCCCCCGTCGCTCACGGTGTGCAACACCGACTCGCTCGCCGAACAGATCCAACGCGCCTTGCCCGAGGCCAAGATCGTCAAGGCGCTCAACACGATGAACGCCAACCTCATGGTCGACCCGTCTCTCATCAAGGGCGACCACGACGTCTTCGTGTGCGGCAACGACGCTGGCGCCAAAGCCCAGGTCACCGAGCTTCTCAAGGGGGGCTTCGGCTGGAAGCACGTCGTCGACCTCGGCGATCTCACCGCGGCGCGCGGCCAGGAGATGTTCGTGATCCTCTGGGTCCGCCTCTTCAGCGCCGGCGGCTCCCCGATGTTCAACGTGCACGTCGTGAGGTAGGCGTGCCGTCCATCCCTCAGAGGAGCGCCCGATAGCGGCGGTGGCTGTGGAGCACGCGATGGACCTGGACCGTCGGTCCGCGAACCTTGAAGAAGATCAGGCAGGGTTCGACGACGACGAATCGATATCCGAGACCGCGCAGGCGTTCGTCTCTCGGGCCGCGCCCGGCGTTCCTTCAGCAGGGTATAGATACATCATCTGCGGCGTGAGACCAGACGGACGCGCCTGCGCGAACGCCCCTACTTCGGCGGGAACGTCCCGGCGGCGTAGCGGAGAGCGAGGTCGGCCGAAGCGACGTCGAAGTGTGCCTGCACGAGCCCGATGTTCGCAGCGATCACGGCGTCCTGTGCCTGGAGTAGATCCAGCTGGGTCGCCGTCCCGGCCGAGTACTGCGTCCGGATGAGGTCGAGCGATTCGTTCGCGAGCGCCACAGCGCGCTGGGCCGCCTCGACGCCCTGCTGTTTCGTCCGGAGGTCCCCCGACGAATTGGCCAGATCGTCGCGGACGCGATCCGCGAACACCGCGGCCTGCTCGCGCGCGGCCGCAGCGCGCGCGTTGGCCTGGTGGCGGGCGGCATCGCGCGCGCCGCCGTCGAACAAGAGCCAGTCGAGCTGCGCGCCCACCGCCCACGAGTACCGATCGAAGTGGAAGTTGTCGTAATTGAATTTGCGGGCATTGCCGAAGGCCGACAGCGTCGGCGCCCACAGCCAGGCACGCGCATCGCTCTCCTGCTCGGCGGACCTCACGGTCTGCTCGAGCGCGCGAAACTCGGGGCGCAGATGCAGCGCCGTCCCCACGTCGTTGGAATCGGGCATGGGTGCCGTCGGAAAGCTCGTGTTGACCTTGAACGGCTTGTTCATCTGCAACAGGGTCGCGAGCGCACGATACCCGCGGTCGCGCGCCGTCACTGCTTCGCGCTCCTGCTGCTCGGCGCGGACGACAGCGAACTGGGCGCGATCGACGTCGACCTTGGTCACCGAGCCCGCGGCCAGGCGGACCGCCGCATCCTTCAACGTGGCGCGCGCGACGGTCAAGCTAGACCGCCGCGCCTCGACGAGCTCATCGGTGCCCGCCGCGGCCAGAAACGCCTCCGCGACCTGGACGAGCAACTGGGCCTCCTCCGCCTGGAAGTTCGCCTCCGCAGAATCTACGTTGGCGTTCACGGACTTCAGGGCGGCCCAGGCGGCCGGCGCGACGAGCGGCGTCGTCGCGCTGATGACGGCGTCCCACTGATTGGACGGCTGGATCAGGAGCTTCTGGACCTGCGACTCGGGCATGCCCGTCATGGGATCGAGAACGGGTTGGCCCTTCGCATCCAGGACCGGGACCGGGAACCCGAGCTGCACCTGCGCGTAGTTCCGCGTGTACTTCCCCTGCGCGGCGATCGTCGGGAGCAGCGCCGACCATGCGGTCTGCGTGGCCGTCTGCGCCACGGCGAGCTGCGCGCGGTCCACTTTGATGGCGCGGTCGTTCTTGCGCGCCATGGCGATGGCCTCCTCGAAGCTCAGCTCGGGCAGTCCGCTCTTTTCGATCGTCGTCGCGGGCGCGTCGGCCGGGGATGGGACCGGCGGCGGCGGTGCTTCCGCCCGTTGCGCCCGGGCCTGCGTCGTCCAGGCCGACGCGGCGAGCGCCAGGATGGCCGCGACCCGCTTCACGACGCCACCTCCGCGTCGCGGACGCGCCCGTGGCCGTGGCCGTCGGCGCTCGTAATGGCGACCGGGGGCGGCCCCATGATCTCGCTCGCGCCCGACTCGGCGTCGGTGCGGGGCTTGAGACGCAGGACGCGGCCCCAGAACCGCGACCACTTGACCGACACGTCGTCGAACAGCGAATACGCGATGGGCGTCGCGAGCAGCGTCAACAAGAGCGACAGGATTTGACCGCCCACGACGGGGCCCGCCGTCGCGCGGTTGAACTCGGCACCGATTCCTTTGGACGTCACGAGCGGCAACATACCTGCGACGAAGGCCAGCGTCGTCATCAATATGGGGCGCAGGCGGTCGCGGTTACCGTGCAGGATGGCGTCGCGCCGGCTCATGCCCTCGCGGCGCAGCTGATTGATGTGGTCGATCTGGAGGATCGAGTTCTTCTTGACGACGCCGAAGAGCACGAGGATGCCGAGCATCGTGAAGATGTCGAGCGACTGCTTGAAGATGATGAGCGAGATGAGCGCGAACGGCACCGTGAGCGGCAGCGCGAGGAGGATCGTCACGGGGTGCAGCCACGACTCGAACTGCGCCGCGAGGATGAGGTACATGAAGATGAAGGCCAGGCCGAACGCGATCAGGAAGTTCTGGCCCGTGCGCTTGATCTCCTTCGACTGTCCGAAGGGCGCGAAACGGTACTCGGCCGGCAGGTGCATGCCGGCCACGATCTTCTCGAGCTCGGTGCCCACCTCGGCCGAGCCGACGCCCGGCTTCGTGTTCGCGAAGAACGTCACCTGACGCTGGCGCGCCAGACGGTCGATCTTCGACGGGCTCGCGCCGCGCTTGAGGTCGACGACGTCGAGGAGCGGGACGGCGCCGAGCTTCGAGGACGGCACCGTGAGCAGCGAGAGCGCCTCGGGGCGGGAACGGAACTGCTCCTCGGCGCGCACGTGGATGTCGTATTCGCGTCCGTTCTCGGCGTAGCGGGAGACATCGAGGCCACCCACGAGGATCTGCGCGGCCGCCGCTACGTCGAGGACGTTGACGCCCAGGTCGGCCGCCTTGCGGCGGTTCACGACGGCGACGATCTCGGGATTGCCCGTGATCATCGAGGTGTCGACGTCGACGGCGCCCGGGACCTCCTTGAGCTTGGCGGCGGCGGCGTCGGCGTACTCTCCGAGCTTGGCGAGGTCTGGGCCCGTGAGCGTGTACTGCACGGTGGCCGTGCTGAAGGCGCCCGCGCCAAACGCCGCGACGATTTGCACGGACGTGCGGTAGCTCGCGGGCAGCTTCGAGACGATCTCCTTGCGCGCGCGGTCCTGCAGCTGGTCCTGCGTGAGCACGCGCTGGTCGGGGGGCACGAGCCGCACGAAGACCGAGGCCAGATTGGGCGTCTTCGTCGAGTTGTCACCGATCGTGACGTTCGTCGCCGTGACCTCGGACCACTGGCGCACCTCGCGCGCGATGCGCTCGGCCGCGAGCTGCGTCGCCGCGAGGCTCGTGCCCTCGGGCGTGCGCACGTTGATCTCGAACTGCGCCTCGTCGTTCTTGGGCAGGAATCCCTTGGGCACCTTCTTGACGAGCGGGATGCACGAGCCCAGCGTCGCGAAGGCCGCGACGACGACGATCCAGCGCCGGTCGACGACGAAGGTCAGGACCTTCATGTAACCGGCCTCGAGGGGACGGTAGAAGACGTCGACGAGCCGCTCGAGCGCGCTCTTCTTGCGCTCGCCGTCGGGGCCAACGTCGAGGCGCAGCCAGCGCGAGGCCAGCATGGGCGTGAGCGTGAAGCTCACGAAGAGCGAGATCGCGATGGAGGCGCCCATCGTGAGGCCGAAGCTGCGCAGGAAGCGCCCCGGGATGCTGTTCATGAAGCCCACCGGCAGGAAGACGGCCAGGAGCGACAGCGTCGTCGCGAGCACGGCGAGACCGATCTCCTTCGTGGCGTAGATGGCCGCCGGCATGGGTCGGATCTTCTTCTCTTCGATGAAGCGCACGATGTTCTCGAGCACGACGATCGCGTCGTCGATGACGATGCCGACCGCGAGCGCGAGCGCGAGCAGCGTGATGACGTTGAGCGTGAAGCCCATGAGCCACATCGCCATGAAGGTGCCCACGATCGAGGTCGGGATCGCGAGCGCCGCGATGATCGTGCTGCGCACGTTGCCAAGGAACAGCAGCACGACGAGCGAGGCGAGGAAGGCGCCGAGCACGAGGTGCTCGCGCACGGCGTTGACGCTCGTGCGCGTGCTCTCCGTGTTGTCGCGGATGACGCTGAGCTTGGTGCCCCCGGGCAGCGTGGGCTCGAGCTCCTTCATGCGCGCGCGCAGGGCGTCGACGACGGCGACGCTGTTCTCGCCCGACTGCTTGCGGATCGAGAGGACGACGGACTCCTTGCCGTTGACGAGGGCGGCCGTCTCGGGCTCCTCTTCGCCGTCGGTCACAGTCGCGATGTCGCGCATGAGGATGGGGTGGTTGTCGACGTTGCGGACGATGACGTCGCCCACGCCGTCGACGCTCGTGATGCGGCCGCGCACGCGGAAGGTCAGGCGCTGCGGCCCGGTCTCGATGGCGCCGCCCGGAACGGTGACGTTCTGCGCGACGATGGCCCGTTGCACCTCGACGGCCGAGATGCCCGCCGCGCGCATCTTCACAGGGTCGACCGAGACGCGGACCTGGCGTTTGCGGCCGCCGATGATCGAGACCTGACCGACGCCCTGGATGCTCTCGAGGGCCTGCCGCACCTCGTGATCGGCCAGCTCGGTGAGGTCACGGACCGACCTCTGGGACTCCATGGCGACGAAGAGCACGGGCGCGGCGTCGGGATCGAGCTTGCCGATGACGGGCGGCTTCGTGCCGTCGGGCAGGTCCGGGAGCACGAGGCTCACGTGGTCGCGCACGTCCTGCGCCGCGATGTTGACGTCCTTGTCGAGCGTGAACGTCACGTAGACCTGCGAGACGCCCTCCGTCGAGACGGAGCGCAGCTCCTCGATGCCGCCCAGCGTGTTGACGGCCTCCTCGATCTTGTCGGTGAGCTCGGTCTCGACCTCCTCGGGCGCCGCGCCCGGCAGGACCGTGATGATCGAGATGATGGGGAAGTCGACGTTGGGGAAGCGGTCGACGTTGAGCTTGCTGTAGCCGAGGACGCCGACGACGGCGATCGTGAGGATCAGGACCGTCGCGAAGACCGGCCGCCGAACGGATATGGACGCGAGCCATTGCATGGCAGCCTCACTGCACCAACGCGCCGTCGCGCATGTCGGGGGTGACGTCGACGACGACCTTGTCGCCGTCCTTGACGCCGTTCACGATGGGCACGAGCCCGCCGCGCGCCTCTTCGACCTGCACGAGGTGGTCCTCGAGGTGGCCGCCCGTCACGACGAACACGTGGCGCAGCGTTCCCTCGGCGCGCACGGCGGACGCGGGCACGGAAGGCAGCGTTTGCTGGCCGAGCGCCAGGCGCGCCGTCACGAACATGCCGGGCCGCAGGTCGTGCCCCTGGTTGTCGATGGCGGCCTCGACGACGGCGTCGCGGGTCTGCTGGCGCACCGACGGGCCAACGTAGCGGATCTTGCCGTGGTAGGCGGGACCGTTGTCGTTCGACGCCGTGTGGAAGTCCACGGTCATCCCTTGCCTCACGGTCGCGACGTCGGCCTCGGGCACCGTGAGCTCGACGCGGAGCGCGTCGACGTCGACGAGCGTGACGACCGGCGAATCCGCCCGGACGTACTCACCCGCCGTCACGAAGCGCTCGACCACCATGCCCGAGAACGGCGCGCGGATCTCGGTGTCCTTGAGCGCCTCGGCGGTGAGCGCCTTGTGCGCCTCGGCGGCCGAGACCGACCACCTGCTCGTCTCGCACTGCGTGCGGCTCTTGTCGTACTCGGCCTTCGAGATGGCGCCCTTCTGGAACATCTGGTCGGTCCGCTGGCAGTCGAGCTTTGCCTGCGCCTCCTGCGCCTTGAGCGACTCCACCTGCGCAGCCGCTTCTTGCGCCTGTGCACCCACCGCGCGCGCGTCCAGCCGCACGAGCACGGCGCCCTTGCGCACGACCGAGCCCCGCTCGACGTGCGTCGAGACGACCTTGCCGGCGGCGCCGGCCGCGACCTTCGATTCCTCGGAGCCGATGAGTGAACCGGAGAGCGTCAGCGTCCGAGGGACCTTGAGCAGCTGCGCCACGACCTGCTTGACGGCGATGGGCGCAGCCGCCTCGGCCCTGCCCTCCGGCGCCGGCTCGGCCTCCGAGCGGCGGCAACCGGCGGCGACCGGCAAGGCGCCGACTAGGAAAGTCAGGTGAAGAAAGCAGAAGCGACGCGATCTCATGGGGGTCCTCTTTGGGAGAGTGGCTTTGATATCCAGGGACCTAGGGTCGAATGTCCAAGGTCGGTGAGACGGACTATATTCGTATCTGATAAATATTGAAGTTGTAAATTATTAAGTTATGTGAAATTATCGAACACGGATGGACGACAATCTAGACGATAGTCCGAAGGTCAAGCGGCCGGACGCGGCAAAGACGCTGACAGCGGACGACTGCTGGCCCGTGATGATCGAGTTCCTCCTCAGCCAGAAGGCATGGTGGGTGGCGGTTTGCGCGGAGTTTGACCTGAGTCCCATGCAGGGACACGCCGTCCGCGTGCTCGAGCCGGACCGGCCTCTCGCGATGAGCACCCTCGCCGAGGCGCTCGTTTGCGACGCGTCGAACGTCACCGGCATCGTCGACAAGCTCGAATCGCGGGGGCTCATCGCGCGCCAGGGCGCCGAAGGCGACCGCCGCATCAAGATGCTCGTCGTGACGGAGAAGGGTCGCAGCCTCCGCGATCGGCTGTGGGCGCGCACGATGGAGGCGCCGCGCGCGGTGACCGCGCTGCCCGAAGAGACGCGGCGCCGTCTCGCCGAAGCGCTGCGCGCCGTCGTCGACGAGCGCTTCGCTGAATCGGCCGACCCGACCTGAATGCCGGCGTGCGTCGCGTCCTTTATCTCGCGCGCCACGGCGAGACGTCGTGGAATCGCGAAGGCCGCTGGCAAGGCCACACCGATATCGCCCTCAATGACGTCGGCCTCGGCCAGGCGCGCGCGCTCGGAGCGCTACTGTGTGGGCGCGACATCGGGCGCATCCACACGAGCGATCTGGCGCGCGCGCGCCAGACCGCCGAAACGGCCGCAGCGATGCTCGGCGTGACCGAGCTCGTCGTCGATCCGAGCTTGCGCGAACGTTCCTTCGGCCTCTTCGAGGGCCTCACGCGCGTCGAGTGCGAAGAGCGTCACCCCGACCTGTGGGCGAGCTACCGCGCGGACCCGCGCCACGTACCGCCGGGCGCCGAGTCGCAGGAAGGCCTCGCCGATCGCATGCACGAGGCCATCGGACGCGCCGTCGCGCGCCGGCACGAGGGCGACGACGCGGCCGTGCTCGTCGTGAGCCACGGCGGCTCGATCCGCGCGCTGCTCGCGCGAGCGACGGGCGCGATGCCGCCGCCCCTCGAGAACGTCGCCGTGTTTCGCGTCGTCGCGACGCCGGCCGGGCTCAGCGAGGTGATGCTGCTGACGTGACGTTCGCGCGCCGGGCGGCGTGAAACTTGTGGCGCTCGTCGAGGTAGAGGAAATCGGGCGCGACGAGCGCGACCAACCGCTCGGCGTGTCGGAAGAACCTGGCGCGCGCGAGCAGCGGGTTCAGCATCCCGTGCGTGATGCAGTAGTAGGTCTCGAACGGCGCCGTGTGGTGCGTCGTGTGGTGCTCGGGCGAGAGAATGAGCCCCGAGCGCTGCAAGCCGCGCACGATCGGGTGCAGCTCCTCGGGAGCGCAGTGCGCCCACTTGTGGAACTGGTTCGTCCCGAAGGTGAACAGCGCGACCGAGAACACGAGGGCGCCGTAATAGAAGAACAGCCCAGGCGTGGGCGGCATGAAGATCGCGACGTGCAGCAGCGGCAGGATCGAGATGATGCAGTTGTTGCCGTTGGTCTCGATGAAATCGTGGCGCGTGATGTCCTTCTGGTCGACGTGATGGAACCGGAAGGGCTTGACGAAGTGGGCGCCGAGGATCGGCATCGTCTCGCTGCCGAGCGAATCGCCGGCCCAGTGAAAGAACCCCGAGATGAAGTCCGTGAGGAAGTAGCCCGCGGTGACGACGGCGAGCACGACCAGGCTCTGGCCCCAGGTCGTCACGCCGCGCGCGACGCGCCACGCGACGACCGTCAGCAGCACGAAGAGGCCGACGATCGCGCCGATCTCGAAGAACCGGTGGCTGCGAGAGTACGCGTAAGTTTTTTCGGGCAGTCGCAAACCCCTCCATTTTTAGAGGGAAGGCCCGTCTTTCGCAAGCGTGCGGTCGGTTTTCCCCTTGCGCACCCGGGAGAAGCCCCTACCTTTTCGCGCCTTTGCCTGCGCCCCTGCGGCCTTTCTTGCCGTTCGCGCTCTTGCCGTCCTTTTTGGCGCGCCGCGCTTCCCGGTACTGCTTGACCTTGGACTTGGGGATGCCCTTGTGCTCGGAGCACACCATCCCGAAGATCGGCGCCGCACGATTCTTGCAGCCCGGCACGGGGCAGAGCTGCGGGGGCGCCTTCTTGCGCGCCTTCTTCCGGCCAGCCATGACGACCGCGGGCGCCGCGAGCTGCGCGAGCCTCGCGAGCTTGGGCGGACGTCCCGGACCGCGCTTGCCTTGCCCGCCGAGCGCGGCCGCGATCGTGGCGCGCGCGCGCTCGACGACCTGCGCCTCGATGAGCGCGCTCAATTGATTGGCGAAATCGTCAACGATGGACTGAATGTTGGACATGTGCGCTTGGAGCCTCTCGATTGGAAAGGCGGCATCATACACACAACGTTCCGGCCACCAATCAGAACTTTGCGTCTTTGGGAGCCTTTTGGAGCCTTTGGCGTTTACCCCCTTATCGGGCCTTCTCGTGCGTGTTTGCGCTACGGTGCGGGCGCGAGCGCGTGCCGCGTGACGGGGCCCGAGACGCTCTTGTCGCCCACGGTGACGAAGAGGAGGCCATCGTTGCGCAGCAACGTCCAGCGCGTGTTGCGATCGGTGAGCGCCGCGAGCTCCTCGAGGAATGCCGGCTCGAGGGCGTAGACCTCGATCTGGTCGGCCTTGTGGATGGTGCGGCTGCGCGCCGCCTCGACGAGCAGGCCGGGGTCGTGTTGGGTGAACACGACGACGCGGGGCGCGGCCTTGCTGGCCTTGTGGAGGCGATCGGCGGTCGGCGTGCCGACCTCGATCCACGCGCGCACGACGCCCTGCAAATCCTTGATCCAGAGCGCCGGCTCCTCGGTGGCAGAGAGCCCCTTGCCGAAGGCCAGGCCCTCTTCGTAAAGGAGCGCGTACGCGATGACACGCGTCAACATGTAGGGCATCGACTCCGAAGGATGGCGTGCGACGCGGAGGTCGAGCGATTCGTACACGCCGCGGTCCACGTCCGCGAGCTCGATGCGAAGATGATAGACGGTCGACTGCAGCGCCACGACCGCACTCTACGGCAAACGAGGCCCGATCGAGCGCGTCCGTGACCTGGTTCGTATCGTCCTGTTTCTGCGCTACCCTACGCGGCGATGCTCGGGCTCTATAAAGACGTGGCGGTCCTCGCGGCGAAGCGCGCCGCGCGCTCCTGGCTGGCGGCGCTCTCGATCCCGGTCTATGCGCTCGTCGTCGTGGGCGCGGCGCAGCTGGCCGCGCCCCTCGGCATGATCGGCGGCCTTCTCGTCGGCCTCGTCGCGGCGGCGTGCTTCGGCGGCTATCTGTCGCTCTTGAGCTCGGCCGTCGAAGGCAGTCAGATCCGCCTCGCCGATCTCAAGCACGGCCTGCGCGCCGTCTGGGACGTCGTCAGCGTCTTCTTCGCGCTGTGGATCGTCGGGCTGGGAGTCAGCATGCTGCAGAAGATGGCCGGGCCGAACGCCGCGGCCGTGGGCGGCGTCGCTGCGCTCGCCGCGGCGATCTTCTTCAACGTCGTGCCCGAGCTCATCTACCAGAGCCGCTACCGCTCGTTCGCGCTGCTCAAGGAGTCGGTGAGCTTCGTGACGGCGAACCCGTTCGCGTGGTTTCCGCCCAACCTCGTCTTTGCCTTCGTGATCCTCTGGGCGACCGGCACGCTCACGCTCTCCTCGCCCGGCGCACTGCTCGTGCGCCTCGCGCAGCTCGGCTCGGCGGGCGGCGTGCTCGCGTTCGTGGCCAGCGCGCCCGTCTGGATGGCGCCCGTGCTCATCGCGTTCGTACATTTCGTCATGGTCTTCCGCGGGCTCCTCTACAAGGAGCTCGGCGCGGGCAGCACGCGCATGCGCGCCTTCCGGCGCAGCATGGGCACGTGACGGTGTCGCCGTGAACGTCCGTCGCTCGAGTCGGCCGTGAGCTCCCCGCCCCACGTCGTCATCGTCGGCGCCGGTTTCGGCGGGCTCGCGACGGCGCGCGTGCTCGCGGGCGCTTCGGTGCGCGTCACGATCGTCGATCGCTCGAACCACCACCTCTTCCAGCCGTTGCTGTACCAGGTCGCCATGGCCGCGCTCAGCCCGGCGGAGATCGCCGTGCCGATCCGCGCGGTCTTCCGCGACGCCTCGAACGTGTTCGTCCTCATGGCCGAGGTTCAGTCCTTCGACCTCGAGCACCAGAGCCTCGCCCTCGGCGATGGGACGACGCTCGAGTGGGATTATCTCGTCGTGGCCGCGGGCGCCGAGACGAACTACTACGGTCACCCCGAGTGGTCGCTGTACGCCCCTGGCCTCAAGTCCATCGAGGACGCGATCGAGATTCGGCGCCGCGTGCTCGTCGCCCTCGAGCGGGCCGAGGGAGCGCGCGAAGAGGCCGCCCGCCGGCAGCTGCTCACCTTCGTCGTCATCGGCGGCGGCCCCACGGGGCTCGAGCTCGCGGGCGCGATCGCCGAGCTGGCGCGACCCATCGCCGCGAGCGACTTTCGGCGCATCGATCCATCGTGGATCAAAGTCGTGCTCATCGAGGCGGGCGACCGGCTGCTCGCCTCCTTCGATCCAAAGCTTTCGGAGAAGGCGGCGGGCTCGCTCGCCGAGATCGGCGTGCAGGTGCGCATGCAGGCGCGCGTCACCAACATCGACGCCCGCGGCGTCTGGCTCGGCGACGAGCTCATCCCGTCGTCGTCGATCCTCTGGACCGCCGGCGTGCGCGCCAACGCGCTGGCGGCGCGGCTCGGCGCGCCGCTCGATCGCGCGGGCCGTGTCGTCGTCGGGGACGATTGCGCGCTGCCCGGACACCCGCGCGTCTTCGCCATCGGCGACATCGCCTGCTTCGGCACGCCGGCTGGCCCGCTGCCGGGCGTCAGCCCCGTCGCCATGCAGCAGGGTCGTCACGTCGCGCGCACGATCGTGCGCGAGCTCGGGAGCGAGGCGCGCGTGCCGTTCCACTACCTCGACAAGGGCTCGATGGCGACGATCGGCCGCACGCGCGCCGTCGCGCAGGTGGGCCGCCTGCGGTTCTCCGGGCTGCTGGCTTGGCTGACGTGGCTCTTCGTCCACCTCTGGTATCTCATCGACCGCCGCAACCGCCTCTCGGTGTTCCTCGACTGGTGCTGGTCGTACCTGACCTTCAAGCACGGCGCGCGTCTCATCACGGGTCGCGAGAGGCGCTGAGGCCTGGAACTCCGCTTTTTGACCGGTTTGCGTGAGCATGCGGGTCACTTTGACACCGTGTTTGCTTAGTAATTCTGGTTGGTTGAGTGGGATCAAATAACTTTGATCGCTTCGCATCCAAGGACCCCACTAGGCTGGGTCGGGGTTTGACGTCGGTGGGACGGACAGCCGAAAAGGCGGGCCGCGTTTTTCCCGGCTTTTGAAAGGCCAAGAATGACGAAATTCTCTCTCGCGTCGATCGCCGCGGTTTCGCTGGCGATGGCTGGGTGTCAGGGCACGATCAGTGGCCCGGGGAATTCCGGACCGGGCGGGAGCAACCCTCCCGGTGGAACCGGCACCAACACCGGTGGCACCGGCAACCCGATCACTCCGGGGGGCAGCGTCGGCATCACCAACAGCAAACCCGGCGATCCCAACGCGGCCGGATTGATGCCCCTGACCCGCCTGAATCGGCGCGAGTACAACAACACGATTCGCGACCTCTTCGGTGACGCCAGCAACCCCGCCGACGGTTTCCCGGACGATCATGACGGCGACTTCCTGTTTCGCCGCGCCGGGATCGTCACCTCGCAGGACGCCAGCACGTTACGCGACGCCGCCGAGGCCGTGGCCGCCAACGCCGTGAAGAACAACTTCGCCACGCTCGTCACCTGCGACACCTCGGCCGCCAACGAGCAGGCCTGCATTCGCGGCTTCGTGCAGTCGTTCGGCGTGCGGGTGTATCGCCGCCCGATTGCCGCCGCCGAGGTGGACGGGTTGATGACGCTCTACCAGTCGGGTCGCGCCGCGCCCCTGATGTTGCCGGTCACGGGAGCCGTCAGCCTGATCCTGGAGGCGATGCTCCAGTCCCCGGAGTTCCTTTACCACTGGGAGCTGGGGCCGAATCCGCCGACGATGGAAGGCAACGTCGTCAAGCTCGGGCCGTATGAGAACGCGGCCCGCCTGTCGTACTTCCTTTGGGGCTCGATGCCCGATCAGGCGCTGTTCGACGCCGCGGCGATGGGGAAGCTGAGCAGCGAGCTCGACCTGGAGACGCAGGCCAAGCGCATGCTGATGGACCCCAAGGCACGCGCCACCGTGTCCGAGTTCGTCCAGGAGTGGCTCAGCTTGGAGCAAGTGCCCGATCGCCCCAAGGACATGGCGGTGTATCCCGAATTCAATGACGACCTCAAGGCGGCCATGACCGACGAGGCGAATGCGTTCGTCAGCAACGTGGTCTTCGACGGAGACGGCATGTTCAAGACCCTGCTGACCGCGAACTACTCGTTCGTCAGCAAACCAGCGGCGGCCGTCTATGGCCTCACCGGCGCGACCAGCACGACGGCCGCGCGCGCCGATCTGGATCCCAAGCAGCGCTCGGGAATTCTGACCCAGCTGGGCTTTCTGACGTTGACCGGCGCCACCGACGGCTCGGATCCGGTCAAGCGCGGCCACAAGGTCTACGAACGCTTCCTCTGTGGCGTGCTGCCGCCGCCGCCGGCCAACGTTCCGCCGCCCAAGCCTGCCTCGGCCGGAGGGACCACGCGCGATCGGTACAAAGAGCACGACAGCAACAGCTGCGCGACCGGCTGTCACAGCATCATGGACCCCATCGGTTTTGCCTTCGAAAACTACGACGGGATTGGCCGCTATCGGACCACGGACAACAATCTGCCCGTCGATGCCACCGGCTCGGTCGAGCTGGACGGCGCGAAGAAGACATTCAACGACGCCATCGGCCTGACGCAGTTGCTGGCCAACAGCCAGAATGCGCGTGACTGCTTTGCGACGCAGTGGGCGCGGTTCGCGCTGAAGCGTGCCGACACCGACGCCGACCTCGCCTCGCTGCAGTCTGCAACCGCCGCCTTCGCCAAAAACGGCAACGTGGTGCGCGACCTGCTGGTTGGCCTGGCGGGCGCTCGTTCGTTCCGATACCGAGGCCTGGCCGCCGGAGAGGTGACCCAATGAACCACCATCGATTTTCGCGCCGGGCCCTCCTGAAGACACTCGGCGCGAGCGCGGCCATGCTGCCGCTGCTGCACGCCGAGAAGGCCAAGGGGGCGATGGTCAGCGGCTTCCCGAAGCGACTGGTGACCGTCGCTTGGACCAACGGCATCATCGGAAGCACGTTCTTCCCCACCACGAGCGACGTCACTTCAGGGCAAACCTTGCAGCCGCTGGCTCCCTGGAAAGACAAGATCCTGATGCCGATGGGCCTCGACATGAAGGTGTTGCTGGATCTCAAGCGGCAGTACGACGGGCACTTTTCGTACCCCACGCTGCTGACCGGCACCGGCGAGAACAAGTCGGAGGGCACCACTGGGATGGGCCCGTCGATTGACCAGGTCATCTCCGACGACATCCGGGCCAGGGGCATCAACCTGACGTTGCCGGCGCTGCACATCGGTGTGAAGTCCAGCCCCGGTGGCCAGCCGACCACGTGGCGGGCGTCGGGCCAAAAGAACACGCCCGAGACCGATCCCGTTCGCCTGTTCTCCACGCTGTTCACCAGCGCCGCCATGCCGCCGATGCAGATCGACACCCTGCGCTTGCGGCGGCAAAGCGTCCTCGACTATCTGAACAAGGATCTGACGACGTTCAGCCAGCGCCTCGGGACGGACGATCGGACCAAGATCCAGGCCCACATGGATTCCGTGCGCGAGCTGGAAAAAGAGCTGCAGACGCCGACCACGAAACCGGCGGTTTCGTGCACCGGACCCATGGTCCCGACCGGCAAGTTGGACAACCCGGGCCTGATCAAGGCGATGTTCGACATCACGTCGATCGCTTTGATCTGCGACCTGACCCGGGTGGCCACGTTCGACCTCTTCTGCGACGGCGGTGGCGACGGAAATTCGTTCCCGCAGGCGGGTTCGACGCGCGACTACCACACCGTGGCGCACGACCAAAGCGCCAGCGTCGAGAAGACCAAGATCGACAACTGGCTGTTTTCGCAGGTGGCGAACCTGGTCAAGCAGCTCGACGACACTATGGAAGGGAGCGGGACCGCGCTCGACAACAGCGTGATCATGACGGCCACCGACATGGACAACGGCGCCAACCATTACGTAGGTAACATCCCGTTCCTGCTGATTGGCAGCTGCGGAGGCTATTTCAAGACTGGCCGCGTGGTGAAGTACAGCAAGATTGCGCACAACAAGCTGCTGGCCACGCTGTGCAATGCCATGGACATGAACGTCACGAGCTTCGGAGCCGCTGGCTACGAGGGCACCTTGCCCGAGCTGACGATGGCTTGAGCCTCGATGGCGCCGGTGTCCGCGCCGCCAAACGAGTGGACAGAACCACCTAACGATAGTCATTGGGTTTACGTAATTTCAACAGTCGACGGAATCAATCACCCGAAACCGGTGAGTAGACGTAATCACCCCGCCTCGGGAACAGGCCCGCGGGGCGGGCAGCGCCATGGGTGCCTGATCTCGCCCCGTCTGGACGGCTGACGGTTCATGCGAACGAGATCCTTGCCCCTTTATCGCCTCATCGCATCGGCGACGCTGGTCTTCATTGCTGGCTGTACGCAGGACGCGGCGACCAACCCAGGCGCAAAGGCGGGGACGGCCGGGTCCGGTGGCGGGTCGGGCTCCGCCGGCCGGGTGCGCACGACACGACGGACATGCTGAACAGCTATGATGGCGGCGTCATGGCGCGCGATCGCATCCTCATGGCGGACGGCTGCGGCACCGAGACCGTGCCCTACGATTGGGACGGCGATCCCACCACGCCCTCGCCCTGCGTGATGTATCAAGGGTGCAAGTCGGGCTATCCGGTCGTGTGGTGCAAGACCACGGGGCTCGGCCACTCGTGGCAGATCCCGATCACGACCACGGGCCTCTGGCGCTTCTGGTCGCAGCTCTGAGCACGCGCGCCGACCAGGACTGGGCCCTGTACGGGGCGCACCGCGAGCGGCTCACCGACGTCGTCGCGCAGTCGTCGCGCATGACCGGCGCGGCGGCGGTGCCGGGCGAGGTTCGGCGCCTGTGCGTGCTCGGCGCGGGTCACTGCAACGATCTAGATCTCGAGCGCCTCGCCGAGAGCTTCGCGGAGATTCACCTCGTCGACATCGACGGTCCGGCCCTCGCTCGCGCCGTCGCGCGACAGCCGTCGTCCGTGCGCGCGCGCGTGCACCGCCACGGCGACGTCGATCTCTCTGGGCTGTCGAGGCGTCGCCTCGCGCGCTGGAAGCGCATCGTTCCGGACGCCGGCGAGATCGAGACGGCCGCCAACGCCGCGCTCGACGCGATTCTCACGAAGATCGGCGGATCCTTCGACGTCGTGGCGTCGACGTGCGTGCTCACGCAAATGGCGTTTGCGCTGCGCGAGGCGCTCGGCGAACGACACCCGGCGCTCGAGGCGGTCCGCTTCGCGCTCATGCGCACACACCTGTCGACGCTGGTCGGACTGACGTCGCCCGGCGGCGTGGCCCTCTTCGCGAGCGACGTGGTCTCCTCGACGACCTATCCGCTGGCGGAGCCGTCCCCGGGCCGAACGACCACCGACCTCTTGCACGACGTCGTTTCGACCGGTGCCGCTTACTTCGCGGCCAACCCGGAGCTCGTCGCGGGTCTACTGGCCGAGGTCGGCTCTCCAGAGCTCCTGGAGCCATGGCTCTGGACGGGCCCACTCGCGCGCACATACCTCGTTTACGCACTGAGGGTCCATTTGCCGATTGACGCGGAGAGCTGACCACGATTCCGTGCCTGCCCTCGATCGTCGAGGACGTCTATCGAACCCGAGGGGCCGATCAAGCTTGGGTCGGACATTTCCATCGTGAAAACTCCATGTTTCGTGTCGTCGTCTGTGCCACCAACGTCCCCAATATGGGTCCGGCAGGTACCATGAGGCCAGCGGCCGGCTCGGTCGGACCGAGGAGCCGCGGCCTCGCTACGCAGCGAGATGCGCGATGAACGCGCTCGCCTTCAGCTCATGCGGCGCCGGCTTCACGCGCCAGCCGGTGGGCCGCATGTCCCATGCTGTAGAAATCCGGAAACTTTCCTGCCTGCCGGGAGGCATTTTGCCGTCTAATGGATCTGATATGGCGGTGTATAAGGCGCATCGTCCCGCCGATGGCTCCGCGGAGCCGCCGTCACCGGCGCCGCGCGGCTCGGAGATGTCGGACACCGACATTTGCCGGGCGCTCGCCGGGGGCGAGGCGTGGGCCGCCGAGGTCATTTACGATCGCGTCGAGGATGTCGTCGACGCCGTCCTGTTCCGGCTGATGGGCGCGGGAGACGGCGAGCGAGACGATCTCGCCCAGCAATCCCTCGAACGCATCATCACCACGATCGTGTCGGGTCGGTTCTCACACGGGTGCAGCCTGCGCTCGTGGGCGACGCTCATCACGCAACACATCGCGATCGATGCCATGCGGTCGCGCACGCGCGAGCGAAAGCTCTTCGACCGCAGCGTCGGGCACCAGGCGCTCGAGCTCGTGGCCGAGGACAGCCGCACGCCCGAGCGCGCCGCCGAGACGAACCGCCGCGTGGAGCGACTCCTGGGCGCCCTCTCGACGGTGAACCGCGCTCGCGCGGAGGCGGTCATCTTGCATGACATTTTGGGTCATGACCTCGCGGAGATCGCGAGGCTCACGGGCGTCAGCGTCGCGGCGGCACAGTCCCGCCTCGTGCGCGGGCGCAAAGAAGTCTTACGTTTCATAGAAGGAAAGGAACAGTAAAAATGGTAACGGGTGAGGGTGAGGAGTTGAGGGCGGTGTTGAGCAGGTACGTGGAGGCGTTGTCGTCCGGTGATCCGCCCGCGCGTGACTCGGTCGCGCGCAGGAGGCG
Organism: Polyangia bacterium; assembly: GCA_036494575.1. Classification (GTDB taxonomy): domain Bacteria; phylum Myxococcota_A; class Polyangia; order Fen-1088; family Fen-1088; genus DASZFV01. Next base: position 27,531 of record DASXOE010000134.1, on the reverse strand, counting down.
AATGGTCCCCGCGCTGCGGGCCTATGCCGCGCGCGAGCACTTGCGGGTTCGTCGTCGGCGCACGATGCGGCGCGCGTCGTTTTTCGTGACCGCCGTCGGTGGCGCGGCTGCGGTGATGATCATCGCCAGCGGGTCCGTTCGACGCCTGCGCTCGCCCGTGCGCACGGGGGCGACGATCTCCGTTCTCGACGGGACGCTCTGGCTCGACGAGGGCACCGCTCGCCGCGCGCTCAGCGCCGGGGAGGCCTCTGGCGTCGTGGGCTCCGACGAGCTCGAGGCGCCCTCCGAGCGTCTCGCGCGCGTGCGCCTCGCGGACACGGGAACGCTGACGCTCGACCCGACCTCGCGCGTCGGCACGGTGCTGGCGACCGCCAACGCGCCGGAGTCGGCGCCGACGTTCGAGGCGCTCAAGCTCATGCGTGGCCGGGCGCACCTCCAGGTTCACAAGCTGCACGGGGTCCAGCGTTTTCACGTGCTCACGCCCGACGCGGACGTGCAGGTGAGGGGGACGGAGTTCGACGTCGAGCTCGTCGACTCGCACGGAGGAACGGCGCCCGGGACCTGCGTTCGTGTCGAGGAGGGCCTCGTGGCCGTCGTGTCGGGCGGCCAGACGCACCTCGTCGCGCCTGGTCAGACGTGGGGTTGCGCCGATACGCCGCGCGCAAGCTCCGCCGCGGGGCCGCTCGCGCCTCCCGGTGTCTCCTTGCCCACGCCGTCGCATCGCGTCGCGTCGCATGTCATGAGCCCGAGCGATCTGCGGCTGCAGAACGAGCTTTTCCAGCAGGCGCTCGAAGCGGAGCGCGGCGGCCGCTTCGGCGTCGCGGCGGGGCTTTACCGCCGGCTCCTGGCGCGGGCTCCGAACGGGCCGCTTTCGGCGCAGGCGCGGTCGAACCTGGCGGTCGTCTCGCGTCCGCGCTAATCCTGAGGGAGGATGGTCGCGCAGCAGGCCTGTGTCGCCGTGGAGATCACAGGTTCGCCCGCCCCCGCCGAGCAGCGGGCGGCGCTCGAGCGCAGGTGTAGCGACATTCTGGGGGCGCGCCGATGCCGCATCGTCTCGCCGGGTGAGAGTGGAATGGGCAGCCCAGCGTGCTGGCAAGTCGTCGTCACGACGGGAGGCGGCGACCCGCCTAGGGACGCCTCCGTCGTCCTGAACGACGTCACTGACCCGGAGCACGTCCCCGTGCGCCGCGACGTGACCTTCAGACCGAACGACGTCGTCCCCGAACGCTGGGCCACGTTGGGGCTCGTCATCGCGGCCCTGGTCACCGTCGAGGAGCACTCGGCGGCCGAGGAGACGCCCGTGACTCCGTTCAACAGCGCGGGCGGCGGGTTTGCCCCCGTCGTCGAGGTCAACAGCGGGGCGTCGCTCCCTTCGTCCCCGCCGCTCGCGGGCGAGATCCGCGTCGTGGCCGTCGGCGCGATCGGCCTTCTGCCCGAGAGCGCCCTCGGCGTGCGCGTCGAGGGCTCCCTCGCGCGGCGCTGGCTCGCCCTCGTCGCGCGCGCGACCGTCTTTCCAACCGACAGCCGCACGACGTTCAGCGCCGGCGGCGCGGGCGGGGACGTCCAGCTCTCGGCAGCCGGTCTGGGGCTGTGCGGCGTGATCGGCGGGCGACGCCGCCTCGGTGGGCGCGCCTGCCTCGGCGGCGACGTCGCGCGCACGCGCGCGCGCGGCTTCGGCGTCACCGAGACCAACGCCGTGGTCGCCTGGTTTGAAACCGCGTGGGCGGCCCTCTCGGCGGAGCTGCGCCTGTCTCACCATCTCGCGCTCACGCTCGGCGTCGAGGGCGACGTGCTCTTCGAGCGCCCGACCTTCGGCATTCACGGCGCGCCGTCTACCTTCACGCCGTCTCCCGTCGCTGGCGTCGTGGCCGCGGGCCTGGCGGTGCCGTTTTGAGAGGCCGCGCGTGGCTCCCCGCTCTCGCGCTCGCGGGCGTCGGCTTCGGCGCCGTTCTCGGCGCGGGGTGCCGCGGCGACACGTACTACCTCGGCACCGACTGTCTCGGATCGGGCACGGAGAAGGACCTCAAGGCGGCCATCGACACGCGCGCTACGGTGGTGCTCTGCCAGGGGGCCCTCATCACGCTCAGCGCGGCGATCAGTCTGCCGCAGGGGTTGACCCTGCTGACGGACGGCATGCCGACCGACGCGAGCAAGATGGCGACGATTCTCCTCGGGCCGGACTTTCCGGGGCAGGTCGGGCCCGCCGTGGCCAGCTCCGGCAGCGACATTCGCATCCTGGCCGTGCGCTTCGACGGCAATCGCCGTGTCCTCGGGTTCCGCGTCTCGCAGATTCCGCTCGAGCTTGGGCACGGCCACCAGTACACGGTTCAGGGCTGTTCGTTCGCCGACTCGCCCGGCTGGACGCACCTTCACTTGATCGAGGACTGTGACGCTTCGACGATCGTAAACAACGTCGTCGAGAGCGCGCCGCGGCCGCACGACGACACGGGACAGTGGTCCGACGGCCTTTCGATCTCCTGCGCGCACACGCTCGTGGCCGGCAACCACGTCAACGATGTCACGGCGGAGGGCATCGTCTATTATGGCGGCCCGGGCACGACGATCCGCGACAACATCATCACGCAGACGGTGACGAGCGCGTTCTCTGGGATCAACGTCGGCGATGCCACCGTCCCCGACCACACGGGCGTCGTGATCGAGAACAACCGCATCATCGCCAAGGGGCCGTACTATCTCACGACGGGAGTGGCCGCCGGTCTCCACATCGACGGCAAGACGGTCACCGTGCGCGGCATCTCCGTTCTCGGCAACACCATCGAAGGCATGGCCCGTTACGGCTTGGCCGTCGACGGCTGCCTCGGCTGCACCGTGACCGGCAACGACGTCACGGGTTGGCACCCGCTGCCGCCGATCATGGCCTGTCCTCCCCCGGCGGCGTACGTCGCCGCCGTCACCGTCATGCACGCGAGCGGCCGGCTGCAACCGGGGTACCTCGACGGCAAGATCGACAATTGTAAGGGCCCCGCCGAGGTGCTGGGCACTCTCTACCGCATGTACGCGGGCGACTTCCCGATGCCGAGCTACCTCGCGTTCGAGGTGCAGGTCTACAGCCAGCGCATGGAGCAGAGGCTCGATGCTGAATCGCTGCTGCGGGCAGAGTGGGACACGTTCACGGCGCGCGCCAAGCGGATCTGCCCGGCCGGATCGCCGACGGATCTGCAGTCGGTCTGGCGACGCCTGACGGAGGCGCAGTTCGCCGGAAACCTGTCTCCCACCGACGCCGACGCCCGGGTGCGCATGGACCTGACGGCCGCGCCGCCGGGAACCCCCTGTTCGCCCCCCGCGCCATAGCCGAACGCCGCTCGCGTCCGGCCAACCCGGAGAGCGAGCTCGGCGAGGCGAGCTCAGCTAGGTCAGATTGCTGAGCGGGCCGGTGCAGACGGTCGCGTCGCCGAAGGTCTTGACGTCGGTGAAGCCGAAGGCCTGCGCGATCGAGACCAGCATGTTGTTGTGCGGCTGGCTCTGGTACTGCAGGTACCGGCCCATGCGGAACTGCCCGCCCACGCCGCCGGCGAGCATCCAGGGGATGTCCTTGTACGTGTGCGTGTTGCCCCTGCCGAGCTCGTTGCCCCACAGCAGCAGCGAGTTGTCGAGCACCGAGCTGCCATCTGTGTCGATCGCCTTCGCGAGGCCGTCGAGCATGTAGGTGATCTGCTGCGAGGTCCAGATGTTGATCTGGACGAGCTTCTCTATCGTGGCCGCGTCGGTGTCCGAGCAGTGCGACATCGTGTGGTGCTCTTCGTTGATGCCGATCCACGGGTAGTACTGCCAGCTGTCCGAGTTCGCGAACATGAAGGTCGAGATGTTCGTCATGCCGCAGCTGAGCGCGAGCAGCATGAGGTCCATTTGAATCTTCGCGATCATGGGGAAGTTCGCCATGGCCTCGGGATCGATGCGCGCCGGCAACGTAGGCGTCGCGCACGTCTGCGTGCCCGCCGTGAGCTGCTGCTCGATGCTCCTGACGCCCGTGAGGTGCGCGTCGAGGCGCGCTCGGTCGCCGGCCGTGAAGCGGCTCTCGAGGCGCGTGATGTCGTCCGCGAGGAAGTCGAGCACGCTCTTGCGATCGGCGATGAGCCGCGCGAGCTGGACGTTCGTCATGCCCGCGGTCGCGAAGATCCGGCTGAAGATCTGCCACGGATCGTCGACGGCGGCGTTGGGCATGTTCGAGCCGCGGTACGAGATGTACTTCAGTGGCTCTTGGCCCTGCATGCGGACGCCGAACTCGAGCGATGGGAACTTGGTCGCCGCAGCCTGGCGATTGGCGATGAATTGATCGATCGAGATGCTGTTGGCGTAGCCCGCGGGCCCCTCGGAGCCGGTGAACGGGCCCGGCAGCAGCGTCCCGCCCGTCAGCATACCGCCCGGGCCCTTCATGTGTGGGCCGCCCGGGTGGTTGGTGGCGCCGAACGTCGAGGTCATGTCGACGCCCTTGAGCACGAGCATCTTGCTCTTGTAGGCGGCCATGGGCGCGAGGATGCGGCACTCGGGGCCGAGCGTGAGCGGGTTGTCGGCGCCGGTCCCGCTTGGGAAGAAGGAGGCCCCGATGGTTCCGTTCGCGGAGAACACGCCGATGAACCGCTTGGCAGGCTTGGCGACGGCGCCGAACGACGTCGCCGGCTTCCAAATGGGCGTCGTGAGCGCCACCGTCAGGCCGCCGAGCCCGCCCAAGAGGCGGCGTCGCGTGAACTTGGTGCGGCTGTCGGTGCTCATGGGTTGCTCCCTTGCGTGACTCGGCGATAGAGGAACGCCGGTGTCTGAACGAGAGCCGCTGGCAGCGTGCGGAGGTCACCGCCTGCGGCGTGGAAGGTCTTCGCCATCGCCTGCAGCGAGCAGGCATCGACATCCTGCTCGGCGCGGCCCATGGCGTAGCGGAACCATTGCTTTCCGAAGCACGCCTCGACCGTCGGGCTCGCGGCGAGCTTCGTGCCGAGCTGGGCGACCCCGGTGAACGTGCCGTCGACGTCGCTCATGGTGAGGCTGCCCGAGGTATCGATGGGCTTGCCACCGTCGGTCGTGCGATAGCGGCCGATGCCGTCATAGTTCTCGAAGGCAAACCCGATGGGATCCATCATCACGTGACAAGCCGCGCAGGTGGCGTTGACCTCGTGCTCGGTGAGACGCTCGCGCGTCGACACGCCGGGCGTGACCTGCGGCGCGGGCGGCACGGTCGCTGGCGGCGAGGGCAACTCCTGACAGAGCAGCTGCTCGCGCACGAACTTGCCGCGATAGATGGGCGAGCTCTCGCTGGCCTTTGACTGTGTCGCGAGGAAGGCCGGCAACGACAGCATCCCCGCTGCGGTGCCGTCGGTGCGCTGCGAGGACTGGAAGCTGCCGTCGGACGGCATGCCGCTCGCCGAGGCGCCGTAGAGCAGCGCCGTCTTGTTGTTCATGAAGACCGTCTGCGAGGTCAGCAGCGAATTGATCGTGCCGCCCTTGTTCGTCAGGACGTCATTGAAAAAGCTCGTGGCCTGCGTGAGCATCGCGCTGCTCAGGTCGCTGGTCCACTCGGGGTAGATCGAGGCGTCCTTGGCGAGGCCGCCGAGGCCCGGCAGTTGGATCCACGACGAAAGGAAATGCGACACCATGCTGGCGCCGCGCGGGTCCTTGATCATCCGCTGCAGCTGGTTGCTCACGTCGGTGGCCGTGGAGATGGATCCCGCCGTGGCCGCCGCGATCAAGGTGTCGTCGGGCGTCGTGTTCCAGAGCCCATAGGACAGACGCGCCGCGAGCTCATAGCCCGACAGCTTGACGGCCTTTGTGCCCACGGTCGCCGTCGTGCCGAGCTCGACCCGGTAGAGAAACCGCGACGATTGAAGCATGCCCTGCACGAGGAGCTGGATGCCGTGCGTATAACCGCCATTGGCCGCACCCGCGTCGTAGAGCGAGAGGTGTCGATCGAGGTCGGTGGCGTCGACCGGCGCGCGATAGATCTTCGTACCGAAGCCCTGCAGGAACGATTTGGCGCAGCCCCGCGGGTCGGCGCCCTGCGCGCACGGCGCGATCTTCGCCAACGTCGTCGCATTGCCGGCGAGCGTCGACGCGACGAGCTCGGCGGCACGCTGGTAGTGATCGAGATCGGAGCCGCCGACGTCGGCCTGCGCGAGGCCGAACTGATAGGCGCTCTGGTTGCTCGGGTAGATCGACGTCAAGTCGATCGGGCCGAACAAATCGTTGATGGTGTTGAGGTACTGCTCTTGAGTGAGGCGCGTGAGCGGCGCATCGCCCGGATCGGGCGCCGTAGCGTTACAAGTGAGGAGCGGGCTGCCGCCCGCCGCTCCCGTGATCGACCCTCCGCCCCCGGTGGACCCGGCGCCCGGGGTTCCGACGCCGGAGCCCGACTGTGAGGACGGGCCGCCGACATAGCCGGTACAACCCGTCGCCGCTATTGCAATCGCGCAGGCACGCCATAACCCGCGGCTTCGGACTCTGAGGGGAACAGACATCACCACCTCCGTCTTAGTGTAGACGGGTAGTAAGGGCCTACCAGGCAGGCCAATCGTCACCTAGGTTTCATTCTGGGGACAATATTAGGCTATATTAATTATTACAGCTACTTACTTGATTCACGTGTCAGCAAGGCGCGCTTGCGCTCGACTCCCCATCGATAACCCGCCAGGGCTCCATCAGTTTTTATGACGCGGTGGCATGGAATTGCGACCGCCAGGGGATTGGCGGCGCAGGCCCCGGCGACGGCCCGGACGGCTCGCGGGGCGCCGATGCGACGGGCGATATCCTCGTAAGTAGCTGTTGTTCCTGGTGGAATTCCGCGTAACGCTCGCCAGACTCGATGCTGGAACGCAGTGCCGCGCACGTCGAGGGGGAGGTCGAGGCCTAGACGCGGGGTCTCGATGCAGGCGACGACGCGCGCGACCGTCGTCGCGAAGCTCCGGTCGCTCGCGACGAGGCGCGCGCGCGGGAAGCGCTGCCGCAGCTCGGCGCACAGAACCCCTCGCTCGTCGCCGAGGAGGATCGCGCATACACCGCGCTCACTCGCCGCGACGAGCGTCAGGCCGAGCGAGCACCCGCCGATCGCGAAGCGGATCTCGGTGGTGGCGCCGCCCGCGCGGTACTGCGTCGGCGTCATGCCCAACATGCGATCGGAGGCTTCATAGAAACGCCCGCTCGATCCGAACCCGGCTTCGTAGATGGCATCGGTCACGGAGCGGCCGCCTTCGAGGGCGGCGCGGGCGCGCTTGGCGCGATGGGCGGAGACGTACTCCTTGGGCGTCACGCCCGTCGCGCCCTTGAACACGCGGTGAAAGTGCCAGAGGCTGAGCCCGGCCGAGGCGGCGAGCGCCGCGAGGGACGGCGGCTCGCCGGTACGCTCGATGAGGCGGCAGGCGCGCTCGACGGCCGCGACGCGGGGATGGCGCGCGCCGCTGGGCGCGAAAGGGTGTCTTTGCGGGGAAGCGCTCATGGTCGCAAGGCTGACGCTCCAGCCTACGCCGCGCACTCCGGTTCTTGCTCTCGAATCGGTGACCGGCGCGACGGCGTCGGGCGACCCGTTCGGACGGCCACCCATGTTAAGAGAGGACATGGTCTCCCCGGACGTCGTGCAGTCCGTCGGCCGGACGCCGATTTTCGAGCTGCGCCGGCTCGATACGGCGGGCGCGCACATCTTCGTCAAGATGGAGTCGCGCAATCCCTGCGGCAGCGTCAAGGATCGCGTGGGCGCGGCGCTCGTCGAGGACGCGGAACGCCGTGGCGCGCTCAAGCCCGGGTCGATGCTCGTCGAGCCGACGAGCGGAAACACCGGCATCGCGCTCGCCTTCGTGGCGGCCGCCAAGGGCTATCGCCTCACGCTGACGATGCCGCAGAACATCTCTCAAGAGCGCGTCGCGTTCCTGCGCATGCTCGGCGCGACCATCGTGTTCACGCCCGGGGCTTTGATGAAGGAGGCCGTGCGCAAGGCCGAGGAGCTCGTGGCGGCCACACCGGGCGCCGTCATGCTCCAGCAATTTCGCAACCCGGCGAATCCCGAAATCCACCGGCGCACGACCGCCGAGGAGATCTGGACCGACATGGCCGGCGACGTCGACGTCTTCGTCGCCGGGGTGGGCACGGGCGGCACGATCACGGGCGTAGGTGAGGTTCTCAAGGCCCGTCGTCCCGCGTGCAGGGTAATCGCGGTCGAGCCGGCGACCGCGGCCGTGCTGTCGGGGCGGGCCGCGGGGAGCCACCACCTGCCCGGGCTCGGCGCGGGCTTCGTGCCCGAGATCCTCAACCGCGCCGTCATCGACGAGGTCGTCACCGTGACCGAGGAGGAAGCCGTGCGCACGCAGCTAAAGCTCGCGAGCCGCGAGGGTCTCGCGGCCGGCATGTCGAGCGGCGCGGCGCTGTTCGCGGCGCTCGCGCTCGCGCGGCGGCCGGGCATGTTGGGCAAGCGCATCGTCGTGATCCTTCCCGACGGGGGCGAGCGCTACGCGGCGAACGCGGTCTTCATGGAGATCGCGCGAAAAGTGGCGCAAGGCTGAGCGGCGCACTGGTGCCGGCGAAGCCGCGCGGTAAGGTGGGCTTATCGTGAGCTGGGAGGCGGTGGGCAGCAGCTTCGCGCTCGTGGCGGCGAGCGAGATGGGCGACAAGACGCAGCTCCTCGCGTTCTCGCTCGCGGGACGGTTTCGCCGGCCGTGGGTCGTCATGGCCGGCATCCTCGTGGCCACGCTGGCCAACCATGCCCTCGCGTCGACGGCCGGCGTGCTCATCGCGGCGCGGCTCTCGACGCGCGTCATGGCGGCGGTCCTGGCCGTGACGTTCCTCGGCTTCGGCCTCTGGACGCTGCGGCCTGACAAGCTCGACGACGCCGAGCGACCCTCGCGCTTCGGGCCGTTCGTTACGACCGTCGTCCTGTTCTTCCTCGCCGAGATGGGCGACAAGACCCAGCTCGCCACGGTGGCGCTCGGCGCGCGCTTTCACGACTTCGTGAGCGTCACGGCGGGCACGACGGCGGGCATGCTGGTGGCGGATGGTCTGGCGGTCGCCGTCGGGGACCGGCTCGCCGCGCGGGTGCAGGGGACCTGGGTGCGGGTCGTCGCGGCGAGCTTGTTCTTCGTCTTCGGGGCGTTCTCGGCCTTCGCGGCCTGGCGCGGTTGAGGGCAGCCGCCTCGGCCCTTCACATGTCGAACGCGAGCTCGAGCGCGCGGGCCGCCGGGGGCGATGAAGTCGAAGGACGTCGTCAGGGCGTCTTCCGAGGCGGGCTCGCGCGCTGGAAGGTGCTCAGTGCTTGCGGGCGCGGCGGGGGAGCAAGGCGCGCGCGCGGACCAGGATGGCGCGGGCTTTGCGCGGATCAGGCGAGGTGATGTCCACCGTGAACGCGGCCCCTGCGGGGTTGACGGTGACAGACGCTCCCGCGACGTCGAGCGGTGACCGTGTCGCGCGGGGAGCCGAACCGAGGGCGGCGAGCTCGGCCATGTGGCAGTCGGCGATGCGCTGAAGTCCCTCGACAGTCATTCCCGGCGCCGCCGTCAAGGCGATGCGCGCTCCTCGCGGACTCGCGCCGGTCTCGTGCTCGCGCTTGATCTCGGCAACCGATCGAATCGACTCCGGGTTCGTCAAGATCGCGGCGTCGCGCTGTCCCTCGGGCACGTCTCGGCACGCCACCTCTTCCTTCTTCGAGAGGGGCGCCGCCACGCCGTCGAGCGCGGGCAGGTACGCGCTCAAGGCCATTGCGATCGCCAGTGTCCGCATGCGCGCCTCCTTGCTTTTCGAAACGTAAGTCGCGCGGGTCCGCCGCAGGGGAAAAATGAAGCCCGAGAGAAGCCGAAGACGTGGGGCCTGGCCGGCTTGCGAGAGCACAGCCCGTGCCTTACTCTCGCGGCGCCTGAACCCGAGGAGGCCGAGTGCAGCGACGCAGATCATTGACGTTCACGCTCGGTCTCTGTGTCCTGGGGATCTGTCAATTGATGGCGTGCAAGGTGGAGCGGGCCGGCAGCGGTAACCGATCGACGAGCGGGTCAGCCTCGAGCGACGGCAGCGCCAAGCAGAAGACCATCGGGCTCACGTTGATGACGTACAACAACCCTTTCTTCTCGGTCATCAAGAGCGTGGCGCGCAAGGCGGCGGAGGCCAAGGGCCTTCAGTTCCGCGAGAACGACGCCGAGCTCGATTCGAACAAGCAAGCCGCCGCCATCGAGGATTTCTTGGCGCAGGGCGTGGACGCCATCCTGCTGAACCCGGTGGACTCGGCGGCGATCGTGAAGTCGGTCGAGCAGGCGAACCAGAAGGGCATTCCCGTCGTTACGATCGACGTCACGGCCGACGGCGGCAAGATCGCCACCTTCGTCGGGTCAGACAACTTCAAGCTGGGGGTCCTCACGGGCGAGTACATCGTCAAGCGCCTGAACGGCAAGGGCAGGGTGGCGCTGCTCACGCACTCCAACGTGACGTCGGGGCTCAAGCGGGAAGAGGGCGCCAAGAGCATCTTCAAGCAATACCCGGGCATCCAGATCGTGTCCGAGCAGTCGACGCGCGGAGAACGCCTCGCCGCCGTCAACATCACGGAGAACGTCCTCACGGCGAATCCGAAGCTGGATTGCATCTGGGCCGTCAACGACCCGACCGCGCTCGGCGCGCTCCAGGCCGTCAAGCAAGCCAAACGCGAGAAGCAGCTCTTCTTGATCGCGGTCGACGGCTCGCCCGAGGCCGTCGAGGCCATTCGCCAGGGCGGCGCGTTCGCCGCCACCGCCGCCCAGTTTCCTCAAAGGATGGCCACCGCGGCCCTCGACCAAGCCCTGCGCGCGATGAACGGCGAAAAGCTCCCACCATTTTTCCCGATCGCCGGTTCGCTCGTCACGAGAGAGAACGTCGCCAGTTATCCCGGTTGGGCGGAGTGACCAGCGCCGCCGCAGAACGAGCCCCCGCGCCGGTCCTGGCGGTCAAGCACCTTTCGAAGACCTACCCAGGTGTCCAGGCGTTGCGCGACGTGGAGCTCCGCCTGCTCGCCGGCGAGGTCCACATGCTGCTCGGTGAGAACGGCGCCGGAAAATCGACGCTCGTGAAGGTGCTGGCGGGCGCCACCTCGCCGGACGCCGGCGCCGCGCTCTCATTGGCGGGCCGCCCCGTCCAGATCGCGAGCCCGCGGCAGGCGCGCGCCCTCGGCATCTCGGTGATTCATCAGGAGCTCAACCTGATCGCGAGCCTGAGCGCGGCCGAGAACATGTCGCTCGGCCGCGAGCTGCGCGGCAGCTTCGGTCAGCTCGAGCACGGCGCGATGCGCGCGCGAGCTCGCGCCGCCCTGCGCAAGCTCGGAGTGGACTTCGACGTCGACAGTCCGGTGGAGCGTCTGTCGGTCGCGCAGCAGCAGCTCGTCGAGATCGGCGCGGCGTTGCTCGACGAGTGCCGCGTGCTGATCCTCGACGAGCCCACGTCGGCGCTGGCCCAGCACGAGGTCGAGCGGCTCGGCGAGATCTTGAAGCGGCTGAAGGCCGACGGCGTCGCCATCCTCTATGTCACGCACCGCTTCGAAGAGGTGTTCGCCTTCGGCGACCGCGCCACGGTCTTCCGCGACGGTGAGCGCGTGCATGAGGGGTTGCTCGGCGAGACCAGCAAGGCCGCGCTCATCCGCTTGATGGTGGGGCGCGACGTGCGTGACGTCTACCCGGCGCGCCAGGCGACGCTCGGCGAGAGGATGCTCGAGGTGCGCGGCCTGCGCAGCCCCGCGGGCGTCGTCGACGTGAGCTTCGACCTGCGGGCCGGCGAGGTGCTGGGGCTTGCCGGCCTCATGGGCTCGGGTCGCACAGAGGTGGCGCGCGCGCTGTTTGGCGCCGACCCGTCGGCCGAGGGCGCCGTCACGCTGGGCGGAAAGCCGATGCCGCTCGGCTCGGTGCGAGGCGCCATGCGGGCCGGCCTCGTGCTCGCGCCCGAAGACCGCAAGCACGAGGGGCTGGTCCTCGGTTTGAGCGTAGCGTCGAACATCACGCTGGCGGCGCTCGGCAAGACGCGCGGCCGGTTCGGTCAGATCGAGCGCGGCGCCGAGGCCGGCGCCGTCGCCGCCTTGTGCGAGAGCCTCCGCATCAAGGCCCACTCGCCCGCGCAGCTCGTATCGACCTTGAGCGGCGGCAATCAGCAGAAGGTGGTGCTCGCGAAGTGGATGCACCTCGGCGCGAAGGTCTTCGTCTTCGACGAGCCCACGCGCGGCATCGACGTGGGCGCCAAGCAAGAGATCTACCGGCTGATGAACGATCTGGCCCGCGAGGGCGCCGGCATCATCATGATCTCGTCCGAGCTGCCCGAGGTCCTGGGCCTGGCCGATCGTGTGCTGGTCATGTGCGGCGGGCGCGTCAGCGGCGAGCTTTTGCGAGCGGAGGCGACGCCGGAGCGCTTCCTGGAGCTCGCCACGGCCTTCATCGACGAGAACACGGCGGCGGTGAGCGCTTGAACGCCGCCTCGTCTTGGGCCGCGTGGCCCGTGCTGCGGCGCTGGGCGGTACCCGCCTCGCTGCTCGCGCTCGTCGTGGCGATCTCGCTCGCGACGCCGTCGTTCTGGAGCGGCGAGAACCTCCTGAACATCACGCGGCAGATGTCGATCAACGCCATCATCGCGGCCGGCATGACCCTGGTCATCTTGACCGGCGGCATCGATCTGTCGGTCGGCTCGGTGCTGGCTTTCGTGGGCATCGTGACGGCGCTCATGCTCAAGAGCGGCGTCGGCGTGGCCGTGGGCGTGCTCGCCGGCGCGCTCGTCGGCGGCGCGCTCGGCACGCTCAACGGGCTGCTGATCGCGTTCGGGCGTCTGCCGCCCTTCGTCGTCACGCTCGCCATGATGGCCGTGGCGCGGAGCCTCACGCGCGTCGTTACCCAGAACAAGTCGCTCTATCACTTGCCGGAAGGCTTGAGCCTGCTGAGCGAGACGCTCGACGTCTCGTTCGCGCGCGTGCACGTCTTGCTGCCCGTCCCGTTCTTGCTGACGGGACTCGTCTACGGTTTGGGCTACGTGCTGCTCACGCACTACCCGCTCGGCCGCTACATCTACGCCGTCGGCGGCAATGAGGAGGCGGCGCGGCTGGCGGGCGTGCCGGTGCGCCGTGTGAAGATCATCGTGTACGCGTCGTGCGGCGCGCTGGCCGGTTTCGCGGGCGTGCTGGCGATCTCGCGCCTGGCCGCCGCCGACCCAACGAGCGGCGTCATGATGGAGCTCGACGCCATCGCCGCCGTCGTGATCGGCGGCGGCAGCCTGACGGGCGGCCGCGGCCACATCTTCGGCACCATCGTGGGAGTCGTCATCATCGCCGTGCTCCACAACGTCATGACCCTCCTCGACATCAACCCGGACTGGCAAGGCAGCGTACTCGGCGCAGTCGTTCTCGTCGCCGTGCTCGCCGGCAAGCGAAAGGGTGAAGCCGCGCGTTGACAGCGCGCGCCCCGCGTACTGATATGTGCCCGCCCTCCAACCCACAGATGGGAGTTGCCCATGATTGCGAATCGACAGCGACGTGTCTTCCTGCAGTCGGCCGGGGCCGGCGCGGGCGCGATGGTGCTGGCCGCGCGGTCGTCGCGCGCCGCGGAGCCTGCCGCCGTGGGTAGCACGCCGGCGGCGGCGTCCGGGTCGGGGTCTCACCCGCTCGCGCCCACGGGGACGCCCTACGAGATCAAGCACGGCAACTACAAGGCGGTCGTCACGGAGGTGGGCGCCACGCTGCGCTCGTTCCAGGTCGCGGGCGTGGAGCTCCTGGACACCTTCGGCCCCGACGAGATGTCCCGCTACGGGATGGGTCAAGTCCTCGCGCCGTGGCCGGGCCGCGTCGACCACGGGAAGTACACGTTCGAGGGCGCCGAGCAGCAGCTGCCCATCAACGACGTGGGCGACCAGAACGCCCTGCACGGCCTCGTGCGCTACCGCGGCTGGAAGCTGGTCGACCGCGGCGACGACGTGGTCACGCTGGCGCTGTTGCTGTTCCCCACCGAGGGCTACCCCTACGCGCTCGAGCTGGCGATCACCTTCCGCCTGGGCGAGCACGGCCTCTCCGTGCACACCCGGGCGACCAACGTCGGCGCGCACGCGCTGCCGCTCGGGCTCGGGTCCCACCCGTACTTTCAGGTCGGTACGGGGGCGCTCGATCCGGCGACGCTGATCTTGCCGGCGGCGACCTACCTGCCCACGAACGCCCGTCTCATCCCGGTGGGCCGCGCGCCCGTGGCTGGCACGACGCTCGACTTCCGCAAGCCCAAGGTCATCGGCGCCGTGAAGTTCGACACCACCTACACCGATCTCGTGCGCGGCAAGGACGGGCGCGCTCGCGCGCGCCTCACGGCGCCCGGCGGCAAGCGCTGGGTCGAGGTCTGGATGGACGGCAACTTCAAGTACATCGTCGCGTACAGCGGCGACACGCTGCCGGTCGCCGCGCATCGGCGGCGCGGCTTGTGTATGGAGGCGCTCACGTGCGCCCCCAACGCCTTCAACAGCGGCGACGGCCTGCTCACGCTCGAGCCGGGCTCCCACCACGAGAACGACTGGGGTCTCGACGGCAAGGCGTGAGCGCGCGGCGCGTCGCGGACGGATGGTTCGGCCGTCAGGCCGGTCCCCGGCTCGCCGCGCCCGCCGTCACCAGCAGCAGTAGCCGCCGTCGACGACGACGTCGCTGCCCGTCATGAAGTCGGAGGCCTCCGAAGCCATGTAGACGACGGCCCCTTGCAGGTCGGTGACCTCCGCCATGCGCTTCATCGGCGTCGCCTCGGTCCAGACGGGGAGAATCTTCTTGCCCTCCGGCGTCGCCAGGAGGTTCTCGAGCAGCTTCGTGCGCGTGTAGCCGGGGCTGATGCTGTTGACGCGCACGCCGCGCGTGGCCCACTCGGCCGCCAGGCTGCGCGTCAAGTGAATCACCGCCGCCTTGCTCGTGTTGTAGGCGGCCTGGTTCTGAGGAATGTTGACGATCGAGCCGGAGATCGAGGCGGTGTTGATGATCTTGCCGTAGCCCGCCGCGAGCATGGCGCGGCCTTGGGCCTGCGCGCACAGGAAGACAGCCTTGGTGTTGAGGTCGAACATCTTGTCCCAGTCCTCGACGCTCATGTCCTCGGACGGAACCCACTGTCCGCGCCCGGCGTTGTTGACGCCGATCGTCAGCTTGCCCCAGCGATCGAGGACCTTCTTCACCATCGCTGTCACCTCGGCCGGTTTCGTCACGTCGGCTTTGAGCGCGATGGCATCGACGCCCTTGGCCGTGAGCTCGTGGGCGACCTCCTCCGCTTGAGGGAGCGCGATGTCGACGACCGCGACGGACGCGCCGGCCTCGCCGAGCGCGTGCGCGTAGCCGCGCCCGATGCCGCCGCCGGCCCCGGTGACGAGGGCCGTGCGTCCGTTGAGACGAAAGCGTTCCAAGATCGGCTTGGTGTCGAGGACGATGTCACTCATGGTTGGTCCCTATTCTTCGCAGTTTTCCCCGATAACACGCGACCGAGGAGGGCAGGAGACCATATCTGATCCGTCTCCAGGCGGGCGAAGAAAACGGAACGGCGCGGCCCGCGCGTCAGGTGTCAGCGCTGAAGGTGGCCTCCCGTGCCGAACGCACGGAACAAGCGGAGGTCGGTGCCGACAACCGGTAAGGTGGTCCCGCCGTGCAGCTCGTCATCGCCGAGAAGCCCTCCGTCGCGCGTGACCTCGCGCGCGTGCTGGGCGTGCGCGGTGGCGGCAAGCACGCGATCGAGGGCGCGGGGCGCGTGCTGACCTGGTGCATCGGTCACCTCGTCGAGCTGGAAGAGCCGGCGGCCTACGACGGGCGTTGGAAGGCGTGGAGGCTGGACACGCTGCCCATGATCCCTCCGACCTTCAAGCTGCGGCCCGTGCCGGGGACGCGCGATCAGCTGCGCGCCGTGCGCGAGCTCCTGCGCGACCGGCGCTTCACCGAGGTCGTCAACGCCTGCGACGCCGGCCGCGAAGGAGAGCTCATCTTTCGCTACGTCTACGAGCTCGCGGGCAGCCGTTTGCCCACGCGCCGGCTGTGGATCTCCTCGCTGACCGACGACGCCATCCGCGCCGGCTTCGCGGCGCTGCGCCCGGGCGCCGAGCTCGACGCGCTCGGCGCCGCGGCGCGCTGCCGCTCGGAGGCCGACTGGCTCGTGGGGATGAACGCCACGCGCGCGGTCACGGTGAGCGCGCGTGGGGCGGCCCCTGCCGCGCAGCCTCGGCGCGCGCCGCGGCGCGGGCGCGGCCCGTCGAGCGATTCGCCGCTGTACTCGATCGGCCGCGTGCAAACGCCGACGCTGGCCATCGTCGTGCGGCGCGAGCACGAGATCCGGCAGTTCCAGCCCCTCGACTACTGGGAGGTCCGCGGCGTCTTCACGCCCGCGGCCGAGCCGTCGGTCACCGCTGACAAGGTCACCGCCTTGTGGGGCGTCACGCTGCCGGACGGCAAGGGCGTGCGCTCCCGGCTGGGAAGCCGCGAGCTCGCGGGCGGCATCGTCACGCGCGACGAGGCGCGGGCCGCGGCCGCGGCGCCCGATGGTCCCGTCGTCGAACGCCTTCGGCAACGCCGCCTGCGCGAGCCGCCGCCATTTCTGTTCGACCTCACGTCATTGCAACGGACGGCCAACCGACGTTACGGCCTGAGCGCGACGGCGACGCTCGCGGCGGCGCAGGCGCTCTACGAGCGCCACAAGATCCTCACCTACCCACGCACGGATTCACGCCACCTCACGGGCGACATGGCCAAAGAGCTGCCCAAGATCTTCGGGGCGCTCGCGGCGCTGCCGGACTACGCGCCCTTCGCGCAGCCGCTGCTGGCGGCGCCGCCGCCGCGCTCGCGCCGCGTCTTCGACGACGCCAAGGTCCACGACCACCACGCCATCATCCCCACGGGGAAGCCCGCGCGCCTCGAGGACCTGCCGCGCGACGAACGGCGGATCTTCGATCTCGTGACGCGGCGGTTCCTCGGCGCTTTCCACCCCGATGCCGAGTTCGCGCTCACTGACGTCGTCATTCGCGTGGGCGAGGCCGCCGCGAACGAGCGGGCGCCGGCCTCGCCCCAGGGCGACCCCGCGCCCGCGCCCGCGCCCACGGACGAAGGGCTGGTGGCGACGCTGCCGCCGCCGCCCGATCGCTACTCCGCGCGCGGTCGCGTGCGGCTCGTCGCGGGCTGGCAGGCGGTGGCGCAGCTCGGTGAGGGCCGCGCGCCCGAGGGCGACCGAAAGCGCGACGGCGACGGCGACGGAGAGGCCGGGCCCACGCTGCCGCCGCTCGCGGAGGGCCAGAGGCTCGACGCGACGTTCGAGGTCCTGACCAAGCAGACCCGCCCGCCACCGCGCCACACCGAGGCGACGTTGCTCGGCGCGATGGAATCGGCGGGGCGCGACATCGCCGACGAAGATCTGCGCGCCGCCATGCGCGACTCGGGGCTGGGCACGCCGGCGACGCGCGCGGCGACGATCGAGACGCTCCTGCGGCGGACCTTCCTGACCCGCGAGGGCAAGAATCTGATTCCCACCGAGCTCGGCCTCGGGCTCATCGACGCGCTTCCCGTCGCGAGCTTGGCGTCGCCCGAGCTGACGGGCACGTGGGAGGCGCGCCTCGCGCGCGTCGCGCGCGGCGAAGAGACGCGCGCCGCCTTCATGGCGGACATCTCGCGCTACGTGGCCGACGTCGTCACGGCGATTCGCGGCGGTCTCGGCCACTCGAAGGCGGCGGGGCCGCGGGCGCCGCCGCCCGCGCCGCGCAAGAGCGCGGACGCCACGAAAGGCGCAACGCCCGTCGCGCTCGCGTGCCCCCGCTGTCGCGAAGGAAACCTCGTCGCTGGAAAGCGCGGATGGGGATGCTCGCGCTGGCGCGAAGGGTGCGCGTTCGTGATCTGGTTCGAGGTCGCGGGGCGGCGCATCTCGGACGCGGAGCTCGGCGATCTGATCTCGAAGGGGAAGACCCGCCGTCGAAAATGGCGCGTCGCCACCGGCGTCGAGATCAACGGACGCTTGACGCTGGATCTGCAGGCGCCCCGCGACGCCGGCGCGGCGCGCCTGGACACGGGCGTCGCGAAGGCCGCACGGCGACCCGTTTCAAGTCGACCGGCGCCCGAAGAGAGCTGACTCGCCTTTCAGATGCTGTCTTGAACCGCCGGCCACAGTTGAGGCTCGGTGCCCTGCGAGTACTCCCAGACCATGACGCCGGCGTAGGCCTTCGATGCCGTGGTCAGCTGCTTGGCCATGGCCGCGGTGAGCTTGCTGCTGAACTCGATGCCCCAGGTGAGAATGTTCTTGGGAACACCCTTGGTCGTCGTCCACCAGTTGAGCTCGTTCGTATAGGTGCCCATGTTGGTGCTGTAGATCATCAGATTGACGATATCGAAGGACTTGATGACGGTCATGAGGGCGGGGTCTCCGCCGGCGTCCTCGACGATGTATTGCGCGAGCGCCGTCGTCACGAGCTTGCCCTCGGGCCTGAACGTCGAGATGAGCTTCGCGACGAACGCGGGAAAGTTCCCGCTCGACTTCATGTCGGCGCCGCGCTCGAGATCGACGTCGACTCCGTCCAAGTCGAGGCGCTTGCAGAACGCGTCCAGGTTCGCCACGAGGGGAGCGATGTTCGACGCCGACTGGTATTGGTTGATGATCCCGATGTCGTCGTCCGCGCCGCCGATCGAGACGAGCACCTTGACGTTCTTGGCGTGCGCCGCCGCAGCGAGCGCTTTCACGTCGGCGTCCGGCGCGCCCAGGCTCCAGGCGTTGGAACTGTTGACGGTGCCGAAGGCCAGGTTGAGGTGAGTCATCTTGTTGAAGTCGACCTTCGTCGCCCAGCTGGAAAAGCTTCCGGCCCAGTTCGGCAAGTACATGACGACGTTCGTGCTCGGCTTCACCGAGCCGTCGGGGCCACCCGTGCCAGCTGCGCCCGCGTCGGTCGCTCCGCCACTGGTGCCGCCGCTTCCGCTGCCGGCTGCGCCCGCGGTTCCTGACGACGCGCCGCCCGACCCGGCCAACGCGCCACCCGACGCGCCGCCCGACCCGCCCTCCGGCGTGACGCCTCCCGTCCCCGTGTCCGCACCGGCGCTCCCAGCCGCGCCGGTGTTCGTGGTCGCGCCGGCAGCGCCGGTTGCACCACCGGACGCGCCCGCCGAGCCCGAGCGGCCGGGCGATCCCGCGGAGCCCGTGCACGCAGGGAGCAGAAGGAGCGCGACGAACGTCAAGGGTCGAACGAGAACAGATCGGATATTCATGATGGGGGCCTTCCTCCTGATCCTAGTTGCCTATGACGGTCGCAATCGATCAGCGAAGGGCCGAGAACCTCTGCTGGACGCGTTACGGGTCCAACCCAGCGGAAAAACTACGTTCCGCGTCAAGGCGACACCGCATCGTTTTACGGCGGTCTGTCGCGGGGTTTCTACGGAATGATTACCGGCGGTGAGATACGGATCAAATTCAAGCCGCCTGGGTAGTAGTACGACGTTGCGTAGCCGAAGCCCGCGACCTGCAGCCCCAATCCGCTGGCGGACGTGGTGGACAGGGTGTGGACGCCGCCGTTTCCGGCGCTGAGCTTGGCGCGAATGAAGCCCCAATCGCCGCTCCCGATGGGCGTGAGCGGCTCCTTCGGCGTCGAGCCGTCGAGGACCACGGTCGCACCCTTTGGCACGAGAATGTCCGCGTAGTTCTCCACGTAATCGGCGGGCGCCAGGAACGTGTAGTCCTTGCGGAATTGTTCCGGCGTCACCTCCATCGTCATGGACGGATCTCCCTGCGAATTGGTCGCGTCGGTGCCTGGCATCTGCAACGTGCCGCCCACCATGAACGAGGCCACCGCGAAAGGCTGATCGCCCTCGACGATGAAGGGCTCGACCTGCATGCAATGTCCGGCCAGCGACGTGCAGTCGGGAGCCGGCTGACCCACAGGCAACGGCGGGACCTGCACCATGTCGCCCGCGTTGATGACGTCCGGCGCCCCCACCGGTTTGCCTTCCGGGTACGTGAGGTGCGTCCCGTCGACGTTGCCGTAGATGCGCACGATGTGGCCGACCGCGGTCCCGAGCGGCGTCGTCGGTGGAACGACGATGTACTTCTTCCCGATGACCTCGGAGGGAAGCACGGTCTCTTCCATGTGATCGGCGTTGGCGACCGAGTAGTCGGGCAACTGCGCGATGGCGTTGAACGAGATGACCTGGATGGGGTGGTCGGCGTTGAGCACCGAGCCGCTGAGGTCGGCGTTCTTGGTCTGCGGATATTGGGCCCACGCGCCGACGAGCTGAACGACGTCGCCCGCGTTCATCTGGAGTGTGTAGACGAAGTTGGCATTCTGGGCCGGGATGTCTCCGGTCATCGAGGCGGAGACGCACGTGCCGAGGTCGGTGGTCGGGAAAATCTCGACGCCGCAGCGGGGCCCGAGCTGGACCTTGACGTTGGTGTTGTCGGCGGTGGCGGTGATCGCGATTCCGCCCGGGACGCTGCCCCAGAGGTCACCTTCGTTCTTCGACGAGTAGGCGAACACGCGGTAGTTCCCCGTCATCGCCGTGACCGGGAGCAACAACGACGCGTCGACGCTGGCCGAAAGGCACCCGGTCGGGGACTCGGCGCACGGGTTCTTCGTGTACTGCAGCGGATTGAATTGCCACGCCGTCACCGGGACGCTGCTCTTGACGTGGTAGGCGCCGCCGTTGACGCGGACGGAATAGTTCAGGCGACCGCCCGACGTGTTGGTCGTCGAGAACTCGGGACCCTTCAAGCCGGGGACCCAGGCGAGAAGGACGGTCTGGAGCTGCCCGGCCGGGATCATGACGTCTTTGTGGAACCCGGCCGGCCCGTCGACGGTGACGGCCGCTGGTGCTTTGCCGCCGTTGGCGATGACCACGGCGGGATCGAAATCCGTCCAGACCGGGTTGGCGTCGATGGTCGGCCAAAATTCGCAGCCCACGTAGCTATGAACGGTGGCGGCGTCCGCACAGGTAGTCACGTCAGCGGAGGGTGGCGGCGGCGGTGCGCCTGCGGCGCCGCCGTTGCCGAACAGGCTGCTCCCACCTGATCCTGGTCCTAATCCTGATCCTGATCCCGCTCCCCCCGAGGATCCGCCGGCCCCGGGCTGGACGACCTTCGCGCAGCTGCACGTGGCGACGGCGACCGCGATCAGCAAATCGAGACTATGGGCTTTTCTCATGGTTGAAACATCCGATATTGCGATATTGATTGCTCCGAGCGCTACGGCACCGGCGGTATCTCGAGAACTTCCCAGATCGGCGTCGCGTTGATGCGGTCGGTGGGTTGGTTCCACAGGTAGATCCCCGCGTGCGTGGTCACGTTGCCGGCATCGTCTTGCACGACGGCAGTCAGGTAAAGCTGCGACTCCAACACCGGCAAGTTGCTAATGCGGTCTCGAAAATCCGTCATGGCGACGTCCGATTGGAAGGACGGGAACAGCAACCAGTAGTACCGCTTGCCGCCGCTGCTCGCGACGATCGGGGACCAGCGCGCCCAGACATTGTTGACGCCAGGGCTCCTCTTGCCGGTGCAAGCTGGCGGATCGTTGGCGGCCAAGCGCGTGGCGGTGCCGCCCTTCGCTGGAACGACGAAGACCTCGGAGTTGGGGTTGGAGTGCATGTTCTGGCCGGCGGGGATCCGGTTGTAAGCAACCAACAGATCGTCGGGCGAATACGCCGGGTAGTACTCCTCGTAGGCCGGGTCGGAGGCGCCCGCGATCGGCGTCGCGGGACCGCCGGCGCCGTCGGCGAAGGGGACGCTGTAAAGGTCCGTCGGACCGGTCGCCAGCGCGCCGTCTTGGTTCCCCCCTTGCGTGGAGCAATAGACGATGGTCGTTCCGTCGTGGCTCCAGGTCGGCGCGGCGGCGCCGCGGCTGTCGCCCTGGCGTGCCACTTCCCCGAACTGAACGTTTGGCATCACCATCTTCGGCATCGAGGCCGGCGGCGCGTCGAGGTTGTACCAGGTGAGCTTGCCGGGCTTGGCGGTGTCGGTCGCCCACGGCATCGTGTAGTCCACCAGGCTGGAGGCGAGCACGACCAGCCGGCGACCGGGCGCCCATGCCGGCTTTGAGAACGCCATCATTCCACCCCAGGGCAGGTTCAACGCCGCCAGGCCGCCGTCCGTCAAACCAGGCAGGGTCGAGCCCACCGCTCCCGTCTTGACGCCGGCGACGACCAGGTTCCACGGCCAGTCGTCGACGAATGCGATGTAATCGGGGTCGGGCGTGGCGGCGTGACAACCCATGCAAGCGACATGGCGAGGGGTCCCGTCTTCGAGGGTGCTCCCCTGCTGGACTTGCGCGACCTCCAACACGGCCACCGTCGACTCGTCGCCCACGGCGAACCCCCGCAGCTCCGTGGCGGTCGTCCTGTCGCCCGTAAAGCGAATGTCGTTGGCCATTGGGTTGGCGGCCCAGAAGACGATCGAGCCGGTGGCGGCCACCGGCGCGATCTGGATCTTCGCAGCGCTCTCGCCGGCGCCGGCCGCGCGCACGGTGACCGTGATGTCTTCCCCGGCGCTGTGGGCCGAAAGAGAGCCCCAGATGTCCTTCGGCACCATCCAGAACGTTTGGCTGGTGAAGGCCACGAGATCGCGGTTCTGATTCGCCACGTGCACCGTGATGCGGTGGACGCCGGTCGTGCCGGACCATTTGATGCGCGGACGCAGCAAGCCCTTGGGGAAGAGGGCTCCGTCGGCCGGTTCGTAGACGCAGGGCGCGGTTCCCGTCGGGTTGCCCGCGAACATCGTCGGCGCGTTGGCGGGCGTGCCCGAATCGATGATCGGCTCTGCGGGAAAGTCGGCGCAGACGTTGTTCGGGCAGGGAGGAGGCTGAAAGAAGGGGCTGCCACTGGCGCCGCCGTTCACCTGGCCTCCGCCCGTGCCGCCGGTGCCGCTGCCGGCACCGCTGCCCGTCGTGGCCGGGGGCGCCGTGACCTTGGCACACGCCAAAAAGGCCGGGAGCCCCGCGACTAGGAACGCCGTACGGCTGCGTGTCCTCATTGTGTCCCCCCCTAGAAGCTAACCGGCCACCGGCGGGCGGCGTATCCATTTGTCGTATTTCAGGTGGCTGTTAATTGCGGTGCGACCGTTCAGCGTAGCTAGTGTAGCCGCTCAGTGTAGCCGCGGCACGACGACGAGCGCGCTGCAGTCCCGCTGCTCCTCGAAGCACAGCCTGCGTTGTTGTACCGTCCCGATCCATCGTTCGACTCCGGCGAGGTCGTCCACCGCGTCCTCGAGCACACGGATGGCGTGCGGAGCGCTTTCGCATCCTTCTTCGTACATGACGGTCCTGGGAGGGTCCTTGTCCCAGGTCGTCAGGTAGACATAGGGCGTGTTCGTCGCGCAACCGCACGCGCACTTTTGCGAGGGCATTTTGGCTTGGCTCGCCTTCGACATCACCGCGCGGAGCTGACCAAGGGCTTCGGGAGACAGTCGGCCCGTCGCGGGTCCGATAGTCATGACGTTTGAACCGCCCGAATACGTCACGCCGCCGTCGACGTCGACGTCGACCGAATACGTGGGACACCATTTCGGGCACG
The DNA here is from genome assembly GCA_036494575.1 of Polyangia bacterium. GTDB lineage: Bacteria > Myxococcota_A > Polyangia > Fen-1088 > Fen-1088 > DASZFV01. Next base: position 4,100 of record DASXOE010000134.1, on the reverse strand, counting down.
CTCCCGCGCGCGCCAGTCGAATGAGCGGCCGTGGCGGTTTCGGCGGCACGAACCCGGCGCCGCGATCGAAAGCATGGCTGCCGTTCGCGCCGCCGCAGGCGACGGCCGCGAGGGACGCGAGGGAAAGGAACAGCGTCGCAGCGAAGAGCCCCCGGTAGGCCATGGAGCATCTTCGCACAGACCCATGCCGTCGAGCTTCGCCTGAGCCGGGGGACGCGCGAAGAAAGGCCAATCGAGCTGAAATTCCCTGATGGTTGAGCCGCTTTCCTCATTTGTGGCTCTGCATATTTGGGTGGGTCGCCGCCGCGCGGCCTCACGCGGCTGACCCCCCAAAACTCGTCCCGGAGAACGTCTGGTTTAGCCAGTAAATCCAAGTAATTAAGAAGTGTTGCCTGCAGAGGCCAAGATCTTCCGTCTAGCCAGCTAGGTTCTCGATCCATCACCGGCCCTGTAATCTCGAACGGAGTCAGGACATGAAAGCCGAACTTTCCAGCCGGATACCTCTCGCGAGTTTGGCGCTGCTGCTCGGCATCGGAGCGGGTTGCACGGGCGCGATCGGCGACCCTGGCATGCCCGTCGGCGCGCCCAATGGTAGCGGTACCGGCACGGGGACCGGGACCGGCACGGGGACCGGCACCGGCACGGGCACGACGACGGGCGCCGTGGCCGCCGAGCCGGGCCGGGTCACGGTGCGTCGGCTGAATCAGACCGAATACAACAACACGGTTCACGATCTGCTCGGAACCAATTCTCAGCCGGCCAGCGTGTTCATCAGTGACAGCCAGGCCAACGGCTTCGACAACAACGGCGACTTTTTGAGCCTGTCGCCGACCCGGCTCGAGCAATATCAAACGGCGGCCGAGGCGTTGGTCACCGAGGCGCTGGCGCCCCCCCTGCGGGCGCAAAATCTGACGTGTGACCCGGCGACCGGCGACGCCTGCGTGCGCACCTTCCTGACGACGCTGGGGACACGTGCCTACCGGCGTCCGATGACGGATGCCGAGATCGCCGACTATCTCACCTTGGCCGGCCAGGTTCGCACCCTCGGCGGCTCGCCGGACGAGGTGATGGGCGCGGTCCTCGAGGCGCTGTTGATGTCGTCCAACTTCATCTTTCGGCCCGAGCTCGATCCCGATCCCACTTCGCTGAAGGCGCACCTGCTCGCGCCCTACGAAATGGCGTCGCGTTTGTCCTATCTGGTCTACTCCAGCATGCCGGACGATGCCCTGTTTGCCGCCGCCAAATCGGGCCAGCTGGCCACCGTGAAAGACGTCCAGACGCAGTTGCAGCGCATGTTGATCGATCCAAAGAGCCGCTTCTCCCAAAGCTACGCCGAGCAATGGCTGGGTGTGCGCGCCATCGAGACCTCACAGCCCGACCCCATGCTGTACCCGAAGTTCAGCGCCGCGTTGGCCACCTCGATGAAGCACGAGGTCGACCTCTACTTCGACGAGTTCGTGCGCCAGAACCTTCCGCCCGAGCAGCTGCTGACCGCGAGCTTCACCTACATCGACACCAGCCTGGCCAGCTACTACGGCGTGGCGCCGGTGGCCGGGACCGCCTTCACGCGCGTGATGCTGACGACGCCCCAGCGCGGTGGTTTGCTGGGCATGGGCGCGCTGTTGCTCGCCACCTCGCGCGGGAATCGGACGTCGCCGGTGGCGCGCGGTCGTTGGGTCCTGGACGCGCTCATGTGCGCGCCGCCGCCGCCGCCGCCCGCCACGGTCATGCTGCCATCGGAAGATGTCATCACCGCCACGTCCAGCCGCGTGTTCCTGGCGATGCACCGGCAAAACGCGGTCTGCGCGGCTTGCCACAGCTCGATGGACCCGATCGGGCTGGCGCTGGAGAACTACGATGCCATCGGATCCTGGCGCGACACCGATCATGGCATGCCGATCGATGCCAGCGGGATGCTGCCTGACGGAACGCAGTTCAACGGGCGCGCAGGGCTGGAGACGACCTTGGCAAAGGACCCGCGCCTGCGCAATTGTCTATCCAAGAGCCTGCTGACCTACGGACTGGGCCGGGCGGTGCGGCCTGACGTCGACGCAGCCTACGTCGATGCCGTGGCGAAAGGTACCGGCGCGGGCCCCGTCGGCATGCGTGATTTGTTGATGGGCGTCGTTGCCAGCGACGCATTCCGTATGCGCAGAGGTGAGCCATGAACCGCGTCCCGAGCATGACCTACGACGAGAAGGCGTTGGCCTCGCAGCAGAAGCAGGCCGCCAAGCAGCCGCCGTCGCGCCGAAGGTTCTTGGTTAGCGCCGCCGCCACCGTGGGGCTGCCGTGGCTGGAGTCGCTGGCCGGGCGAAACAAGGCCAAGGCCGCCACTGCTTCTCCGCAACGCCTCATCTGCTGGCACACGCCGAACGGGATCTATCGCCAGAACTGGTTCCCGGCCCCGGTAGCGGGTCCCAACTACACGTTCAGCTCGTCGTTGATGCCGCTCGCGAGCCTGAAGAAGAAGCTGCTCGTGTTCTCGGGCATGCAGAACAACGACGCGTCGGTGGTGTTCGGCTCGCACTGCCTCGGCCCGGCGGGGATGCTGACGTGCGTGCTGGGGACCAAGCCGGACATCAAGGTGGGTGTCTCGGTCGATCAGGTCTATGCGCAGTCGCTGGGCAGCGCCACGCGCTTCCAGCAAGGGCTGCAGCTCGGAATCACGAGCGACATGTACTCGGACATCGGGAACCCGGCCATCTACAACGGGTGCATCTCGTGGGCGAGCCCCACGCAGCCTTTGCAGCCGGTGATTCAGTCGGGCGTGACGTTCGACCAGATCTTCATGGGCGCGGACCCGACCGCTTCCTCCGCCGATTCGATGCGGAGAAAGGCCATATCGAGCAGCGTGCTCGACCACGTGAGGAGCGAGGCCACGTCGTTGCAGGCCCGGCTCGGCACCACTGACAAACAAAAGCTGGACGAGTACCTGACGGGCGTGCGGTCGCTCGAGACGAAGATCCAGACGATGCCGGCGCTGTCGTGCACGCCAGGGGCGGTCACGAAGCCGGCGGACACCGGCCTCGACTGGCCGACCCACACGTCGGTCAGCATCGACCTGATGGTCCTCGCCCTTCAGTGCGACGCCACGCGGTCCATCTCGTTCATGCTGGGCAATGGTGGCGATAAGTCCGCCCGCAGCTTCCCCTGGCTGGGCATCAGCGGCGACCATCACGGGCTCGCCCATGCGCAGAATGGCCCGGCCTTGTCGACGATCGACCAGTGGCACGTGTCGCAGCTGGCCCTGTTCTGCCAGAAGCTGGACGCGATCGACGAGGGTGGTGGGGCGACCATGCTCGACAACAGCTTGGTCTTCATGTCCAGCGAGATCGGGAGCGGCATCGCCCACGATCAGATCAACAAGAGCGTCCTCGTGCTGGGCAGCGCAGGCGGCAAGATCAAGACTGGTCAGCACCTCATCGTGCAAGACCAGCCGCAAGCCAACCTGTTCGTCGCGATGCTGAACGCGTTGCAGGTCCCGGTCACGACCTTTGGTACGGCCGGAAAAAAGCCGCTCGACGGCATCCTCGTCTAGTCGCCGCCATCTCGCTGACGAGGGGATCGTGCGTATCAACGTGGCTCCCCGTCTGTTCGCACTCCTCCTGGTCGCAGTCGGGTGTTCAGGCTCAGGTGGTGGCGCGCCGCGGACGGGCAGCGGGGGCGCCGGTGGCGGCACGACAGGCGGCGGGGGCTCGGGAGGAGATGTCGGGACCGCCGGCTCCGCCGGCGGCGGCAGCGAGGCCGGCATGGGCGGATCGGGCGGGATGCAACCGGTGGCTGGCTCGGGCGGCGCCGCTGGCATGGACGCGTCGGGGTCCGCGGGCAGCGGCGGGGAGACGGCCGGCGCCGTGGGGACCGACGCCGGGGGCGGCGCCCCGGGGACCGACGGCGGAGCGCCGCAAAATTTCACCTGTAGCCTGATCCTCGGCGCCGGTCAGACCACCCAGTGGTACAACGGCGGCGGGTTCGAAAGCGCCGTCGGATCGGCCAAGTGGGAAATCAAGGCCACCGACAACACGTTCACGGAGGCGTGGGCGGACTCGGCGAGTAATTTTTGGGGCCTCACGACGCAATCTCGCTGCGCGGCCAACGCCACG